>DPXQ01000063.1:0-647 GCA_003527225.1 Rhizobium sp.
TCGGCGCGTCCCGAAAGCGTCGCCTTCATCGGCCGGAACTGGGCCCGATAGACCTCGAGATCGGCGAACCGCCTGGCCGCCTCCTCTTCCGAAAGGCCAACGGTCCCGATTTCCGGCTGCGAGAACACCGCGGTCGCGATCATGTCGTGATCCGGCGAGGTCGGATTGTTCCTGTATTCGGTCTCGATGAAGCACATCGCCTCATGGATCGCCACCGGCGTCAACTGCACCCGGTCGGTGACGTCGCCGAGCGCGAAAATGCTCGGCACATTGGTCCGCGAATAGGCATCGACGATGATGGCCCCGCGCTCGTTCGTCTCCACCCCGGCCGTCTCCAGGCCGAGACCTTCGGTATAGGGGTCGCGGCCCAGCGCCAGCATGATCTGGTCGGCCACCAGTTCGCCGCTGTTCTTGGTTTCCGCCACCAGCCGACCGTCGGCGCCCTTGCTCACCTGTTCGATGATGTCATGGCAAAGGATGCGAATGCCCTTGGCCTCCATGGCCTCGTGCAGCCCGTGCCGCATGTCGTGGTCGAAGCGGCTGAGGATCTCCGCGCCGCGATAGATCAGCGTCGTCTCGACCCCGAGGCCGTGGAAGATGTTGGCGAACTCGACCGCGATATAGCCGCCGCCGGCAATGACGATCGC
>DPXQ01000063.1:707-7010 GCA_003527225.1 Rhizobium sp.
TCGGCCCGCGTCTCGAGAATCTCGGCGCCGGCATTGTCCAGCCCCCTGCGGTAGAGGCCTTCGAGCCGGGCGATCTCCTTGTCCTTCGCCGCGACCAGGCTCGGCCAGTCGAAACGGCTCTCGCCGACGGTCCAGCCGTAGCCCGCCGCATCCTCAAAATGCTCGTGGAACTGCGAGGCATAGACGAACAGCTTCTTCGGCACGCAGCCACGGATGACGCAGGTCCCGCCGAAGCGGTATTCCTCGGCGATCGCGACCTTCTTGCCGAGCGAAGCGGCGACGCGGGCGCTGCGCACCCCACCGGAACCACCACCGATCACGAACAGATCATAGTCAAAACCGGACATGGCGTTTCTCCTTGCAGATCAGTGGGCAGATCATTGATGGGCATAGCGGCCCAGATATAGGATCGCCCTCCCCCAAAAGAAAAGCCCGGAACGCGTCCGGGCTCTGTGTTCTTGCCGTTAGCCCGCGATCAGGGCTTGGCGGCCGGTGCAGCCGGCGCGGCGCCACCGACTTCTTTCAGCATCGCCTCGTTGGCCTGCTTTTCGAGATCGCGCGAGATTCCGGCCGTCCAGATGTCCGCAGCCTTCATAAGTTCGCGCATGGCGATCGGCCCGTCCTTTAAAAGCTTCTTCCCGGCCTCGCTGGTGTAGAAGGTGGTAATCACGTTGAGCTCTTCGGCGGAGAAGGCTTTGGCATAGACCAGCGCGGCCTCCCGCTCCAGATCACCGCGGCGCGGGGCAAGCTTGATGGCCTCGGCATCGACCGTCTCGGAGATCTTGCTCTCCAGATCAGGATAGGCCTGGATGAGCTGCGTCTTCAACTGATCGGACACCGCCGGCAGGATGGCATCGAAACGGTCGGTCACGCCAAGCGCGGTAATCGCTGCGCGGGCCGCCTGCACGTGCTCCGGCGCGACGTCCTGAGCCTGGGCGACCGGCCCCGTGAACAGGCTACCGGCAATGACGGTGACAGACGCGAAACGTCCCAAGCTCGAAAAATTGACCATGAAATCCACAGCTCCTGTCTAGTTCTTTGCGTCGATGACCCGCGCGCCGGCCGGTCCGGCGATGATGGCAAGCGTGGCCAGATTGATGAATAGCCCGTGCTCGACCACACCCGGAATGGTATTGAGCGCGATAGCCAAGGCCTCTGCATCAGGAATACGGCCAAAAGATGCGTCGAGGATGAGGTGTCCGCCGTCAGTGGTGAAGAGACCGTCGCCGGAGGCGCGCAAGGTCATGGCACCGGTCAGCCCCAGCCGTTCGGCCGCCTTCTCCACGGCGATNNAGCGTCTCGACGACCTTGCTTTCGTCGGCGATCACGATCATCTTTTCGGAAGCCGCCGCAACGATCTTTTCCCGCAGAAGCGCGCCGCCGCCGCCCTTGATCAGGCGCAGCCGGCCGTCCACTTCGTCGGCCCCGTCAATGGTCAGATCGAGCTGCGGCAGTTCGTCGAGCGACTTCAGCGGCACGCCGAGTTCGAGGCACAGGCGCGCGGTGCGCTCCGACGTCGGCACGCCTTCGACCTTGAGGCCGCCTGCCACCTTTTCCGCCAGAAGCCGGACGAACTCCTCCGCGGTAGAACCGGTGCCGATGCCGAGACGCATTCCGTCCTCGACATGCTCCAAAGCCGCTGCCGCAGCCTTTATCTTCATTTCGCGGGCGTCCATGCGCCAAGAGCTCCTGTCCGTTTCGTCGACAGCTGTTTACACGCCTCGCCGGGCAAACGAAAGCCCCTTTCCGATACCGCTGTATCGGTTGCCTTTTGCCCGCATTTCGCCTACCCGGCTAGTGCGATCCCGCATTCCCTGAGCAGTGACGGAGTATGCCCTTGAAAGCCCCCACGATCGTCTTCGACCTCGACGGCACGCTCGTCGACACGGCGCCAGACCTGGTCGCCAGCCTCAACCATACGATCGCCGTCGCCGACCTGCCGCCGGTGGGCTACGAGGATCTCACCCATCTGGTTGGCCAGGGCGCCCGCGCCATGATCGCCCGTGCCTTCGCGCTGCGCGGTGCGCCGCTCGCGGATGAAGACCTGCAGCCGCTGCTCGATCGCTTCATCGCCCATTACATGGCGGGAATGCCTGGGGAAAGCCGGCCCTATCCGGGCCTCGTCGACGCCCTGGAACGCTTGCGCGAGGCCGGCTTCCGGCTCGCCGTCTGCACCAACAAGATGGAATCGCTGGCCTTGCCACTGATCGAGAAGCTGGGGCTCACCCACCATTTTTCGGCCATTGCCGGCGGCGACACCTTCACCGTGCGTAAGCCCGATCCGGGCCACATAACCGCGACCATCGAGCGGGCCGGCGGCGATCCGCGCCTGGCCGTGATGGTCGGAGACAGCGTCAACGACATCCTTGCCGCTCGCAATGCCGGCATCCCCTCCATCGTCGTGCCGTTCGGCTATTCGGATGTTCCCATCGCCGAGCTCGGAGCCGACTGGCAGATCGATCACTTCGACGAACTGACGCCGGACCTGCTCGCGCAATTGCTGCGGAAATGAAAAAGGCGGGTCATCCACCCGCCTTCGTCATCGTCAGCCGCGCGGGGCGCGGGCGTCGCTGGTCGCCTTGAAGGCCTTGCGGGTCGCCTCATCCCGGTCATACACGTCTTCGAAATAATCGATTCCGCCGTCCTTGTTCGGCCAGGCGGTGAAATAGGAAACATAGACCGGGATCTTCTGCGGCACCTGAACCGCGCGGTTCTGCCCGGACGCGATCTGCTTGGCGATCTCGGCCGTCGTCGTGCCCATCACCGCCGCCGCCATGACGCGCGGTTCGGCCAGACGAACACAACCATGGCTGAGCGCCCGCATGTCGCGCTGGAAGAAGCTCTTCGACGGCGTGTCGTGCATGTAGATCGCATGGCTGTTGGGAAACAGGATCTTCAGCTCGCCCAGCGCATTGTCACCACCGGGCGGCTGGCGCACATCGACACTGTGGGTGGTGTTCCAGTCGACCTGCGTCGAGGAAACCTTGCGACCGCCATAGCTCACCTCATAGCCGAGGCGATCGAGATAGGACGGATCGCGGCGCAGCTTCGGCAGCATCTCGTTGACGATGATCGACTTCGGCACGCCCCAGTAGGGGTTGAACTCCACCGTCTCGATCTGGTCCTGGAAGAAATAGGTCTGGTTCGACTTGGAACCGACGACCACCCGCATCGCCAGTTGCTCGCGGCCCTCGTTGACGAAATAGGCGGTATAGGACGGCTGATTGATGAAGACATAGCGCTGTCCCAGATCATCCGGCAGCCAGCGGATCTGTTCCATGGCGACGATCAGCTTGTCGATCTTCTCGGCATTGCTGTGGCCGGTCAGCGCCCGGATGGTCGCCCGCCCGACGACGCCATCCGGCTTCAAACCCTTTTCCTTCTGGAAGGCCTCGACGACGGCGACGAGGTCGGGCGTGTAGTCCGGCGTGCCCGCATAGCCCGCAAGCGCTGCGGCATGCTCGGCCTTGAGCGCATCCGACCCTTCGGCCTTAATGGCTGCGAGGATGTTAGCGAGTTCGGCATTGCTCTGGCCGGGCTTCAACAACGTGCCCGGAGCAATCTCGACCCGAGCCCCGGCCTGGCTGTCGGCGGCACGCAAGCGGGCGAGTTCCGCCGCCATGGCCTTGAACTGCGCATTGTCGGGATCGCGCGAGCGGAGATAGGCGGCAACGTCCGGGCTCAGCCGCAGCATGTTGAGCACCGGCTTCAGGTTGACCGGCTTGCGCTTAAAGTCGTGATAGCCGGAAATCTTGTTCGGATCGATCCGCCCCCGCTCCGTGTCGGCGACATAGGAGAGCAGCTTTGCCGACAGTGCTACCTCGAAACTAGCGAGATCCCGGGCAAGCCTGTCGGGGTCGGCCGGATCGACCGCCTCCGCCGGCAGCGGCACGGCATAGTCCTCGGGAGCGAGGCCGACCGCGTCGGCAGCGGCGAGACCGTCAAGCGCCTGGCGCGCCCGCTCGGTCAGGCCGGCCTCGGTAACCCAGATAAGCGGCTTATTGTCCGCATAATAGCCCTCGACGGCCTTCGCCATCTCGTCCGTGGCGCGCACACCGGTGTCGGCGAGGAAACGGCGCACCTGCGGTTGGTCGCTGGCGACGGACGGGGTCGCGGCATCAAGCCCCGTGGGAGCGGGCACGGCGGGTGCGGTCGGTGCGACCGGCGCCTTGATCGCGATCGCCCGCGTCGCTTCGGGCTTGTAGGTGTAATAACGCGGACCGGCGACCTTCGGCAGCGGCTCGGGATCGCCCATCTCCAGCCCGCCCCGCGCCTGGGGCTCGAGGATGGAGCGCAGTCCGGGCCTCTCGCTGGATCTGCCCGGCCCGCCGCGCAGGAGGTCGAGAAGCGTGGCCGCCTCGGCCGCCGGGGGCAAGGCCGAGAAGGCCGTTATCGCGGCAAGCGCTGTCGTTGCCGCGATCCTGATGTAATTGGTCATTCCTGCACTCGCTCCAGCTCTGTCGTCGCGAAGCGGCAACCGGGAGGCTGCCGCCGTTCATGGCGCGGTTCACTAGCCGATAGGCATATCATTGAAAAGTTCTCGCCGCTTCGCCCGTGGCGCCGGCCCGTTTCAATTTTGCGTGAATCCGCGACGTCCGGCGCACCGGCACATCCGCGGACTTTAATGAAAACACAAGTTAAATTTTCCCTAACCGCAAGCCACATGGCTGTGGACGGGGCGCGAATGGCCGTGTGGCAGCGCGCGCATTTAGGCCGGCCGCGTGCCAAATATGACACGGCCGACAGAGGCCGGGCGGGCCGAACGCATCAGGCCGGAAAATAGCGCCGCGTCCTGTTGGCGACCGCCACGAGCGCCAGCATCGCCGGCACCTCGACGAGAACGCCGACGACCGTGGCCAGCGCCGCCCCGGAATGCAATCCGAACAGGCTGATCGCGACGGCGACGGCCAGTTCGAAGAAGTTGGACGTGCCGATCAGCGCCGCCGGCGCGGCGACATTGTGCGGCAGCCGCCAGAGATAGGACCAGCCATAGGCGATGACGAAGATCAGCAGATTCTGCAGCAGGAGCGGTATGGCGATCAGCACGATCACCAGCGGCGAGGCAACGATCGTCTGGGCCTGAAACCCGAACAGAAGCACGACGGTCGCCAGCAGCCCGACGATGGAGAAAGGCTTGAGGGCGGCCGTAAACCCGGCCACGGCCACCCCGTCGTGGCGCGCGTCGAGCCGCCGACGGGTCAGATAACCTGCCAAGAGCGGGATCACGACATAAAGGATGACGGAGAGCAGCAGCGTTTCCCAGGGCACCACGACTTCCGTGACGCCGAGCAGGAAGGCGGCGATTGGCGCGAAGGCGACAACCATCACCAGATCGTTGATCGACACCTGAACGAGCGTATAGTTCGCGTCGCCCCTGACCAGTTGGCTCCACACGAACACCATGGCCGTGCAGGGTGCTACGCCGAGCAGGATCATGCCGGCAATGTATTCCTTGGCATCTTCCGGCGAAACGAGCCCGGCAAAGACATATTCGAAGAACAGAACGCCGAGAATGGCCATGGTGAAGGGTTTGATCAGCCAGTTGACCACGAGCGTCACGCACAGCCCCTTGGGTTTACGCCCGACATCCTTCAAAGAGGCGAAGTCTATGCTGACCATCATCGGGTAGATCATCACCCATATCAGCACCGCGACGACCAGGTTGACGCTGGCATATTCGATCGCCGCGACAGCCTGGAACAAGCCGGAGAAGGACAAGCCGAGGCCGACGCCGGCCGCGATGCAAAGCGCGACCCAAATCGACAGATAACGCTCGAAAAAGCCGAGCGGGGACGGAGACGAAGTCGAGGACATGAAAATACGCCGATCGTTGACAGGAATGGTGCGCGACAGCCGCGCCTTTTAGGATTTACCGATCTCGCTCACCCGCTTCTGCAGCGCGAGCCGGTCAAGGCTGGCGATCGGCAGGTTGACGAAAATGGAGATCCGGTTGCCCAGCATCCGGTAGGCGTCGGCAAACGCCAGCGCCTTCTCCGTCTCGGTTCCCTCCAAGGCTGCAGGGTCCGGCACGCCCCAATGGGCCGTCATCGGCTGGCCCGGCCAGACCGGACAAGCCTCGGCGGCGGCCGAATCGCAAACCGTGAAGACGAAATCCATCTTCGGCGCACCGGGCACGGCAAACTCGTCCCAGCTTTTGGAACGCAGGCCGGACGTGTCATAATTGCTACGCTTCAGCAGATCGATCGCCATCGGGTGAACCTCACCCTTGGGATGCGAGCCGGCGGAATAGGCTGTGAACCGCCCCCGCCCCTCACGATTGAGGCAGGATTCGGCCAGAATCGA
>DPXQ01000056.1 GCA_003527225.1 Rhizobium sp.
CCCGGACGGCCTTCCGGCACCGGAATGGCGGCCGAAGGCGTAGCGGCGGCTGTTCCGACCGGGGCCGGCGGTATCGGGCCGCTGTCACGCTTGTCGGCGGGTTTTGACGCTCCGGGTGACGCCGGCTCCGCTTTCTGGCGCGAAGCTTCGGCCTTGCCTCCCCCGTTCTCCGCCGACCGGCCGGACAGGGTCTTGGCCGTCTTCGGCAGGTAGGCCGCGACTACCTCAGAAAGCTCTTCGCGGTTGTCGTAGACGGCGATCGCGCCGGCGACCAAGACCAGCGCCACGAGCCATGGCCAGAGGCCGCCGCCGCCGGACGGTTTCCTGCGGGCCGTGCTGCTGCGCTTGCGCGGCTTTCGCCTCGTATTGCCGGTACTTGCCATGAAAACCCCTCGCATGCATGGCTTCCTATCGCCGCATAAACGATGATCGCCAGCCGCATGACGGCGCGACGGACGAATCCGAAGACGCGAATCATGCTTCGGCAGCGATAGCCGATTTGACCCGGCAAATGCCAGCGGGTCGTGCAGCTGGAAATGCGACCGACATTCATGGATGTCAGCTAATGCGCAGTCGTTGTCTTCTACTGACTGCCCAATCTCACCGCTTGGTCCGTCGCCAAACCACATGCGGTTCGCTTCCATGGCACAGTTGCATTGACTAAGACTACAGATGGTGACGAAACGACTAAAGAAGGACAGATGCATCAGCATGGTTCCATCATCTTCCTTGCCTCCTCCGGATGAATTTACAACCGTCGATGATGTCGTGAGAATGGCTATTGAAGACCTGTACCCAAACCACAAGATCCCCGACGAAGACAATCACGTCAGAAAAGGGGTGCAACACAAAGCGCCAGACCATCTGATCCTTGACGGAAAAATCGCTATCGAGAGAAAGTCGCGAAACGCGACCGACAACTCACAGTTCTACGAAAAGCTGCAAGAGGTGGCTGCTGCGCAAGGAAAGCCATTTTTCACAGTTGGGCGGATAAACCATAGTGCGGTAATCAGGCAGCTTCCGGACCCCGACGATGCCAAGCGTAAAGCTACTGATTTTATGATGAGGCAAACAATGAAAACAATGCGGAATTCCCAAAAGAAGTTCGCAGAATATGGACGATACGTCCCTGACCCCAGCCGGTCGAGCGTTCTCATAATTTCAGACAACACCACGATTTTAGGAAGCACCGGAACTGCTGAATACTTCATTGGGCGAAAGATGGGAGCCATTAATCCCGACGACGACCAGACGCCGGACATCGACGCGATAGTTTACATCAAGAATCCTCTGTACACGCTCGATGTTTCGCGTAGCTATTGGTTCAAAGCCCTCATCCGAAGCGCCATTTCGCAAGAAAAGAAGCTTAATGTAGGAATATTTGTGGCCGCGCTTCACCATAGGGTCGGGCATTACGCACCCTTCTTCCAAGCGGCCCGAAACTTCAAGAATTGTCGTTTTCAACCGGTTCAGATCTAGCGTAGCAACGAAGGTCCGCTGATCAAAAATGGCGACCCCTGCAGGACTCGAACCTGCGACAACCTGCTTAGAAGGCAGGTGCTCTATCCAGCTGAGCTAAGGGGCCTTGTCGATGACGGACGGGCAGGCGGACCGGGCCGGAACGGCCCGACCGGTGGTCAGGACGTCCTTAGTGCGTCCAGGGCTGCAGGCGGCTGTACTTGAAGTTGTCCGTGTAGGACACGACCTGGCGCTTGGCTTCCTTCGGCGGGATGACACGATAGTCGATGCCTTCGCGCTGCGCATAGGCCTCGGCCTGTTCCTGCGTCTCGAACATCAGCTTGAGCTGCTGGCGCGTATCGGCCGAAGTCGTGTAGCCCATGACCGGATCGATCTTCTTGGGGATGGCCTGGTCGAACTCGAGTATCCACACATGCGTCTTCGCCTTGCCCGACTGCATCGCGGTCTTTGCGGGGCGGTAGATCTTTGCAGACATGTCGCATCCAACTCCAAAGGGACGGACAGGCTTAACCCTGCCCCGTCTGGTTCCTGGTACCAGCCACGGCGGAGCGCCGTGGCGAAATTTGTTCCCCACGGCTTGCCCTCAGGCGCCCCGGGAGGCACCGGCGCGAAGCCGGATGACCGTTCCCGTCGTAGCGACGATTGCGATCATTTTCAAGCGGAACCTCCCGCTCCGCGGCGCAAAGAACGAGAGTGCCGCGCCTTGTCGACGAAGCGCTCTGTCTCTGTGGCTGGAGCCATGAAGGCGAGATCAGCTCCGCGCATTCTTCCACCACGGCATCGCCGCCGCGGACGGCGCGCTCGAGCCCCAGCCCCTTCAGTCAGTGCACTTGTCCTTGTTCGCCGCGGAGGCTGCCGCGGTCTCCTCGCCCTGCTGCTGGGCGGCGACGTCCTGGTTCGACGTTGCGATATTCTTGTCCGCGGCCAGCGGCATGGTGCTGCCGTCCTTCTGCACGCCGGCGGAGGCGCCCGCCTGGGTATCGGCCGAGCCTTCGAGGGGAACATGCGTCCCGTCCTTGGCAATGCCCGCCGCGGCCTCGCCGTTGACCGAGCCGGTCACTTCGGGACAGGCGGCAGGGCTGGGGCCAGATACGAAGGCCGCCATGCCGACGGCAGCGATGATGGTTGTGAGCTTGGTCATTCTTCGATCCTCCCTGTTGGATCAAAGGGAACGCGACGGGACGGCGATCGGTTCCGGGAAAACGCGTGCGTAGACAGGCCCTGAATTCGCGAGGGAACTCGAGCGGACGCGTCAGCCAAGGGGCGGCATACTGATTGGCAGTAGTATTGGCGGGATTTTCTACTG
>DPXQ01000111.1:0-17260 GCA_003527225.1 Rhizobium sp.
AATCACGTTCTCAGCATAATCGGTCGCGCCGGCGAAGATGCGGAAGTCCGGGCCGCGCTCGCTTTCGCCTTCCGAGGGGACGAACTTGGCCTTGACGTTGAGGGTCAGGGTCTTGACCGCGCCGGTGAAGCCCGCGCCGTTTTCGTTCTTGGTGAAGGTGCCGATGGTCGCCATTGTCGTATTCCCTTTCCTGTCGGGCCGCTCCATTGCGACCTCGATGGGGGTCGTGAGACCGGGGACGCTCGGCCCGCACCCGCTCGGGGTCCCCGTCGCGCTTGCGCGATGGGGTGGGCTCAGGGCTGGAACGAAGTGGAAGGCGGCCGACGACGGCTTTTTTGCTTCGCGATGCAAAGCCGAAGGCGGCGGAAAAAGCTTGCGGCGGACGTTGCGGGAGACGAGCGAGGCGAAGCCGGTCTTCGGTTAGACCCATGCCAATCGAGATCGCGGATGGACGCCCGTTTCAGGAAATCGAGGGAATGCGGCAATGGCAGCCGTCCCTGCGCGTTGACGCTCGAGAACGGAAACGGCGTGAGTTTCGCTGGTCGACGCTCTGCCGCCTCACTTTCATCGTCATGGCAATCGCCCCGGTTCGGCATGATCGACGCTTGGCCCTGTTTTTCGCTCCTCGTGGCATTGATCGCATTCAGCGCTGCCGAGCGACTGCCTGTGAGATGCTGCATGGTTTCCTTGGCTCGCCGCGCCTATCCGGGTTCTTGGCGCTTCTCTGCTGCGTGCCTGTTATTAGCGGGCGGCGCTGCCCCATCTTACTGATCCCGCCGCAACGGCGACCGAGGCCAGCTTTCGGAAGCCTTGCCAACACGGGCGCTCGCGAAATGACCGCCACCGTCTCCTGCGTTAGCGATTGAAGCCGAATGGCGGAAACGCGCCGCAGTTGTGGTTCCGGCGCAGCCGAACGCGCGGCGCGCCGGGCAACGCGAAGATGCGTTTGCCGGCATATGAAGCCTTGAAATTCAAGATGCGGAACATCATCTTACGAATCGGGTTGGACACCTGTGACCTGTCGCCGGGTCAAACGTCCTGAACGGATAACGTTTCAACGCATCTCAACACCTGCATCCCAACCAACGGGCTGCTGCGTAATCGGCGAACAGCATGGCCCGATATGGAGGTGCATCGTGTTTACTCTCACGATTCCTGTTTCGACGGATGGCCTTAGTGCAATAAAGGCCGACCTCACGCGCAAACTGCCTGATGTAAAATCCTCGCATCGCTGCGAGGCTATCGCGCGAGGGCTGGGTTTCCGCACCTATGCGACGGCTCTAGCGGCCGTGCAGGCGGGCGTTACAAGCATGACCCAGGTTCGCGGCGACCTCTTTGTCGCATATCTCGCGGAACACGCCTTCACGATTTCACCGGCAGCTTTCTACCACGCTGCTGCAAAGCTCGCCCTTCGCGATGTCTGGGAACACACGCCGAAGCTGACGATGTGGGGCATTGGCTCCGGCGGTCCACGGCGGAAGGACGATGGGCGCTGGGAAGATTTCCGGGAGATGAACGCTAGGTTCAAGGAAGCGCGCTCGGAACTGCTCGGTGACGGCGCCGTGAAGCCGTTCCTTGCTTCGCTAGCCTTCCTCGGTCGGGTTACGCCGACAAAGACCATTCGGAAGGGAACGGGAAGCTACTGGCTGAAGCACATCGCGGAAAACTTCGCATGCAGCTACCCAGAGGGCGAAAAGCTCGGCCCGACCTATGTGGCGAACGGCGTGTTGATTGCGGCTGCGCTACATGCTGGCTTCAAGATGAAGACCTATGTCGATAATCTTGGCTACGATGAGTTGAACGTCAGCTTCAACATGTCGAAGCCTTGCGTTGAGGAACTCGACTATGAAGTGCGCCCAGACGGTGCACGGACGCAGGATCGACGGCACCGCGAGGCCATGAAGCGGAACCGGCACTATCCCTTTGGGTCAGCGACATTCTGATAGCCGCCAATGTGGTCGCGCGGCGAACGAACGCTCGCGCAACCACGCCTTCTCTCCGCGATTGGCGGGGGAATCAGGCACGGGCCAACGTGATCAATCGCAGCAGCGCCGAAGTTCCGACAAATGCCCCACCGATGATGCAGAAGATTTGCCGCCAGATTTCGGACAGCACGGCTTCCTTGGTGACGCCATGGACCAGCGCATAGCCCGCGACGGCGGCGGGCGCGGCGAAGATCAGCGCCACGATCAGGCGCAGGATCGGTGAGCGCAGCGTGTCGAACAACAGCGCCAGCACGCCGAAGGCAGCGACGGCGGCGACAAAACCGACAAGGCCCGCGCCGATGAATCCCGCGCCGGTCTGATAGGCGAACTGCGCGGCGGTGACGCCGAGCATGAAAGGCAAGGCGTAGGTGGCGAGCGTATAGGCCAGGACGCAAAGCCCGGCGATCAGCACGACGCTCATCAGCATGACGGCGACTATTGTTCTCCTCCTTCATGGTGGTTGCGACCGTGGCGACGGTCGAGGTGATCGGGCCGCGCGACTGCGCGGCCCGCGATTTTTTCGAACGGAAAGAAAGCCGGGGCCGCTTGCGCGCCCCCGGCCTTCCTTGCTCATTCCGCTGCGATGGCGAAATGGGCATCGTGTGCTTCCTGCGTGGCGGTGGGCTCGACGGATGCAAGGGCGAACGTCTCGGCCTGCTGGTCGAGCCATGCGGGGCGCGCGGTGCGCAGCACGGGCGGAAGCCAGCCGGTTCCGGCCAGAAGCTGCTCGGCAGCTTCGGCCATCTCCACCTTCTTCTTGTCCGCAATCCGCTCCGCTGCCTCGTCGCCAAGGGCTTCGCGCACGGCGGCGGCGATATGGGCCTTGGTCATGCGCCCGAAATAGCTCCGCACGGTCGGCGTCCAGTGCGCCGTCATGTCGAGCGTCACCGCCGTCGCCAGCTTGTCCGCCGTTTCATGGGCGCCGCGTTTGCTGGTTTCCCACGGCAGTTTCACCGCATTGACGGTCAGCGAGGCGCAATGCGCGAGCAAGGCCATGAGGCTCGCATGGTCGAGACCGGCGACAAAGCCCCAGAGGTCGGCCACATCGCGCGGCATGTCCGCCGCCCATCCGGTGTGGCGGTCGTCCAGCATCTTCGCCGCCGCCGTGTCCTCGATGCCGTCCGCGTGGGCGGCGAGGTAATTGCTGGTGGGGCTGATTTCGAGGCAATGGGCCGTGCTGCCGTCCCGGTAGAAGGTCTGCGCCGCCAGCGTGTGAATAACGGCGATCAACGCCATATCCGGCTGCTCGCCAAGGGCGAGGCGCAGGCCGAGGGTGCGATGCGCGGTCAGGTCGCGAATGAGGGAATCGGGCAGCGGCTTGCCAGCATCCCCGGCCTCTTCTTCCGGCTCCGGTTCGGCTTCGGAGAGGTCATCGCCTTCGCCGTCACCGTCGAGGATTTCGCCATCGCCGTTGACGCGCACGCCGTCGATGATGGTTTCGCCATCCTCTGCGGTTCCCGCCTCCGGCTCCGGTGCCTCGTCCTCGGCGCGAATGAAGCCGCGCTCGATCCGGGTTTCACCGTTATGGGCGACGACGATGAATGCGCCGCCGCGCGCGATCTCGTCGGGATCGTATACGTGGCGCTTGGCGTCGATCCGCTCGATCTCGGCTTCAAGCTCCGCCAGCCGCGCATCCACTTCCGGCGGGGGGTCGATATCGGCGTCCTCCCATTCCGCCGTCAGGCGCTCAAGCTCGTCCTGCGCGGCGTTGTAGGCGGCGGCGTCTTCCTCCGAAAGCTCCACGGGATGCGGATAGGCGCGGCGCATCCCATGCGCATGGGGGAAGTCCAGATGGGCGGCGGTCCACTTCCACCCCTCGGCGTCCCGAACCTCGGCGGCGATCCGTTCCAGCTTCTCGACGGCAAGCCGGTCCAGCAACGCGGGGTCCTCAAAGAACCCGCCGCGATCCTCGGTGAACAGGTCGCGGATGATGGTGCCGCCTGCCTCGGCATAGGCTTGCGCGCCGACGAAGACCGCGCAGCGATCCGTCGCCGCGACGTTCATCTTGTTCAGGTCGCGCCGGATGATGGAGGGGTCGCGGTTATAGGACAGGTTCTCATAGACGTGTTCCTGCCGCGCATGATCGTCGGTGATGGCGAAGGCCATCAACTGCTCCAAGGTCAGGTCGCCGTCGCGATAGACCTGCAACAGCTTGGGGCTGACAGCGCCGAGCCGCATCCGCTGCTTCACGACATGGGCGGTCACGCCGAACCGGGCGGCGATTTCCTCCGCGCCCCATCCCCGATCCTCCGAAAGCTCGCGGAAGCGCTCGAACTGGTCGGCAGGGTGGAGGTCTTCGCGCGTCACGTTCTCGTCGAGGCTGATTTCTGCCGCGTCGTTCGCCGTGTCGATGACGCAGCGGATGGGTTCGGTCTTTTTGATCTCCTTGCGCTTCACGCGCAGCATCTGCGCCTGCCTGCGGCCTTCCCCGATGCTGACGAGATAGAAGCCGGTCGGCTCGCCCTCGGCATTCGTTTCCGGCTCCACCACCAGATTTTGCAGGATGCCCTTGGCGGCGATGCTCGCCGCCTTCGCCTCGATAGACGCCTCGCTGTGCGGGGTCTTGCGGGCATTCTTCGGGTGCTTCTTGAGCTTGTTGAGCGGGATGAAAACGGTCGCGCCGTGTTCGACGGTCGGGGCGTTGGTTTCGGTCGTGGTCATGGTCTTTCTCCTATGGGCTTGGGTTGCAGCGCAGCGCTGCGCTGCAACCCTGCCCGTCGGCGAGACCGGGGGGTGCAAGGTGCAAGGGCGACCGGGACGGAGGGGGATCACCCAGCCTGCACAAGCGGATCGAAGCCAAGGGCGAGAGTGAGAAACACGCATCCGCGCGGAAGGCTGGGGAGACCGTCCCGGTCGAGCGTCAGCGATCCCTTGCGCCGCGCCAGGGGGCGGAGCCCCCAAGCAATCGGCACGGCCAGAGCGGATCGGCGGCCGGGGGCGAAGACCGGATCAGAACGTGAGACGCTGGAAAACATGAAGCTCTGAGATTTTGATCGCAGTGCTCCTTTGGTCTCCGGTAGATTCCCGCTTCAGTTTAACTATGATTATCAGCAACGCGAATGCGTTCTGGGGGGTGGCAGAGAAGTGCTGGTCAGGCGTCTAAATATCACAAATTACCGTGGCATCTCGCAAGGCAGTGTTGATTTTGTCGGACACACACTGCTCGTCGGCGGCAACAACATCGGAAAATCAACCGTATGCGAGGCGCTCGATCTCGTGCTCGGACCAGAAAGACTATTTCGTCGGCCGGTCGTTGATGAGCATGATTTCCATTGCGGGAAGTACCTCGACGACAAGGGAGCACCGATTGAAATCCGTATCGAAGCAGTTCTGATCGAGCTTTCCGACGAAGCGAGGCGACGATTCGGCGGCCATCTACGGCGCTGGAACGACAAGGACGGAGTGTTCCTAGATGAAGGTGCGGATGCGCTGGATCAAGCCGATGGGGCTGATGCGATTTGGGCTTTGCCGCTGCTCTTCGTCGGGCGCTATGACCGGGAAGAGGATGACTTCATCGGCAATACTTTCTTCGATCACCCTACCAAGGAAATCGATGCGCTTGACGAGGAAACCGAGATCCAACTGGGCCAGGGTCGCGCACTATTCACTCGCGTGCATAAGCGGCTTTGCGGGTTCGTGTTTCTGCGCACACTCAGGACCGGCTCTCGGGCGCTGAGCCTCCAACGCGGATCGTTGCTCGATTCTGTCCTGAAGCTCGGAGGAGCAGGCGCGGTGGAGATGTGGCAAGACACGTTGTCGCGTCTTCAAGGGCTTGATCCAGCCATCGGCGAAATCGCCCAATTAAAACATATCCGCGACGAAGTGCGTTCGCGGATGGGGCGTTTCGTCAATCTGGCACCAGGCGATGACTCAACGGGGTTCTTCGCGTCAGACCTGACACGCGAGCATTTGCGCGAGGTTGTGCGCCTGTTCATTGCCGCTCAGCCAGGTCAGCATCTGGTGCCGTTCGGGCGGCTGGGCACTGGCTCGATAAACCTGCTGGTCTTTGCACTGCTGACCTTCATCGCGGAGCTGAAGGACAAACAATCTGTCATCTTTGCGATGGAGGAGCCGGAAATTGCCCTGCCGCCGCATACGCAGCGCCGCGTGACTCGGTTCGTGCTGGCAGAGATGGGGCAGTCGATCGTCACCTCGCACTCGCCCTATGTGATCGAGCAATTCGACCCCGAGCAAATCGTCATACTCAATCGGGATGAATACGGCTCCTTGAAAGGGCAACCAATCGACGCGACCGCGGTGAAGCCCAAAACTTTCCGAACGGAACGCCGCCAATTCGCCGAAGCGATCTTGAGTCGCGCGGTGCTGGTTGTGGAAGGATCGACCGAGGCGTCGCTGTTTCCGATTGCATCGTCGATCATGGAAACAAGCCTCGGCCCGGACACCTATACGCATTTCGACCTAGCTGGCGTTAGCATCTTCAATGCGGGCGGCGATGGGGCAGTACCCCGACATGGGCCGGTGTTCTCTGCCCTGGGGAAGCTGTCTTTCGGGTTTTACGATAAGCCGAATGCTGCGCTGGCCGCAGACGCCACGGAAAAGCTGAAAGGTTACACTCAGTTCTGGGAATCGCCGGAGAAGGGCATTGAAAACGTCCTGCTGAAACAGATGCCCGTCGCAGTGGTCCGTCGGTTTCTTGATGAGGTAAAGAGCCGTTCGGACTATCCGCCAGTCGGCGCCTATGATCCGGCGGCCGGAGACGCCGATGTTCTCGCGCTGGCTGGCAAGGTGCTGAAGGCACGCAAGGGCGACGCTTATGGCTACGCCGCCATGCTGATAGCACAATGCGAGGACGCCAACGAACTGCCGGCTACAGTCCGTGAGATTTTGGAGACGATCCACGAAGCGCTGAGCGCGGTTCCGGAAGATATTGCTGTACCGCCCCCGCCGCCAGATGACTTCGCGGACCTGCTCGGATGAAGGTCGAGCTGTGCGACAAGCGTAAGGCAATCATTGCGCAGGACGGGCACCTTCTGGTGCTAGGCGGTCCGGGTTCCGGAAAAACCACCATCGCCTTGTTCAAAGCGCAGAAGCGGTTCGCCGAGTTGAAACCTGGTCAGGAAGTCCTTTTCCTGAGTTTCTCGCGCGCGGCCATCCGCCAGGTTCTCTTGCGTTGCAAGGAAATCCTGTCGCCGGCGGAACGACGCGCGGTGACGGTGCAGACCTATCACGCCTTCTGCATGGAAATGCTGGAGGCGCACGGTCGCTTACTGAGCGGCAAACCCGTGCGCTTCCTCTACCCCGGCGATGAGAGGCTTCAGAAGTCATCTTTCGACGGGGATTGGAATTTGGAGCGCCAACGGCAGGCGGCCGAGTCCGGCCTTTATTGTTTCGACCTTTTCGCTGCCGGAACTGCCGAATTGCTCGAACGCTGCGCCGCGTTGCGCGAGCTGATTGCCGACCGCTTTCCGATGATTATCGTCGATGAATTCCAGGACACGGACGACAATCAGTGGCGGATCGTACAGGCGCTGTCGGGCTTAACAGATGTTTTCTGTCTCGCGGATCCTGAGCAACGCATCTTCGATTATCGAGATGACATCGATCCGCGGCGGCTCGACATTCTACGCGAGACGATCAAGGTCACGGAATTCGATCTCGGTGGTGAGAACCACCGTAGCCCAAACGCCGGCATCCTAAAGTTCGCCGATGCTGTGCTGCGCAACCAAAGTCCGTTACCCGAGACACCGGATGTTAAGCAGGCGAGCTATTGGCCAAATGCGTTTGCTGCGACGGTCCATGCTGCGGTGATATGGACGTTCTCGGCTCTACGGAAGAAGGGAGTTCAAGATCCAAGTGTCGCGGTTCTCGCGCGCAGCAACGCGCTGATTTCCGACTTATCGGTGATCCTGTCTGAGCCGCACACTTATAACAACCAGCCTTTGGCCGTCGTCGAGCACGATGTGGTCTGGGACGCTGAGCTTTCGGCCGCCGCCGCCATCGTTGTTGCATCAATTCTTGAATGGCCGACGGCTCCGGCTGGCGCGAGCCTCGTGCGGACGTTGCGGCTGATCTCGGGCTACTACAAGCTGAAGAATGCAGAGGAGCCGACCAAGACTGCGGCGGACCATGCGCGGAAATATGAGGAGGCTGCGGGTAAGGTCGAGAAGGGCGAGGCACCGCGTATCAAGGCAGCGAAGGAGTTGGTTGCCGCCCACGCGACCGCGATCGAATTGATCGGCGATCCCGTGGCCGATTGGAAGGTCGCACGTCGCGTCCTTCAAGATATTCCGGCGCTGGCGGAATTGTTCCGGGAGGTGCGACTGGTGAGGTTGTTTCGGGCAACCGATGCGCTCGCCGCCGGGCTAGGCGAACGATGGCTGACTACTGGCAGCTATGCCGGGGTGGGTGAATTGGTGAAACGCGTTCTCGAACAGGAGCGGCTCATCGCAGTGGAGCGTGATCCGCAGGGTTGCGTGCTGATGAATATGCACAAGTCGAAGGGGAAGGAGTTCGATGGCGTCGTTCTTGTCGAAGGTGCCTTTAAATCTGGCTTCTTCAACGAACGCGAGAAGCCTCCCTTTGAGCCGAGCCGTAGGCTCTTGCGTGTGGGCCTGACCCGCGCACGGACTTTGGTCACGATCGTCCGTCCCCAAAAGGCACGGCCGTTGGTCGACTAGGAGGTTGTATGGCGACGGAGACGACTGGCACCGGGAAATGGACGCAGGCCGGCGTTCCCCACAAGGGCTGGAGCTGTGTCGATATCGAGGAATTGGAGGAGCAGGAACATCTTTGTGAGATGTGCGAGGCTCGGCATGTCCGGTTTGTTCATGTGATGGAGCATCCGAAGTACGCTCACACGCTTCGGGTTGGCTGCGTCTGCGCTGGTCACATGGAGGAGGATCTGGTCGGAGCGCGTAAGCGCGAAGGGGGCTTCAAGAACGAACGCGGTCGGCGCAAGCGGTGGTTATCACGCGATTGGCGAGTTTCATCGGCTGGCAATGAGTTCCTGAACACCAACGACGGCTTTAATGTTGTCGTCTACTTTAAGGGTGCAATCTGGGGCGCGAGGGTTGAACATCGGGCGAGTGGCTATCAGCGCGCCTCGAAATTGCCCTACGAAACCCAAGATCAGGCGAAGCTCGCTGCGTTCGATGCCATGATCGGCATGAAGCACAGCGAGCCTTGGTTGCGACAATAACTTTCCCGCAAAGGGGTTGAGCTTTCGCAGGTAGAATTATGCAGCCTCTTCGTCACCTTTATCATGTCGTAGGGCAGCTTCCATTTCGGCGACGTCATCCGTGAAATCTAACACGATCTGGATCGGCAGCTCATCCGGATTTTCATCATTAAAATGATCGATATCCTGCTTAACTTGAAAGCAATCATCTACGATCGATTTGCGTCTCTGGCTGAATGATTTTTCCATAAATGAGCGCGGAGCATTGTCGATGTCTGCCCACAGGCTGAGTTGAACACCTCCAATATTGGTTCGGACAGAGTGCTTCGCCCGGTACTTTCTTCCCTTCGAATCAACTCGTTTTTCTTGTCTCAGGCTCTCAGCCAGAGCCTCCCGGCAGAGCTTGACAACGTCTCGAGGCGCAGGCCGATAAAGTCCTTGCTCAATTGCCCAAGCGGCCACGTTGTCCAACGACACCGGAGACGAATCTACTTCGTCGGTGTACCGATCGAAGATCGCTTGCATTTGCTCAGAAAAAGTAGCCATTCGTCACCGTCGATAAAATTTAGAGTTCCGCATCAACCGTATGACCCCAGCCGTCAGCAACCGCCTCGGCAACAAGATATCGCCTTACGGGAACTTGATATTTGCGTAGATAATCGAAGCGCTTCATCCGTTTTTGTAGCTGTCCAACGACAATACCAGGATGGACTCCCATCAGAGACGCAAATCCGATTACATCACGCTCCGAGAAATATGGATGCTTTCTAATATAGAAAGAATCCATCTTCTTCGATGGGACACAGAAATCAGCCGCAGCAGCATTCGCGACATATTCCTCATCTGTGTCCACCTTGCTATCGGCGGCGCCATCGCCCGATAGATGGTCAATCATGCCAATCGACGATTTCCCATGCCCTTGGAGAATATGTTCAATCTCGTGGCGCAGCACAAACCAGAAATTGTCCAGTCGATCATATAAAGTCGACATGCCAATGACTGGCGAAGCGTCGTCAAGCCATGTGCAAACACCATCAATCTTTGCATTGGGGAGCACTTCCACGACGACAAAGCGTACACCACATTCCGCCAACAGCCTTGGAACAGAGTGGACCGCTTCTGGATCGATCATAAGTGACCGCAGCCGGGGTAGTGCGCTTCGGAGCCCCTCGGCAGAAAACGGTCCTACCGAAAGTTGCTTCGCGAGTTGCCGGACGCGAAACACCCAAGCCAACTGGTGAGGCGGCGTTTCGTTATAGTGAGTTCTTTTGGCAGCAAAGGCGACCTGGCCGGGGCCTTCATCATTCGCGACTTCGAAGAACCGATTCATCTGCAATTGAAGCAAGGACGCTTCTCCGTCTTGAATCCAACCTCGACGGATCATGTCACGAACAGGAAACACCGACTGGAGTTCCGCTCGGGTTTTAACCGCGGGATCGGGTTCTTTTGCGTTCTGAAGGTCGAATTGCCCTTGCAAATTCAAGAAAAACTGAGGTGCAGTGTCGAAGGCGTCGCCCAGCAGACGAGCCATATCAGGTGTGATGGCACGTTTTCCTGAGAGCAGAGGATTAAGCTGCTGTTCCGTCTGGCCGAGAATGAAAGCGAGGTCGCGTTGAGACCATCCGCGGGCCTCCAACTCCAGTTTGATGAAGGCGCCAGGAGGGTCAATTGCGACGTTGTTGGGGCCGGCCATTACGCCGCCCCCCTTGCTTGCTCTTCCATCGCTCGTACGATCACGGTCATAGCACTATTCTTTTCCTCAATCCTCAACACCATCGCCCATTGCGGGGAGAGATTCACCAGATGTTCAGAATCAACTCCCCCCCGAGCCCGTAGTCCGAGGCTCTTCCAGTTCTGCATTGTTCGGAGATCGGGGGCAGCTCGCATGACACCCAATCGATGACGAGCAGATTGAATAACCGACACCGGCAACTGGGTGTCCGCCGCACGTTCCGTCTCGATAAGAGCCAACCGGCTATCCGCAAACTCGATATCCATTCGCATGAAAATAGGCGATTCGACCTTCGCTGTCAACACGACTTAACGCAAGGCGTTAAGTCGTTTTCTTGGGGCGGGCGGATGAGCTAATGCAGCTTTGCCGCTAGCATCGCCATGCCCTCCGATCCAAACCCAACAAAGGCTACTGACGCGGCAGGCGCTCCACGCAGAGCACTGAGGAGGTCCGATGAGGATGAAGCTGCTGTCCTGACGCCGACTAATTGCCCGTTCTTAGCTCTTCCACCCAGTCCAGAACGCCGTCGAACACCTCGTCCTTGACGTTAATCCAGCCATTCGTGTTCACCCGCTCGATCAGCGTTTCCAGGACGCGGATGAACTCGGCTTGTGTGCCGAAGCGATGTGTAAAGGCGTGGAATGAGTTGTAGTCCATCACTGTACCGCCCCCGCTCAAGCCGGTGAGCTTTTTGCAAGCGGTCGCATAGGCTTCGCCTTCGTCGTCAAATAGCTCTTTGACGATCGCTAGTCCGACCACACGCCGCTGCCCCAATGAGACTTCCACGTCCTGGCCCCCAACAACCAGCGCGGCCGTTGCTTCACGCTGAAGGTAACGGACAGCGCCGTTGATTTGTCTTATGGCGTCGTCAATCTGGCTGTGTGTCGAGCGTCGCTTGCGTTCGAGCGTGCGGCGTATCCCAGCCTCGGTTGTCGGGCTGTCCTTGGCTTGGATCAGGATTGCCAACTCATCGGTGAGAACCAGATGATCCAAGATTTCCTTGAAGGTATCCTTGCGTCTCGGATTCATCATGATCTGTTTCGGCTCGAAAGCGCGCAGCAAGCAGGCCGAAATGTCTCGCTCCTGATGATAGCCGGGATCGGTCCTCGTGAGGCTATCACGACGGTAGCCTGAGCCCCCCTGATAGGCATTCACTTCGGGCGTCATGTCGAGGACGAATAGATCGTTCGGCGATAACTCTTCCTTGAATATCGCCCGGATCGCGCGCTCGTCGTCTTGCTGGGTTCGATTTCCGAACCAATCGCTCAAGACGCCATGGATGCTCTTCACCGTTTCGGGATGATAAGCAAGCAGGTGAATATCCTCGGTGCCGATAAGGCAGCTTCCATTATCCTCCAGGGCCGCTCTGAAGCTCATCCACTCGTAATTCTGCTCATCGAAGAAATAGACATCGACTTCCTCATATTTGAGAATCTCCACGATGCCTTGGGAGAAGCCGTCGTCACCAAAAAGCGGCGTTCTGATGATAAGCGGCTCGTCATAATCATCGAAGAAAGCGGTGATGAGCGAAGTGGTCGTAACCGTCGAGGACGGTAGCGTCGGAAGATAGAAGGAGAAAGAGCCGTTCATCTTGGCGGCCAAGATCGCTTCTTTCTGCGTTTTGATGACCAGCGAAAGCGCGGTGTCGTCCGCCAATCGGATGGGCATAAGCCCGCCCGCAAACTCAGCGATCAGTGGCTTGGCTTCTGGATGAAGAACGGTCAGTAGCATTTTCAAACCTTAAAGAAACAGCCCGCAATCTACATGAGCCGCGGTTTACTTGAAGCCAGATCAATCTCGTCGATCCGTCCGCAACCCGAAAGAGTATATCGCGTTGCTCAAGGCCGCTGACGCGGGCGACTGAGCTCCGTGCTCGCGTTTGCGCGGACGTGAAGCGTCAGGCGGAAACGCCTACGCCTCGTACGACCGCCGTGGGATCGAGGCTGGCTCATGTCGCGGCGGACAGGTTCATTCGCCGCGTCAGGGCCTCGGCGCTTTCCTTGCGCTCTGAATAGCGGTCGGTGAGGTAGGCCGAGACATCGCGGGTCAGCAGCGTAAACTTGACCAGCTCCTCCATCACGTCGACCACGCGGTCGAAATAGGAGGACGGTTTCATGCGGCCGGCTTCGTCGAATTCCTGATACGCCTTGGCGACGGATGACTGGTTTGGGATCGTCACCATCCGCATCCAGCGTCCGAGCACGCGCATCTGGTTGACGGCGTTGAAGCTCTGCGAGCCGCCGGAAACCTGCATGACCGCGAGCGTCCGGCCCTGCGTAGGCCGAACGGCTCCGACCGAAAGCGGAATCCAGTCGATTTGCGCCTTCATCACCGCGCTCATCGCGCCGTGGCGTTCTGGGCTACTCCACACCTGACCTTCCGACCAGAGCGACAGTTCGCGCAGCTCCTGCACTTTCGGGTGGTTGACCTCGGCGCCGTCCGGCAGCGGCAGGCCCGTCGGATCGAAGACGCGCGTTTCCGCTCCGAAGTGTTTCAGCAGCCGCTCGGCTTCGGCCGTCAGAAACCGGCTATAGGAGCGTTCGCGCAGCGAGCCGTAAAGCAGCAGGATACGCGGCGGATGGGCTGAAGGCGTTGCGCGCAGCCGGTCGATCGTCGGCATGTCGACGCAATCGGCATGGAGATTGGGTAGTTCGCACAGCATCAGCGATTGACCTCCGCGACGATCGCCGGCTTGTCGCGCTCATACCAGCCCTTCGAGCGGTTCACGATCCAGACGACCGAGAGCATGACCGGCACCTCGATCAGCACACCGACGACGGTGGCGAGTGCCGCGCCGGAGTGGAAGCCGAACAGGCTGATGGCGGCGGCGACGGCCAACTCGAAGAAGTTGGACGCGCCGATCAGCGCCGACGGGCCGGCGACGCAATGCTGCTCGCCGGTGACGCGGTTGAGGAGATAGGCAAGGCCCGAGTTGAAATAGACTTGGATCAGAATCGGCACGGCCAGCAGCGCGATCACCATCGGCTGCGCGATGATCTGCTCGCCCTGGAAGCCGAACAGCAACACCAGCGTCGCGAGTAAGGCGACGAGCGAAATCGGCCCGAGCCTGGCGAGCAACCGATCCAGTGCGACGTGCCCACCGGTTGCCAGCAATTGCCGCCGGACGATCTGTGCGATGATGACCGGGATGACGATGTAGAGCACGACCGACAGGACGAGCGTGCCCCATGGCACGGTGATAGCGGACAGGCCAAGCAGCAGCCCGACGATCGGCGCGAAGGCGACCACCATGATCGCATCGTTGAGCGCGACCTGGCTCAGCGTGAAATGGGGCTCGCCCTTGGTGAGATTGGACCAGACGAAGACCATCGCCGTGCAGGGAGCCGCGGCGAGGATGATGAGGCCGGAGATATAGCTGTCGATCTGGGCGGCCGGCAGCATCGGACGAAAGAGCCAGCCGATGAACAGCCAGCCGAGCAACGCCATGGAAAAGGGCTTCACCGCCCAATTGACGAACAGCGTCACGCCGATGCCGCGCCAGTGGCGGCCGACCTCACCGAGCGCGGCGAAGTCGATCTTGAGCAGCATGGGGATGACCATCAGCCAGATCAGCAGGGCCACCGGCAGGTTGACCTTAGCGATCTCAGCGGCGCCGATTATCTGAAAGAGGCCCGGCATGAGATGGCCGAGCGCGATGCCGACGACGATGCAGAGGGCGACCCAGAGGGTCAGATAGCGTTCAAAGGTGGACATAGCCGGTCCTCACGCCGTCGCGACACGGCGGCCGTGCTCGTCGATGACGCGCTCGCCGTCTTCCTTTGCGAACTCGCCCTGTTGCGGCGGCAGCAGATCGAGAACGCCTTCCGACGGCCGGCAGAGCTTTACGCCCTTCGGGCTGACGACGATTGGCCGATTGATGAGGATCGGATGCGCCATCATGGCATCGACAAGGGCGTCGTCGGTGAGCGCAGGATCGCCAAGGCCGAGATCCGCATAGGGCGTGCCTTTCTCGCGCAGCAGGGCACGGGTGCCGATGCCCATGCGCGCGACAAGCTGCGTGAGCATGGCCCGGCTCGGCGGCGTCCTCAGATATTCGATGATGTGCGGCTCGACTCCGGAATTGCGGATCATCGCCAGCGTGTTGCGCGACGTGCCGCAATCGGGGTTGTGATAGATGATGACGTCCATGGGGACGCGCGCGGATTGGCCTGCATCAGCCATGGGCGGTGCCTTTCGTCGGTTCGCAGCAGGAAGACAGCGCGGCCATGGCCGGATTGCACACCTCGGGGTGGCCCTGGCAGCAGTCGCGCATGAGAAATTCGATAAGGCCGGCGAGCGTCGACAACGCCGCGCTATAGATGATCGATCGACCCTCGCGGCGAGACTCGACAAGCCCGGCCTGTTCGAGATGGCTCAGATGGAAGGACATGCGAGACGAGGATGCGCTATCCATCGCTTCGCCGATGGCACCGGCAGACAGGCCGTCGGGGCCGGCGGTCACAAGCAGGCGCACAATGCGCAACCGCGTTTCCTGCGACAGCGCCGCGAAGGCGTTGAGGGCTCGATTTTCGTTTATCATCTCAATATCTCAAGAATCATTGAGATATTTGATACACCAGGCCCGAATGTCATTCCAGCCCCCTTAGCGCCGTGGCGCATGAGTGAGGCCATGCGGCTTCAACATGCAATGATCCGGGTTGCCATTCCGCGACGACGGTGACGCCATCGCCAAACTCGACCAGGCCATCAGGCGTTGCGTTCCCGTCGTCGTCGATCGCGACGGGCCTTTGCGAAAGGCGTGGCTATGAGGGAACAGGAGACCCATTTCGCTCGCCTTCTCCCCCCGACATTCCATTCTCGGGCATCTCACGCTTTGAGCATTGCGCCGGATGAATGCCGGATAAAGGGGCGTTGCGGGGCCTCCCCGCAGAAGGGGTCGGCCGAGACCTTGGCTCGGCCGCAGGGGAAGGCTTTCCCCTCATCCGACTATTTCCCTTGAACGCTTCCCGAATCCCATAAGCGGGATAGAAAATGGAACCGCGAGTCAGTATGATGCAGCTCTTACGGGAACATTCTCCATCCGTTCCCCTGAACTGATGAAGCTGCCGGCACCGGCGATAGATAGCGAATTTTTTCCGAGCAGATCAGCCGAAAAAAACCAATGATTTCAAGAGGGATAGCTTTCTGACGGTGGGTGCAACGGCATATGTCCCCTCAAAAATATTTTTTCTCTTTGTTTTTCAAGTGGTTAGGCCATAGCGGGAACAATTGAGTGGGAGTAAGCCTCTGGCTCTCCGCGCGGCGCTAAGGACGGAACGGTAGACGTTCCGTCCTCCGCTAACTGCACATTCTCCTATCGCATCTCTGCAGCGGCTTAGGCCCTGCAATGACCGTCCCGGCCGGATGCCGGTACCTTGGCCGCGTCATGCCTGCGGATGAAACCTGCCGTCATTGCACGGCGATCGGCGCGCCCTGTCGTCCGCAGAACTGATTCAGGTCAATGCCTTTCATCAAATCTGTCGTTAGGGTCGATATCATCCGAACCGACGCGCATGGCGCCGTGCGGCCCGGACGACGCAGGAGGGCAGGCAGGTGATGAGGTTCATTTGCAGAGCAGGCGTGAGGGCGCGGCGCGTAGCGTTTGCTGCGGTGCTGACCGTTTTCTCAAGCCCCTGGGGCGCGACCGATGCGCGGGCGGATCGCGACACGCCCGAGTTTCACAGCGGCGCGTGCAAGGGCGCCTATCCCGGATGGCTGCGCGGCGTGGTGGACGGCTATAACGACCTGTCGAAGAGCCCGGTCGAGAATGCCACAGCCGTTCTGCTGAGGGTGCCGACACCGGAGTCGCTCTTGCCCGGCGACGAACGTCTCGGATTTGGCGACGGCCTGCAGGAGGGCTTCAAGCTCGGGGTGGACTATGGGGTCAAGCTGGGAAAGGGCGCGCGGACGCGGGAGTCCGACTCGGAGGGGTTGGGACGCCTGACCGCTCAGTTCCAGGCCTATGTGGAAGCGCATTGCAGCGGCTCGTCCGCCGCTCTGGACTGGGACACGACCTTCATGAACGACAGGGGCACCTCGACCGTGACCAGCCTGAACGAGGCCCAGGTCGCCATGCACTTCGCGGTCAGCGCCAACCAGATGGCCATCAGCGCCGAATCCATGGTCGACTATGCCAGGGAAGCCGAGGCCCGGGGCGACCAGTCGGCGGTCCAGGCGTTTCGCGAGGCCGCGGAACTCCATGCCCGGACAAGCGCGGATTTTGCCCGGCTCGCCGAAGGCCAGGCGGCCAAGGGCCTCGAAGAGGCGGTTCAGGCGATCATGGACGCCCAGTCGTCCGCCGAGAGGGCCAAGAAGGCTGCCGAGAGCATAGGCGGCTGACCACGGAGTCGACGCAGGCCCTCAGCGTCGCGCCCTCCGCACCTGCCTCTCCACCTCCCCTGACCT
>DPXQ01000111.1:17407-18393 GCA_003527225.1 Rhizobium sp.
AATAAGTGGTTCGGTAGATAGAGATTACAAAGTATAACTATATTGTCTTTATAAGGATTTTCTCATGGCGTTTCTATCCCTTCACGGAGAGTCATCGCGCCTCGACGACACGGTCTACCGCAAGATCGTCGCCGAAATGGACGATGGCATCGTCGCGATCGACGCAGCCGGCATCATCCTCTACTGCAACCACGCCGTGGAAAGCCTCTTCCAGCAGACCTCGGCAAATCTGGTTGGCCAGCCGATCGAGGCNNTGGAGGGGCAGGTAGACGCGAGGTACATGGGCAGCCGGAAATCCTTCATCATCGGCTATCGGGCGGACGGAACGGAGATCAATCTCGGCGCCACCATCCTGCGGACCGTCGGCAGCGGCGGTCAGGTTTTCATCGCTGTGCTGCGTGACCTCACCGAACGGCATGGATACCAGCACGAGCTGGAACGGCTGGCCAATACGGACCCCTTGTCCGGCATCAACAACCGTCGCGCTTTTACCAATCTCGCGGGCAAGGAACTCGCGCGCTGCCAGCAGGCGCAGGATCCCGTTTCGCTCATCCTGTTCGACCTCGACGGCTTCAAGGCGATCAACGACGGATACGGCCATGACGCCGGCGACACGGTGATCTGCGAGTTCACCAATATCCTCAAATCGGTGGTGCACAGCGGCGACCTCCTGGCCCGCTGGGGTGGCGAGGAATTCGTGCTGATGATGCCCGATACCAGCGTCGAGAGCTGCGCGGCGATCGCAGACATGGTTCGCCGCAATGTCGAGACCCTCGAATTCGGCACGGCGAGCGGCGCGTCGCTGCGCCTGACGGTGAGCGCCGGCGTAAGCACGGCCGGGCCGGCCGGCGAGAGCCTCGACGACCTGATCCGACGCACCGACCATGCGCTCTATGCCGCCAAAAGCGGCGGTCGCAACCGGGTGGTCGTCGAGCCTCCCGCTCCTCCGCTTGCGGCCTGAACGCTTTGCCGTTCGGGACGGGCCA
>DPXQ01000164.1 GCA_003527225.1 Rhizobium sp.
TTTTGAGTCAGGCGCGTCTACCAGTTCCGCCAAAGGGGCCCGAAACTTCGAAATGTCGAAACTTGGCCGGACTATACGAAGCCGCACCCCTAGGTCAACCGGCTTTGTGCAGATTTTGAACTTTCACGATAAGTTTTGCCGCCTGTACCGGCCAGCGGTAATGCCAGCCATTTACACCTGCACACGGCTTGCATAAAACCGGTCCGTACCGCCTCGGGGAAAAATATGCTGCGTCGCCTCTACAACTGGACCATGTCACTCGCGGGAACGCCGCATGCCGAAAAAGCGCTGTTCGGCGTGTCATTCGCCGAGAGTTCCTTTTTCCCCCTCCCGCCGGACGTTCTGCTGATCCCTATGGTGATCGCAAGGCCAGACAAATGGCTGAGGCTTGCCTTCCTCTGCACGATTGCTTCCCTTCTCGGCGCTTTTCTCGGCTATGCCATCGGCAGGTTTCTCTATGAAACAATCGGCGCGCCGATCCTGGCTTTCTATGGAAAGGAAAACGCTTTCGAGCAGGTGGCCGCTTGGTACAACACCTGGGGCGGATGGGGCGTCCTTTTCGCGGCAGTCACCCCCTTCCCCTACAAGGTTCTGACGATTTTCTCCGGCGCCACCGGGCTGAACTTCGCCATTTTCACAATTGTCAGCATTGTCGGCCGCGCGGCACGATTTTTTCTCGTCGCGTGGCTGCTCAAGATGTATGGCGAGCCGATCCGGATCTTCATCGAGAAGTATCTCAGCCTCCTTTTTGCCGTTTTCATGGTTCTCCTGCTCGGCGGTTTCTACCTTGTGAAATATGTCTTCTGACCGGATGGGTATCATGGCTTCCGTTTCCACACACATGACCGCCACCGCCGCCCTACTTGTCACGGTCGGAATGATCGTGGTCGTCGGCTCGGCGCTCGCTTTCGAACATATCGGCGGATACATACCCTGTGCCCTCTGCCTCCTGCAGAGAAATCCCTACTACATCGGGATTCCGGTCGGCATTCTGGCTGTCCTTTCCGCCTTGCTGAAACTACCCACGTGGATCACGCGGGGCCTCTTGGCTATCATCGCCATTCTGATGATCGTCGGCGCTGGCCTTGGTGTCTATCATTCCGGGGTCGAGTGGGGTTTCTGGGAAGGCCCGGCAAGCTGTTCCGTCGGCGGAACCGCGCCGACTACCGGTTCAGGCAACATCCTCAGCCAACTCAATAGCGTCAAGGGGCCATCCTGCACAGAAGCGACGCTTCGCGTGCTCGGCTTGTCGTTTGCCGGATGGAACGTCCTGACAAGTCTGGCGCTTGCGGCAATTGCCATCTGGGGCGCGCTCGGGAAGAGCCGCTGAAGCCGATCACGGCTGCAGTTCGGAATCCCAGTAGAGATAATCGACCCAGCTTTCGTGCAGATAGTTGGGCGGAAACATACGACCGTTATTGTGCAGATCCTGCACAGTCGGGCGGTAAGGCCTTTGCGACGGAAACATGCTTGCCTGCTTCGGAAGCTTGCTGCCCTTCCTGAGATTACAGGGCGAACAGGCCGCCACCACATTCTCCCAGGTCGTTTCTCCCCCGTGGGCGCGCGGTATAACGTGGTCGAAAGTCAAGTCGTCGGAGGCGCCACAGTACTGGCAAGAAAACCGGTCGCGCAGAAAGACGTTGAAGCGGGTGAAGGCCGGGTTACGGGTCGGCTGCACATAGGTTTTCAGGCTCACAACACTCGGCAACCGCATCGAAAAGCTGGGCGAACAGACCGAGCAGTCGTATTCGGCTATGATGTTTACGCGGTCAAGAAAGACTGCCTTGATCGCGTCCTGCCAGGACCAGAGCGACAAGGGATAATAACTCAGTGGCCTGTAGTCGGCATTCAGGACGAGCGCCGGCAAGGACTGGGGAGAGACTGCAATCGTCAAGGGCTTCTCCTGAGCGATTCGGCATCTACCTTTGTATATTAGGTCCGTTGTTACAGGATTGTGAAGCCAAATAAATCAACGGCTCGCGGATTGCGGCAATTCGCCTGCTGGTTCTCCATCGCGGCCAAGTCGGACGGCATAATAGGCCCAGAAGAGCCGGGCGGCCACCGAGCGCCATGGTCGCCACGCCTCCGCGATTTGGGCAACCGTCCGAATACCCGGCCGCGTCTCATGCCCAAGCGCATTTCCGACCGCAGTCCGCAATGCCACATCGCCGGCAGGGAAGACATCCGGATGGCCGCCGCAAAACATCAGATAGACTTCCGCCGTCCACAGACCGACACCACGCAACGACGTAAGCCTTTCGACCGCGTCCGGAGCCTCGAGACGCGCAACGGCGCCGAGATCAAGCTGACCAGACACAATCGCTTCGGCGACGAGCCGCAGCGTCGCCGCCTTTGCTCGAGAAAGACCGAGCGTGCTCACCGCGACCTCATCGAGAGCCAGATAGGTAAGCGCGTCGGGGCTCCCCGTCGCGTCCACGATACGCCGCCAGATTGCCTCGGCGCTCGCCTTCGACACCATCTGCGACACGATGATGTGGGCAAGCCCGGCAAATCCAGGCTCCAAAAGCCGCAATGGTAGAGGACCTGTCATGGCCGCCAGACCTTTGAGCCTCGGGTCAATTTCCAGGAGCTCCAGAAGTCCCGCCTCGATGTCGTGTTCGGTTCTTATGATCACCATCTTTTTTCATCCCGCGGCGCGAACGCGACCCTTGGCCGATACGCGCAGTTCGTGCCAGAAAGGAGCATGATCGCCTTCGATAGTCAAAAGCCGGTTTTCCGTTTTGCTCCCAGTCCCAATGGACTTCTCCATCTCGGCCACGCCCTGTCAGCGCTGCTCAACCACGACATGGCGAAGGCTGCGGGCGGGCGGCTGCTGTTGCGTATCGAGGATATCGACACTGCCCGCTGCACGCAGGAGTTCGAGTCCACAATCTTCGAGGATCTCGCCTGGCTCGGCTTGTCCTGGGAAAAGCCCGTTCGCCGGCAGTCGGACCATTTTTCAGACTATCGCGACGCGCTGGGGGAACTCATCGATCGGGAACTGGCCTATCCAGCTTTCATGACACGCGGCGAGGTCAAGGCGCATGTAGTAGCTTCCGAAGCCGCCGGCACGACATGGCCCCGCGATCCGGATGGCGCACCTTGGTATCCGCCGATCGACAGGCAAAGGTCCTTGAGTCAAAGGAAGGACCTGATTGCAGGCGGCACCAGGCATGTCTGGCGGCTGGATACCGCCCGTGCGCTTGCCGACCTTCCGACGCCGCTGACGTGGACCGACACGGGCGACGGACCGACCGGAACCATCCCGGCCGGTCCCTGCGCCTGGGGCGATGTCGTGCTCTGGCGCTCCGATGCCCCCTCAAGCTACCATCTTTCGGTGACCATCGACGATGCTCTGCAAGGCGTCACCCATGTCGTGCGCGGGCTCGATCTCTTCCATGCGACATCGGTTCACAGGCTCCTGCAGGAACTGCTTGGCCTTGCCTGCCCGGCCTATCATCATCACCGGCTGATTCTCGGCCCGGACGGCCGCAAGCTTTCAAAAAGCCTTGGCGATGCGGCTTTGGCTACGCTCAGAAAACAAGGTCTGACGTCAGCGGATGTCCGCAGGCTTGTCGGCCTTGCTTGACCTGTTCCGTGCGTTCGCGACTCGCCTTCCTGAAAGTATGTTGAACTTCAGCAGCGCCGCGTTGAATTCCGCGCCGATGATGAAGATGACTGCGACCATGTAGAGGAACACGATCACAACCATGATCGAGGCAAGACCCGCATAGGTCGCCGCATAGTTTGCAAAGGTGGAGATGTAGGAGGCGAAGATTAACGCGCCGACAAGCCAGAAAATGAGCGTGAGCAGAACACCGGGAACGACATCGCGGATCCGCCGCCGCCCGGCCGGAAGTCCGATATGAAATACAACCAGCCCGACGGTGAGCAGCCCCAGAGTTCCATAGACCCGCCAGTTCGAGAGAGTGGCGAGAAAACCCTCGAACCACGGGAACAACTTGTTGGCGAAGGCGAGCGCAACCGGCACAACGACAAGCAGGCCGCTGATCGCGGCGAGCACAACGACAGCACCGAGCACATAGCCGAAGCTGACAAGGCGCGTCAGATACCATGGGCGCGTTTCGCCAACCCGGTAGGCGCGATTGAGCGAGACCCGCAACGCTTCCACGCCGTTCGACGCGAAATAGGCCGCAGCGAGCACGGATACCGTCAACAACCCGCCGCGCGGGATCGTCAGGACCTGCACCACCTGTTCGGAAAGCGGCTTGGCGATCGCTTCCGGCCAGGTATCGAAGATGATGTGTATCGCCGTGTCGGCAAAGCGATCGGCGCCGAGGAAGCTCGCAAGAGCAGTCCCGAAAATCAGGAAAGGGAAGACCGCGAGCAGCGCCGAGAGCGCGACATGACTCGCCATCGCCCAACCGTCATCCTCGGAGAAGTGGTTCAGTGCATCGAAGCTGACCTTGTAGAGCATGCGCAGGAATGCCGGCATTCCATCTCCTTGAATTCGGCGCGCCGATTGTCACCCGCGAGCGAATATGGGAAACCGGGATCCGTTTGTACAGGAAACAATCGATGACAGACCGCCCCAGCATCATCGTCACCGGCTGCTCTTCGGGCATCGGTGCGCATTGCGCACGAGCGCTGAAAAACGACGGCTGGCGCGTTTTCGCGACGGTTCGCAAGCTCGACGACCTTGAACCCCTCGGCGCAGCGGGTATCGAAGCCTTCATGATGGACTATACCGATACGCAGAGCATTGCCGCCTTGGTGAAAGAGGTCGACTTGCGGACCGGCGGTCGAATCGACGCGCTGTTCAACAACGGTGCCTATGGCCAACCTGGCGCCGTCGAAGACCTCACGACCGATGTACTCAGACGCCAGTTCGAGACCAATGTCTTCGGCTGGCACGAACTGACCCGGCAGATCATACCCCTCATGCGCCGTCAGGGCCGCGGGCGCATCGTGCAGTGTTCGTCGGTCCTAGGGCTCATGCCTTACCGTTTTCGCGGCGCCTATACGGCATCGAAATATGCGCTGGAGGGCCTGAGCGTGACGATGCGCATGGAACTTGAGGGCAGCGGCATTCACGTCAGCCTGATCGAACCGGGCCCGATCGAATCTCGATTCACGGCCAACGCGCTTACCCACATCCGCGCGAACATCGATCTTGAGAATTCGGTTCACACAGCCGATTACCAGCGGCAGCTGGCACGCCTCGCGGGAACCGGACCAATCAACCGGCACAAGTTGGGGCCGGATGCGGTCTATAAAGTGCTGCAGCATGCCTTGACCGCCAAGCGGCCCCGCCCGCATTATCTCGTCACCACACCAGCCCGGCAGGGCGCGCTCCTCAAAAGACTGCTGCCTTCCGATCTTTTCTACAGGCTGATGCGGTCACTGGGCTGATACGAACGAAAAGGCAAGAAAACAGAAATGTCCGGTTTTACAACCACCCTCACCCTCATTGTGATGGGACTCGTCGTCCTGGTTCTCGCTCGCGGGCTTTTCAACATGATGAGAGGTGGCAGCGGCAACCTCTCCAACAAGCTGATGCGTATGCGTATCCTGTTGCAGGCAGTCGCCATAGCGCTGATCATGCTCACCCTGTGGCTCACCGGTGGCGGACGCTAGAAAGAGGTGCAATCATGGTGAGACTGAACAAGATCTATACCCGGACCGGAGATGACGGCACCACGGCGCTCGTGACCGGACCGCGCCGGCTGAAACATGACCTGAGGGTCGATGCCTATGGCACGATCGACGAAACCAATTCAACGATCGGCATCGCCCGGCTGCACACCGCCGACATGGCCGAACTCGACGCCATGCTGATGCGCATCCAGAACGATCTTTTCGATCTCGGCGCGGATCTCGCCGCCCCGGAAACGGGAGAACAACTCTCCTACGAGCCGCTTCGGGTGATCGAAGCGCAGGTGACGCGCATCGAGTCCGAGATCGACCAGCTGAATGCCGGTCTCGACCCGCTAAAATCCTTCATCCTACCGGGCGGATCGCCGGCCGCGGCGCATCTTCATCTTGCCCGCACGGTGGCGCGCCGCGCCGAGCGCATCATGGTTGAGCTATCCCGCTTCGAGGGCGAGACGATCGACCAACCAGCCCTGAAATACATCAACCGGCTGTCGGACTTCCTGTTCGTCGCCGCCCGCTTTGCCAATGACGGCGGCAAGGCGGACATTCTCTGGGTACCGGGCAAGAACCGTTGAACGGCCGATAAGCCGAGAGGGGCGCAAGTGTTCATTCCGCTGCATGACCGAAACGCCCTCAAGCATATCAAGCGCCAGTACGTCACTCTTGGGCTGATCGTAGCAAACATTGCGATCTGGCTAGTGACTGGTCCCCTTGCTCCCCTGGAATATATCAATGCCAGCGTTTTCGGGCTTGGTTTCATTCCCGCCGTCGTCTTTGGCAACGCAACACTCGATCCCGCCTTGGTGCTCGTTCCCGAGGACTTGACGACGCTCACCTATGCCTTCCTGCATACCGATATTCTGCACCTTGGGTCGAATATGCTCTTTCTCTGGGTATTCGGAGACAATGTCGAGGACGCGCTCGGCCACATCCGATTTCTGATCTTCTATCTGATGTGCGCCGTCGCAGGCGCGCTTTTCCACGGACTCGTCGCGCCGACGTCGCAAACCCCACTCATAGGAGCCTCAGGGGCGATCTCCGGTGTGGTGGCTGCATATACCCTGCTCCACCCGAAAGTCCGGATCTGGGTCCTTGTATTTTTCCGCTTCCCCTTGCCATTGCCAGCCTTCCTGCCGCTGCTTTTCTGGATCGGCCAGCAATTCTGGATGCTGGCCATCGACAGCGGGGGAGAAGTCTCCTGGGGCGCACATGTCGGCGGGATTCTCGCCGGGGGCATTCTCGTGCTTTTCATGCGCCGTCCCGGAGTGCCACTTTTCGACAGGACCATCGTCACCCCGGCGGCCGTCGAGCACCGGCTGAAACCGCCGGCGGCGACACAGGGCTCCCTTACGGCTCCCGCGCGCAAACCAGTTCATTGGGGGCGTTAAAAGAACGCTGGCGCAGGAGAAATATTGACGTAAACGTAAACGTTAATTACTGATGGGAACAAATACGTCAGACTTGGTGCGAGACGTTGTGTTTGCGAGAAAAATGCGTATCGATGTCGCCCACCGACAAACGGAGGACCGCTTTCAAGCGCATTTTCAGCCGGAAAGCAGCGAAGGAAGGAATCAATGAAGATACTCGTGACCGTTAAGCGGGTCGTAGACTACAACGTCAAGATTCGCGTAAAGCCCGATGGTTCGGGCGTCGAGCTTGCCAATGTGAAGATGTCGATGAACCCGTTCGACGAAATCTCCGTTGAAGAAGCACTGCGACTGAAGGAAGCCGGCAAGGCCTCGGAAGTCGTTGTCGTCTCCATCGGCCCCGCCAAGGCCGAGGAAACGCTGCGCACCGGCCTCGCCATGGGCGCCGACCGTGCCATCCTGATCGAAACCGATGACGCCGTCGAGCCGCTTGCAGTCGCCAAGATCCTCAAGGGTGTGATCGAAGCTGAACAGCCGGGCCTCGTCATCACCGGCAAGCAGGCGATCGACGATGATTCGAACCAGACCGGCCAGATGCTCTCCGCCTTGCTCGGTTGGGCACAGGCAACCTTTGCCTCCAAGGTCGAAATCGGCGACGGCAAGGCACAGGTGACCCGCGAAGTCGACGGTGGTCTGCAGACCATCGAGATCAAGCTGCCGGCGGTCGTCACGACGGACCTTCGCCTCAATGAGCCGCGCTACGCTTCGCTGCCGAACATCATGAAGGCAAAGAAAAAACCGCTCGACAAGAAGACTCCCGCCGATTTTGGCGTGGACACCGCGCCACGCCTCAAGGTGCTCAAAACCGAGGAACCAGGCGGTCGCAAGGCTGGCGTCAAGGTCAAGTCGGTGGCCGAACTCGTCGACAAGCTCAAGAACGAAGCCGGCGTACTATAATCGGAACGGGATAGGAGAACAAAGATATGGCCATTCTTCTTCTGGCAGAACACGACAACGCAACCCTGTCCGACCAAACCGCCAAGGCACTGACAGCGGCCACCCAGATCGGCGGTGACGTGCATGTTCTGGTCGCAGGCTCGGCTGCCCAAGGCGCAGCCGATGCCACCGCCAAGCTCTCGGGCGTTTCCAAGGTGCTGCTCGCCGAGGATGCGAGTCTCGCCAACAACCTCGCCGAGCCGCTTGCGGCCCTGGTCGTTTCGCTGGCCGGTGGCTATGACGCCATTGTCGCCCCCGCAACCTCGGTCGGCAAGAACGTCCTGCCGCGCGTCGCAGCACTGCTCGACGTAATGCAGGTCTCGGAAATCATCGAGGTTGTCTCGCCGGACACATTCAAGCGTCCGATCTATGCCGGTAACGCCATCCAGACCGTCCAATCGACCGACGCCAAGAAGGTCATTACCGTTCGCACGGCCTCCTTTGCCGCAGCAGGCGAAGGCGGTTCGGCCTCCATCGAGACGGTTTCGGCAGCCGCCAACCCGGGTCTTTCCACTCATGTCTCGGACGCGCTGTCGTCGTCGGATCGTCCGGAACTGACCTCGGCCAAGATCATCATCTCGGGCGGCCGCGCGCTCGGATCCGCAGAGAAATTCAAGGAGGTCATCCTGCCGGTTGCCGACAAGCTCGGCGCCGCCGTTGGCGCTTCGCGCGCGGCGGTCGATGCCGGCTATGCCCCGAATGACTGGCAGGTNNATCCAGCATCTGGCCGGCATGAAGGACTCGAAGGTTATCGTTGCCATCAACAAGGACGAGGAGGCTCCGATATTCCAGGTTGCCGACTACGGCCTCGTCGCCGATCTCTTCGAAGCCCTGCCCGAACTCGAAAAGGCGCTTTGACGCAACCGTCCTTCGCACTTGCGAAAAGACTGGAAAATGGCGCAAAGCACGTCTATCAGTTCTGACGGGTCGACTCTGTCGGCCCGTCAGATTTTTTCCGGATAGTGGCCGATTGCGGCGAGGAGAGCGCTATGGGAACGGCAATTGACAATCTCGGTATCATCGGCGCCGGCCAGATGGGCTGCGGAATCGCACAAGTCTCGGCGCTCGCCGGCTACAAGGTAACATTATACGACCTCTCCAAGGAACGGATCGAGGCCGGGCTTGCCACCGTGAATGGCAATCTCGCTCGCCAAGTGACCAACGGCAAGCTGACCGACGAAGAGCGCAAGGCGGCCCTTTCGCGGATCTCCGGAACGGCCGACATCAACGACATGGCGCCGATGGACCTGGTGATCGAAGCGGCCACCGAAGATGAAACCATCAAGCGGAAGATTTTCGCACAGCTTTGCCCGGTGCTGAAACCCGAGGCCCTGCTGGCCACAAACACCTCCTCACTTTCCATCACGCGGCTTGCCTCGTCGACTGACCGCCCAGAACGCTTCATGGGCATCCATTTCATGAACCCGGTACCGGTGATGAAGCTGGTGGAATTGGTGCGCGGCATCGCCACCGACGAAAGCACCTTCGTGACGGCGAAGGCCTTCGTCGCATCCCTTGAGAAGACGATCACCGTCGCCGAGGATTTCCCGGCCTTCATCGTCAACCGCATACTGTTGCCGATGATCAACGAGGCGATCTACACGCTCTATGAAGGTGTGGGATCGGTCGACGCCATCGATACGGCGATGCGTCTCGGCGCCAATCATCCGATGGGTCCGCTGCAGCTTGCCGACTTCATCGGCCTCGACACCTGCCTGTCGATCATGCAGGTCCTGCACGACGGCCTGTCCGACAGCAAATATCGCCCCTGCCCGCTGCTGGTCAAATATGTCGAAGCCGGCTGGCTCGGACGCAAGTCCGGCCGCGGTTTCTACGATTATCGCGGCGAAGTCCCGGTCCCGACGCGCTGAGGCAAGCCCGAACGGCTCCGGACCCGTTGCCGGGAGGTCAGGGCGTGCAACGCACGCAAGCCTGGAATGTCGGATCGATTTCGAGCCGCTTTACAGCGATTGGCTCGCCGCATTCGACGCAATAGCCGAATTCACCGTCGCGGATACGCGAAAGTGCACGTTCGATCGCGACTTTGCGGACTTGTCGCCGGCGCGCAATATCCTGCGACATAGCTTGTTGCTGCATCGCATCCATACGCGAAAGGCGGCCAACGCTCTGCTGATCGAGTTCGACCGGCGCGCAGTATTCCTTGCCGTACTCGATTAGCCGGATCGTTTCGGAAAGCTCTTGGCGCAAACGTTGCTCGAATGCGCGAATGACGCCCTCATCTTCGATCGTCCTCATGCGCGCCTCCCGAAGTATCCGCGGGCACTCCCGCCCGCCGTCCAATCAACGGAAGATCAGCACCGGCACCTTGCAGGAGCGGATCATTTCCGTGGTGGTTGAGCCGATGAACAGGTTCCTGAGCCGCGAGTGGCTATAGGCTCCCATCACCAGCAGGTCGAATCCTTCACGCTCCACCGTTTCGGAAATGACCTTGTCCGGCTGGCCGGCCGTCAATGCTGTTTCGACTGTATAGCCGGCAGCCTTGAGGATGGCGGCCGCGTCGTCAAGCTTCTTCTTCGCCTCCGGGCAATCGGCTCCCGCCATGACGAGCTTGCAGGCAAGACCGGCGAGAATGGGGCTGCGAGAGACCTGGTCGACCGCTTTCATCGCCATCGCGCCGCCGTCGAAAGCGATCAGAACCTTGGCGATCGGCTTGAAGGCACGCGACGTGACGACGATCGGCTTGTGGGTGGAACGCACCACCCGCTCGAGGTTCGAGCCGAGATGACCCTTGGCGAAATCGGATCCCTCGCCGCGCTTGCCGATGACGATCAGATCGGCCTTCGCCTCGAATTCGTGGATCGTATCCACCAGTTCGCCGTTGCGCAGCTTCGTGTCGACCAAGGCGACGCCAGCGGCCTGCAGCCGTGCCTTGGACTCGTCGAGCAGCAGGCGGCCGCGCTTCTGCGCGACCTTGGCATTCTGCGCATCCAGTTCTGCAAGCTCGGCGAGGAGCGACGAACGGGCACCGAGACCGATATTTCCGCTGAGATCCTGCGCCTGCGCCGCCGAATCCCGCCGCGCGATCACGTGCAGCAGTCCCACTGAGGCCGGTACCCTTTGGGCAACCCATCCGATATGGTCACAGACGCTCTGCGAATAGATGGAGCCGTCGATTAATCCCATGATACGTGTCATTGTCCGTCCCTCCCTCAATGGCCCATCAGGCGCTCCATGGCGCCCGGCTTGTCGTGAATGGCGAGCTTGTCGACGATCGTCTCGCTCGCCTCGTTGAGACCAAGGATCTCGACTTCCGCGCCTTCACGGCGGAACTTCAGCACGATCATGTCGAGTGCGGCAACGCTGGAAATGTCCCAGATATGCGCATGGCTGACGTCGATGACGACCTTGTCGAGCGCTTCCTTGAAATCGAAGGCGGCGTTGAAATCGTCGACCGAAGCGAAGAAGACCTGGCCCTCGACCGTGTAGGTCCGCTGTGTCCCGTCCGCCGACAGGACAGATGTGATCCGAAAGATCTGGGCGATCTTCCAGGCGAAGAACAATGCCGACAACAGAACACCGATCAGGACGCCGATGGCGAGGTTATGCGTGTAGACGACGCCGACAACCGTCGCGACCATCACGATCGAGGACGAGCGCGGATGGTCCTTGAGGTTCTTGATCGACGACCAGGAGAACGTGCCGATCGACACCATGATCATGATGGCCACGAGTGCCGCCATGGGGATCCGGCTAACCAGATCGCCGAGCACGAGGATCATGAACAGAAGGAAAACGCCGGCGCTGAAGGTCGAAAGCCTGCCCCGGCCACCCGATTTCACGTTGATCATCGACTGCCCGATCATCGCACAACCGGCCATGCCGCCGATGAACCCCGTGGCGGTATTGGCGATGCCTTGGCCCACGCACTCGCGGTTCTTGTCGCTCGGCGTGTCCGTCAGGTCGTCGACGATCTGCGCGGTCATCAGCGATTCGAGCAGGCCGACGGCGGCAACTGCAACGGAATAGGGCAGAATGATCAGCAGAGTCTCGAGGTTGAGCGGGATGTCAGGGATGAGGAAGACCGGCAGCGTGGACGGAAGTTCACCCATGTCGCCGACAGTGCGGATATCGAAGCCGAAATAGATCGAAAGCGCTGTCAGCACGACAATGCAGACGAGCGGCGACGGCACCGCCTTGGTCACGTGAGGGAAGAGGTAAATGATGCCGAGGCCGGCCGCGACCATGATGTAGGTCAGATTCGGCACGTTTATCAGTTCCGGCAATTGCGCCATGAAAATCAGGATCGCCAGCGCATTGACGAAGCCGGTCATCACCGATTTGGAAACGAAGCGCATGAGCTGACCGAGCTTCAACAAGCCGGCGATGATCTGGATGATCCCCGCGAGCACAGTCGCTGCCAGCAGGTATTGCAGGCCATGGTCGCGCACAAGCGTTACCATCAGGACCGCGGTCGCGGCGGTGGCCGCCGAGATCATGCCGGGACGACCACCAACGAAGGCGATCAGCACCGCGATCGAGAACGAAGCATAGAGCCCGATCTTCGGATCGACGCCGGCTATTATTGAAAAGGCGATGGCTTCGGGAATGAGCGCCAGCGCCACAACGAGGCCGGAAAGGAGATCGGCGCGGACATTGCCGAACCATTCCGCCCGGTATCGGGCGAGATCGAAATTCAAGAACATGAGAAATTCCCGCAAATCTGAAGGGCCGGTGGGAGGCGCCGGCCGAAAGGCTTCAAGTCTGGTGGGTTGTCCGGCGGATCGGCGGCCGGAAGAGCCACCCGGGATTTCACCGGGTCCATGTGAGTGCATTCTTCATAGCCAGCCATCTGACAAATGGCAAGTTGCCGCAACGCACAATAGCGGCCCCGACCCTACTCGGACTGATCCGGGAGTAGTGATCAGCGGCCGACGGCGGCCTTGATCAATGCCATGGCGTCCTTGCTGTCCCAGGCCGCCGGCCCGTTCATCGCGCCAAGTAGACAGCCCTTGCCATCGATCAGCAGGGTGACTGGCAGGCCGAAGGCGAGACCTTCCTTCTTCATCGTGTTGAACACGCCCATTGTGCTGTCGCGGTAAAGGCCGAGGCTGTCGACGCCGATCTCTTCCAGGAAGGCCTTCGGCTTGTCGACCGCGCCGGTGTCGATATTGATCGCCACCACCTGGAACTTGTCGCTGCCCTCGGCCTCCTGCAATGCGTTGAGTGCCGGCATTTCCTCCCGGCACGGCACGCACCACGTCGCCCAGAGATTGAGAAGCACGGTCTTGCCGGCAAAGTTGTTGAGCGACACGTCTTTCTCGGCCGCATCCTTGAACGCCACTTCCGAGATCATGCGTGGCTCGGTCACAGCGATCATTGCAGCGACGTCGCCTGTCGTGAACGGCTTCAGGGAAGCCGCTTTCTCGACAGTACCCTCACACTGTCCCGCGTCTGCAGTAAGCTCGCCATTGCCAGACACCGTCTGCTTCACGTATACCGCTGCCGCGCCGGCCATGATCCCGGCAATCGCCGCAATAGCAACCAGCTTGACGGAAGGAAGTCCGAGGGGTCTTTTTTCTGTCATCTAATTCTCCAGGATGGGCATGAAATGGCCGAGGATACCAAGGACACGAAATCCTCCAACCAGATGTGGGGCGGACGGTTCGCTTCCGGACCCGCAGCCATCATGGAGGAGATAAATGCCTCTATCGGTTTCGACAAGAAGCTTTATGCCCAGGATATCCGCGGCTCCATAGCGCATGCCACCATGCTTGCCCATCAAGGCATTATATCGGCGGAAGACAAAGACAAGATCGTTCACGGCCTGAACACGATCCTGTCAGAGATTGAAAGCGGCAGATTCGAGTTCTCTCGCCAGCTTGAAGACATCCACATGAACATCGAGGCTCGCCTTGCCACCCTGATTGGCCCGAGCGCCGGTCGCCTTCACACCGCGCGCTCGCGCAATGACCAGGTGGCCCTCGACTTTCGCCTCTGGGTCAAGGAAGAGCTGCAGAAGGTCGATGCGTCCCTGACCAACCTGATCGCCGCCTTCCTCGACCGCGCCGAGGAACATGCCGAAACCGTGATGCCGGGCTTCACTCACTTGCAGACCGCCCAGCCGGTGACCTTCGGCCACCACTGCATGGCCTATGTCGAAATGTTCGGCCGTGACCGGCAGCGGGTGCGCCATGCGATCGAGCACATGGACGAATGTCCGATCGGGGCTGCGGCGCTCGCCGGTACAGGGTTTGCAATCGACCGGCACATGACGGCAAAGGCTCTCGGATTCCGGGAGCCGACACGCAACTCGATCGACACCGTATCCGACCGCGACTTCGCACTGGAATTCCTCGCCATCGCCTCGATCACAGCCACGCATCTGTCGCGGCTGGCCGAGGAGATCGTCATCTGGTCGACGCCGCAATTCGGCTTCATCCGCCTGTCGGACGCATTTTCAACCGGCTCTTCGATCATGCCGCAGAAGAAGAACCCCGATGCCGCCGAACTGGTGCGCGCGAAGACCGGTCGCATCAACGGCTCCCTGGTCGCGCTTCTGACCGTGATGAAGGGCCTGCCGCTCGCCTATTCCAAGGACATGCAGGAAGACAAGGAACAGGTCTTCGACAGCGCCGAGAGCCTGGAACTGGCGATTGCCGCAATGACCGGCATGGTACGCGATATGACAGTGCGTTCAGAACGGATGAAGGCAGCAGCTGGTTCCGGCTATTCGACGGCGACCGATCTTGCCGACTGGCTGGTCCGGGAAGCTGGTCTTCCCTTCCGCGACGCCCATCATGCCACAGGCAAGGCGGTGGCGCTCGCCGAGCAGAAAGGCTGCGATCTGCCTGGGTTGACGCTCGAAGAGCTCCAGTCGATCAATCCTTCGATCACCGCGGGCATATTCGACGTGCTGACGGTGGAAGCTTCGGTCGCCAGCCGCAAGAGCTATGGCGGCACGGCGCCGTCCGAAGTGCGCAAGCAGATCGCCTGGTGGCGGACCCGCAATTGATCACATTGGTTTGCCGGCCCATCAAAAGATTGAGGGTGCACAAGGGCAATATTTTTCGCTACAGGCTAGGGTGTCGATTTTCCGGTTGGACGAGATGATGGTAGAGACGCTTCGACGCTTGTTAGTTGCTGCTGGCCTTCTGGCTGCGGTCTCAATGGTACTTTCCGGTTGCGGACGCAAGGCTGATCTCGATCCGCCCAGCATGCCGCTTGCCGACCAGAACAAACTGACGGCCAAGAAGCAAGCCGCACCGCCGGACGAGCGGTTCATACTCGACCCCCTTCTTTGACAGGCTGCTCCCGTGAACCACTTTGAGTATCGTGATGGCGTTCTCTATGCCGAGGACGTCCCCGTTCCGGAAATTGCCGAGGCCGTCGGAACGCCCTTCTATTGCTATTCGACGGCAACGCTCGAGCGGCACTACAAGGTTTTTTCCAAGGCCTTTGAAGGCGCCGACGCCATGGTTTGTTACGCCATGAAGGCCAATTCCAACCAAGCGGTTCTGAAGACACTGGCAAGACTGGGCGCGGGCGTCGATGTCGTCTCGGAAGGCGAGTTGCGCCGCGCGATAGCGGCGGGGATTCCAGCAGACCGGATCATGTTTTCAGGGGTCGGCAAGACAATTCATGAAATGGACCTGGCGCTCGAAGCGGGGATCTACTGCTTCAACGTCGAGTCCGAACCCGAGCTCGAAGTCCTTAACCAGCGCGCCGTAAAGGCCGGCAAGGTCGCGCATGTCTCCTTCCGCGTCAATCCGGATGTTGATGCGCGTACCCACGCAAAGATCTCGACGGGCAAAAAGGAAAACAAGTTCGGAATTCCGTTCGAACGGGCCCGCGCCGTCTATGCTCACGCCGATTCCCTTCCCGGGATCAAGGTTACCGGTATCGATATGCATATCGGCAGCCAGATCACCGAACTGCAGCCTTTCGAAGATGCGTTCAAGTTGTTGCGCGAACTGGTGGACACCCTTCGCGGCGAAGGTCACTCGATCGAGCATGTCGATGTCGGCGGTGGCCTCGGCATCCCCTACCGCGAAGACAACAGCCCGCCGCCCGAACCAGATGCCTATGCCGCCATCGTCAAGGACCAACTGAGCGGTCTCGGTTGCAAGATCGTCACAGAACCCGGGCGTCTCCTCGTCGGCAATGCCGGCATCCTGGTGACCGAGGTCATCTATGTGAAGGATGGCGGGCATAAGACCTTCGTGATCGTGGACGCTGCAATGAACGATCTCATCCGCCCGACCCTTTACGACGCCCATCATGAAATCCGCCCGGTGGTCTTGTCTGCTGCGAGCGCTCCGCGCATCCGCGCCGATGTCGTTGGCCCAGTTTGCGAGACCGGGGACTATCTGGCTCTCGACCGCGAAATGACGATGCCCCGGCCGGGGGACTTGATGGCAGTCGGCTCGGCGGGAGCCTATGGAGCGGTCCAGGCTAGCACTTACAACAGCCGCCGCCTGATCCCCGAAGTGCTCGTAAAGGGCAGCGCATTCCACGTGATCCGCCCGCGCCCGAGCTTCGAGGACCTGATCGCCCTGGATTCTATCCCGGCCTGGCTGGACTGAGCGGCATTCACTTTTCGGCGATTCCGGACGAAAAACAGGAGAGGACGAGGCTTCGCCCTCGTCTTCGCCACAAAGGATGCTATCCTGTCTCTCGTGCACCCCACAGCGGGATGCGACGGCAGCAACCGAAGGCATAGCGAGAGACCTGACGGATGAATGCTCCTCAGCCGGGCAATGACAGGAATGGCGCCTTGCAGGCAGGTCCCGTGCTTGCGCGCCGCGTAGCCCTAAAGCGCTTCCTCGCGCGGGTCGTCCTGTTCTCGGAGCGTCTTCTGCCGCGTTTTGTGCCGACCCTCGGCATTGCCGCGATCTTCATCTCTCTGGCCTGGTTCGGGATCTACAGGCAATTGCCGGACTGGCTGCGTCTCGGCCTGGTGTTCACCATTACCTTCGCCTTCATCGCCTCCCTCCTGCCTTTCGCAAAGCTTCGCTGGCCGGGGCCCGAAGAAGCCGACCGCCTTCTCGAAGAGCGCAATCATCTGCCCCACCAGCCGGTCGCGGTTCAAGACGACGAGCCAGCTTTCGAAACGCCGTTTGCCCGCACTCTCTGGCAGGAACACCAGCGCCGCATGGCCGAGACGATTGCGGCCCTCGATGCAGGCCTGCCCCGCCCCGACATCGCTCGGTTCGATCGCTATGCGCTACGCGCGATACCGGCGCTGCTGCTCGCCACAGCCTTTGCCTATTCCAGTTCGAACAGCGCCGGCAGCATCGCCGATGCCTTTCGCCAGCAACAGACGGGTATTTCAGCGCCCGAACTTCGTATCGACGCCTGGATTACGCCGCCACCCTATACCGGGCGGGCTCCCGTTTTCCTGACCGGTCGCGAATCCTCGGGATCCGAGACAGGTACCGTCAGTGTTCCTCAGCATTCCGCAATGACGGTCCGCATCAGTGGCGGAAGCGGCGACGAACAGGTGTTGTTCCACAAGACCGGCAGCGATGACGCCATCGATTTGACGGCTGCCGACGCGCCCGCGAAATCCGAGGCCACGGGAAGCGCGAATTCAGTGCCGTCCCCCGATACGCGAACGCTAGCGACGGAGATCACCGACAGTGGCACGTTGATGGTCGGCTCAAAGCAATGGGTCATCAACGCGATTTCGGACAAGGCACCTGAAATTGCCTTTGACGGGACACCGCGCCGCAGTTCTAATGGCGCACTTGAGATCAGCTTCACAGCGAGCGACGACTACGGTCTCCAGCGAGCCTATGCGGAAATCGAGCCGCTCGAAAGCAAATCCGGAGCCACGCCGGTTTACCCGCCGCCGGAATACAAGCTCGACCTCCCCCGTCACAACGCCCGCGCCAGCAAGGGCATATCGAGTCGGAATCTCACCGAGCATCCGCTTGCGGGAAAGAAGGTCCGGATCACGCTCGTAGCGCGTGACGGTTCCGGTCAGACGGGCCGTAGCCAGCCTTACGACATGGTCTTGCCGGCTCGCAATTTCGTTGAACCCCTGGCTGCGGCCGTCGCCGAGGAACGTCAGGTCCTCGCGCTCGACACCCGCGACCTGCCGAAAGCAATCGAACTCAACGAAGCGCTTTCAGTCCGCGCCGACGAAACCATACCGAACCTGGCTCATTTCCTACTGATCCAGTCCGCTCTTGCGCGCATGAAGCTCGCACGTACGACCGATGATCTCAAGGACACTGCCGATTACCTCTGGGAGATTGCACTCGGCATCGACGACGGAGACCTCTCGCTCGCCGAGCGCAAGCTTCGCAACGCCCAGCAAGACCTTGCCGATGCGCTGGAGCGCAATGCCCCCGACGAGGAAATCAAGAAATTGATGGACGAGCTTCGCTCCGCCATGCAGGACTTTATGAAGGCCATGGCCGAACGCCAGCCGAATGCCGGTTCCGAGAACCAGCAGGAATCGGCGCAAAACGTACTTCGCCAGCGCGACCTCGAAAACATGCTGGACCAGATCGAGAATCTCGCCCGCTCGGGAAGCCGGGACGCCGCAAGGGAGATGCTGTCAGAGCTGCAAAGGATGATGAACAATCTGCAAGCCGGCAGACCGCAACAGGGCAATCAGCAGCAGAACAGCCAGTTGCGCCAGCAGATCGACAAGCTTGGCGAGGTGATGCAGGAACAGCAAAAGCTCATGGACGAGACCTTTCGCCTCGATCAGGCTCTGAAAGATCGCATGCAGCGCGGCGATCCGGGTGACGGTGAGGACGGCGAATTTCTCGACCGCCCGCCGCAGGAAGGCCAGCAGTCCTCTCCGACGGACCGGATGACCGCGCAGGAATTGCGCGACGCACTCAAGAACCTGCGTGAACAGCAAGAGGGTCTCGGTAAAAAGCTCGGCGAATTGAAGGAAGGCCTAAAGGGCCTCGGCGTGAAACCCGGAGAGGGCTTTGCGGAAGCTGAACGCGAAATGAAGGGTGCTGGCGAGGCCCTTGGAAAGGGACAGGGCGACCGCGCGGTCGAAGGTCAGGGCAAGGCACTTGAGGCGCTGCGTCAGGGCGCGCGCGACATGATGGGCCAAATGATGCAGGCAATGCGCGGGCCGGGCCAGGGACAGAACACGCAGGAGGGCGATCAGACCGGGCGTGATCCACTCGGTCGCCCACGCTCGACTTTGGGACCGGATTTCGGTGAAAGGGTCAAGGTCCCCGACGAGATCGACGTCCAGCGTGCCCGCGAGATCCTCGACGCCATACGTGAGAAGCTTGGGGACAATATGAGTCCCGAGGTCGAGCGGCGCTATCTCGAAAGACTGCTCGATATCCAGTGATATGAATCGCCGTACCGTGAATTTTCAGCCTGCCAGCGCCCTGGCGACCGCGGCGCGGATATCTGGAAGAGCGAAGGGCTTGTCGACCACGTCCACCACTTTCGCCATAAGGTCGTCGGCGCGTTCTCGCTGTTCGGCATAGCCCGTCATCAGCAGGATTTTCAAACCCGGAAAGGTGGACGAGGCGCGATGGGCGAGCTCGATGCCGTCCATGACCGGCATGCGGATATCCGAGAGGAGCAGGTCGAACGGCGCTTCAGCCAGACGTTCCAGGCCTTCGGCACCATCGGCCGCTTCGCAGGTCTCATGCCCGTCGAGCCGTAGCGCACGCGCCACGAAGGCGCGCAGCGAGTCTTCGTCTTCCGTGATGAGGATCCTTGCCATGACCGCGCTGTGCTCCCGTCGTTCATTCATGCCCCAGGCCGCAAATCATCAGAGTTTTCTTTGCGATCGGTAAACAGAATGGGGCAGGAACGCCCGCATGGTTAACAAGGCGTCTTCGCGAGACGCTATTGACCGTCCGGTTCGGCGTCGCCGGTGACCACCCCGACGAACGGCAACTCCCGGAAAGCATAGGCCACGTCCATGCCGTAGCCGACGACGAAGTAATCGGGGCATTCGAAGCCGACATAGTCTGCTTCAAGCACTTCGCGACGCTTCACTTTCTTGTCGAGCAGCACTGCGATCGTGACGCTGTTGGCGCCGCGCTCATACATCAGTGTCTTGGCGAAAAGCAGTGTCCGACCGGACTCGAGAATATCGTCGATGAGAAGCACGTTGCGTCCGTGCACGTCGCTATCGATATCCTTGATGATTCGAACCCCTTGCGAGACCGTGCCGGTTCCATAGCTGGAGAGCGTGATGAACTCGACCTCCGGTGCCAGACCGGCATCGTGCAGGGCGCGGATCAGGTCTGCGGCGAAAATGAAGGACCCCTTGAGCACCGAAATAACCAGCAGGTCATCGCAGGGGCCTTCGGATATCTCCTTGGCCAACTGCCGGTTTCTCTCGGCGATCTGTTCGGCGGTATAAAGAGGCTCGATGTTTTTTCCGCGGACGACGGGCATTCTTCACTCCATGGGATAACCGGCGGCGCCGGCGATCACCAGCAGCCGACAGATTGCCCGGCGATACCATACTCAGATGCTCGAGGCATCCGCGTCCGCGAAAGAAAGCCGCAATTCAGGCAATTTTCCACCGGGATGCTGAAGACGGGCTGAGAACCCCCGGCTGTGACCCGCGTCGATCACATCAATCGGGGCGTCAATCAGCGTGCTCGCGACGATCTCGCCGTTCGACAGCAGATCGGCACGCACCGTGGGCATGTGAACCCGGCCCATGCTGCGATTTTCCACGATGGCGTTGATCAGCAGCACTCGCATGCCATTGGCATCCTGAGGCGTGAGGCTGACATGCGTTATATCGAGTGCCGATGCATCCGGGGTGAATTGCATGGGTGATGTTCCGCTGCCCGAAAGAACACCCGCGAAAGCAAACACGCCGGAGAAGACAAGCGCGACCAGCACAGCAAAATTCCTGTCCGAGAGCCGCTCAAGGAGCGTTTCGACACTTCCGATCGCTGCCCCGAACAATCTGGCGAGATGGGTGCATCCATCCAGGTCGCCGAACACACCCGGTAATGGCTGATTGTCGTTGAACCGTCGGTCGGCGAAATCGCGCCGGGGCATGTCCTTGATGGTAACGAAATGGGCGTCGACGATGTCACCCAGCCCGACGAAGGGATGGCGGTGCATTGTCCGCGCCCGCCGTTCGGGCGGCAGGAGATCGATGCTCGCATCGGCCGACTGTTTTCGGTAACGGAATGCGCTCATCTTGTCCTCGCCATTCGCATGCTCGCCGGGCATCACGAAATCTGGGCATTGAAACGAATCCCTCTCAGTCGTAAATTCAAATGGTTAATGCTTCGCAAAGATCCGCCAAAAAGGCCGTCTTTCGATAAGAGTTTACCGGCTGTTAACCATCCGTGTTAACAAGTCGCCTGATCTCAAAAGTTGTCAGACTGGGCCCGTCCGTTGATCCACTTCGAAAATGTCGGCTTACGCTATGGAATGGGACCGGAAATCCTCCGGGATCTGTCCTTCGACATCCCGAAGCGTTCCTTCCAGTTTCTGACGGGGCCTTCGGGCGCTGGAAAGACCACCTTGCTGCGCCTCCTTTTCATGTCGCTGCAGCCGACCCGCGGCCTCATCCGCAGTTTTGGCCGCGACATCACTCAGATCCCCCGCAACGAGCTTCCGATGCTGCGGCGGCGCGTCGGGATCGTCTTCCAGGATTTTCAACTTCTGGATCACCTGACGACCTACGAGAATGTCGCGCTCCCGTTGAGGGTGAGGGGCAAGGAAGAAACCACCTATCGGAAGGACGTCATCGAACTCCTCAAATGGGTGGGCCTCGGTGAGCGGATCAATGTTTTGCCGCCGGTACTCTCGGGCGGCGAGAAGCAGCGGGTGGCGATCGCCCGCGCGCTCATCGACCGTCCCGAAATCCTCCTGGCCGACGAGCCTACCGGCAATGTCGACCCTCCCATGGCCCGGCGGCTGCTCAGCCTGTTTCTCGAACTCAACCGCCTCGGAACCGCCGTCGTCATCGCGACGCATGATTTTGCCCTTATGGACCAGATTGATGCACGACGCATGATCCTCACCGACGGACGGCTGGAAATCTATGACTGATCAGGACCGCCCATTGCCGCACAGCATCCAACCGCAGTCCCAACGGCGGACGGAAATGCATGTGCGTCCGACCGCGCCTATCCTGCCATCCTCCAACATCCAGGGAAACGCCCTGATGGTGGTGATCGCCATCATGGCCTTTCTCGCCTGCCTCACGCTCGGCGCCGTCAGCATGGTGCGGGCAACCGCCGCCGGCTGGCAAAGCCAGATTTCCCGAGAGATCACGATCCAGATAAAGCCGGACGACAATCTCGACATGAACAAGGCTCTGGTGCGTGCCCGCGATCTGGCGCTCACCTTCGTCGGCACGAAGGATGGTGTCATCATGGACGACGATGCCACCGCGCGACTGCTTGAGCCCTGGCTGGGCACCGGCCTCGACCTTGAGGACCTGCCGGTTCCACGTCTTGTCATCGTCACGATCGACGAGACCAACCCGCCGGATTTTGCCGCCATGCGCGAGCTTTTGAAAGCCGAAGTGCCGCAGGCCTTTCTGGACGACCATCGGACCTGGGTGAACAGATTGGTTTCCATGGCACGAACAACCGTTCTCATCGGGTCCGGCATCTTGGTACTCGTCTTCGTCGCCATGGTGCTGACCGTCGTGTTCGCGACGCGCGGCGCCCTTTCCGGCAACCGCCATATCATTGAAGTCCTGCATTTCGTCGGTGCGGAGGGCAGTTTTGTCGCCCAAGAGTTCCAGAAGCACTTCCTGAAAATCAGCCTCAAGGGAGCGGTGGCGGGTGGCCTGCTCGCAGCCGCATTGTTCGCGATTGCGAGCTACTGGCAAAGCCGGACTCTGGCCACGCCGCAAAGCGATCAGGCCGCGGCGCTCTTCGGCACTTTCAGCATCGGCTACACGGGGTATCTCGGCATATTCGCGACCATGATCGTCATCGCCCTCCTGACAACGCTTACCGCCCGACTTACCGTCATAAGAACTATTTACGAGATTGACCTGATCCGTTCTGATCCCGCACGCACCGATGGCCTCTTGAACGACTGAGTCGAAGGGCTGTTGAATTGCCATAAAGCCGCCTGTTCCACATAATAAAAGGGCGGTATGCACGAGACATGACAATGGGTCAGATGACACGCAAGACAGCCTCCCGGAAGGTGCCGCCGCAACGCCCAGCTGGCGGCATTTTTGCGCGCCGCGGACCTTTGCGGCGTTTCTTGCGCTATGCTGGGATCGTCACCATCCTTGTCTGCGCCGTTATTCTGGGCGGCTTTCTTCACTTTGCCGATACGGTCACGACGCTGGTACCGCCAATGGAACAGAAGGCGGATGCGATCGTAGTCCTCACGGGGGGTTACCAGCGTATCGACCAGGCGGTCGAGCTGTTGCGCCGCGGCTCCGGTCGTCGCCTCCTGATATCCGGCGTTCACCCGGCGACTACGCCCGCGCAAATCCGGAAAATGACGCAAAGCTCGGCTGATCTCTTCGACTGCTGTGTCGATATCGGCTACGAGGCGCTCGACACGATCGGCAATGCCAACGAAATATCGCGATGGATCCATGACCGCGGATACGCCACCGTCCTTGTCGTCACCAACAATTATCACATGCCGCGAAGCCTGATGGAATTGCGGCGCGTGGACCGTGCAACGCGGTTCATCGCCTATCCGGTCGTAAACTCTGATCTCAAGTCCACCAACTGGTTCACCAACCCGAGTGTGCTTCGAACTCTGCTCTCGGAATATGGAAAAATGCTGATCGCCGTCACTCGCGGCGTCATCGGCTGGAGCATGGGTGACGGGTTGCGATCGACCACGACGCAAGCCGAGAGCGCCGGCTGATGCAGATGGCAAAAGACGTCTCCGCCGCTTTCTCTTGAGAGCGATTTCGTATAGGCACGTTCCCACAATGCCCTGGGAAAGCACCTCATGATCGTCTTGCGTTCCATTCTGTTCAATACTGCCTTCTACGCCAATCTCGTTTTGAGGATGATCGTCTTTTCGCCGGTCTATTTCCTCATGCCGCGCAAGAAGGCCTTTTCGGTTCCGAAGAACTGGGCGCTCTCCTGCCATTGGCTGATGGAAAAGATCGTCGGTACGACCTTCACGATCGAAGGTCTCGAGAACATCCCGGAGGGCGGCTACATACTCGCACCGAAGCACCAGTCGTTCTGGGACACTTTTGCCTTGCTGCCCTGGCTCGACGATCCGGTCTACATCCTCAAGCGCGAACTGATGTGGATTCCGCTATTCGGATGGTATGCGATGAAACAACGCATGATTCCGGTCAACCGTGGCGCCCGGGGCAAGGTCATGGTTGACGTCATGAAGCGAACTGAACTGGAGATGAAGAACGGCCGTCAGCTGATCATCTACCCGGAGGGAACGCGGCGCGCACCGGGTGCCGAACCGAATTACAAATATGGTATCGCGCGGATCTATCGTGACCTTCAGGTGCCGGTTGTTCCCGTGGCCATGCATCCCGGGTTGTTCTGGCCGAGACGGAAATTTCTACGTTTCCCCGGCCATTTCAAGGTGAGGATACTGCCGCCGATCGAGCCGGGCCTTGATCCGGATACTTTCTATGAAAGGCTGATCAAGGTTCTGGAAGCCGCGAGCGACGAGTTGCTCGTCGAGACGGCCAGGGAAAACCCGCACCTGCCACTGCCGCCAACAGCGAAAAGGCGGCTTGCGGAGCTCGCGTCGCAGAAGACAGGTACCGCGTGCTGACAGGTCCTCATGCCTGAGGCACGTCACCTCCAGCAAGCGAGATCTCGGCGGCGACCCGCTCCAGCCAGTGGTCACGGATCCCCATCTCCTGCAGGTGGGCGATGGTATTGGCAACATAGACATGGTTAGGACCAGACTGTCCCTGCGCTTCGCCGACAATCCGCGCCGCCTCCGCCACGGTGATCGCTCCGGCATACTGGCGATGGGCGCGATCGACGATATAAGTCAGCGCACGTACGGTTCGGCCGTCCCCGAGCGTTATCGGCATTGACCGCTCACGGTAGACATGGGTGACAAGCTCGCGCTGGCGCAGATAGTCGAGCGTGCTGTTTCGCTCTTCGAGCGCCACGCGAAAGGCAACGCCACGGCATGAGCCGCCGCGATCGAGTCCGAGCACGAGGCCGGGGCGCTCCTCTGTCCCGCGATGGACCCACGAGCGCACGCATAGTGACCGTCGATAACCATAAGCCCGGGCCTCCACCCTCTCCTCGAATGGAAAGCCGGGATTCCACATCAACGATCCGTAGCCAAAGACCCAAAATTCGTCCATATCGCATATCAATTCAGATTGATGAAAATCATTCCATGATTGGAGCGCCCGATGGCGACGTCAACCCGGTCCGGCCAGACTAACGTTACCCGCAAAGTCATCCTCCTTGGCCTGCTCGTGTCCCTTGCTGTGATCGTCTATAGCGGAGCCTGGCTGTTCGCCGCAACCATGCTGGAAAAACGCCTTACCAATCTCTTCGATCGCGACAACCCGGCAGGCGCCGTCGTCGAATGCCGCGACATGGAAATGCGCGGTTTCCCCTTTCGTATCGGCCTATTTTGCTCCGGGATCGCCGTTGACGATCACTACAACGGGCTTTCGGCCTCCTTCGGTGCCATGCGTTCGGCCGCACAGGTCTATGCTCCCGGCCACATCGTCTGGGAAATGGACGGCCCCGCAGAAATCCGCTCCGCCCTCGGGGTTTCTCTTTCTCTCCAATGGGATCGGCTTCGGTCAAGCGTCAATGCAGGGCTGGAGGGGATGTCCCGAACATCGCTCGTCGCCGAAAAGCTCAAGAGCAGCGTAACGACGATCATGAACGGCGACACACTCGACGCGGATACTTCTCATGGCGAACTTCACCTTCGCCGCGCGGGCGCCGACCTGGACGCCGCCCTTCTCATCAAGGACACCGTGATATCGAAGCGCGGCGGTGATCCGCTGCCGTTGCCGCCGGTTTCCGCAAGCATTGACATGACGCTGCTCGGCAAAGCGGGCTATCTCGATTTCCATGACGGTACAGCAAAGGGGCTCTACGGAACCAGCGGCGAAATACGCCGACTCGTTGTTGATATCGGCGAGGGCCGCGTGATCACCATAAGCGGGCCCCTCTCGGTGGGCGACGACGGCAACCTTTCGGGCCAATTGCATGTCGGACTGGAAAAGATCGACGCATGGCGCAGCGCGCTCGGCACAGCTTTCCCTGACGCTGCTGAAACCTTCGACAGCGCCGCAAAGGTGCTGACGGCCCTCTTCATCGGCAAGGACTCCGGTAGTGCCGACTTGAACCTGAGAAACGGGGTAGTCTCGCTCGGCATCATTCCGATCGGCGTTTTGCCGCCGCTCTGAGATTTTGGATGGAAAGCGGGACCTAGTGCTTCTTGTCGAGTGCGTGACGGCCGAAATCCGGCACATCGACATCCTGGCCGGCTTCGATGATGGAACGGCGGATGGCCCTTGTCCGGGTGAAGAGTTCAAACAGCTTGTCGCCTTCGCCCCAACGGATCGCCCGCTGGAGATAGGCGAGATCCTCGGAAAACCGCGCCAGCATTTCCAGGATTGCATCCTTGTTATGCAGGCAGACGTCGCGCCACATCGTCGGATCCGATGCAGCAAGACGCGTGAAGTCGCGAAAGCCGGAGGCCGAATACTTGATGACTTCCGACTCGGTTACGGTCTCGAGGTCGTCAGCAGTCCCGACGATGTTGTAGGCGATGATATGCGGCAGGTGGGATACGATAGCGAGAACCTTGTCGTGGTGTTCCGGATCCATCTCGTCGACCCGTGAGCCGAGTGCCTCCCAAAATGCCTTCAACCGGTCAAGCGCTTGGGCATCCGTGCCTGCAATCGGCGTCAGTATGCACCACCGGCCATGGAAGAGACCGCCGAAACCGGCATCCGGGCCGGATTTCTCCGTTCCGGCCAGCGGGTGACCAGGAATGAAATGAACATTTGGCGGCATGTGGGGCGCCATCTGGGCGATGACGGAGGCCTTGGTCGAACCCACATCGGTGACAATGGCCCCGGGCTTCAGACGAGGCGCAATCAGCTTTGCGACGCTCTCGGAGGCACCCACCGGCACCGAAACGATGACGAGATCGGCATTCTCAACCGCTTCGGCAGCGGAAAGCGCATAGTTGGTCCCAAGCTTGAGTTCCTCGGCGCGCTCCAGCGTCTCAGGCGAACGCGTCGAGATCGCAACCTCGCGCGCCAGACCCAATTCCTTGATGTCGCGCGCAATCGAGGAACCGATCAGACCGATACCGATCAGGGCGACCTTGTCGAATTGCACGGCGCTCATCAGTTACGCCCCATGAACTCGCCAAGCGTGTCGATCACGCCACGATTGGCCTCCTCGCTGCCGATCGTCATGCGCAGGGAATTGGCGAAGCCATAGCCGCGCACGGCCCGCAGAATGTAGCCGCGGCTCGTCAGGAATTCGTCCGCCTCCTGCGCCCGCTTGCCATCGACGTCAGGGAAGTGGATAAGGACGAAGTTGGCGACCGATGGCGTCACTTTCAGTCCGATCGCAGTGAGCGCAGCCGACACCTTGTCGATCCAGATGCGATTGTGCTCGATAGCCTTCTCGACAAAGGCCTGATCCCGGATAGCGGCAGCGCCAGCAGCTATCGCCGGAGCATTGAGATTGAACGGCCCGCGAACGCGATTGAGGGCGTCGATGATCTCCGCCGGCGCGTAGATCCAGCCGATACGCAGGGCAGCGAGCCCGTAGACTTTCGAAAAGGTCCGGGTCATCACCACATTACGGCTGCCCGAAACAAGCTCCACGCCGGCCTCGTAGTCATTGCGCCGCACATATTCCGCATAGGCAGCATCGAGCACCAGCACCACATGGCCCGGAAGTCCGGCATGCAGGCGGCGGATTTCGCTTGCCGGGATGTATGTCCCGGTCGGATTGCCGGGATTGGCAATGAAAACGATCTTGGTCTTGTCGGTAACGGCCGCGAGGATCGCGTCGACATCGACCGTGCAGTCCTTCTCCTTCACGACGACCGGCGTCGCGCCCGCGCCGAGAATCTGGATCTTGTAGACGAGGAAGCCATGCTCGGTGATAATCCCCTCATCACCGGCGCCGAGATAGACATGGCAGAGCAGACCGAGAAGCTCGTCCGAACCGTTGCCGCACAGGATGTTGGTCGGGTTCAATCCGTGAACACCGGCAATCGCTCCACGCAATGCTGTAGCCTGCCCGTCGGGATAGAGTTCGAGGTGGCCCACGCTCTGTTTGAAGGCATCAATTGCCTTGGGGCTGGGGCCGAGGGGCGTTTCGTTCGACGACAGCTTGAACACACGCGCAACGCCGGGAGCGTGCTCCTTGCCGGGCACATAGGCGGCAATGTCCAGAATTCCCGGACGCGGCGTGGGTTTCGTCATTTCGCTGCTCATCGAACTGGCTTTCTGTCTTGAAAAATCCGGGCTCGCGCCCGTTAATTGCGGTCATGTGCCATTAGAACGGAAACCGGTTTTTGTCGAGGGTGAAGGGTCGCAGCGCCTCAATCACGTTTCGGTCTTTACCCGCGTCGTCGGAACGCCTTGCGGCGTCATGACAGGTGCAAAAACACGACGGGATGAGCGAGCGGCGACCGGCAGCCCCTGGTAAAGGCGCTTCTGCGCCTCGACGACAATGACGCCGGAAAAAGCCGGCCACACGAATCGCCCCAAACGCTCGAAACTCTGGCGCAGTCGAAGGACTGCGCGGATCTTCGAAGGAGGGAAGAAAAGCGCCTCTGCACTTGCCCCCGGCGTGAAATTGGTCTCCCGCAAAAGCGCCGTCAGTTGCCCGCGCGAATATGGCCGTCCGGAACCGAAAGGCGTGTGTTCCATACGCGCCCAGACCCCGCGCCGGTTCGGAACGACGATCACCAGCCGACCGCCGGGCGCCAGCACTCGCCAGATTTCCTTCAGCGTTTCGCGTGGATTTTCGGCGAACTCCAGCGAGTGCACCATCAGCACACGGTCGATGGAGGAATCCGGCAAGGGCAGTTCCTCATCGAATACCAGAGCCGTAGCCGAGGGTTCGCCGACGGGCCAGTTCACGGCTCCCTGCCCTGCGGGCATGAAGGCAAATGTTCTTTCCGTGTCTCCCCGAAACCGATCGAGGAAAGGCACGCAATAGCCGAGCCCAACGAGTCGCTCCTGTGGCAGGCGGGCCCAGAGAGACGACAGCGCCATGGCGATCGAGTGCTCGGCCATGTGCCCGAGTCTGGAATGGTAGAACTGGCGGAGATCGACGATATCGACATGCATGCTTCTATTGATAGCAGGCGCCGGTTGGACTTCAAGTTGGAAGGCGCTACATTCCGATCGACGAAGCGGAGATGGATCGACCTGATGAAAGCCTTGGAACTCGAGTTGTTCCTGTGCCGGAGCGACAATTTCGGTGTCCTCCTGCACTGTCCCGAAAGCAATTTCACCGCATCGATCGATGCACCGGAATATTCGGCGATCGTGGCAACGGCAGAACGACGCAAATGGAAGCTCACCCATATATTCACCACCCATCACCACGGCGATCACGTGGAAGCAAATCTGGCGCTGAAAGATCATTTCGGCTGCGAGATCATCGGCCCCCGGAACGAAGCGGTAGCGATACCCGGGCTGGATCGCGCCGTCGGCGACGGCGACATCTTGGACTTCGGAGGCCATGCCCTGCAGGTGATCGAAACCCCCGGTCACACCGCTGGCCACATCTGCTACTATCTTCCGGACAATAAGCTCCTCTTCGCCGCCGATACCCTGTTCGCGCTCGGCTGCGGTCGGCTTTTTGAACGCCCTGCGGGCGACATGTGGCACTCGCTGCAAAAACTCGCCGCATTGCCCGATGAAACGGCGGTCTATTTCGGCCACGAATACACGCTGTCCAATGCGCGCTTTGCCATCAGCATCGATCCGGATAATGCCAGGCTGAAGACGCGTCTCGCCGAGATCGAGGCGTTGCGCGCGGAAGGCAAGTTCACCGCGCCAACAACCATTGGGCTCGAAAAGGAAACCAATCCGTTTCTGCGGGTAGCCGATCCAGGCATACGCCGGAACCTGCTCATGGAAGGTCGGACCGACGAGGAGGTCTTTGCGGAGATCCGCAAGCGCAAGGACAGTTTCTGATGCGTGCCGAGGAGATCGTCGAAGCGCTTGCCATGCAACGGCATCCCGAAGGCGGCTGGTTTGCCGAGACGTTCAGGGACGCATCCGGCATCGAGAGGAGTCACTCAACCGCCATCTATTATCTACTGATGGCGGGAGAGAGATCCCATTGGCATCGGGTGCGCGATGCCGCCGAGGTCTGGCACTACTATGCCGGCGCGCCGCTGGCGCTCCACAGTTCGCGGGACGGCGCGAGAGTCGAGACCATTGTCCTTGGTGCGGCGATACTCAGGGGCGAGAGGCCTCAGGCCGTCATTCCGGCCAGTTGCTGGCAGGCTGCAGAAAGTATCGGAGAATATACACTCGTCGGCTGTACCGTGGCGCCAGGGTTCGAATTCACCGCGTTCGAAATGGCTCCCCCCGATTGGGCGCCGGGAGACAGCTAAAGACCTGTCGGGCCTCCGCTGAGCGTCGTCGCGAGAATGCACTGCGCCGCAAAGTAACTCCCCCAGACGTAGTACGAGGCGATACCACTCCAGCGATTTGACGGTCCCATGACGAATGTCTGGACGGAAAGCACGGCGTCCGAACTCATGAACAGCGCAGCCCCGATGAACACGGCAGCCGATGGGACGGCGAGCGAGAGCAGCGCCATCGCGAGAATGGCAAGCCCATAGACAAATACCGCGGGCGCAAGCTTACCCGCCGGCTCTCGGAGATATGCGACGAACAGTACGATCAACGCAATCGAGATCACCGCCGCTATGACTCTCCAGATTTCGGCGAAGGTCCCGGGAAAATCGGAGAGCGAGACGAACAGGGCTCCATAGGCGATGTGCGCCAACAGGAACGAGACGAGGCCGGCCATGAATGCGCGTTCGCCCCTATAGGCCAGGAATGCGTCGCCGAGCGCGCTAAGCACCAGGGCGACGACCAATAGTCCCTGCGAATGCGTAAACCAGGCATGGCCTACCAACAACAGAACCGGAAGTGTCTTGAGGATGGCACGGAGGTGGCTCGCAGGCCGTGGAAGGATCACAAAATAGAACAGCCCCAACAGCACCGACAAGAGCAGGTAAAGAGTGCCGGGAACTGCCATGTCGCTCCTCGGGTTTACTATTTCGCATCCAGCAGCACTGTCTGGCGTCGGCGGAACATGTCGCGTGCGGCGAGCACGGCGCCACCGGTGATCAGCAGGCAGGCGAGTGCGATCCTGAGGCTCGGTTCGGCAAAGCCGAACACGGTCAGGATCAGTGTCGAGAAAAGCGGCGCGGCATAACTCGACGCGCCCAAAATCTGGATGTCACCATTCTTGATGCCGTGATCCCAGGCATAGAAAGCAGCGCCGACGGGAAAGAGCCCGAGGCCGACAACCGCCAGCCATTCCGAGGCGCTGGCAGGCCAGACTGAGGTTTCGAGACCGAGATGGCAGAGAAGCGAAAGGACCGAGGTCGCCAGGCAGAAACCTGTCACCACATCGGTTGAGACAGCGTCGAAGCGGCGTGTCAGCAACGAGTATCCGGACCAGGTGAAAGCGCAGAGGAAGGCGGCCACGTAGCCGAAAGCGAAGGCAGGATCGAAGTCGATGCCGTTCTTGCCGACGATCAGGATCGTGCCGGAAAGTCCGGCAATCGCGCCCAACACATGATACCAGCGCAGGCGCTCGCCCGGCAGGAGGGCCGAGCCGACGACGATCAGCAGCGGCCACAGATAGGCAATCAGCCCCGCCTCGACCGCAGGAGCGTTACGCAGTGCCGTGAAATAGAGGAAGTGGTACCCGAACAATCCGGCCACGCCCGTGACCCAGACTTTTGCCGGCTGCTTCAACAAGGCGATCCGATGAGGCTTCACGGCAAAGGTGAGGATTCCCGGCAGGCTGCCAATCGCAAATGTAACCGCCGACAGCTGGAAGGGCGGCATTTTCCCGGATGCAGCAGTGAAAAGGGCCAGGAACGACCACATGATGATGGCCGTAAAACCGATCAGCGTCGCTTTGGTCTTCACCTTGTCCCCCATTTCGGGGAACAAGTCCCGCGATCCCGTCAGCCGTCGAACTTTACGGCCCTGATATAGAGCGGTCCCATTCGAGTCGGGACGCGAGCATAAACAGGAGCATATACCTTCAGTAGCGCCGTCTTGGCAAACCAGATTTCCATGCCGGTCGCATTGCTGAGATACTCAATATCCGAGCGGCCCTTGCGGAAACCGGACCTGGGAACGTAGCGAATGCCGCAGACGATCGCCTCGCCTTCTACGGAGCCGGCCGAAAAGTGTCTACTGCCCTTTGGCGTAAGCACAAGGTCCATCCGGCTTTCGCCGTCGAATATGGGGAGGGTTCTGCGGCAGACGTCTCCGCCGTCCGGTACGATCATTCCGCTGATCGGATCAAGCACCGCCTTTAGATCGCTTTCGGAGACCTCGATCCAGTTGCTCGGCCGCTCCTTCGGCGTCGGTGTGATCTCCGCCTTAGTCACGTCACCATTGCTGTAACGGACGTCATAAGTCTGCACCTTGCGGTTGGTCTTATACACGAGAGAATAGCGGGAAGCTTCCATCCGGTCGTTGCGCAAGGTGCCGGAAACGCTCGTTTGAGCCGATATTTTGGCGATGACATCAACGATACCCTGCGAGTTGACCTTGCCTGAGATCGTGTAATTCGCACGCAAGACCTCGGTGACGAATGATGCATGCGCGATCGGAAGGACGCCCAGCGAAATCCTGTATTCGGTCTCGTAACGGAAGTTATCTGCGGCGGCACAGGAAACGACCGAAACAACGAACCCAAATGCGGCCACTGTAATGCGTAATCTTCGTTTCATGGAAACCAAGCCTGGCCATTGGCCAATGTGATGAGAGATTGGAATCTCTTGTGCAAGAATGACCTTCGAACCAGAGTATGGCAATAAAATAGCACGATTTCTGCGCCGTGGCGGGAAATGCCGAGGTTAGGCTTGACGCGGACGGCCAGTCTGACTATAGAACCGCAACTTTCCAATCATGCTTAGTTGGATAGCGCTCCGGTTTTCCGGAACCGATCCAATGGCCAAGAAAAATAGGTGTACCATGTCCCGCAGTTGCGAATTGACCGGCAAGGGCGTCCAGTCGGGCAACAATGTGAGCCACGCGAACAACAAGACGAAGCGCAAGTTTCTGCCTAACCTGTGCGACGTAACCCTGATCTCGGATGCACTTGGTCAGCGTTTCCGTCTGCGCGTTTCGGCTGCGGCTCTTCGCTCGGTCGAGCATCGCGGTGGTCTCGATGCTTTCCTGCTGAAGGCAGATGAAAACGAACTGAGCATGCGTGCGCGCCTTCTGCGTCGCCAGGTCGTCAAGAAAACCGCCGAAGCCGCATAAGCTTCGCAAGTTTCCGATGGAATCCGAAGGCTTGCACGGCTCGCGCCGTACAGGCCTTTTCCTTTGAAATCCCGTTTCTCTAACTGGTGGCATCACCCAGGATAAAAAAATGCTGAACGTAAGACATATTGTCATCTACAGCCTGCTCATGACGGCGGTCGTCGTCGCATCGAATATCCTGGTCCAGTATCCGCTTTCGGGCAGCCTGGCCGGCATAAACCTCGGCGACCTCCTGACCTACGGCGCCTTCACCTATCCGGTCGCCTTCCTCATCACCGACCTGACCAATCGTCAGTTCGGACCGTCCGTGGCCCGCCGTGTCGTATTCCTCGGCTTTGTGGTGGGTGTGACGCTTTCCTTCGTGACCTCCGCCCCCCGCATCGCCGTTGCCTCGGGAACGGCCTATCTCGTCGGCCAGTTGCTCGATATCACCGTCTTCAACCGTCTGCGCCGCCAGACCTGGTGGAAAGCACCCCTCCTGGGCTCGCTGCTCGGCTCGATGTTCGATACCTTGATCTTCTTCTCGCTTGCCTTCGCGCCTGCGTTCGCCCTCATCGGCCCCAATGATGGATTTGCCATCGAATGGGCACCGATTCTCGGAGTATTCTCGACCGAGGCGTCGCGCTGGATTTCCTGGGCCATCGGCGATTTCAGCGTCAAGATCTTGGCGGGCCTCGTGATGCTCCTGCCCTATGGCGCTCTGATGAGCACCATTCGTCCGATAAATCCGGCAAAACTCGCCTGATTTCTTCGGTACGAACGAAAGACGGCCGCCAGCAACAGCCTCGCGGCCGTTCTCTATTGAAGAAGCCGAAACTCCAGAAGAAGCGTCCGCTGCAGCATCGAATGGTTGTCGTCTGAGACGAGGAAGATGTGGATGGATCCATCGCCAGCTATAACTGCATCGATTCCTTCCATGTTGTCGATCTGGTAGGAGAGATTGGCCTCCAACACGACCTCTCCCTCGACCACGGCACCGGGTTTCAGGCTATCTCCCTTGATCCTGAGAATGCGCATGCCGACGCCGGTGGCAAGCGTAAAGCGCCGCTTGAGAAGAAGCAGGTCGCCGTCGGGAAGAAAGACGCCATCGGTAACATCGAAGCCATCGCGGGATACGACCCGGAACTCGCCCTCTAGCGGGCCATCGAGAATACCGGCAATGAGGTTGCCGTTCTCATCGAAACTCTTCTCCGCAACGGCGACAAGCGAACCCTTCAACGGGCTGTACATCGGCGCGACGGCAAGTGTCTCCAAACCACCATTGCCGCGCAATCGCCTGACTGGAAACGGCAACGGCAGCGCCATGCGGGACGGGCGGGCGATCTCCACCTCGGAAAGCGGCGAAAAAGCCGTCACACGGTGACGTTGCTCGTATCCGACGAAAACCTCGTCACCGCGAATCGCGAGGCTTTCGGCGTCGACCGACCACTTGTTCTGATTATAGCTGCCATCGATATCGCGCATGGATACGACCGACACGTCCTCGATACCGGAAAGCCGACCTTCCGTATCCCGCTTGATCGCGCCCCTGAGCCAGTGACCGGTATCGAGCACGCCAATGAAATGCACACCATCGGGCAGGAAGCGGATTGATGACCAGGCTCCGAATCTGGCTTCGGGCGACGACAGCTCGACACCGCCGAGAAACTCGAAAGAGCCGAAGCGGGCGCCCACAGAGCTGCGATCGAAATAGGGGATCTGTTCGCCTGAAACCGCCGGCTGGACCGGCTCTTCGGCAGCGGTGCCATGAGCCAAGACGGCGGTACTCACCAGCAAGGCAACGGCAAATCCTCTCATCACCGCCGCTTAACCAGCGCGGCGCATGCGGTCGCCACGCGCCTTGTCCTCGAAGAGTGCCGCAAGCTGTTCGGTCATCGCACCCGCCAACTCGTCGGCGTCGACGATGGTGACAGCCTTGCGATAATAACGCGTCACGTCATGTCCAATGCCGATGGCCAGCAGTTCGACCGGCGAGCGCGTTTCGATCTGCTCGATCACGGCGCGCAGATGGCGCTCGAGGTAATTGCCCGGGTTGACCGACAGCGTCGAGTCGTCGACAGGCGCACCGTCCGAGATCATCATCAATATCTTGCGCTGCTCGCGCCGGGCGATCAGCCTATTATGCGCCCACATGAGCGCTTCGCCATCGATATTTTCCTTGAGCAGGCCTTCCCGCATCATCAGGCCGAGATTGCGCCGCGCGCGGCGCCAGGGTGCATCGGCCGACTTGTAGATGATGTGCCTGAGATCGTTGAGGCGACCGGGCGTCGCCGGCTTGCCGTTGGCAAGCCACTTCTCACGCGACTGGCCGCCCTTCCAGGCCTTGGTGGTGAAGCCGAGGATTTCCACCTTGACGCCGCAGCGCTCAAGCGTACGCGCCAGGATATCGGCGCAAGTAGCCGCAACGGTGATCGGGCGACCGCGCATCGATCCGGAATTGTCGATGACCAGCGTCACCACCGTATCCCGGAACTGCGTGTCGCGCTCCATTTTGAACGAAAGAGGCTGCATCGGATCGATCACCATGCGCGTCAGCCGCGCGGAGTCGAGATAGCCTTCCTCGAGATCGAAGTCCCAGGAGCGGTTCTGCTGCGCCATAAGGCGGCGCTGCAGGCGGTTGGCCAGTCGTCCAACCGCGCCTTGCAGATGGGCGAGTTGCTTGTCGAGAAATGCGCGCAGCCTGTCGAGTTCGGCCTCGTCGCAGAGTTCCTCGGCGGTGATGACCTCGTCGAACTCCTGCGTGTAGATCTTGTAGTCGACCTTCTCGTTGAAATCGTCGAAGGGGCTCGCAGGACGGCGCATCTCCCCGGGCGTCTCGGAATCCTCGTCGCCCTCTTCCATCATGTCGCCGTCGGAGATTTCGGCGCCGTCCATCTCGCCGTCGTCCATCTGCTCCTCGGAGGCTTCGCTCTCTTCGGCAGGAGCAGCATCGGCGCCTGCTTCGTTTTCGGCGTTTTCCTGCTCTTCCTCGTTGCTGCGCGGTTGGTCTTCTTCGGACGTGTCTTCCTGCTCGCTTTCGTCCGCTTCGTCGCCGAAATCCTCCGCCATTTCCATGGCGCTCAGCATGTGACGGATGACCTTCGCGAAAGCCTGCTGGTCGTTTATGGCGGCAGACAGTCCCTGAAGATCGCCAGCGGCCTTGTCCTCGATGAACGGGCGCCAGAGGTCGAGAACCTTGCCAGCACTTTCCGGCGGCTTCTCGCCGGTCAGTTTTTCGCGCACCAGCATCGCGACGGCTTCGGAAAGCGGGGCGTCCTCCTGCCTGCTGATCCCAGAGAAGTTCGCCTTGGCGTATTTCTCCGCATTCATGGATTGCAGATTGGTGGCCATGCCACTCATCCGCAAGGCGCCGATAGACTCGACGCGCGCCTGCTCGACTGCATCGAAGACCGAACGCGCATCCGCTCCCTGCGGCGCCATGGCCGCATGGACCTTCTGATCGTGGCAGGCAAGCCTGAGCGCCATGGAATCGCCAAGACCGCGCGTCACGGCAAGTTCATGGGCCGTCGGACGCTTGGAGAGCTCCGGCAGCCGCACGCGCTCGCCGGCAAGACCCGGACGCTCATTGGCAAACACAACCTCGACTTCGCCATTTCCCGCCACCGAGCGCACGCAGCCGCTGATCGCCCGGCGCAATGGCTCGGTATCCACCGCCGCACCGGGCTTTGCTCTTATGTTGTCGCCGGGACCTGCCATCGTCAGAATGCTTCCTTAGGCGCCAAGAACGATATTGGCAGCGCTTTCCTTGAGTTCGACTCCGAAAGCACGCTGATACTGCTCGGCCACCAGGTTGCGCTCCAGTTCGTCGCATTTGTTGAGGAAGGTAACGCGGAACGAAAACGCAACATCGCCGAAGATCTCGGCATTCTCGGCCCATGTGATGACGGTGCGCGGGCTCATGACGGTCGAGAGATCGCCGTTCATGAAGGCCGACCGCGTCAGGTCGGCAAGCCGAACCATCCTCGAGACCGTATCGCGCCCAGTCTCGGTCGCTGCAAAGCTCTTGACCTTCGCCAGAACGATCTCGACTTCTTTCTCGTGCGGAAGATAGTTGAGGGTCGTGACGATGGACCAGCGGTCCATCTGTGCCTGGTTGATCTGCTGCGTACCATGATAAAGGCCCGTCGTATCTCCGAGACCGACCGTATTTGCAGTCGCAAACAGCCGGAAGGCTGGATGGGGGCGTATCACGCGGCTCTGATCGAGCAGCGTCAGGCGGCCGGAGGATTCCAGCACGCGCTGGATCACGAACATGACATCCGGACGGCCGGCATCGTATTCGTCGAAGACGAGCGCCACATTGTGCTGGTAGGCCCAGGGAAGGATGCCATCCTTGAATTCGGTGATCTGCTTGCCGTCCTTGAGAACGATTGCATCCTTGCCGACCAGATCGATACGGCTGACGTGGCTGTCGAGATTGACGCGTACACAAGGCCAGTTGAGACGGGCCGCGACCTGCTCGATATGTGTCGACTTGCCGGTACCGTGGAAACCGGAGACCATGACGCGGCGATTGTGGGCAAAGCCCGCGAGAATGGCGAGCGTGGTCTCCCGATCGAACAGGTAGTCAGGGTCAAGATCCGGCACATAGGCATCACCAGCGCTGTAGGCGGGGACGCGGATGTCGCTGTCTATCCCGAACACTTCCCGGACCGAAATAGTCGTGTCAGGGAGATTGGAAACATCAAGGTCAATTTTGTTCATCGTCTCTCCATGCCGGACGGCAGCGGCCGGCTGCATAAATCAAGCTTATTCCGTAGCGTTTTCGATTAACAGAAACCAGCCTGCTTTAACAATTGATACGCCTGAATAACAGCGCGAAAACGCTCTTCAGATCCTCTGTCTCCGCCATTTGCGTCCGGATGGTGTTTTTTTACCAGTTCCTTGTAGCGGCTCTTGATCTCGGCGGCCGTCGAATTGGCGGTTAGCCCAAGCGTGTCGAGAGCTTTTGTTTCCAGAGTCTTCAATTTTCTCATTTGCGTCTGGAACCGCGGCGCATTGCCGCGTCCTTGGGCTACAAAGCCAAAGGGGTCCTTCATACGCGCCTGCGCACCGGCCGAACCTGAACGCACGGTGGAGTGAAGCGGGCTGCTCCTTGCCGCCTTGTTCACGCCCACAGTCCAGGTCGGTCTGTGGCCGGTAACGGCTTCCTTCTGGTAGCGCGCGATCTCGCCGTCCGACAGGCCGGAGAAGTAATTATAGCCTTTGTTGTATTCCTTCACATGTTCGAAACAGAAGAGGAAAAACTGTCCTTCGGCATTGCGGCCAACCGGCGCGCGATGGACTCCCGGTTTTTCGCAACCATCCCATTGGCAGGTGGGAGATGCGGGCGCGGCATCCTGCTCTTTTTTCCGGCGCGTGCGGATACGATCGAAATATTTTGAGTCGAGTTTCATTGTCGAATTATGGGGTCTCGGATGTCACACAACAAGAATTGACAAATCGGAATGTTATGGGCTTTGTGAGGGCTTTTTCCCTCAAGGGTCAGAGCTGGAGATGACGCTCATGTCAGTCCGATCAAGCATCGAAGCCAAACTCACGAACGCCTTCCATCCCGAGCGCCTGGTCGTTCTGGACGAGAGCATGCAGCATGCCGGTCATCAGCCCGACATCACCGGCACCGGCGAAACCCATATGCGGATTCGGATCGTCGCCGATGCATTTTCGGGAATGCCGCGGATCGCCCGCCACCGCGCCATCACCGAGTTGCTGAAAGAAGAGCTGGACGCCGGATTGCACGCGCTCGCGATCGAACCTGCAGCCCCCGGGGAAGCCACACGCTGGTAAGGTCCTCAGGCGCCTTTGTCCGCGGCATCAGCTGGACGGATCCGCAACTTCGTGATGCGGTTCTTCTCGCGCTTCATGACGATGAAGCGCTTGCCGTAGAAGGTGAAGGCCTGCCTTTCCTCAGGGATCGACTTCGATTCGTGGATCACCAGGCCGGCAATCGTCGTTGCTTCCTCATCGGGAAGGTTCCAGTCCAATGCACGGTTGATGTCACGGATCGGAACGGCGCCGTCAACGACGATCGAACCATCGGCCTCCTGGCGCACGCCCTGAATTTCTAGGTCGTGCTCGTCGGAGATGTCGCCGACGATTTCTTCCAGAATATCCTCGAGCGTGACGATCCCCTGCACCTCTCCATATTCATCGACGACGACGGCAAAATGGACCTTGCGGCGCAGAAATGCGTTCAACTGGTCCTTCAGGTTGGTCGCGTCCGGCACAAACCATGGTTTCTGCGCGATCTTCACAATATCGAGATTGTGCGGCTCGACATTCGGCTCGGCGAGCGCGCGCAGCAGATCCTTGGCATGTACGACGCCAATGATGTTGTCCGTGGAACCGCGCCAGAGCGGCATGCGGGTATACGGACTTTCCAGCACGGCGCGAACGGCGACCTCCGGAGGATCGTCTGCGTTTACCGCACGCATTGACGTCCGGTGAATCATGATATCGGAAACCTCTAGTTCTCCGAGATCGAGCACACCCCCGAGACGGTCGCGGTCGGCCTTGATCACTGAGCCTTCCCGATGAAGGAGATTGACGGCGCCGCGCAACTCTTCATGCGCCGAAAGCATCGGGACCTCCTTCGATATTGTCAGGCCGAAAATACCGAGCAGTCCGCGTACGGTGAAATTCACCGCCGAGGAGAGTGGGCCAACAACTCCGACGAATATTCTCACCGCAGGCGCCACGAAGAGGGCGAAACGGTCAGGCGAGGAGATTGCCCAGCTTTTCGGCAGGACTTCCGAGAAGATTACAAGAACGACGGTCATGACGATCGTAGCGATCGCCACACCGGAATCACCGAACAAGCCGAGGAAGAGGCTCGTCGTTAGCGAAGAGGCAAGAATGTTGACGAGGTTGTTACCGATCAACAAGGCACCGATCAGACGGTCCCGGCGTTCGGTGAGCTTGTTGACCAACTTGGCGCGCAGATCGCCGCTGTTCTCCATGGAATGCATGCGCGCCCGCGAAGCCGCCGTTAACGCCGTCTCCGAGCCAGAGAAAAATGCCGAAGCAGCAATCAGGCCGACGATCCCAAGGATCAAGGGCCAATACTCGCCTAGCAATGCCAGAAGGCTTTCAAACGTCATTTCGGTTGCATTTCCTCAAGAAAGCTGAAGACCTCGGATGAAGGGACATCATCGGCAACGAAGGATTGGCCTATGCCGCGGGTCAGGATGAACGTCAGCTTGCCGCCCTTGACCTTCTTGTCCTGGGCGATCGCGTCCATCAATATATCGGTCGGCGGAAGCTCGCCTTCAATATCGCTCATCGCGGTGGGGAGGCCAACTGCCTTCAGATGCGCCTTCACGCGAGCCGTATCATCGGGACTTGCGAGATTGAGACGTGCGGAGAACTGGTGCGCCAGAACCGTGCCGATAGCCACGCCCTCGCCATGCACGAGCCGGCTGCTGTCATATTGCGTTGCGGCTTCGAGAGCGTGGCCAAAGGTATGGCCGAGATTGAGCAGCGCGCGCCGGCCGTGTTCTCGCTCGTCGGCGGCGACGACCTCGGCTTTCGCTTGGCAGCTGGCGGCAATAGCCTCGATCCGAGCTTCGCCTCCAGAAAACACGTCCCTCCAGTTGCTCTCCAGCCACTCGAAGAATTCCGGCTTGTCGATCAGTCCGTATTTCACCACTTCCGCATATCCGGCCCTAAATTCGCGCTCGCTCAAGGTATTCAGCACATCCGTGTCGGCTAGAACGAGATCTGGCTGGTTGAAGACGCCGATCAGGTTTTTTCCCTGGCGTGCGTTGATGCCGGTCTTGCCGCCGACCGAGGAATCAACCTGCGATAAAAGCGATGTCGGAACCTGCACGAATCGGACGCCGCGCCGCACGATGCCCGCGGCAAAGCCCGCGAGATCGCCGATGACACCGCCGCCAAGCGCGATGACGGAGTCATTGCGCTCGATACGCGCTTCGAGAAGCACATCACAGACCCTCATCAGGTGCTCGAAGCTCTTCGTCTTCTCGCCCGCCGGCAGGCTGAGGGAGACCGCCTCTATACCATCGGTCTGCAGACTGTCCATCAGCGCATCGAGATAAAGGAGGCCGACATTTTCGTCGGTGATGATGGCTGCCTTGCGGCCCTTGATGCGCGTAGAAATCTCGCCACCGGCCCGGCCGATCAGCCCCTTGCCGATCAGAATATCATACGATCGCTCGCCAAGGGGGACATGAACCAGACGCTCTTGGGTATCAACTTCACTCATGTTTTTTTGCCTTTGGTGGAAAAATCGATAATTGCCGCCATGACTTCGTCGACGATGACTTCCTTGCGCTCGTCGCGCGACTGCACCGTCAGATCGGCTAGCGCATAGATCGGGTAGCGCTGGTTCATCAGGTTCTCCAGCGTCTGCTTCGGATTCTCTGTCTTCAGAAGCGGCCGATGATCGCGCTTGTTCACCCGCTCCCAGAGCACATCGAGATCGGCCTTGAGCCATAGCGAAATACCGCCCTGTTCGATCTGATTCCGCGTCTTCTCGTTTATAAAGGCGCCGCCGCCTGTGGAAATGACACGAGGGCCCGTTTTCAGGAGCCGCTTGATGACACGAGTTTCGAGTGCCCGAAATTCACTTTCGCCATAGGCTTCGAAAAGTTCGCTGACGGTCATGCGCGAAACGCGCTCGATCTCGGCGTCGGTATCCACGAAGGGCAAGCCGAGTTGCGATGCGGTCATGCGACCGATCGCTGATTTCCCGGCGCCCATCAGCCCGACGAAGACGAGATTACGCCGCCCGAGCGCAGCGCGCGCACGCGCACTCGGCGTTAGGGCAACGGTTGTGGTCAAATCGGTCATTGGCCTGTTCGCATCTCTTCTCTGATCGGTATTGACAAATGAACGCCAAGCGTCAAGCCATTCGCGCCGAAAGACGGGTGCTGTACGGGCTTGCAACAGTAACTGGGCCACTTCATATAGGACGAGCGTTCGCGGGCGAAGGATCAATTGATGCCGACATTGTTTCGTTTCTTGTTCATCTGCGCAACGATCGCTGGAATGGTCTATGGAACTATGTATGCGCTGGTATTGTTCGTTGAGCCAAGAGAACGAGACATCACGGTGCGCATCCCTTCCGAACGGGTTAACCCGCCTGAGCAATAGGCTCACGCGATAGGCTCAAGCAAAAGGCAAAGTCAGGAAATCTCTCGTGTCCGATCTGAGCCAAGCCCGCGTCGAGGCATTTCTGGAAATGATGAGCGCTGAGCGCGGCGCGGCCGGAAACACGCTTGCCTCGTATGAGCGCGATCTCGATGACCTGCAATCCTTCCTCGCCGGGCGAAAGACACGGCTCGCCCAGGCCGCATCGCAGGACCTCGCCGCTTATCTGTCCGATCTCGCCAAGCGGGGTTTCCAGCCCACGTCACAGGCACGGCGTCTCTCGGCCATGCGCCAGTTCTTCAAGTTTCTCTATGCCGAAGGCCTGCGCACGGATGACCCCACCTCCGTGCTCGACGCACCGAAGAAAGGCCGTCCGCTGCCCAAGACCCTCTCCATCGATGATGTCAGCCGCCTGCTGTCAAAGGCCGGAGAAGAGGCCGCGCTCGAGGGTCCAGAAAGGCTGTCGCGGATACGAACCCTGGCGCTGCTGGAGCTACTTTACGCGACCGGAATGAGGGTGAGCGAACTGGTCTCGCTTCCGGCAAAGGTTCTGGCCCAGGAAGGACGCTTTCTCGTTATACGCGGCAAGGGAAACAAGGAAAGGCTGGTGCCGCTTTCCAAAGCCGCGATTGCCGCCGTTCGCGTCTACGGTGCGGAACTTGCCGCCCAAGCCAAGAAGGGAGCGCCCGCCAGCCCATGGCTCTTTCCGGCAGCGAGCAAGGAGGGCTACCTGCCGCGCCAAGTCTTTGCGCGGGACTTGAAAGAACTTGCCATCAGAGCTGGTCTGGACGCCGCTGCGATCTCTCCTCATGTCCTTCGGCATGCCTTTGCCAGCCATCTCCTGGCAAATGGTGCGGACCTCAGGGTCGTACAGGAATTGCTCGGACATTCCGACATTTCCACGACACAAATTTATACTCATGTGCTTGATGAACGCCTGCAGCAACTGGTTCAAACACATCACCCCCTTGCCAAAGTGGCGAAAAACCACGATTAGGACCGGCAAAGCCGGCCACGCGCCCATGAAGCAAGCGCATAACGATCGGAAAGCGTTTCATGCATAACTATCTCGATTTCGAAAAGCCAATCTCCGACCTTGAAGGCAAGATCCGCGAATTGAAGAAAATCGCGGCGGAAGACGAGAGCATCGACACCACGGAGGAGATCGACCGTCTGGAGGTCCGTGTCCGCGAGGCGATGGAGGAAATCTATTCGAAGCTGAACGCCTGGCAGAAGACACAGGTGGCCCGTCATCCGTCGCGCCCGCACTTTGTCGATTATGCCGCCCGGCTTTTCACCGAATTCACGCCGCTTGCAGGCGACCGCAAGTTCGCCGAGGACGCGGCTATCCAGGCAGGCTTTGCCCGCTTCCGCGGTGAGCCTGTCGCTGTCATCGGCCAAGAAAAGGGCAGCGACACCAAGTCCCGCCTCAAGCACAATTTCGGCAGCGCCCGTCCCGAAGGCTATCGCAAGGCAATTCGCGTCATGGAGATGGCCGAGCGTTTCGGCCTGCCGGTGGTAACCCTGATCGATACTGCCGGCGCCTATCCGGGTATCGGCGCGGAAGAGCGCGGCCAGGCGGAAGCGATCGCCCGATCCACGGAAATGTGCCTCGGCTTGCGCGTTCCAATCGTTTCAGTCGTTCTCGGCGAGGGCGGCTCTGGTGGCGCCATCGCCATTGCGACAGGCAACCGCGTCTATATGCTGGAGCACGCGATCTATTCCGTCATCTCACCTGAAGGAGCCGCTTCGATCCTCTGGCGCGACTCGACCCGCGCCAAGGAAGCGGCGACCAATATGAAGATAACCGCCGAGGACCTGAAGTCCATGGGCATCATCGACGGTATCATTCCTGAGCCGGTCGGCGGCGCGCATCGTGATCCGCAGGGCGTGATTGACCGCACTGGCGATGTCATCGCCGCCGCGCTTGCACAACTGGTCCCCCTGCCGGGCGACAAGCTTCGGTCGGATCGGCGCCAGAAATTCCTCGATATCGGCCGCAACCTCTGATCTTACCGCGCAGCACAGCCACAATGCTGCTGTTTTTGCATGGTAACCGCCGGCCCACAGTGCAGCGACCGGCCATGGTTTAGAATTTGTGAAGGTCGCTGGCTTATAGTAGGAAACGCTTGATAGTCAGTATTGTCGTCCTCTTCCAGATGAGCTTTCCGGAATGCGTTTGAAATCGGCCGCCCTTTTCCTGGTTTTCGCAACGGCGCTTGCCGGCTGTAACGACACGCTGGACAGCTTCGATGCATCCTCGATCAAGGACAAGGTCCAGCACCCCCTTCCCTCCCGCATCCTGGCCGAAATGAAGGCCAAGGGCATGGAGCGCAATTCGCCTATTGCCATCCGCATCTTCAAGGAAGAGGGTGTGCTCGAAATCTGGAAGGCGAAGACCAACAATCGCTTCGACAAGATCGCCGAGTACGAGATCTGTGCCTGGTCGGGGCGTTTGGGCCCCAAGGTCAAGGAAGGCGACCGGCAGGCGCCGGAGGGTTTCTATCCGCTTTCGCCGTATCACCTCAATCCTAATTCGAAATATTTTCTGGCGATCAATACCGGTTATCCGAACCGTTATGATCAGGCCAACGGACGCAACGGCAGCAACCTGATGATTCACGGCGCCTGCTCTTCATCGGGCTGTTATTCGATGACTGATGCGCAGGTCCTGGAGATCTATGCCTTCGCCCGCGATGCCTTCAAGGGCGGGCAAGAGAACGTGCAGCTCCAGGCGTTTCCGTTCCGCATGACAGCCGAGAATATGGCGCGCCACAGCCATAGCCCGAACTACGAATTCTGGCAGATGCTGAAGGTCGGCTATGACAATTTCGAAGTAACGAAGCGCCCGCCGGAAGTCGCCGTCTGCGATAAGAAATACGTCTTCAATCAGCAGCCCGAAGAAGGCAAGATGTTCAATGCGACGTCAGCCTGCCCGCCGATGTCGACGCCTCCCGCCCTCCAGGCGGCCCTTTCATCGTACAATCTGGCTTATGCACGCGACTTCGATAAGGCCCTGAAAAAATACGAGGGCAAGATTTGGTATGATCCGACCGAGGCGGAACGCAAGGCGATCGTCGCCGACAAGCGCAAGGGCCACGACCTGGCCTACGCACCGACGGGCTCCGCTCTCAAGGCTGGGAAGCTGTTGAGTATTGACGAATTCAATGGGCGGTCCTCGCCGTCCGGCAACCAATCGCAGGCCGCAGCAAGCGCGCGCGCGAACCTTGACAGGATCCCCACGGCACCCGCCAGCGCATCCGCGACCGCACCGACGACCCCGGCTGCCGCCACCCAGTCCCAGGTTGCCAGCGTGCCGGTGCCGCAGGCCAACCCATTGGCCGCGCCGACGCCTGTCGCCCAGGCAAAAAAACCATTCTGGAAATTCTGGCAGAAATGACCGGCGCTGCCGCCATCTACGATCTGAAGGGACTGAAGTGCCCGCTGCCGGTCTTGAAGACCCGGCGTCGGTTGGCGGCCATGGATCGCGGCACCGAACTTCGGATCGAAACGACCGATCCCTTGGCCGTCATCGATATCCCGCATTTCTGCAGGGAGAGTGGGCACGAGCTCCTGAAAAGCGAGAAGATCGAAAACGGACACCGTTTCCTGATCCGCAAGGGACCTTAAAGCTTCATTCCCGGGATCGCCAAAGGATTGTCTTCGAGCGCAGCCCGGTCCGGCCTGTCGATTTGCGGCTTTCCTGAAAACGCATCGAACAGTTCCCGGACATAGGCCTCCGACAGATCCTTGGTGATCAGCACCAACCGTGTGCGTCGATCTTCAGGATCAGGCCATGACGGCAGGCGCTCGGGCGGATGGAAGACTGCTTGAACGCCATGAAGAACGACCGGCCGGTCCGGATCATCCGTCAGCCCCACCACCGCCTTCATCCTCAACAGCTTCTCGCCATGCGTGGCGCGCAGGATGTCAAGGAACATTTCCAGCGCCATCGGATCCATCAACTGGTCGCGGATGATCGAATACGAACGGATCGACTCGCTGTGACGGTTCACGTCATGATGGTGACCATGGTGATGACTATGATTGTGATCGGTGGCAATCTCGTCCTTGAGCCAGCGGCCGACATCGGCAATCTTTGTGCCGGTATCGTAAAGGCCATTCTCCAGAACCGCGGCGCATCCCGCCTCGTCGCTGTCGCCATTCGTGACCGTCGCCCGCGGGTTGAGAACCGCCAGACGTTCCATCAGGCGCAGCAACTCGTCCTTTTTCGCCAAAGACGCTTTCGTAAGGATCAGTCGGTCAGCCACCGCCACCTGGCGTACGGCTTCCGGGAAGGTGTCGAGTGTATGGGTACCGTTCACGGCATCCACGAGCGTCACGACGCCATCGAGATCGAAATGACTGGCAATGACCGGATGGCCCATGACCGACTGCATGACCGGTGCCGGGTCGGCCAATCCGGTCGTTTCGATGACAACCCGCGAGATGGACTTTATTTTCCCCGTCTGCATGCCGTCCACGAGCATAGCGAGGGTGTCCACCAGTTCACCACGAACCGTACAGCACAGGCAACCGTCGGCAAGCTCGACGATCGAGTCATTCGAGGCTTCGACGAGCATGTGGTCAATGCCGACCTCGCCGAATTCGTTGATGATCACGGCAGCATCCTTCATCGCAGGATCTTTGAGGATCCTGTTGAGGAGCGTCGATTTTCCGGCACCCAGAAAGCCCGTTATGATCGAAACCGGAATACGGTCGTGTCCAGGAGACATCGGCAACTACTTTCGAGGTCAGAATGTAGGGCGCGGAATAGGGATCGGCACATTGGCAATTTCGCCTCCGGCGGAGCCCGGCTTCGAAGGTACATCGCTACCGGGAAGCAGTCCGGCGAAAACCGCGCGCGGCGGTCGATCCATCTCCCGGATATAGGGCGAATAGATTTTCATCTTGCCATCTTCGTCTCGCGCCTCGCTGCGTTCCTTGCGCGCCTCCGGCGTGCAGATCTCGCCGCTGATATCGGTCACGGTATCCAGCCCTTGGCCATAGGGAGCAAGTGATTCAAGCTTGACACCCGTATTGGCCCGGGTCGCCAGGGCTTTTTGCAAAAGTTCTGCGGAAATATCGGCCCGTGCACCGAGACTTTCGGCCCCGAGGACGACCGAGACGACTGTGCGGCCATTGCGGGTTGCCGACGAAACCTGATTGAAGCCGGAAGCGCAGATGTATCCGGTCTTCATGCCGTCGGCGCCATCGAAACGGCCGATCAGGAGATTGTAGTTCGGATACACGCGCGTGCCGGTCGTGATGCCCTCAAGGGCGAAGAAGCTTGCATATTCGGGAAACTCCCGGCGTATCGCAACGGCGAGAACCGCGAGATCCCGGGCGGTCGTGTACTGGCCCGGGCCGGGAAGCCCGTTGGGATTGACGAAATGCGACGAATCCATGCCGAGACGCGCGGCATCCGCATTCATACGGGCGATGAAATTGTCGAGCGAACCACCTACGGTTTCGGCGATGGCGACAGCGACATCGTTAGCTGACTTGACCAGAAGAATCTTCAGGGCGCTGTCGAGCGTCAACTTGGCACCCGGATTGAAATACATTTTGCTGGCCGGTTGATCCACGGCCTTCTTGCTCATCGTGACGATGCTGGTCAGCGCCAATTGCCCGGACCTGATGGCGCGGAAGGTGGTATAGGCCGTCATCAGCTTGGTTAGAGATGCTGGATACCACTTGCGGAAGGCGTCCTCATGTTCGATCACGCGGCCCGTATTGACGTCGACCACGATCTTCGGATTTGCCTCTGCAAGAGACGGCAGCGCGGCGATGCATAGGCTAAGGAAAGCGACGAAAGACCTCAGGCGGCCTGCCCTGCATGCAATGGAAGTCTGCTTCGTCTGCACGATTGATCCTCTGGTTTTCGGAAGTGTCTCGCAACCTGCGGATATTTACCTTATGACAGCAAGCAATGGCAAAGCCCATTGAATACGTCAATTACGAGGTGCACATTCTGCATCACGAATCGGGGAATTCCCGGGAATTGCTGAACAGGAAAGTCTTATGCCGATTTTGAACCGCGCGGCCGAACTTCAACATGAAGTCAGCGAATGGCGCCGCCATCTCCACGCGAATCCCGAGATTCTCTACGATGTCGAAGAAACCGCGGCTTTCGTTGCCGAAAAGCTGAAAGAATTCGGCGTCGATGAGGTTGTGACCGGGCTCGGGAGGACCGGGGTCGTCGGGGTCATTCGGGGACGCGGCGAAAGCAATCGCACCATCGGGCTGCGAGCGGACATGGACGCGCTGCCGATCACCGAGATGACCGGCAGGCCCTGGGCCTCAAAAACACTGGGAAAGATGCATGCCTGCGGCCATGACGGGCACACGGCAATGCTGCTCGGCGCCGCGAAGTACCTCGCCGAGACCCGCAACTTCAACGGCAATCTGGTCGTTATCTTCCAGCCGGCGGAGGAAGGCGGAGCAGGTGCCCTCGCTATGGTGCAGGATGGCCTTATGGAACGTTTCGGCATCGAGGAAGTCTACGGCATGCACAACATGCCGGGCATGCCCGTGGGCACCTTTGCAATCAGGAAGGGCGGGATCATGGCCGCCCCCGACAAGTTCACCATCACGGTGAAAGGACGTGGCGGCCATGCCGCCGAGCCCCATCACACCATGGATCCGATCGCGATAGGCGCGCAGATCGTGGGTAATCTCCAACTGATCGCCTCGCGCAATGCCAATCCGCTGCGCTCAGTGGTGGTTTCGGTCACAAAATTCAACGCAGGAACGGCGCATAACATCATTCCGGAAGAAGCCGAGCTTGCCGGCACTGTACGCACTCTCGACGAGAGCGTGCGTAACCTAGCTGAAAACCGGATCAGGGAGATCGCCAAAGGTGTTGCCGCCGCCCATGGCGCAGAAGCCGTCGTCGAATACGAGCGCGCTTGCCCCGTCACGGTCAACCATACTGACGAAACCATGCATGCAGTCCGCGCCGCCATCGACATTGCCGGAGCAGGCAATGTCGATACGGAAGTCGACCCGTCCATGGCCGGTGAGGACTTCGCCTTCATGCTGAATGCGCGGCCTGGAGCCTATATCATGATCGGAAACGGCGAGACGGCCGGGTTGCATCACCCTGCCTATGATTTCAACGACGAGGCAATTGCTTACGGCGTCTCATACTGGATCCGGCTTGCGGAACAGCGACTGACGGCTTGAGTGCAGGCAGGCTCTGCCGGTAATGGCCGATCGCCCTGCAAAAAGGCTTGGCTTCACCGCGAGCCTTTTGTATGGATGCAGTCCAAGTGGTCCCGTAGCTCAGCAGGATAGAGCACCAGATTCCTAATCTGGGGGTCGCGCGTTCGAATCGCGCCGGGATCACCATTCATCCCTCTTCTTCTGGACGACCCGACTGTCCCGAACCAGCATTTCGAGCCCAGCCTCATATTTGGCCGGATCGCCGCCGGTCATTTCGACCTGCCACCGATTGTCCTCCAGATCCGCGCGCTTTACGAGCCGTGCGAGCGGATTGGAGATCGCGCGGCGGATGAAAACATCCTCGGGCTCGTCACTGCGTCTCGTGAGTGCATCGACGGCTGAAAGCACGGCCTGTGAGAACCCTTCCTCCTTTAGTCGGTCCAGCGTCCAGCTCCTGCCCTTTTCTGCGACATCGTGGAGATAGGCGACCGTCTTTGCCTGATCGCCCGCAACCGCCGCGGCAACCCGCTGGCAGTGCTCAAAATAGGGTTTTCCGGCATTGTCCATCTGCCCCTCATGCGCATCCGCGGCGACCTGGATGGCATGCTTCAGGTGTTCGCTCGTCTGCATGATGATGCCTCCCGCGGGCAATGTTGAATACGATCGTCTCGTCACATCCGATGCATGCGCGCAATATCGATTTCGGGGAAAAGCTCCACCAGTTCATGACGCGATACGCAGATGACCGGATCGCATGTCAAAGTAACGCTTTTGCCGTGATTGAGATCTGGCCCATGGGAATCGGTCAGGACCATCCGCTGCCCGTTTTCGCGCTCCAGCGTGGCCTCTTGTTCAAATCCCTGCTCCAAAAGCCATTCGCGCGGAGCCTCGAGGCTCACTTGGACCTGGTATTGCCCGGCATCGCGTAATGCGACAACCCGATAGGACACCGGCAAACGTTGGCTCGCGATGACGAGCTGCCCTTCTCCATCGGCGTTTTCAATATGCTCGCTCATCCCACCCCTCCTTGTTCGAGCTTCGCGGCCTGATCAGAAAACCAGCCACATTGTGCCTTCTTTGAAAAGGAGATGCCAGGAAGGAGATTATCATGACAAAGGCAACGCAGACCAGCGTTCATGATGGGATCCGCAAATGGGTGGAAAGGCCGGGCACTGAGCGGTGCCCGGCCCTCCACATTCAGGCCGCCTTCTTCTGGGCGGCGGTGTTGACCGCAATCTCCGCGAGCTTGGTGAGCGCCTCGTCGGTCTTCGACTCTTCGCTCAGCGTTGCATCAAGCAACGTCACGGCATCCTTGTAGCCAAGTTGCTGAGCCCAGGCGCGAAGGGTACCGTAACGGCTGATCTCATAGTGCTCGACAGCCTGGGCGGCAGCGAGCAGGCCGGCGTCAAGGGCGGCCGTGCCCTTGAATTCTTCCATGATTTCCTCGCCTTCCTCGACAATACCGTCAATCGCGGGGCACGTCTTGGCGCGCGGACGCTTACCAATGATTTCGAAGACCTGCTGGAGGCGCTCGACCTGGTCTTCGGTTTCTTCCTTGTGCTTTTCAAAGGCAGCCTTGAGTTTGGGGCTCTGAGCGCCACGGGCCATCTTGGGAAGCGTCTTCAGGATCTTGCGCTCTGCGTAGTAGATGTCCTTCAGGGTGTCGTGGAAAAGATCTTCCAGAGTTTTCTCTGCCATTTTGGATTCTCCATTGCAGTTGTAATCACCCCTGCAAAACTCGATTCCCTTCCTCTTTGTTCCGCCGCGATCTCAATTGAATCCGATAAAATCAACTCGTAGATAGGCCCTCTCGTCCCCAAGCGGTTGAGTTCGTCCAACGCGTTTTCGTCGCAATTCTACTGACCGGAGGCTTCGCGGACGCTGCTGCCGTCCTCCGCCGGATGCGCCAGCGCCCTTAGCGCGTTCAGGATGACGGCGACGTCAATCACCTCCTGGAGCAGAGCGCCCTCGACGGGTGCGAGATACCCGAAAGCTGCGAACCCCATCGCGATCAGCGAGAGCCCGATCCCCACGGCAACGCTCTGCAATGCAATCCGGCGTGAACGCTGGGCCACAGAAATCGCGCTCGCCAGCCGTCCGAGGTGGTCGACGAGCAGGACTACATCCGCAGCCTCCGAGGAAGCCGCCGCCCCACGGGCGCCCATCGCGACACCGACATTGGCCGCAGCCAGCGCCGGCGCATCGTTCACGCCGTCACCGATCATCATGACGGGCGCGCGTTCCCGTTCCTTCAAGACGATACCGACCTTTTCGGCAGGCGCGAGATCGCCACGCATGTTCTCGATGCCAAGAACGGCGCCGACAGAACGCACGACATCGGATCGATCGCCCGATGCGAGGACAAGCCTGTCGACTCCCGCCCTGCGGAAGGCCGCAACAGTCGCGGCGGCATCGCTGCGGATCTGGTCGGACAGCAGGATGATCCCGGCCACCGAGCCATCGATGCTGACGGCGACGACAGCTGTGCCTTCAGGAATCTTGTTGCCCAGGGAATAAGGATCGCCCGAAGAGGAATGATGGTGCACGAAATCGCTGCCACCAACCAACAACCGTCGGCCATCGACAATGCCCTCGATACCGCTGCCCGGCGTTTCGATCACGTTGGTGGGATTGGTCAGGACGAGGTTGCGGGCACGTGCGGCAACAACCAGATTCTCGGCGCTGGCATGGTTCGATGCCTGATCGAGCGACGCCGCCATTCGCAACATCTCTTGCCCATCGACGCCAGCGGTTGTGCGAATATCGACTATGCCCGCCTTTCCCGTCGTCATCGTACCGGTCTTGTCGAGAATGGCGATCTTGACCCGCGCCAGCGTTTCGAGAGCCCCTCCGCTCTTGACGAGAACGCCGAGCGAGGCGGCCCGCGACATGCCCGAGATGATCGCGACCGGCACGGCAAGAATGAGCGGACAGGGCGTGGCAACGACCAGAACCGCCAGCGCCCGCAATCGGTCCCCCGTTGCCCACCAGGCCCCGGCGGCGATCAGGATGGTAACGAGCAGGAACCACAGCGCGTAGCGGTCCGCAATACGAACCATGGGCGCCTTGCTCTCCTGAGCGCTCTGCACCAGACGCACAATACCCGCATAGGTGCTCTCGGCGGCCGGTCGAGTGGTAACGAGGTCGAATGCCGCACCAGAAGCCAAGCAACCGCTCGGCACTTCCTCTCCGGCGGAAAAGCGCGCTGGCAGCGATTCCCCGGTCAGTGCCGACATGTCGATATCCGCGTGCCCGTCGGCAAGCACGCCGTCGACCGGGATAACCTCTCCATGGCGCACCAGAATCCGGTCGCCCGGAACCAGCTGTTCGATCGCGACTTCTTCCAGCCGCTCACCGGAATAGCGCATCGCCGTTCTCGCAACGCGTCCGAGAAGCGCTGTCATTTCGCGCCGCGCACGTCCCTCGGCAAAATTCTCGAGCTGCTGGCCGCCGGCATACATCAACGCCACGATATTGGCGGCAAGCGGCTCTCCGAAAGCGAGTGCCGCCGACATCGACAAGCCCGCGATGATGTCGAGGCCGAACTGGCGTCGCCACAGGGACTGTATGATCTCGACCACGAGAGCCGCGAGCACCACTACGGCGCCTGAAAACCAGAGTCTTGCCGAGAGGTCGGCCTCACCGTACCAATAGGCCATGCCTCCGGCTGCGAGTGCGAGCAACGCGAGTACAGCGAGAAACGGTTTGCCATAGATGTGTAGAAACCGGTGTTCCGCGCTCACGTCTTCCTCGTCGTATAACTACCACCCATGCCCTCAACAGACACTCGTTGAGGGAAAAGCTTGCCGCTCCAGGCTTTCCCTTGTAGACGCATTTGCAAATGAAGCAATCTCCGGAACTCTGAATGAAAACGGGAACAGAAGTGCCGCGCCGCCTGACCGTTCTCGGCTCTACCGGCTCCATCGGCGCGAACACGCTCGATGTTGTACGCCAGCTCGGCGGGCGCGACGCTTTCGAGATCATGGCGCTGACTGGAAACAGCAATATCGAGCTGTTGGCTGAACAGGCGCGCCAGACAGGCGCGCGGCTCGCAGTCGTCGCCGATGAAAGCCAGTATATAGCGCTCAAGGACGCGCTTTCCGGAAGTGGCGTCGATGTCGCCGCAGGCGCAAGCGGGCTCGAGGAGGCCGCAAGCCTGGAGTCCGGCTGGGTCATGGCGGCTATCGTCGGCACAGCGGGGCTCGCACCGACGCTGATCGCAGCCGCCCGTGGCGCCGATATCGCGCTTGCCAACAAGGAATGCCTGGTTTCGGCAGGCGAACTCTTCGTGGACGCCGTCCGCGAGGGCGGTGGCAGGCTGATCCCCGTGGATAGCGAACATAGCGCCATTTTCCAGTGCCTCGAAAACGATCAGCGGCACGCACTGGAGCGGATCATCCTGACGGCGTCCGGTGGGCCCTTCAGAACCTATACCCGCGAACAGATGGCGAGTGCGACCCTTCAAACGGCACGCACCCACCCGAACTGGTCGATGGGCCTCAAGATCTCCGTGGGCAGCGCCACGATGTTTAACAAGGCGCTTGAGATGATCGAAGCGAAACATCTCTTCGATGTCGGCCCCGAACAGATCGAGGTGATCGTGCACCCGCAATCGATCATCCATTCCATGGTGGGCTATAGCGACGGCTCGGTTCTCGCCCAGCTTGGCGCGCCCGACATGCGTACAGCCATCGGCTACGCGCTAGCCTATCCCGAGCGGCCGAATCTCGCCGTCGAGCGCCTGGACTTTGCCAAGCTCGCTCGACTCGACTTCGAAGCGCCCGATGAAGGCCGCTTCCCCGCACTCCGTCTCGCGCGCACCGCACTTTCGCGCGGCGGACTTCAGGGCGCGGTGATGAATGCCGCCGAGGAGACCGCATACGAAGCCTTCGTCGAGGATAGGATTCGCTTCCTCGACATGGCCGAGATCGTTGAAACGGTGATGGAGCAAATGGTTCGCTGTGGCCGTGCGACGACAATAGACGATGTATTCTCGGCCGATACCGAAGCCCGCCAACGCGCGGCATCTGCTATCGCGGATAGAGAAAAGACCGCCTGACGAACAGACGGTCTTTCAAAAAGCAGAATTCGGTATCGGGACTGCGCTCAGGCGACTGCGCGTGCAAGCGCGCAACGCGACCAGAGCTGGTGCAGCGCGCCGACGAGCGTTTCAAGATCGCCATCGGAATGCAGAGGCGTCGGGGTGATGCGCAGCCGCTCGGTCTTCTTCGGCACCGTCGGGTAGTTGATCGGCTGGACGTAGATCCCGAAATTATCGAGCAGAAGGTCGGAGATCCATTTGCACTTGGCGGCATCACCGACAATGACCGGAACAATGTGGCTCGGATTAACCAGATGCGGGATGCCGCGGGCATCGAGCATGGAGCGCAGACGACGCACACGTTCCTGGTGCGCGAAGCGCTCGACCTGACTGGTCTTCAAGTGCCGGATCGAAGCGACCGCGCCGGCTGCCAGTGCCGGAGGCAGAGCCGTCGTGAAAATGAAACCTGACGCAAACGAGCGGACAAAATCGCAAAGGGCAGCGGATGCGGCGATATAGCCGCCCATCACGCCGAAGGCCTTTCCGAGCGTGCCCTCGATCACAGTCAGCCGGTCCATGAGGCCTTCCCGCTCGGCGATACCACCGCCATGTGCGCCATACATGCCGACCGCATGAACTTCGTCGAGATAGGTCATGGCGCCGTATTTGTCGGCGATATCGCAGATCTCCTTGATCGGAGCGATGTCGCCATCCATCGAATAGACCGATTCAAAGGCGATCAGCTTTGGAGCCTTGGGATCGGCAGCCGCAAGCTTGGCTTCGAGGTCTTTGACGTCATTGTGCTTCCAGATCACCCGTTCGCACTTTGCGTAGCGGATGCCTTCGATCATCGACGCGTGATTCAACGCATCGGAGAAAATGATCAGGCCGGGGATTTTCTGTCCGAGCGTGCCGAGCGTGGCCCAGTTCGAAATATAGCCGGACGTGAAAATCAGCGCAGATTCCTTGCCGTGGAGATCGGCCAGTTCGCGCTCGAGAAGGACATGGTAGTGATTGGTGCCAGAGATATTCCGGGTGCCGCCCGCACCCGCGCCACAGTGATCGATGGCATTTTTCATCGCCTCGATCACCTGCGCATTCTGCCCCATACCGAGATAGTCGTTGGAACACCAGACGGTGACGTCCTGCTGGCCTTCATTCGTATAACGCGTCGCGCGGGGAAAATTGCCCCTGTGTCTTTCAAGATCGGCAAATACCCGATAGCGGCCTTCTTCATGAAGACCTTCCAATTCGCCCTTGAAAAACGCTTCGAAATCCATCGCCAAACTCCAGCCCTTTTGAATCCTTTTTGAGTTCACCCGCCCGCGCGGTCAACCCCGGCTCCGTAAATTCATTCTAAACTGCGACAATTGGCGCATTTTTTTTGAATCTTTCCAAAAATCTGCTACCCGATTGCGGACTTTTCAAACTTGATCTGCGTCAAGTTGCAGAAAAAAGGGCGGCTCAAGCCGTCCTTTTTCTAACGTCGGTTCAACCGAGGTCAGGCGGACGCGACAGCGCGTTTGGCCATGACCTTGATGAGGTTTACCCTGTAGTCCGCGCTGCAGTGGAGGTCCGACATCAGGTCGGTGGCGTCTATCGTCACGTTGGCAAGCGCTTGCGGCGACCAACTAGCCGAAAGTGCAGATTCCATGCCGCTGTGACGGAAGACGCCGTTCGATCCCGCTCCCGTCACCGCGACCCGAACGCCGCTCTCTGCCTTGGACACAAAGACGCCCGTCATGGCAAAGCGCGATGCTGGGTTTGCAAACTTCGCATAACCCGCCTTTTCCGGAGCCCGGAAGCGCACTGCGGTGATGATTTCGCCTTCCCATAGTGCCGTCTCGAACAGTCCGAGGAAGAAATCGTCCGCCGGGATCTCCCGCCGGTCGGTGACGATCGTCGCCCCGAGTCCGAGCATTGCCGCCGGATAATCGGCGGCCGGGTCGTTGTTGGCGATAGAGCCGCCGATCGTTCCCAGATGCCGGACATGCGGGTCGCCGATCATGCCGGCAAGATGGCAGATCGCCGGGCAAAGAGACTTGAGCAGCGCCGATGACGCCACTTCGGCGTGGGTGACGGCGGCGCCGATCGTTACATCCCGGCCATCGACACTGATCCCCTTCATGGAGGGAACATGCCGAAGATCGACAAGATCGCTCGGCTGGGCCAGCCGCTGCTTCATCGTCGCGATCAGGGTCTGGCCACCCGCGACGTATTTGCCGTCCTCCGAACCCGCGAGCAGTTTGCCCGCATCTTCGATCGAGGAGGCGCGATGATAACTGGTTGAGTACATGGTCTATCCTCCCGTTACATCCGAGCCTGCAAAGCATGCCACACCGCTTGCGGGGTGGCAGGCATGTTCAGGTCGTTGTTGCCGATCGCATCCGTAATGGCGTTCATGAGTGCCGGCGGAGAACCGATGGCGCCGGCCTCGCCGCAGCCCTTGATGCCGAGCGGATTGCCCGGGCAGGGCGTATTCTGGTGCGACAGGCTGAATGACGGCAGATCATCGGCCCGCGGCATCGCATAGTCCATGTAACTTGCCGTCAGCAGTTGGCCGGTGGTCGAGTCATAGCGCACACCTTCCAGCAGTGCCTGGCCCACGCCTTGGGCGATACCCCCATGGACCTGCCCTTCGACAATCATCGGATTGATAATATTACCGAAGTCGTCCGCCGCCGCGAACTGAATGATGGCCGTCTTTCCCGTCTCCGGATCGACCTCCACCTCGCAGATATAGCACCCGGCGGGGAAGGTGAAATTCGACGGATCGTAGAACGCGCCTTCCTTGAGGCCGGGCTCCATGCCCGAAGGCAGGTTGTGCGCCGTGTAGGCCGCAAGCGCCACCTGGAACCAGGGCAGCGTCTTGTCGGTCCCGGCAACCTTCAGCTCGCCATTTTCGATGACGATATCGCTCTCGTCGGCCTCCATCAGATGCGCGGCGATCTTCTTCGCCTTGGCCTCGACCTTGTCGAGCGCCTTGACGATTGCCGACATGCCGACGGCACCGGAACGCGAGCCGTAGGTGCCCATGCCCATCTGCACCTTGTCGGTGTCGCCATGGACGATCGTAACATTGTCGAGCGGCACGCCAAACCGTTCGGAAACGAGCTGCGCGAAGGTGGTTTCATGGCCCTGGCCATGACTGTGCGAGCCAGTCAGCACTTCGATGGTACCGACGGCATTGACCCGCACTTCGGCGGATTCCCAAAGGCCGACCCCGGCACCGAGCGATCCGACGGCCGCCGATGGCGCAATGCCGCAGGCCTCGATATAGCAGCTCATCCCGATGCCGCGTTTCATGCCCCGGCTTGCGGCCTCGGCCTTGCGAGCCGGGAAGCCGTTCCAATCGGCCGCCGCCATCGCGGCTTCGAGAGAGGCCTCATAGTCGCCGGCATCGTAATTCATGATCACCGGCGTCTGATAGGGGAATGTCCTGATGAAGTTCTGCCGCCGAAGCTCGGCCGGAGAAACGCCAAGTTCGCGCGCAGCGGTCTCCATCGTGCGCTCGAGAAGATACGTCGCCTCCGGACGCCCCGCCCCGCGATAAGCGTCAACCGGTACCGTATTGGTGTAGACAGTCCGGACGTTGCAGTGGATCGCCGGAATGGCATACTGGCCCGAAAGCAGCGTCGCATAGAGGTAGGTCGGAACCGACGACGAGAACAGAGACATATAGGCGCCGAGATTGGCGATCGTATCGACCTTGAGCCCGATGACCTTGTTGTCCTTGTCGAAGGCCATCTTCACCTTCGAAACGTGGTCGCGGCCGTGAGCATCCGTCAGGAAGGCTTCCGTACGGTCCGATGTCCACTTGACGGGCACGCCGGTTTTCTTCGAAGCCCAGAGACAGACAATCTCTTCCGGGTAAATATAGATCTTCGATCCGAAACCCCCGCCGACATCCGGCGCAATCACCCTCAGCTTGTTTTCAGGCGCCACATTGTAGAAGGCGCTCATCACGAGCCGCGCGACATGCGGGTTCTGGCTCGTCGTGTAGCAGGTGTAGTGATCCTCCGACCCATCGTAGATGCCGAGTGTGGCGCGCGGCTCCATCGGATTCGGCGACAGCCGGTTGTTGTGTATCTCGATTTCCGTCACATGGGCGGCTTGCTCGATCGCCTTGTCGGCGGCAGCGCTATCGCCGATCTCCCAGTCGAAAATCAGATTGCCGGGCGCCTCCGGATGCAATTGCGGCGCGCCTTGAGCGAGAGCGCTGACGGCCTCCGTCACCACCGGCAATTCCTCGTAATCAACGATGACCGCTTCGGCGGCATCGCGGGCTTGTGCAACCGAATCCGCGACGACGATGGCAACGGCATCGCCCACATAGCGCACGATTTCGTGCGCGAGCGGTCGCCAGGCACCCATTTTCATCGGAGTGCCGTCCTTCGAATGGATCATCCAACCGCAGATCAGATTACCGATGCCGTCGGCGAGAAGCTGCTTTCCGTCGAGCACGTCGATCACGCCCGGCATCGCCTTCGCCGCAGTGGCATCCAAGCCCCTGATGCGTGCATGTGCATATGGCGAACGTACGAAAAAGGCATATTTCATTCCCGGCACGACCATGTCGTCCGTGTACCGGCCCTTGCCGGTCAGGAAGCGCTTGTCTTCCTTGCGCGTCACACGCGCGCCAATTCCTTCAACACCCATGATATCCTCCCCATGGCATTTCCGGCCCGTTGAGCCGCCCTTGAATGGCGATCGTCAGCGGCAACCGGCGGCGTCTCGACGTGTTTATTCGGCTGCCTGCCGGCCAGAATGCATTTCCGTATTGGCGGCAAGAACGGCTTTAACGATATTGTGATATCCGGTGCATCGACAGATATTGCCTTCGAGCTCGTGGCGCACTGTCGCCTCGTCGAGCGACCCGCCATGACGATTGATCATATCGACCGCCGTCATGACCATGCCGGGAGTGCAAAAGCCACATTGCAGGCCGTGGTTCTCCTTGAACGCCGCCTGTACGGGATGAAGTTCGCCTGTACCGGCCAGCCCCTCGATCGTGGTTATCGAAGAGCCGGATGCCTGCACCGCGAGGATTGAGCAGCTCTTGACGGATTTACCGTCCATGTGGACAACGCAGGCGCCGCACTGGTTCGTGTCGCATCCGACATGTGTGCCGGTAAGCCCCAAATTCTCTCGAATGAAATGAACCAGAAGGGTACGATCTTCACAGTCGCCGCTGACTGTACGGCCATTCACCGTCAGTGTTACTTTTGCCATATTGCTCCTCCTCGTGTCTCTCCCGGACACGGAAGCTATCATTTGTTTTTTTTGGAAGCGGATCAACTGGTACTTCAATCGGGATGCGAATTTTTATTTTTCGCAACGCAGCAAAAACGTACCGGTTACTGTGTCCTGCCGAACACTGACTCGGACGGTCTGTTCACGGATATTTGAATCCCGTGGACTTTCCCGTTTTGAAGGTTATTCTTATCCGGCGGCCGTTCTGGCAAGGATGCGTCGACGGATACGCTTGTAAAGCGGGGACCGGTCAACCGGAATGCGTAAAACCATTGGAGAATTGTTATGAAAAAGGCTCTTGTGCTTGTATTGATCGGCCTCTCGGTCGCTGGCTGCACGCAGACTGAAAAGGGTGCCGCAGTTGGCGCCGTGGGCGGCGCCATCATCGGCGGAGCGATCACGGGCGATGTTCGCGGCGCTGCCGTGGGCGCAGCCATCGGTGGCGTCTCAGGGGCCCTTATCGGCTCCGTAGCCGATCAGCCCGGTCAGTGCTACTATCGCGACCGCTACGGTCGTCGTTATATCGACACCTGCCCGCGCAGCTACTGATCAGCGACAGCGGGAAAGTCCCGGTGCGCAGCCCGGGACTTTCCCTTTTCTTCAGGTGCTCCTAAAAAAGGTACCCCATCCGGCCATTTGCAACTAAACTGAATTCCAGCGAAGCGGAAACGCCTCCTCGACAGATTGGTCGGAAATATCAAAAAGCTGCGTATGCCGGGTAGATCGACATTACCGAATGAGAGTTCTGCGTTTCGGAGAGCCGGCACCGCACTGACGGTCGCAGCAGCTGTCTTTCTGTGTCCCGGTCTTTCCCGCGAAGCTCATGCCTTCAAGCTATTCGGAATTGCGCTGTTCGGCGAAGACGAGACCGCGGTCGAGGTCATCGATCCAGTCCGCTATAGTGTCACGCTCGATACAGACGGCGCGGACAAGGACCTTGCAAAGGCGCTTAAGAACAGCTCGCTTCTATTGAATGGCGCCGAAGATCCGGTTTCCGGGGATCTGGGGCTCGTCATCAGGGCCCGCGACGACCGCGACCGGCTGATAGCCACGCTTTACGAGAACGCACGCTATGGCGGCGTGGTCACGGTGACGATCAATGGCCGGGCTATCGACGACCTGCCGCCCGACCCCGCGTTCGACCGTTCGGCACCCGTTCCGGTGACCGTCAGAGTTGATCCGGGACCCCTCTTTGTCCTGGGCGACGTCCGCCTCGAGGGAGATGCCGCAAGCCTTGATCCCGCGGACTACGATCTGGAGGCAGGTGCCGACGCCGGGTCCTTGGTCATCCTCAAGGCCAGCAAGAAGATCGTGGAAGACCTGAAATCCGAGGGTCGCCCACTGGCTCGCCTGACCACGCAGGAAGTGGTGGCAAATCATCAGATGCAAACCGTGGATATCGTTCTCGGCGCGGAGAGCGGCCCGGTTGCACCCATTGGCAACGTGTCCATATCCGGTGAAAAGGCCGTCGATCCCGATTTCATTCGCCGCTATTCACGCCTCAACGAGGGCAAGCCCTACTCATCCGAAGAGATCAGAAAGGCAGCGGAACGCCTGCGCAAACTTGGTGTATTTTCCAGCGTAAGCATCAAGGAACCGGATCGGCTTGCGCCTGATGGTTCTCTCCCCCTGGCAATCACCGTATCCGAGGGGAAGCATCGCTATTTCGGTTTCGGCGCGTCGATTTCGACTATCGACGGCGTCGGGGTGGAAGGCTATTGGGGCCACCGCAACCTCTTTGGCCATGCGGAATCCCTGCGCCTTGAAGGTTCGGTCGGTGGTCTGGGGCAATGGAACGGCATCGGGAACCTGGATTACGCTGCCGGCATTTCCTTCGTGAAGCCCGGCGCATTCTTTCCCTCAGCAACCCTCGATGCCAGCATCAAGGCCGCCACCCTGACCACCGAGTCCTATGACGCGGCATCGGTCACCGGCCGGGTTGGGCTTTCCTACGAGCTGACCGAAAAGGATATCGTTTCCGCGGCCACGACACTGAGCTTTGCCGATATTGATGATGCCTTCGGCAACAACCGGTACCTGACCTTCGCACTGCCGCTGGACTATGTCCGTGACACTCGCGACAACAGACTGAACCCGACGGAAGGCTATCGCGCTTCAATCTCTGCCGCGCCGAGTTACGAAATCATGCACGGCGCGATCTTCTCATCTTTCGAGGGTTCCGTGTCGGGCTATCGATCTTTCGGCGCGGAGGACGGTATCGTTCTCGCCGGGAAGATATCCGCCGGAACGCTTGCGGGCGGCGAGGGCCTCGATAGCATCCCGGCAACGCGGCGCTTTTACGCCGGAGGCGGAGGCTCGGTGCGGGGCTATGCCTATCAGGAAATCTCACCCTATAATGGTGCCGGCGACGCGACAGGCGGACGCTCCTATGTAACCGGATCGTTCGAGGCACGTATCAACATTACAGACGCCATCGGGATCGTGCCCTTCGTCGATGCCGGAACCGTGTCGCCCGAGATGTATCCAGACTTCTCCGACATACGGATAGGGGCCGGCATCGGATTGCGTTACAACACCGCTTTCGGACCGATACGGCTTGATGTCGCGCTACCCTTGGACCGATATGATGGCGGAAGCCGCTACGGCATCTATGCCGGGATAGGCCAGAGCTTCTAACAAGCGCCGCCCCTCGGCGGTACGACAACAGGAAGTCGATTCTTCGCGATGCAATTTCTGACGCGCCTGACGAAATGGATCCTCCGGTTTGCCGCGTATGTCGTCGTCACGACGATTGCGCTTCTGCTCGCCGCGATCCTGCTCGGCGGCTTTACATCGCTCGGCGGTCGGATCGCATCCGAATGGCTCGCGGCACTCCTGTCGTCGCCGGACCGCGCCATCACGATTTCCGACCCCGGCGCACTTCTTTCGGGCGAACTGCGCATCGGCACCATCACGGTCTCGGACACCAAGGGTACCTATGCCGAGATCCGCGGTCTCGCGATCGATTGGTCGCCATCGGCTCTGCTCTCCGGGAGCTTCGATGCGGAACGGATTTCGGCTGCGGCAGTTGACATCAACCGCCGCCCAGTCGCAACCGAACAGAAGGCTCCAGCGAGCGAAAGCGGTTTCAAGCTTCCGGTGAGGGTGAACATCGGAGCGTTGCAGCTGCCGAAGATTTCCCTGGCAAGCGATGTTGCGGGCAGGCAGGTAACCTTTTCGCTTACCGGTGCGGTCAGGGCGGACGGCCAGGAAATTGCTGCCAACCTCAACGCTCAGCGTGCCGACATGCCGGAGGCGAGGATTGCGGCGGATCTTCTCTTCGCTCCCGCCGACGACCGCTTGCGCGTGAAGGCCGAGATCGGGGAGCCGAAAGGCGGCATTATCGCGGGCATGCTTCGTCTTCCGGGCGAGCCGGCATTGAATCTCACGATTAATGGCGATGGTCCGCTGTCGGACTGGAAGGGCGAGCTTGCCGCCGATGTCGATGGCCGAAGTACGGTATCTGTCGTGGCCGCGCATCGGCTTCTCCCGGAGAGCGATCGCCACGTCTCCCTCAAGGGCAGCGGCCGGTTCGACGCCATCCTGCCCCCCGCCTTCCGTACGCTCTTCTCCGGCCGGACCGAAATCGACATCGCCGCAAACATCGGGCAGTCGGGAAGGGTCAACATCGGGACCGGGAAGATCACCACCGGAAATCTCCTGCTCTCTGCCTCCGGGCAACTGGATCCCGAAGGCGATAACGACCTGAAGGTCAACCTGACAAGCGTATCCGGCCCGATCGATTTCGGATGGGCAAGCGGAGAAAATCAAATCAAAGCAGCGATCACCGGCATGACTATGGCGGTCACCGGCCCCGCTGCCGCGGCATCGCTTGACATGGAAGCTGCCCTGCAGTCGCTCGAAGCCGCTCAGGGCGAGTTAAGGGGAATAACAGTTTCCGCAAAGAGCGGTGCATTCGATCTTGCCAGCCGCACCGGCACGCTCAACACGACGGTGTCTATCTCGGCGAGCCGATTGACCGACCCGACACTCGACCGCGCCCTTCGCGCCCCGATGATGATCAAGGCTCCTGTCACCATCTCCGCCGACACGATCACTTTCGACGGCACCACCATCGAAAGCGCCAGCATCGGCGGCAAGCTCGACGGGACCTACACGCTCGGCGGCCGGACGCTTTCGTCGCGGTTCCAGCTATTCGCCGTACCGGATGCCTTGCCGGCGGTCGTGGCGGGAAAATTCACCGGCACGATCGGATTTTCCGGCGATCTCACATATGCGCAACCGCGCAATATCACGCTCGACAACCTGACGATCGCCTCGGATACCCTCGACGCGACCGGAAATCTCTCGCTCGATGCCGAGGATCATCTCTCCCTGCAACTGGAAGGCCGATTGGCAGACATTGGTCGCTTCCTCCCCAACACCAGCGGCAGGGCCGGATTTTCGCTTTCGGCGGCGGGCCCCTTGAACGAACTCAGCGGACAGGCCGTATTAAATGCGGACAAGGCAATGGCTGCGGGTCGGCCTATCGGAAATCTGGTCGTCGAACTCGATGGCACGGCCGACCGGCAGGCGCCGCAGGCGACAGTCAAGGTATCCGGCTCCCTCGACGGTCAGCCCATCAGCGGGAATGGGGAACTGGTATCCGCGAACGGCAATACCCGCATTCCCGCGCTTTCGATCGAGGTCGGTCCGAACCATGTGACTGGGTCGATGTCCATCTCGCCGGAATTCGTTCCAGCAGGCGAGCTGTCTTTCAACTTTCCCGATATCGGCCTTCTCGTCGCCCTTGGCGGGCAGCGAGCCGGCGGCGACCTCAAGGGAAAACTGACCCTGAACGATCGTGGTGGCCGGATGGCCGCGGACATCGTCGCCTCCGGCGCCGCGTTGACCCGTGACAAGATTGTCGTCACGGCTCCTGATATCCGGCTTTCGGTCACGGATATCTTTGCCTTCGCCGCTGAGGGCACGATCCGCGCGCAATCTGTCGCGGTCGGATCGAACAGGCTGGAAATGCCGGTTCTTGCCTTCGCTCGCGCCGGTCCCCGGACGCAATTCACGCTCGACGCCCGCTATGACGGCGCGCCACTCGCCACCGAAGGCAACATCGCGGAAACGACGGAGGGGCTCGGGATCGCACTTAGGTCGCTGTCGGCAAGCCCACGCGGGATTGCGCTGAAACTAGCCGAGCCGGCCACCATCTTGATCGCCGGCGGCAAGGCCGTGATCCAATCCGCAACGATTGCAGCCGACGGCGGAACGATCACAATAAACGGAAGCGCAAGCGACACACTCGACCTCACTGCGGATCTGAAGAATCTTCCCGCTGCCCTCGCTGGTGCCTTTGCTCCAGGACTTTCACCGGAGGGCATGATTTCCGGCAAGGTCATCGTCGCCGGGACGCCATCGGCCCCGATGGCTTCCTATACGCTCGGCTGGTCGAACGCGGCGGTCGCACCGACCCGGTCCGCCGGCCTCAATGAGTTGAACGTAAGCGCTGAGGGCAAATTCGCAAACGACTCGTTGACGATCGATACGCGCACGACTGGAGCCGACGGCGCGGGCCTGACCGGTGGCGGCTCGCTCGCCTTGTCCGGCGAAAAGGCCATTGCGATGAGTTTTCGGGGCAACCTGCCCTTTGGCATCCTGTCCGGCCTTCTCTCGCGTCAGGGTCTATTGATTGAAGGGGCAGCCAGTGTCGACATCGCGGTATCTGGCACGCTCGGCAAACCCTCGATTTCCGGCAGACTCGACACTCAAGGAGCGCGGTTGGTCGATGTCCGCCGTAACAGAGCGATCGAGGATCTCGCTGCGTCTCTCGCTCTCGACGGAAACCAGGCCAAGGTTACCCGTCTGACTGGGAAATTCGCAGGCGGCGGTACGATATCGGGCAGCGGCTCGATCGATATTCTGACCGCGGGTATGCCCGCCGACATCACGATCAAGCTCTCCGATGCCGTCTATGTCGATGGGACCCTGTTCCACACCACGGCGAGCGGCACCCTAGCGCTAAGGGGACCTCTGTTGACGGCACCTGTTCTCTCCGGTGCGATCGAACTGACAAAGACGTCGATAACCGTTCCGGAGAAATTGCCCACGAGTCTCGCCGAACTGAATATCAGACACAAGAATGCTCCGGGCGATGTTCGCGCTCAGGCGGCGAAGCTGACGCGGACCGAATCCCATGGCAGCATGTCCACTATCGCTCTCGACCTCGATGTGTCTTCACCATCGCGCGTATATGTGCGCGGCCGCGGGATCGATGCCGAACTCGGCGGAGCCCTCACGATTCGGGGAACCAGCGCAAATCCTGATGTCAGTGGCGCCTTCACCATGCGTCGAGGACGCCTGACGATCCTCACCAAACGAATGGAGTTCACCAGTGGAACAATCACCTTTGGCGGCGGCTTGATACCGCTTCTCGACCTGGTGGCCACGACGACATCCGGCAGCACGACCATCACGGTCACCCTTTCCGGCTTCGCCGACAATCCGCAAGTGGCCTTTTCCTCGTCACCTGCCCTGCCCCAGGACGAAATCCTCGCCCAGCTGATCTTCGGCCAATCCATGTCCAGGCTTTCCGCCTTGCAGATTGCGCAACTAGCCGATGCCGCCAGCCAGCTCGCCGGAGGCAAGACTTCACTGTTCGGCACGCTGCGCAATGCGATCGGCATCGACGACCTCGATATCACCACGGACGAAAAGGGCCAGGCTCAATTCAGCGCCGGGAAATACCTCAATAACCGCACCTATCTCGAACTCGAGCAGGGTGTCGATGGCAAGGGCAAAGCGATCATCAATCTCGACATCGGCCGGGGCGTAAAGCTCAAGGGCCAGGCGGACGGTGACGGATCGGGAGGCGCCGGCATATTCTACGAAAAGGAATACTGAGCCAGAAGCGCTTCACCGGCGCGCTCAATAGCTGACCTTGCTGGTCTTCAGAAGGATGTTCGATTCCGTCGTGTTTATGCCTTCGATGAGTCGTATCCTGCGAAGGGTTTCGTCGAAGGACGCAAGGTCGCGCTCCTCCAATTCCGCTATGAAATCCCAACGACCGTTGGTGCTGTGAAGAGCCCGCACCTGGGGCAGGCCACGGAGCTGATGAGCGACCTTGTCGGCATATTTTCCCACGACCTCGATCATGACGATCGCACGCACGCCGGCCGTGCGTAACTCGTCTCCGGTCTTGATGGTAAAGGCGGCGATCGTGCCGTCTTCGACCAATTTTTCCATCCGTGTAGCGATAGTCGCCCTCGACGCCCCGGTCGCGGCAGCAAGCGACGAGACGGGAGTCCGGGCATTGTGGCGCAGGGCACTGAGTATTTCGCGGTCCAGATTGTCCATGACTATACAAATCGTCAAAATAGAGTGACATTCTGCGAAAAGTATCATTCTATCTGACGATTATCCATCTTTTTGCTGTCATGTCCACCGATGATACTGCAGCCCTATCCAACAAGGAGTCGGGAATGCACATGCTTGGTCAGGCCGTCACATTGATCGGCGTCCCGCTGGAGGAAGGCTCAGGGCGAGGCGGTTGCGCCATGGGCCCAGCCGCCCTCAGGATCGCCGGAATCGAGCAAGCACTAGGCGATCTCGGCTATGGAGTGAGCGACGCCGGCGACCTCCGGCCGGCCCCGGCCGCGGACCTTGCTGACGATCCAAAGGCCCGCAATCTGTCGGTGGTCGCGGCTTTCACCCGGGCGCTCGAAAAGAAGACCCGTGAAGTCGCAGCATCCGGTGCGGTACCGGTCATTCTCGGCGGAGATCACAGCCTGTCCATGGGCAGCGTGTCAGGCATGGCGCGCCATGCACGCGATATGGGCCGGCCGCTCTTCGTGCTTTGGCTCGACGCCCATGCCGACTTCAACTCGCCCGAGACCTCGCCGTCCGGAAACATACACGGCATGCCGGTCGCGTTCTTTTGCGGTCAGGCGGAGTTCGCGCCGATCCTCGCCCCCAACCGGCCATTCGTCGATCCGCGCAATGTTTTCCAGGTCGGTATTCGCTCCGTCGACGAACAGGAGCGGGTCTCGATTGCCAAGCACGGGGTCAATGTCTTCGACATGCGTGCCGTCGACGAGGAAGGGATGGGCGCCATCATGCGGAAAATCCTGTCCGAAGTGTCGCGCCAGAACGGGCTCCTGCATGTGAGCCTGGATGTCGATTTTCTCGATCCCGACGTCGCGCCCGGTGTCGGCACCACGGTCCCCGGCGGCGCCACTTTCCGCGAAGCCCACCTCATCATGGAAATGCTCCACGACAGCGGCCTCGTCTCGTCACTCGACCTCGTCGAACTCAATCCCTTTCTTGATGATCGCAGTAAGAGCGCCCGCGTTCTCGTCGAACTGGCCGCCAGCCTCTTCGGCCGCCGCGTCTTCGATCGTCCCACCCGATCAGCCTGACCAACGAAGGAAACACGCCCATGCCCCATACAGCTGAACTGATCGCGACGGAACAGCGCCTCGGCGCGCACAATTACAAGCCTCTCGATGTTGTTTTGACCCGAGGCAAGGGTGTCCATGTCTGGGACAGCGATGGCAACCGCTATCTCGACTGCCTTTCCGCCTATTCAGCCGTCAACCAGGGCCATTGCCATCCGCGCATCCTCGCGGCCATGACCGAACAGGCCTCCAAGCTGACATTGACTTCCCGCGCCTTCCGTAACGATCAGTTGGCCCTCCTCTATGAGGAGCTCGCGGCCCTGACCGGCGCGCACAAGATCCTGCCCATGAACTCCGGCGCCGAGGCCGTCGAGACTGCGATCAAGGCCGTGCGCAAATGGGGCTACGAGACAAAAGGCGTGAAGGAGGACCAGGCAGAGATCATCGTCTGCTCGGAAAACTTCCATGGCCGCACCTTGAGCATCATCAGTTTCTCAACCGATCCGGATGCGCGCGATGGTTTCGGCCCGTTTACGCCGGGCTTTACCATCGTCCCCTTCGGTGATGCCAAGGCTTTTGAAGCCGCAATCAACGAAAATACCGTCGCCGCGCTGATCGAGCCGATCCAGGGCGAAGCCGGCGTGATCATCCCGCCGCCTGGCTATTTCCGGCGCGTTCGCGAGCTCTGCACGCGGTATAATGTCACGCTTATACTCGACGAGATCCAGACCGGTCTCGGCCGTACGGGCAAACTGCTTGCTGAGGAGCACGAGGATATCGAAGCCGACGTGACCCTGATTGGCAAGGCACTTTCCGGCGGATTTTATCCGGTGTCCGCCGTTCTATCCAATTCCGAAGTGCTGGGCGTCTTGAAACCGGGTCAGCACGGTTCGACATTCGGTGGCAACCCGCTGGCCTGCGCCATTGCCCGCGAAGCGCTCAAGGTGCTCGTTGACGAGGGCATGATCGAGAATTCAGAAAGAATGGGTGCCTATTTCATCGAGGGCCTCCGCTCCATCCGTTCGAACCTGATCAAGGAAGTACGCGGACGCGGCTTGATGATGGCCGTAGAGCTCGTGCCCGAAGCGGGCGGCGCTCGCAAACATTGCTACGCGCTGAAGGCGCGCGGGCTACTCGCCAAGGATACCCACGTCAATACCATCCGCCTCGCTCCGCCACTCGTCATCACCAGGGATGAAGTGGACTGGGCCCTGGAACAGATCGCCGCGACGTTGACAGGTTTGGACTAGCGCCTTCTGCGCATGAGGCTGAGAGGCGAGGACGCTAAGAAATCCGCTTTCGTAATTTAGATTTGAGCAAGACTCTTTCGCTAAGGTGATCACAGCGAGACCCGATGTCACAACCGTGGCCCGACCCGTCGCATCGCCGGCACGCAAACTCATGGCAAAAGTCGCACGCGCCACGACAGGCGCAGCCGCTGCTGCCAGGCTCAAGAAAGTTGGGAAGGACTTTGATGGCTACGACGATCAACTCTACAAGCTTCGGCGGTGAAACTCTGGAGATTATCGCATTCCGGCTTCACGATCAGGAATTCTGCGTGAAAACCACGACGATCCGGGAAATCCGCGGCTGGGCGCCGTCCACGCCAATCCCGCACGCCCCGGCCGATGTCATCGGTGTCATGAACCTCCGCGGATCTGTGATCCCGATCATTGACCTCGCCTACAAGCTCGGCATGAAGAGCACGGTCGCCAACGAACGCTCTGCGATCGTCGTCGCCGAAGTCCACAACATGGTTATCGGCATGCTCGTCGATCGGGTATCCGATATTCTCACCATTCCGAGCAGCCAGGTTCAGCCGGTACCGGAAATCTCCGCATCTTTCGACAAGTCCTTCTCGGAAGGCATTATCGCCAACGAAAACGGTATGATCTGCTTCTTGAACCTCTCCAAGATGTTCAAGGAAAGCGACGTCGACGAGATGGCGGCCTGAGCATTTACATTTGCTTTGATGAACTGAAAGAAGCGGCCGATGGGCCGCTTCTTCTTTTTTGGCGTTATCCGAAGAGCACGAAGGTCTTCTGAAGGGTGATCCAGACGCCCCAGAGGATCGGGATACCGACCACTGCCCAGGCAACCAGCGCCTTGCCGTCCAGTCCACCCCTGCCGATCCCGAAGGACCCGGTCGGACCTACGTTGGCGGCCTGTGTCTTGGCCTGCAGGGCGGCAACCTCCTCGTCGGACATGAACCACTTGTCGGCGAGCGGCCTGACAAGGGAGTTGGCGATCAGGCCGAGTGCCAGCATCCCGGCCAGTATGTACATGGTGAAATCATACACCTGTGCCCGCGGGATCCCGGCTGCGATCTGAGCTTCGCGGATATAGTTCACGACAACCGGACCGATGATGCCGGCGGTTGCCCATGCCGTCAGAAGCCTGCCGTGGATCGCGCCGACGAACTGCGTTCCGAAAATATCGGCAAGGTAGGCCGGCACGGTGGCGAAACCACCACCATACATGGACAGGATGATGCAGAAGGCGGCCACGAAGAAGACCTTGCTGCCGATTCCTGCTGCCCAAGGCGCCGATGCATAAAGCAAGATGCCCAGGATGAAGAATACATAGTAGGTGTTCTTGCGGCCGATCTTGTCGGACAGAGAGGCCCAGAAGAAGCGCCCGCCGATGTTGAAGAGCGACANNGACCCCGCAAAGATCTCCTGAAGCATCGGCGATGCCATACCGATAACCCCGATACCTGCCGACACGTTGAGGGTCAGCACGGCCCAGATCAGCCAGAACTGCTTTGTCTTGTGCGCATCGCGAAGGTGCACGTGTCTGTTGGTGATCATCGTGCTCTTTGCAGCCGGGGGCGTCCAGCCTTCAGGTCGCCAGCCAGACGGCGGAATTCGGTAGCCGAACGCACCGCCCACCATGAAGACGAAATAGATCGCCGCCATGACGACGAAGGTTTGCCAGACGCCGACCGAGGTATCGCTCTTGAAAATGTTCATCAGCATGTTGGCCAGTGGCGCGCCAATCATCGCGCCGCCGCCGAAGCCCATGATTGCCATGCCGGTCGCCATGCCGCGACGGTCCGGGAACCACTTGATCAGTGTCGAGACCGGCGAAATATAGCCGAGACCGAGACCAATGCCGCCGATCACGCCAGCGCCAATCCACATCAGCCACAGCTGATGCGTGATCACGCCGATCGCAGCGAGGACAATCCCGCCGCACCAACAGCAGGCAGCTACGAAGCCCGCCTTGCGCGGGCCAGCACGCTCGAGCCAGCCGCCCCATATGGCCGCCGAGCTACCGAGAAGCACGAAGAACAGCGTGTACATCCAGCCGAGATCGCTGACGCGCCAGTCGCAGCTGGTCGTGAAGAGCGCCGAGACCAGGGTCAGGTCCGGACAGGCGACAGGCGCCGTAATCCCGAGCGACCGCGACAGTGGCAGCCAGAATACGCTGAAGCCATAGGCCATGCCGATGCAAAGGTGGATGGCCAGCGCCGCCGGTGGCACAAGCCAGCGATTGAAGCCGGGTTTGGCGATAATTCGCTCGCGGTCAAGCAGGCCACCCCCGCCATAGCCGCCCGGCAGTGTTTCCGTAGTAGCAGACATTCCTGTACTCCTCCCTTCCACCGGTCAGTTGCCGATGGTTTCCGTGTCCTTCGACCGCAACGCTTTCGGATCCACCTGTCTGATAGGTTCTTTGACGATGTACCGAATGGCCCGGCCCTTGGCGAAATCGCTTGCGAGCGGCTCCGCCTCCCCCGCTACCAGATACGTGCGTCGCCATTCTTCAAGAAAACGGGCACATCGGCAGCGAGAGTTCCCATGCAACCAGCGTGCCAGCACGTGAGTCTTTACTTTTCAATATGTTAACCAACAAACGCCACATGAGCGAGACAAAATGTCCAGACGCCGGGACAAAATGTCCTTTGCGGGCCTGTCTCAATCCGCTTCCGGAAGCCAGATCGAAAAGGTCGTGCCTTCGCCAGGCGTACTTTCCGCTGTCAATGTGCCTCCTTGACGCGTAATCAGGGTCTGGCTGATGGAGAGGCCGAGGCCTGTCCCTTCGCGGCGCTTCGTAGTGAAGAACGGATCGAATATGCGACTGAGCACATCGGGCGTCATGCCAATTCCCGTATCGATGATATCGATCCTGATTCCGGCCTGCTGATCCCGCATTTCATCACGGCTTTGCAGAGTCAGCGTTCCTCCATTCGGCATCGCGTGGATCGCATTGACGATCAGGTTCACCAATACCTGCTGTAGTTCCGTGCGGTTCATCAGCACTAGCCTTGTGGCCTGGTCATCCCGCGAGACGCTGATCCCCACCTTGTTGAGGAGGTGCTGAACGAGCGGCAAACAGTCGGAAATCACCTCCGCCACGACATGCCGCTCGACATAGCCGGCATATTCCTCCGGCTTGGCGAACTGCAGGAGTTTCGTGACGATTTGGCTGATGCGGTGGATCTGTTCGTCGATCAGGCGGAATTCGGTCTTGAGTTCGTCTGCATCAGAGCCAAGCACACTGCGGACAACATCGAGGTTGCCTTGCATGACGGCTACGGGATTGTTTATCTCATGTGCCACCCCGGCCGTGATTTCGCCGATTGCCGCCAGTTTTTCCGACATGATCAGCTGTTTCGTCGTCGCCTCCAACTGACGGTTCGCTAGTTCCAGTTCGCTCGTTCGTTCGGCGACGCGAGCATTGAGTTCGTTGTTCCAAGCTCTGAGTTCGCGATCACGTTGCTGCAACTGATCGAGAAGGCCATCAAGGTGATCCGCTACTCGGCCGATCTCGTCGCTGGCGCCCGTGAGTTCTGACCGGGCGCCCAGATCGCCGCTTTCGACCCTGGCGATTGTAGCGGTCATTCGTTCGAGAGGCTTGAAAATCCCGCGCGCCCAACGCAGGAAAATCGGGACGCTTGCGGCGGTCACCAACAGAAACGCAAGTACGATGCCGATGATCGTTTCGGTCTTGGCCCGGGAAAATGGCGCCTCGAGAAATCCGACATAGAGCATGCCGACCCGGCTTCCAAAGCTGTCCTTGATCGGCTCATAGGCGGAGATATACCAGTCATTGACGACAAAGGCGCTGTCGAGCCAGACGCGTCCCTCTCCGAGAACTGCCTGGCGCACCGCGTTGGAAACACGGGTACCGAGCGCACGCTTATCCTCGAAGAGCCGGACATTGGTGCTGATGCGGACATCATCGAGAAACAGCGTTGCCGTCCCTTGGCTACCCTCCGGCAGGCTCGCTTCACGATAGACGAGATCGTTGATCGTATCGATGAACACGAGGTTCTGGTTGAGCAGGATGCCGCCGACCAAGGCGGCTTCACCCATGCCCCCAAGCGGCACTGGGCTCGCCGAATGAACGACCATGCCGCGGGTTTCGGTCGAGCGGTCGGTGGCAATGGCATTGGGCGTCGGCACCAGTTCGAGCTGCGCGCGGGCGGCGAGCGCCGGAGAGATAGCCTCCAGTTCCGGATTGGAAAAGATGTCGATCGCGGTTTTCGCCTCCCCGCGAAGGGCGGCGGTGACAACAGGCCAGTCAGTACGTATCGGCAGCCGATCTCTTTGGTCGATGGACCCTGTAACTCTCCCTTGCCTGTCGACGATGAAGAGAAAATCGAGTCCCAGCCGCTTTCTGTTCTCCTCGAGGAATTGCGGAAGCGCCGCAGTTCCGTCACGCGTGACGATATCGCGAAAGCCGGCTGAGCCTGTGAGCGCGTTCATGTGCTCACCGGTATTCTCGAGGATGCGCGAAAGATATTGATGAGCGATCGTCAGATCGCCGTTCACCTTGGAGGTCAGCAGGGCATCGAACTTCGTTTCCCAGCGCGCCATGGTAATCGCCAACAGAAACGGCAGGATAACGAGTGTCGGCAAGAGAGCGATGGCGAGAAGCCGGAAGCGGATAGACTGGCCACGCCGCACCGGGACGTTTACCGGATCAGGGTCAGCCATTCCACGACACGCATTTTCGGTCGATGGTCTTGCGGGAAATCCCGAGCCGCTGCGCGGCTTCATCGCGGTTGCCACCGGTTTCATCGAGAACGGCCAGGATATGGCGACGCTCGACCTCTTCCAGCGTCGCAGCCGTCATCGCGCTGTTGACGCCGCGATGGCCGCGAAAATCCTCGGGGAATCTCCCGAGAATCAGCGACCGCTCAATAAGGTTCCGCAACTCGCGCACATTTCCGGGCCACGCATAGCGCAACAGGGCGGCACGGACCGGCACATCGATGGCCACCGGAGGCATACCCAACTGCTGGGACAGCTTGTTCATGAACAGATCGGCAAGTTCGAGAGCGTCGCCATCGCGATCCCGAAGCGGCGGCAAATGCAGTTGCATCACATTGATGCGATAAAAAAGATCGGCGCGAAATCTGCCCTGTTCAACCTGTTTCTCCAGATCCGCATTGGTCGCGAAAACAAAGCGTAGATCGACCGGCACCTCGCGCTCAGCCCCCACCGGGCGCACCCGCCGGTCCTCGATCACACGAAGCAGCTTGCTTTGCGTGGCAAGGGGCATCTCGCCGATTTCATCGAGGAAAAGCGTGCCCCCCTGGGCGTGCATGAAGAGCCCCTCGCGGGTAGCTTCCGCACCGGTAAAGGCGCCCTTGATATGCCCGAAGAGTTCGGTCTCGATCATATCGGGAGGGATAGCTGCACAATTGACCGGAACGAAAGGCTTCGCGGCCCGATCGGAAAGCGCGTGCAGCGATCGGGCAGCGACTTCCTTGCCGGTTCCGGATTCACCCGTCAGAAGCACCGTCGTTGGCAGCGGTGCAACCCGGGCAATTGTATCGCGCACCTGGCGGATCGCGACGGATTCGCCGATCAGCTTGTCACGTAACAGGATGTGTTCCGAGGACGCACGCAACTCGTAGCGCAGCACGAAATTCTCCCGCTGCAACCGCATCCGATCGAGGCAGCGCGCAACCGCATTGAGGATCTGATTGGAGCGGAAGGGCTTGAGGACGAAATCGACCGCCCCGGCACGCAGCGCCTGGATGGCGGTTTCGAGATCGGCATAGGCGGTCATCAGAATTGCATCGGCAAAGAAGCCGATGGCACGCTGCTCCACCAGCCAATCAACACCGTTCTTGCCGGGCATGATATTGTCGAGAATGACAACATCGAAATGGTGCTGGTCGAGCTTGCGCGAGGCTTCTTCGGTATCTGCCGCTTCTTCGATCAGCTTGCAGCGCGGCGCCAGGGTCCGAATGAGAAAATTTCGCATCCCGGGCTCATCGTCGACGACAAGAATGGAAGCCTGTGCCAGCCATGGCCCGAATTCGGGATCGCGCTCCACTCCCGTTACTTTCCGTATCGTATCCGCCCGCACGCACCTCTCCCGTCCCGTCGATCAGATCCCTGCCAATGAATAGCAGAGGAGAGGCCAAACGCAAAAAATCCGCTGCTTTCGCGCTCGCGAATTATGCCGGTTCGGGGCGCTTGATCGCCTTGGACGCTTCGAGAACGAGCGGATCCAATCCCTCGCCACCCTGCTCGATATGCTCGAAGAGCTGACGACGCATGCGCGGCTCCCAGAATTTGTTGATATGGTTGGCAACCCCGGCGATCCGCGTGTTCCCCGGCTGAGACATGAAAAAGGTGGCGATCTGGTTCGCCATGCGGACCAGCTTTTCGGTAGTATGCTCATGCGACATCGGCGACGGCTCCTGGAACAATGCGATCAGCATGGGTGAAAATCTCGAAATCCTCGCCACGCACAAGGGCGACAAGTGTTATTCCCGCGCCTTCCGCAGTGCGGATGGCGAGCGCGGTCGGCGCCGAGATCGCCAACAACACTGGAGTTCCCAGGCTGGCGGCCTTTTGGACCATTTCCACGGAAAGCCGGCTTGTCACCGCGATGACACCGTCCCCACCGCGATAGCCCGCCCGCAGGACGGCCCCCGAGAGTTTGTCGAGCGCGTTGTGGCGACCGACATCCTCGCGGACGGCAACCAGCCCCTTGCCCGGAATATAGAAGCCGGCCCCGTGAACCGCGTGGGTCATCTTGTTCAGGATCTGACCGGCAGCGAGATCACGGACGGCCTCAACTATTTCATCGGCTTCCAGTGTAAGGCCGGTCGCCGCGATCCGTGGAACCGGCCGCAGGGCCTGCTCGATCGACTCAATACCGCAGAGTCCGCACCCGACCGGTCCAGCCATATGCCTCCGCCGAAGCCGCAGTGCGTCGCCGGCGGGATCGGCAAGGCTGATCTGAATATCGATCCCTGGCCCCTGCTCCAGTACTTCAATCGCGAGAATGTCTTTCGGCTTGGCGATGATCCCCTCGTTCAGGCTGAACCCCACCGCGAAATCTTCCAGATCCGCGGGTGTGGCCATCATGACGGCATGGGTCGTTCCGCCGTAACTGAAGGCCACGGGCACCTCCTCGGGCACCATGCGCTTACCGTCGCGCAAGATGCCCGCGTGTCGTGCCAGACGACCCGCCGCAACGACCGAAGGACGATCTGCCGTCATTCAGCCGCCTCCAGCTTGCCCGCAATGCGGCGAGATTTCTTCGACAGTTCCTCATAATCCCGCTGCCAATCCGATGGGCCATTGGACGGCGCAACCTGCACGGCGGTCACCTTGTATTCCGGGCAGTTGGTCGCCCAGTCGGAGAAGTCCGTGGTGATGACATTGGCCTGCGTCTCGGGATGGTGGAAGGTCGTGTAGACGACGCCGGGCGAAACACGCTCGGTGATCAGCGCCCGAAGCGTCGTTTCGCCTGCCCGACTGGCCAGACGCACCCAGTCGCCGTCCTTGATGCCACGCTGTTCGGCATCGTGCGGATGGATCTCGAGACGATCCTCCTCGTGCCACACCACGTTGCCCGTGCGCCGCGTCTGCGCGCCGACATTATACTGGCTGAGAATACGACCCGTGGTCAAAAGCAGAGGGAAACGTGGTCCCGTACGCTCATCGGTCGCCACGTATTCGGTGCGGATGAACTTACCCTTGCCGCGAACGAAACCGTTCACATGCATGATCGGCGATCCGTCCGGGAACTTCTCGTTGCAGGGCCACTGTATCGATCCCATCTTCTCAAGATAGTCATAGGACACGCCCGCAAAGCTCGGCGTGGTGGCGGCAATCTCGTCCATGATCTCAGACGGATGGCTGTAATTCCACGACAGACCCATGGCCTGGGCCATCTTCTGCGTGACTTCCCAGTCGGCAAAGCCGTTCTTTGGCGACATCACCTTCCGAACGCGGTTGATACGGCGCTCGGCATTGGTGAACGTGCCGTCCTTTTCCAGGAAGGTCGAGCCCGGCAGGAAGACATGCGCGTAATTGGCAGTCTCATTGAGAAACAGGTCGTGTACGACGACGCATTCCATCGCGGCAAGGCCAGCCGAAACATGCTTGGTATCGGGATCCGACTGCAGGATGTCTTCGCCCTGGATATAGAGACCCTTGAACGAACCATCCACGGCGGCATCGAGCATGTTCGGGATGCGCAGACCCGGCTCGCTGTCGAGCTTGACGCCCCAAAGCTTCTCGAAGGTCTCGCGCGTTGCATCGTCGGAGATGTGACGATAGCCCGGCAGCTCGTGTGGAAAAGAGCCCATGTCGCACGAGCCCTGGACATTGTTCTGGCCTCTGAGCGGGTTCACCCCAACGCCCGGACGGCCGATATTGCCCGTCGCCATAGCAAGGTTGGCGATCGCCATGACGGCTGTCGAGCCCTGGCTGTGTTCGGTGACCCCAAGACCGTAATAGATTGCTCCATTGCCGCCCTTCGCGTAGAGCCGGGCTGCGCCCCGAACAAGATCAGCAGGAACGCCGGTGAACTTTTCCGTCTCTTCTGGGCTGTGTTGCGGCTCGGCGACAAAGGCCGCCCAGTCCTCGAATTCCGACCAGTCGCAGCGTTCGCGGATGAAAGCCTCATCGAACAGGCCTTCCGTGACGATGACATGCGCCAACGCGGTGATGACTGCGACATTGGTGCCCGGCTTGAGGGGCAGGTGGTAGTCCGCCCTAGCGTGGACGGAGGTGACGGTCTCGGTCTCGCGTGGGTCGAGCACGATCAGCTTGGCGCCCTGGCGGATGCGCTTCTTCATGCGCGAAGCGAAGACGGGGTGCGCCGCCGACGGGTTGGCGCCGATCACCATGATCACGTCAGCCTTCTCGACCGAATCGAAATCCTGCGTGCCGGCCGAGGTGCCGAAGGCCTGGCCGAGCCCGTAGCCGGTCGGCGAATGGCAGACGCGGGCGCAGGTATCGACATTGTTGTTGCCGAAGCCGGCACGGATCAGCTTCTGCACGAGGAACGTTTCCTCGTTAGTGCAACGCGACGAGGTAATGCCGCCAATCGAATCCTTGCCATACTGGTACTGGAGACGGCGGAATTCGGAGGCGACATGGGCGAGCGCCTCCTCCCAGGTCACTTGCCGCCACGGATCGGTGATCTTCTCGCGCACCATCGGATTGAGGATGCGATCCTGGTGGGTGGCATAGCCATAGGCGAAACGGCCCTTGACGCAGGAATGCCCGCGATTGGCCTTGCCTTCCTTGTAGGGCACCATGCGCACAAGTTCTTCGCCGCGCATTTCCGCCTTGAACGAACAGCCGACGCCGCAGTAGGCGCAGGTCGTCACGACCGAATGTTCCGGCTGGCCAATGGCGATCACAGACTTTTCGGTCAAGGTCGCGGTCGGGCAAGCCTGCACGCAGGCCCCGCAGGAAACGCATTCGGAAGAGAGGAAATCCTCGTGCATGCCGGGGGAGACGCGAGACTCGAAGCCACGGCCCTCGATGGTCAGTGCGAACGTTCCCTGCACCTCTTCGCAGGCCCGCACGCAGCGCGAGCATACGATGCACTTCGACGGGTCATAGGTGAAATAGGGGTTCGACTCGTCCTTGGGCATCCACTTGGCGTTGATGTCGCCATTCTTGCGTGCCCTGACGTGATTGTCGCCGTCATAGCCATACCGCACGTCGCGAAGGCCCACGGCACCGGCCATGTCCTGGAGTTCGCAATCGCCATTGGCAGCACAGGTCAGACAGTCGAGCGGGTGGTCGGAAATATAGAGCTCCATCACTCCCTTGCGGATCTGCTTCAAGCGATCCGTCTGGGTATGCACCACCATATTGTCGGCGACGGGGGTCGTGCAGGAAGCGGGCGTGCCATTGCGCCCTTCGATCTCCACCAGACAGAGCCGGCAGGACCCAAAGGCGTCCACCATGTCTGTGGCACAGAGCTTCGGCACCTGGATTCCAGCCTCCATGGAGGCGCGCATGACGGAAGTGCCGGCTGGCACCGTGATCTGGTTTCCGTCAATGGTCAGGGTAACGGATTTTTCCGACGCCGACGCCGGCGTGCCGTAATCGATTTCAGGAACGAGGGGCATGGGAAGCCTCCTGTACAGAGAAGGTGGAAACGGGCGCCGGGCGGGCGGTGAAAGCTATGCTCGTCATTCTGCAGCCTCCACCATAGGCGACGGCGAAAAATCCTCAGGGAAGTGGTTCATCGCGCTCATCACCGGATAAGGCGTGAAACCGCCTAGCGCGCAAAGCGAGCCGAACTTCATCGTGTTGCACAGGTCGGCCAGAAGCGCCTTGTTCTTTTCCGGCTCAATTCCGCTGACAATACTGTCGGCAACCTCGACACCACGGGTAGAACCGATCCGGCATGGCGTGCACTTGCCGCAGCTTTCAATCGCGCAGAATTCCATGGCGAAGCGCGCCTGCTTCAGCATGTCGACGGTATCATCGAACACGACGATCCCGGCATGACCTATGAGACCATCCTTAGCCGCGAATGCCTCATAGTCGAAGACCGTGTCAAACAGCGCTCGCGGAAAATAGGCGCCGAGTGGTCCGCCGACCTGGACCGCCTTCACCGGGCGTCCGCTTGCCGTGCCGCCGCCGATTTCATCGACAATTTCGCCCAGCGTCAGGCCGAAGGCGGTCTCGTAGAGCCCGCCATGCTTGATATTTCCAGCAAGCTGGATGGGAATGGTGCCATGCGACCGGCCGACGCCGAAATCCCGATAGAACGTCGCGCCGCGATCTAGGATGACTGGCACCGACGCGAGCGATATGACATTGTTGACAACGGTCGGGCAGCCGAACAGGCCCTGAAGCGCCGGCAGCGGTGGTTTGGCGCGTACGATGCCGCGCTTGCCCTCGAGACTGTTGAGAAGTGACGTTTCCTCGCCGCAGACATAGGCGCCGGCGCCCTCGCGCACTTCGATGTCGAAGGCATGGGCGGAGCCCAGAATGGACGGTCCCAGGATGCCCGCGCTCCGGGCAGTCTCGATCGCTGACCGCACGGTCTCGATGGCATGCGGATATTCCGATCGCGTATAGATGTAGCCTTTCGTGGCTCCAGTTGCGATACCGGCGATAATCATGCCTTCGATCAGGACGAAGGGATCGCCTTCCATGATCATGCGGTCGGAGAACGTGCCGGAGTCGCCCTCATCCGCATTGCAGACGATATATTTGCGATCGCCCGGAGCATCGGCGACCGTCTTCCACTTGATTCCGGTCGGAAAACCGGCACCTCCGCGTCCACGAAGGCCGCTCTCGGTCACTTGCGCAACGATCTCGGCAGGCGTCAGCGCCAATGCCTTTTCGAGACCTGTCAGCCCCTGATACGCGCGATAGTCGTCAAGGGACAGCGGATCTGTGACGCCGCAGCGGGCAAAGGTCAATCTGGTCTGACTGCGCAGGAAAGCGATATCCTTAGTGTGGCCCTGGCAGAGCGGATGTGCACCCCCGTGAATGAAATCCGCTTCAAAAAGGCTATGAACATCTGAGACCTTGACGGGGCCATAGGCGATCCGTCCATGCTCTGTCCTGACCTCGACCATCGGCTCCAGCCACAGGAGACCGCGCGACCCATTGCGCACGATCTTGGCGTCGAGCCCACGCGCCTCTATCCCGCGGGAAATAGCCTCGGCGACCTTGTCTGCGCCGACGGCAAGTGCCGCAGAGTCACGGGGAACGAAAATCGTGATCGTCATCGGCGGGCCTCCGAAATGAGTGCATCACGCGTCGCAGCATCAATCCGGCCATGGACGTCTCCGTCGAGCATCGCCGCAGGCGCGCAGGCACACAGACCGAGGCAGAATACCGGCTCAAGCGTAACCGCTCCGTCAGTCGTCGTTTCATGCCAGTCGATTCCAAGCTGGCGCTTTGCCGAATCTGCCAGTTCATCTCCGCCCATGGACTGGCAAGCTTCGCCGCGACAGAGCTTCAGTACGTGCCGGCCAGAGGGCTCAGTGCGGAAATCGTGATAGAAAGAAACGACGCCGTGCACTTCCGCGCGCGAAAGGTTCAGCGCCTCGGCGATCACCGGCTTTGCGTCCTCGGGCACGAAACCGAAGGCCTCCTGCACGGCATGCAGTATCGGAAGCAGCGGCCCTTCGAGAACACCATGTTCCTCGATAATTGCCTGGGTCCGCGACAAAATATCATCCGTAGATGATCGAATATTCATGAACAGCCCTCCCAAACCGACACGAATTGGATCAGCGGACATCGTTGGAACGAGGGAGCCGTGTCGGTTATGTAGTTACCGCGCCTGCAAGACCGGAACCCTGTCAATCTCCGCTGAGATTGGTCTAGGATGGACACGACGACACTATGCGGTCAATAACGCTGTTCCGTCGCTTGATAGAAATTTCCTATCAAAACGCCTGAGTATCAGCCAGCCGCCGCCCTTCATGAAGTAGTGCCGAAACAAGAGGGGTAAAGGGTTCACGATGCTGCGCCACGAGACCCACCAAGTGTTCGGCTTCGGGTTCGATGATCGGAATCATGCGGATCTCTGCCGAAAACCCAAAGGATTCAGCGACATTCTTCGGCATGATCGACGCCCAGCGCCCGGTGCGAATATGCGAAAAAAGCACGATCATCGAATTTGACTCGAGCGTAGGCTTGGGCACAACGCCAGCTTCGGCCATATGCTGGTTGATGATCCGTCGGTTTTGCATGTCCGCAGTCAATAGACAAAGCCGAAGATCAGCAACTTCCCTCCAAGTCACAGTTGTTTGATCGGAAAGAGGCGTGCCTGCTGCCGTGATCAGATGATAGCGCTCAGGATAGAGCGGCACCACCGTAACCCTGCCCAGCGGCTCATTGTCGAGATAGGTGATGCCCGCATCCACCTCGAAATTTTCAAGCAGGCTCAGGACCTGCAGTGACGTGCGTGAGCTTATTGAGAAAGTGACATCGGGATGCTTCGCCTGAAACGGCTCCGTGATGCGGGGAACCATGGCAAGCGCCGTCGGGATGACCGCAATACGAATGTGACCTGCCAGACCGTGGCGGGCGGCCCGCATTTCCTCGCGCATCGTACGGGTGTCGCCGACGATCCGCCGTGCCCATTCGAGCACGCGCTGGCCTTCGGGTGTCAGACCCTGGAACCGCGACCCCCTCTGCACCAACATGACGCCGAGTTGGTCTTCCAGCTGGCGGATCGCTGCCGATAGCGTCGGCTGCGATATCCCGCATTCCTCCGCAGCCCGCCCGAAGTGCCGTTCACGCGCCAAGGCGATAAAGAATTCCAGCTTGTCGATCATCGGCGCTCCTCGCAGCAGAGGATTAGCATGCCGCCGGCGGCACACAAACAGGCAACCGCCGGACCTGCCGATACGCTATTCGATTTGGGGCGCGGGCTCCTCGCTCGGCACGCAATACATCTTGTATAGTACCGATACCAGCTCCGTCAGTCCCGGATTGGCAATGCTATAGTAGACCATCCGGCCTTTACGGCGCGTCTTGACCAATCGCTCGAGGCGCAGCCGCGCGAGATGCTGCGATACAACCGCCTGCTGCACGTTCACGATCGCCTCGATTTCGCCTACCGTTTTTTCGCCTCGGCTCAGAATGCAAAGAATGAGCAGCCGCGTCTCATGAGAAAGCGCCTTCAGCAAGTCGCTCGCTGCCCTCGCCTTCGTCATGAAGTCGTCCAATTGGTCGCTCTCGATTTCAGCATTCGGCAAGTGAACAGTCATGAAGCGGTCCGCAGCGTTGTACAAATCTCTAAAACGCGACATCCCATAACGCATTACCCCCTAAAAACCAAGTGCGCGACTTGGCCCGACCTCGGCAAACGCTCGGCTTCACAAGCACAAAGAGAAATCAGAGCGAAACGGAGTCGATCCTCTCCCTGAGCAGTGCGGCACTGCGCTTCAGCGCCTCATGTTCGCCAGCATCAAGTTCTGGAAAGAGATCGGCAAGAACGCCTGCCGCACCTATGACCCTAGGCAGCGAAAGTGCAACGTCCTTTACTCCTTCAACCTCTGCCGCGACGATCGAGACCGACAGGACGTCCCGCTGGTCCTGCGCGATCGCCTTGATGATACGCGCTAGGCCGGCGCCGATGCCGAAATAGGTCGAACCCTTGCCTTTGATTATCCTGTAGGCGGCATTGCGCACGCCGTCGTCGATTTCTTCGCGGATCTCGGCGGTTATCGGCTTTCCCACCTGATCGGCAAAGGAATGCAGGGCGACGGACCCGGCCCGTGCGTTCGACCACGCAAGTACTTCGCTGTCGCCATGCTCTCCAAGGACATAGGCGTGGACCGACTGTGGCGCGATTCCAAGATGCCGCCCAATCAGGCTCCGGAACCGGGCGGTGTCCAGGATCGTGCCGGAGCCTATCACCCGTTGCGGGGGGAGACCAGAAAGCCGCGTGGCAATCTGGGTCATGATATCCACTGGGTTGGAAGCAATCAGCAGGATTGCATCTGGCGCAGTCTGCCGAACGTTGCCCACGACCTGCCGGAAAACCGCGGCATTGCGCTCCAGCAGCTCCAGCCTCGTTTCCCCGGGTTTCTGGCCAACACCAGCGGCCAGAATAACGACCCTGGCACCTTCGAGATTCTTGTAGCTGCCTGCGCTGACGGTCGTCGCGGAAACAAAAGGAACGGCGTGAGAGATATCCTCCGCCTGCGCAATGGCCAATTCCTGATTCAGGTCAACCAACACGATTTCGCTGGCAATTCCCATCATGGCGAGCGCGTAGCCCGCCGAACTGCCCACCATTCCCGCACCAACAATCCCGACCTTCATGGCGTTTCTCCACTCTTCGGCTTGTCTATCCTGACTCTAATGCTTCTTGCCGGATCAGGCGAGCAAATGTTCGACCCTGCCCTCAAGGGTCGCGATCTCCCCAGACGCCCAGCCATCATATCCATCCTGGCCCGGAGCCCGGAACTGCGAAACGAAAAAAGCGGCCTCGCGGCCGCTTCTGGCAATCTTGCTGAGGCATTCAGATCAGGCAGGTATGATCACGCCGTTCAGATGCGTCAGCTCGGCAAGATACTGCTCGAGACGCGTCTTATGCTCATGGCTGTCAACGGCGTTGAGCTCGGCGCGGGCAGCCTCGATGCGCTTGGTCAGCGTTTCGCGGTTGAGTTCGCTCAGCGCCACGGCCGATTCGGCCAGCAGTGTACAGCCGGTCGGAACGATGTCCGCAAAGCCGCCAAACACCACATACTTGGTCACCTGGCCTGACGCCAGCTTCACCGAAACGACACCCGGCTTGATCGTCGTCATCGTCGGCGCATGATTCGCCATGACTGTCATTTCGCCTTCGGTAGCCGGAATTACGACTTCGCTAACCTTCTCGGAAAGCAGCAGGCTTTCGGGCGAAACCAGTTCAAAATTGAAATTGTCGGCCATGGCGGTTCACTTCTCTAAAAAGATCGGGAAAGGGGCGCGTGACATGCACGCGCCTCCAAACCGTTATCAGGCAGCTTCAGCAGCCAGCTTCTTGGCCTTTTCGATCGCCTCGTCCATCGAGCCGACCATGTAGAAGGCAGCTTCCGGCAGATGGTCGTATTCGCCGTTGACGAGACCCTTGAAGCCCTTGATCGTGTCTTCGAGGGCGACGAGCTTGCCCGGCGAGCCGGTGAAGACTTCGGCGACGAAGAACGGCTGGGACAGGAAGCGCTCGATCTTGCGGGCGCGGGCAACCGCGATGCGGTCGTCTTCCGACAGTTCGTCCATGCCAAGGATGGCGATGATGTCCTGGAGAGCCTTGTAGCGCTGCAGGGTCGACTGAACCTTACGAGCGACTTCGTAGTGCTCTTCGCCGACAACCAGCGGGTCGAGCATGCGCGACGTGGAGTCGAGCGGGTCAACAGCCGGGTAGATGCCCTTTTCAGCGATCGAACGCGACAGAACGGTCGTTGCGTCCAAGTGGGCGAACGAGGTTGCGGGTGCCGGGTCGGTCAAGTCGTCGGCCGGAACGTAAATGGCCTGAACCGAAGTGATCGAACCCTTGGTCGTGGTGGTGATGCGTTCCTGCATCTGACCCATGTCGGTGGCGAGCGTCGGCTGATAGCCCACGGCCGACGGGATACGGCCGAGGAGTGCGGACACTTCCGAGCCAGCCTGGGTGAAGCGGAAGATGTTGTCGACGAAGAACAGAACGTCCTGGCCCTTGTCACGGAAGTCCTCAGCGATCGTCAGACCGGTCAGAGCGACGCGAGCGCGCGCGCCCGGCGGTTCGTTCATCTGACCGTAAACGAGGGCAGCCTTGGAGCCTTCGCCGCCGCCATGCTTGTTGACGCCCGACTCGATCATTTCGTGATAGAGGTCGTTGCCTTCGCGCGTACGTTCGCCGACACCGGCGAATACCGAGTAACCGCCGTGCGCCTTGGCAACGTTGTTAATCAGTTCCATGATGAGAACCGTCTTGCCGACGCCGGCGCCGCCGAACAGGCCGATCTTGCCGCCCTTGGCATAAGGCGCGAGAAGGTCGACGACCTTGATGCCGGTGACGAGGATCTGGGCTTCCGTCGACTGCTCGATATAGGCCGGAGCGTCCTGATGGATGGCGCGCTTGCCGGACGTAACCAGCGGACCGGCTTCGTCAACCGGCTCGCCGATGACGTTCATGATACGGCCGAGCGTCTCAGGACCGACCGGAACGGTGATCGGAGCGCCGGTGTCGGAGACCGCCTGTCCACGAACCAGACCTTCTGTAGAGTCCATGGCGATCGTGCGAACCTGGTTTTCACCAAGGTGCTGGGCGACTTCGAGAACGAGGCGATTGCCGCCGTTCATGGTTTCCAGCGCGTTCAGGATCGCAGGCAGCTCGCCGTCGAATGCGACGTCCACGACAGCGCCGATAACCTGGGTCACCTTGCCTGCAGAACCGGTTGCGGACGCCTTCGCCGCGGTAGATTTCGGGGTAGCTGCCTTAGCCATGTTTCTTACCCTCTTTCCTTAACCTCAGAGCGCTTCCGCGCCCGAAATGATTTCAATGAGTTCCTTGGTGATCTGGGCCTGGCGCTGACGGTTGTACGAGAGCGTAAGCTTATTGATCATCTCACCAGCATTACGCGTCGCATTGTCCATCGCGCTCATCTTGGCGCCCATTTCACCGGCGACGTTTTCGAGCAGCGCCCGGAAGATCTGCACCGAGATGTTGCGCGGTATCAGATCGCTGAGGATCGCACCGGCATCGGGCTCATATTCATAGACGGCCGCCGCACCGGTCGCAGCAACCGGCTCCGGGGAAGCAGCCGGGATCAGCTGCTGAGCGGTCGGCACCTGGCTGATCACGGACTTGAATTCCGAATAGAACAGCGTCGCGACGTCAAACTCGCCCTTGTCGAACATCGAAATGACCTTGCGGCCAATCGTGTCGGCATTTTCGAAAGCGACACGCTTGACCTCGCGGAGGTCGGTCCGTTCAACGATGTTGGCCGCGAACTCGCGACGCAGGCTGTCAAAACCCTTCTTGCCGACGCAGAAGATCTTGACGGTCTTGCCGGCGGCGAGAAGCTTGCGGGCATGGTCACGGGCAAAGCGGGCGATCTGTGAATTGAAACCGCCGCAAAGGCCGCGTTCGGCCGTGCAGACAATCAGCAAATGCACGTCGTCCTTGCCGGTCCCGGTCATCAGCCGGGGTGCACTGTCATCGCTACCTACCGCCTGGGCGATATTGGCAAGGACGGCACCCATGCGCTGCGAATAGGGCCGGGCGGCCTCGGCCGCCTCCTGAGCACGACGCAGCTTCGCCGCGGCGACCATTTTCATCGCCTTGGTGATTTTCTGCGTCGCCTTGACGGAGGCGATCCGGTTTTTCAGATCCTTAAGTGAAGGCATCCGTTATCCGTCCTTGGCTTGAGCCCCGATTACGCGAAAGACTTGGCGAACGAGTCCAGAGCAGCCTTGAGCTTGCTCTTGGTGTCGTCGCTGATGGCTTTCTCCGTGCGGATCGCGTCGAGAATATCCTTACCTTCGGTGCGGAGATAGCTGAGCAGACCCTGCTCGAACTTTCCGACCTGGGCGACCGGCAGCTTGTCGAGATAACCGTTGACGCCAGCGAAAATCACAGCGACCTGCTCTTCCGTCTTCAGCGGAGAGAACTGCGGCTGCTTCAGGAGCTCGGTCAGGCGCGCACCGCGGTTCAGCAGGCGCTGGGTAGCAGCGTCAAGATCCGAGCCGAACTGAGCGAAGGCAGCCATTTCGCGATACTGGGCAAGTTCACCCTTGATCGAGCCGGCAACCTGCTTCATCGCCTTGATCTGTGCCGACGAGCCGACGCGCGAAACCGACAGACCAACGTTAACGGCCGGGCGGATACCCTGGTAGAACAGGTCGGTCTCGAGGAAGATCTGGCCGTCGGTNNTGAAGGCCGAAACGTCGTTACCCTGTGTTTCGATCACCGGCAGAGCGGTCAGCGAACCGGCGCCACGTTCGTCGGAGAGCTTTGCAGCGCGCTCGAGCAGACGGGAATGCAGGTAGAAAACGTCGCCCGGATAAGCTTCGCGGCCCGGCGGGCGGCGCAGCAGCAGCGACATCTGGCGGTAAGCAACGGCTTGCTTGGAAAGGTCGTCGTAACCGATCAGGGCGTGCTGGCCGTTGTCACGGAAATATTCACCCATGGCGCAGCCTGCGAACGGGGCAAGGTACTGCATCGGAGCCGGATCGGAAGCGGTCGCAGCGACGATGATCGAGTACTTCAGAGCACCGCGCTCTTCCAGAACCTTCACGAACTGGGCAACCGTCGAGCGCTTCTGGCCGATTGCAACGTAGACGCAATACAGCTTTTCCGAGTCCGGACCGTTGTCGTGAATGGCCTTCTGGTTGAGGATCGTGTCGAGAATGATAGCGGTCTTGCCAGTCTGGCGGTCACCGATAACGAGCTCGCGCTGGCCACGACCGACCGGGATGAGCGCGTCGATAGCCTTGAGGCCGGTCGACATCGGCTCATGAACCGACTTGCGCGGGATGATGCCCGGCGCCTTGACGTCAACGCGCGAACGGCGCGTCGCATTGATCGGGCCCTTGCCGTCAATCGGGTTGCCGAGCGCATCGACGACGCGGCCGAGCAGTTCCGGACCAACGGGAACGTCCACGATGGCGCCGGTCCGCTTGACCGTGTCGCCTTCCTTGATGTCACGGTCCGAACCGAAAATAACGACGCCGACATTGTCGGCTTCGAGGTTCAGCGCCATCCCACGGATGCCACCGGGGAACTCGACCATTTCACCGGCCTGGACATTGTCGAGACCGTAAACACGGGCAATACCGTCACCGACGGAGAGCACCTGGCCGACTTCGGAGACTTCCGCCTCTTTGCCGAAGTTTTTGATTTGATCTTTTAGAATTGCGGAAATTTCCGCGGCGCGGATATCCATCAGCCAACCTCTTTCAGTGCAAGCTTAAGGGTGGAAAGTTTGGTGCGAAGAGACGTGTCGATCTGGCGCGAGCCGACCTTGACGATCAGACCACCGAGAATGGACGGATCGATCGTGACTTCGATCGTTACATCCTTGTCGGTGACGCTCTTCAGCGCCGCCTTCAATTCTTTTTCCTGTTCCGAAGACAGGGCATGGGCCGACGTGACCTGAGCCGTGATCTCCCCACGATGACGTGCGGCGATCTGCCGGAAGGCGGAGATCATGCCCGATACGGCAAAGAGACGGCGGTTACCCGCGACGACCTTCAGGAAGTTTGCGACAAGCCCGCCGATTGCGGCCTTCTCGCAGATGGCGACGATTGCCTTCGTCTGGTCCTCGGCGGAAAATACCGGGGAAGCGACCAGCCGCTTCAGGTCATCGCTCGAGTCGATCATCGCCTGAAACCGGTTGAGATCGGCACTGACGGCATCAATCGCTCCCGCTTCGAGCGCAAGCTCGAAAAGCGAGGAAGCATAGCGCTCCGCTACACCTGAAATAAGCTGGGATGTGTCTGCCACGGGCAAAAATTTCCCTGATTTTGACCCAGAACCAATACCCTTTCAGTACGAAAGCGGTACGATCTTGAAATCGTTACGTTTTCCCCCAGAAACACAGGCCGTTGCGGCTTGCGTTTTCCGAATTCGCGGTCCGTCTAGCATAGGAAGTCCGGACTCGCAACACGCGTATTGCCCGTTTACGCCTTTAGGACAAGTGCGCATATGCAATTTTGTGCGAAACTGCGGCAAATTGACAAACCAAGTACCGCTCTTTCGCCAATGCCGGTCATGTGAGCCCGAAAACATAGGCCATCGGAAGCGATGCCAGCGCGATTTGCACAACTAGTAGTAGCAAGCTCCGCAGTGAATTTCCGCTATCCGACATAATGGAGAGAATCCTCGCAAAAGCCGACATTCCAAGGGCTGCCCCGAGCGCGAGATAGAGCATCGGCTGTGCGAGCAATAGGGCGCACGCCGAGAAGCCGAAAAGCAGGCCTCCGGAGGAACGGGCCGCGCCGTAACCCTCCGCCCTACCGTCGCGCAATTGCAGCCCTATGAAACGCAATGAGAGACCAGGCGCAAACATCACAAAAAGCCCGATCAACGCTGAAGCGGCCGCCGCGGCAAAAGCCAGTTGCTCGCCCAACTCCGTGGGAAAATAGAACTCCATCTCGATCCTCGTATCAAACCGACTATTCCGGATGCCTTATCACACATCAGCGCATGTGGAGGTATCACTCTGCTCGAAGAATCGGAAGGTCTTTCGACGCTTCTTGCTCAATCCGGGCAGCGGGATGGTCAAGCAGGTCCGAGCGTCATCAAAGGAAGCTCTGCGGATCGACGTCCACCTGCACATGGATGGATCGACGCTCCTTCGGACCTTTTTCCAGCATCAGACGGACAAAGCCCTGCATATCGCTGTTGCGTCGGCCGTGGATGAGCAGACGGAAGCGGTGCCGCCCACGGATGAGAGCCAATGGCGCTTCCGCGGGTCCAAGGATTGCGATCCCTGTTTCATGCGGTGCAGCATGCCGCAATTGCCGCGCATGCGTTTCGGCCTCGGCACGATTGTCCGCCGAGACGATGATCGATACCAGCCGTCCGAAGGGCGGCAGCCCTGCCCGTTCACGCTCGGCAATCTCGCGCTCGTAGAACGCACTTGCATCGCCAGAGACGAGCGCCTGCATCACCGGGTGCTGCGGCTGAAATGTCTGGAGCAGACCATGACTCTTGCGGCCGGTGCGCCCCGCACGTCCCGTGACCTGAGAGAGCAGTTGAAACGTGCGCTCGGCGGCGCGCGGATCTCCGTTGGCGAGCCCTATATCGGAATCGACGATACCAACCAGGGTCATCAGCGGGAAGTTATGCCCTTTGGCAACCAGTTGTGTGCCGATAATGATATCGGCTTGCCCGTTAGCGATCGCCTCCAGTTCCAGGCGCAAGCGCTTGACGCCGCCGAGATCGGAGGAAAGGACAAGGGTCCGCGCCTCGGGAAAATGGCGCTCCACCTCCTCGGCGATCCGCTCGACGCCCGGGCCGCAAGCGACTAGGTGGTCGAGCGTGCCGCATTCGGGACAAGCATTCGGCGTCGGCTCGGAGTAGCCGCACTGGTGGCACTGGATCTGCCCACGGAAACGATGCTCGACCAGCCAGCTCGAACATTGCGGGCACTGAAACCTGTGTCCGCAGACCCTGCAGAGCGTAAGCGGCGCATATCCACGACGATTGAGGAAAAGCAGGGCCTGTTCGCCACGCTCGATCGTCTTGCCCACCGATTTCAGCAGGATCGGCGAGAGGAAGCCGCCCCGTTCCGGTGGATAGCGCCGCATATCGACGAGATGCAGATCGGGTAGTGCCGCGCCTGCGAAACGGGTCGGCAGGTGAATGCGCTTGTATCGGCCGTTGAGGCAATTGACCTGGCTTTCGACCGATGGCGTTGCCGAAACGAGAACGACCGGAAAATCGGCGATCCGCGCCCGGACGATAGCCATGTCACGGGCATTGTAGAAAACCCGGTCTTCCTGCTTGTAGGCCGGATCATGCTCTTCATCGACGATGATCAGCCCGAGATCCTCGAACGGCAGGAAAAGTGCTGACCGGGCGCCGGCCACGACCCTGATCTCTCCGGTTGCTGCCTGTCGCCAGACCTTTTCGCGCATCCGTGTCGAAAGGTCCGAATGCCACTCACCCGGTTTCGATCCGAAACGATCCTGGAATCGCTCCAGGAAATTTGCCGTAAGCGCGATTTCGGGCAGCAGAATCAGCACCTGCCGGCCCTGCCGCAGAGTCTCGGCAATGGCCTCGAAATAGACTTCGGTCTTGCCGGACCCGGTGACCCCGTCGATCAGGGCCACCGAGAAACCACTTGCCCGAACGCCCTCGAGAATGCCGTCGGCGGCTTCCCGCTGCGGCCCTTCGAGTTTCGCCTCGGCGAAGTCGGGATCCGGGTTCGCCACAACCGGCGGCGGCGGCAGGAAGATCGTCTCGAAGACGCCGTGGCTGGCAAGTCCATCGATGACGCTTGAGGAAACACCCGCCGCATGCGCAAGGCCGCTGCGAGTCCAGGAAAGCCCGTCACTCGCCAGCTCAAGCACCTTGCGGCGCGCCGGCGTGAGGCGCTCGGGTTCGATTCCTGCGAAACGCAATCCCTCGACCATCGGTTCCGGATCTAAAGCCGCCGGAGCCCTGAGCGCCATGCGCGCCACAAGGCCGGGTGGAGACAGGGTATAGGCTGCGACCCAATCGAGAAAAGTGCGCATGGCAAGATCGATCGGTGGGCAATCGAACACCTTTTCAATCGGCCTCAGCTTGCGCGCGTCGACCGAACCGCCTTCGGGGCCATCCCAAACCACGCCGATCACCTGGCGTGGGCCGAGAGGAACCTGCACGATCGATCCCGCAATCACCGCCATCCCCTCTGGCACGACATAGGAATAGGGCACAGGTGCGGGCATCGGCACCAGCACGGGCACGACACGATCCTTCGGTACGGCGAAGAGTTCGGGCGAATCGTCTTTCATTTGCCAGCAACTTGCCTCTGCCGGGGCGGAAAGGGAACCGCAAAAGCGGAGGCTCCGGGGAAGGACCGCCCACTGCCTCCTCAGGAAGCTCAGGTTCGTTCAGAACGAAAACGAACTATTTGCGTTGGCAGCGAGGTCATGAACAGTATGCTGCTCAAGCGCGGCGGTGACGTCAACCAGATCGCCTTCGAGTTGATCCGGCTGGATCAACTGGCCGATGGTGAAATCAAAACGATCGCCCTTCTTGTTCAGGAGTTCGTAGAACACTGTCATGTCGCGGAGCTCTGTGGACCACTTCGCGAACCAGTAAAACAATCCCGAATTTCGAGCCCGCATGTGGACGGGAAGAATGGGCAAGTTGTACTTGCGGGCGAGCCCGACCGCCGATGTTTTCCAAGGGCGCTCGTTGAGACGGCCATTCGCCCAATAGGCGATGCGCCCCGATGGAAAGAGGACCGTGGCCTTTTCCTCCTCGATCGCCCGATTCGTCAGTTGCAGGGTTTCGCGGGCTTTCAGCTTGCTCTTGTGCTCTTCGCGCCACTCGACCGGAATGACGATCTCCACCAGTCTCGGATTGACCCGCACCGCATCCCGATTGGCGAAGAACATCATATCCGGACGGCGATGCTTGAGGAGGTCGAAGACCGCAACTCCGTCAGCTATCCCTGTCGGGTGGTTGCTCACCATGATGAAACCGCCCGAGGTGGGGATGCGTTCGCCGTGACTGACCTTTATATCGAGTTGCAGGACCGCGCTCAGATATTCGAAGGCCTGGAAGCCCGGCATGTTCGCGATATCGTTGGCGAACTCTATCGCCTTGGCATAGCGAAGCAATGTATAAAGGAACGGCCGCATGACAGGCCAAAGAGGATTTCGGACGATTTTTTCGCCACGCTCGGCGATCAGCGTATCGACGATGTGACCGGGCTGACCCTGGGATACCAGAGCCACCGCTTCAGCGAACTGCCCGAACACTGTCAACGAATCACGGCGAGCCATGCAAAACCCCGATAGTATCGATTAGCCTCTATCGCAGTCTAATGTGATCGAACAGTGACAGATCATGCGACGTTAGCGCTTCCCTAACACCTGACGCGCATGTTGGCGCAGCAAGGACTTAAAGTAAAGGTACGAGACCGGTGAATGCACCGCTGATCATCGCCGCACCCGACCTCCTGAGAGAGCGCACAAGCTGGCTCGAAAGCCTCGCGGGCGAACGTCGCCTCGCCGCCAATACGCTGGAAGCCTATGAACGGGATACGCGCCAGTTTCTCGGCTTTCTAACGACGCACCTTGGGGGATCTCCGAGTATACGCGATATCTCCGACTTGCGCCCGGCGGATCTGCGCGCTTTTCTCGCCACGCGCAGAAAGGAAGGATCGGGCGCCCGCTCGCTCGGCCGACACCTCGCAGGTCTGCGCTCATTCCTGCGCTATTTGGAAAAGAAGGGGTTGGTGAACGCGGCAGGCGCCGGTGCTCTGCGCTCGCCGAAGCAACCGAAGTCGCTTCCAAAACCGCTGAGTGGAAACCAGGCACTGTCGGTTGTCAGTGCCGATACGCAACTCAATAACGAACCCTGGATAGCAGCACGCGACGCTGCCGTCCTGACCCTGCTCTACGGGTGTGGGCTGCGCATTTCCGAGGCTCTCGGCCTTACTCCGAAGGCCTTTTCCGGTTCAGCCAACGCCCTTCGCATCAACGGCAAGGGCGGCAAGACGCGCCTCGTTCCGCTTCTCCCCGCCGTGGCGGAGACCGTCCAGGTTTATATGCGCCTCTGCCCTTACCATCTGCACGCGGATTCGCCCCTCTTCCGCGGCGCTCGTGGCGCAAAGCTGCAGCCAGCCATCATCCAGCGGGAGATGCAACGCCTGCGCTCCGCGCTCGGCCTTCCTGATTCGGCGACGCCCCATGCGCTGCGCCATTCGTTCGCAACGCATCTCTTGAGCGGCGGCGGCGACCTGCGCACCATTCAGGAATTGCTGGGTCATGCCAGCCTTTCGACGACGCAAGTCTATACCGGTGTCGACTCGGCTAGGCTTCTCGACGTTTACGATAAGGCGCATCCTCGCGCCTGAGGCCCACGTTAACCAAACGCATTAAGGGAACGTGAGGGCCTGGGCTCTAGGCTAGCGAACGAATGCAATTGGATAGGCCCATGATCGCGAACTCCATCAACCGGCAGAGGCTGCGCTCTACCCACCTGCGCGCAGGCGACTTGGTCCTCTGGCTCATTGCCTCGTTTCATGTCGTCTTCGCGGCCTCGCTGCTGTTCGTCCTTACGTCTCTCTCGCCGGCGCAGGGCGCCGAGGACGTCGCCTGCCCTGGAACGAACCTTCTGAACAGCCTCAAGGACAGCGATCCTGAAGCCTATGCCGGCGTAATCCGCGAAGGCGCGAAGTCGCCGAACGGCAAGGGCATTCTCTGGAAGATCGAGAAGGACGGCATCGAGCCCTCATGGCTTCTCGGCACCATGCATGTGACCGATCCGCGTGTCCTGACCATGTCCGATGCCGCCCGCAAAGCCCTGGACGTCGCCTCGACCATCGTGGTCGAATCGGACGAAATCCTGGACGAGAAGAAGGCTGCCGCCGCTCTCCTGCTCCATCCGGAACTCACCATGTTCACCGATGGAACGACCATCGCGGACCATCTGTCCGCCGAGGAAGCGAGCCGTCTGGAAGCGGGACTCAAGGAACGCGGAATCTCGATGACCGCGGTCGCGCGCATGAAACCATGGATCATTTCGAGTTTCGTGGCGCTCCCTGCATGCGAGCTCGCCCACAAGGCCAAGGGCGCCTCCTTCCTTGACAAGCATATTGCCGAAGACGCTCTGAAATCGGGCAAGCAGATTGTGGGGCTCGAAACATTCGCCGAACAGCTCGCCGCCATGGCCGAACTCCCGGTGGAATTTCACTTGCAGGCGCTGATCGAGACCCTGGCCCTGGGCGACAAGATGAATGACATCATCGAGACCATGACCCAGCTTTATCTCGCCGGCGACATCGGATTGACCATGCCGATGCTCAAGGTGGTCGCGCCCAGCGAACCCGGCGAGGAGGAAAGCGGCTATGCCGCTTTCGAAAAACGCATCGTCCTCGACCGCAACAAGATCATGGCCAAAGGGAGCGCTCCAGCGCTCGCCAAGGGCAATGCATTCATCGCCGTCGGTGCCCTGCACTTGCCTGGAGAAGAAGGCTTGGTCGAACTGCTGCGCAAGCAGGGATACACGGTAAGCGCCGCCAACTGACGATAACGCCGACCGTGTTGCACCCTTCTCACCCCTTGGTCATGCGCTGAGCGACCGGCGTCTTCCACACGAATTGGTGCACGAGGACGGCACCGACGTGCACGACGATCAGTATCCACATCAAGAGCTTCATCGGTCCGCCATGCGGCCCACCCTCCGCCTCGACGCCACCGTAATAGGCCAGCGCGCCGCTGATAGGCATGGCGAAGAACAGCAAGTAGAAAGCGCCACTGGAGACCTTTGCGGCAAGCCGTCCAAGCGGCGGCTCTTCGGCGGGCGCCTCAGGAGCACCATGGGTGAGGCGCAGGATGACGCGGATGACGGCGAGACAGAGCACGGCAATGCCGACATAGGCATGGATATTGGCCGATGCGATCATGTCGGGGGTGGGGGTTTGCCCCTCTTCCACCGCTTCGGAAAGCTCTTCCATCGCTTCGGCAAAGAGCAGGTTGAACAGGATGAGACCGGCCATCAGCCAGTGGATAAGGCGCTGCGGAATGGAATAGGACAAAACGGGGGAGGACGCCATTTTCTTGCCTTTCGTCAATCGGTTAGGGGCAATTACGTCCAGATGATAAAGGCCGCGCCCTGCATGGCAAGACGCGGCCACTAAAATGACGAAGAATTAATCCGTCAGGACGATGAATCACATGTGGATCGGCTTGAAGAATGCGGCAAGCGCGGCTTCCTTCACAGCTTCTGACATGGTCGGATGCGCGTGGCAGGTCCGTCCGAGATCTTCCGCAGAGCCGCCGAACTCCATCAGCACCGCTGCCTCGTGGATCATTTCGCCGGCACCGAAGCCGACGATATGGACGCCGAGCACGCGATCGGTCTGCTTGTCGGCCAGCACCTTCACGAAGCCGTCGGTCGCAAGCATCGCACGGGCCCGGCCATTGGCCATGAATGGGAACTTGCCGACCTTGTAGGCCACGCCGGCAGTCTTGAGCTCTTCCTCGGTCTTGCCGACGGAGGCGACTTCGGGCTGGGTGTAGACGACGCCTGGAATGACGCCATAGTTTACGTGACCTGCCTGACCGGCAAGGATTTCGGCGAGCGCCACACCCTCGTCCTCGGCCTTGTGCGCCAGCATCGGGCCCTTGACGACGTCGCCGATCGCATAGATGCCGGCGATGTTTGTGCGGTAATGGCCATCGATCTCGATACGGCCGCGACCATCGAGCGCAACGCCCGCTTCGGCAAGGCCCAGGCCCTCGGTATACGGCTTGCGGCCGGTAGCGATCAGAACCACGTCGGCTTCGACGGCCTGTGCCTCACCGCCCTTGACCGGCTCGAAAGTGACCTTGGCGCCCTTGCCGGATTTTTCGACACCGGTAACCTTGGCGCCGAGATTGAACTCCATGCCCTGCTTTGCGAGCATGCGCTGGAACTGCTTGGAGACATCGCCGTCCATGCCGCCGAGAATGGTATCGAGATATTCGACGACCGTCACCTTAGCGCCGAGGCGCGCCCAGACGGAACCGAGTTCGAGCCCGATGACACCACCGCCGACCACGACCAATTTGCCCGGCACCTTGTCGAGAGCGATACCGCCGGTGGAGGAGACGATGACCTTCTCGTCAATATCGACCGCGACGCCCGGAATGCCGGCAACATCGGAGCCGGTGGCGATGACTATGTTCTTGGCTTCGAGATCCTGAACCTCGCCCTTCTCGTTCGTCACCGAAACCTTGCCGACGCCGAGAACCTTGCCCGTTCCCTGGAAGCCGTCGATCTTGTTCTTCTTGAACAGGAACGCAACACCGTCGACGTTCGACTTCACGGTCGCGTCCTTGTGCGCCATCATCTTTTCGAGATTGAGCTTCGGCGCGGCGACTTCGACGCCGAGTGCGTCCATTCCATGTGCCGCATGATGGAACATCTCGGAGGCATGCAGCAGCGCCTTGGAAGGAATGCATCCGATATTGAGGCATGTCCCGCCGTAAGTTGCACGCTTCTCGACCACGGCCACCTTGAGGCCGAGCTGGGCCGCCTTGATCGCGCAGACATAACCGCCCGGGCCACTTCCGATTACCACCACATCATAAGCCATCGTATCGTTCCTTCGACTGTTGCAGTGCCGTCGCCCGTCAGGCCTTGGGCGAACATTGTTTGAATGTGAAGACATCCCGCGGCGTGGCCGTCATGGCATCCCCATAGGAGGATGCCGCGATCGCCGGTCCGAAACCCGGCAGGACGAGACTGTAGGGCGCATCCGCGCCCTCCAGCGGCAGAAGGTCAACCTCTCCAGTCGCCTTGTCGGCCGCATAGATAATGCCCTTCCAAACGGTGCAGGCGGCGATGTCCGCGCCTGTCACGTCGCCTTCTGGGCAATTGTCGAGGGCCATCGCCACCGGCCGTTCGATCTCGGGGTCGTAGAGCACATGGCCATCGATCGTCATCTTGCCGACCGCGCCGACCAGCGAGAAGCGATGGCTGAGGGGCGTATTGTCGCCACTGGCCTGGAAGCGGATTTCGATCTTGGCTTCCGGTTCCGCATAGACGGCGCGTTCAATCGGGCAATCAGCGGCGGCGGCAACCGGGTAAGACCCGATCATCCAGGCTGCAGCGATGAACGACGTCAGCCGGATCTTCATCTCAGTTCGCCCTTGCCGCCGCGAGCTTCAGGCCGAAGGCGATGAAGACCAGTCCGGACGCCCGGTTGATCCACTTGCTCATGCGGGAAAAGACCGCGCGCATGCGCGGCGTGGTCATGA
>DPXQ01000064.1 GCA_003527225.1 Rhizobium sp.
GCCACCGGATTTGCTCCAGGTACTGTTGCGGCCCGTCTCAGAAGCAGGCGTCGCACTTGCCCGTCTTGATGAGCGCATTGCCCGCTCGTCCGTCGGCGAAGGCTTTCTTGAGCGCGCGCATTTCCTCGAGGCGCATGCCTCGCTTTGGGTCGACGGTGAACTCGTGCATCTCGAGGACCTCGTCCTGCATGACGCACTCCGCGACATCCGCGCACCCACCCACGAACTCACCATTGCCCGCGACATCCTCAAAACCCGACGCCGCATCGCCGCCCATCCACCCGCCTGGGCACTCTCTGCTCAAGGCCTCGCGTCGCTGCGCGGGCAGGCGTGGCCTGCAGCATCATGGGGTGGAGACGGGGAGGGCGTGCCGGAGAAAAGCGTTGAGGTGAGCGGCGCTCAGGCTGGGGTAGGGGAGGCGGGCGCTCCCGATATCGATGGTCTGGGTGATGCGTTTGCCGAGATCGATGCTGTGCTCGCCCGCTCCGAGGCGGCGATCGAACAGGCGAAAAAGCCGGGGCGCGCCAAGAACGCTCCGGACAAGGATCCCTTTGTCTACGATCTCGACTGGGATGAGGATGAACGCCTGGAAGAGTGGCGAGCCGTGCTGGCGCGGGCCCAGGATCTGCCACCGGTTTTGCAGGCCATCGTCGCCCTCGATGCCTGGAATGAGATTGCCGTGCTCCAACATGCGCCCTGGCTGGGCCGGCTGCTTGCCGCCTCAATCCTGCGCGAGGGCGGCGTCACCACTGGCTCCCATCTCGCGGCGATCAATCTTGGGCTCAAGGCCATTCCCGTCGATCGGCGCCGGCATCGAGATCGGGAGACACGGTTGCTGGCGATATCAAGGGCGCTGACAATCTCCGCCGAGACGGGGCTGAAGGAGCATCACCGGCTGGTGCTGGCTCGGCAGATGATGATGCGCAAACTCGAAGGACGGCGGACGTCATCCAGGCTACCGGAGCTTGTTGAGCTTGTCATGGCGCGGCCGCTGATCTCCGCCGGCATGGTGGCAAAGACGCTCGAGGTGACGCCGCAAGGAGCGCGGCGGATCGTTCAGGAACTCGGTCTTCGCGAGATGACGGGCAGGGGGAGGTTTCGGGCCTGGGGAGTTATATAGTCTCGAGCAATTCTGAAACGACAGTATTGCGTACCGCCTTTTCAAGCTGGGGCTGCTGATGAAGAAGACCGACAAAATCCATTCCGAAGTCAAAGTGAACTCGGTTGTCTGGATCACCTCTCTGCACGGCCACCAAAAGGGTGTGACCCGTAGGATCATCGAGGACCTTGAGCCTTACCTTGCGCGGAGGGAGATCCGGTTCGAATTCCGAGAGGTGAACAGCTCTCAGGATCTCCTGGATTATTTTGACCAGATCCGCTCTGAGGCTGCTGATGGGATGTTGCCCATCATTCACATCGACATGCATGGCGGTGAGGAACAGGGGCTTCACATCGCCGCCACGGGAGAGAATGTCGCGGGGGCGACCGTGGTTGATAAGTTCCGCGAAATCAATATCGCCACCAACAACAATCTGTGTGTCGTCTTATCAGCACGTTTTTGACGAGCAGGAGCTTATCGGCGCCTATCGATCGGTGCTCATGCGGAAGCTCACCCTCATGCGCTGCGAGGAAATGTTTGCGGCCTCATTCATCAAATACATCCGCAAGGCGTGCATGGGCAAAGGCACGAAGAGGCGCGTTGAAGATCTTTTGACCGACGCGAGGGCATAGGGGATACCCATCAGGGATTGCGACCTAAGCAGGTTCAGGAAGCTCATCAAGCGAGCCATAAAACCTACTCAGGAGCAGGTTGACCGGTACGCAGGGACGTTTCTGATCGGGAGAAAGGTTGGGTTCAAAGTCGGCGATCTGATCGCCAGAGCGAAGAAGATTAACTTGCCAGCGAAGGCAAGCTGAATCATCGTCGGAGTTTGAAGACGTGTGAAGCCCCAGAAGTTGCCGCAATGGCCGACCACATGGCAAGCGACGGCTTGAGCTTTCTCGATGAGATGCGGGGCATTGATTTGCCGGGACGGCCGGGCCGGGGCATGCGGGAAACTCCGGCCGGCAAGTTTGCCTTAATAGTTGTTCCAGAACAGCTTGAACGCCTCCATGAAGGTGCTGTGGTCATTCAGCGACCAGCTCGTCGGGAATTCATCACGGAGAAGCCAATGGTAGTTGTTGGCGCATTTGAGCTGCGTCTTATCCTCCATGAAGTACATGTGGTTGAAGCAGGCCACAACAGTCTCGAAGTAGCTCTTTCCGAATAGATTATTGGGCACATTCCAGAGCATGCCCTCCAGGAAATAGGACGGCGCAACGCCTTCCTGCAACAGACCGTCGTCAATCATTCGATTCCGAATGTTCTTGAAGATCCGCACGGTAGGCTTGAACCAACTACTCGTGTTCTGATGCTTGGTCGTACAATTCTCGGAGTGCTGCTTCGGGTAGTTGACAATCTGGGTGCCATCGGCCCTCCAGAAAGTGACGCCCTCCATATAGGTGGGATCACCGACAGAAGGGTAGGTGAAGTAAAGGCGGTGTTCGGCGCAAGCCAATACGTCGGCATCACGGCGATTGCCGCTTCCGGGGACGAAGATTGCCTTGCCTGACGCATCTACGCCGCCGCCGTAGTTGGCGGTCAGCCAGTCCGCGACCTCGCGCTTGAACTGGGCGAAGGAATAATCGGCTGCGCTCCAACCCCGATCGTAGTTCACCTTCTCGTCGGCATTGAGGTTGCTGGTGTCAGAGTAGTAAACGGATGATAGGCGCATGACGATATCAACGTCGCTGTCACGCCAGACATTGGTGTCGTTGCCGTAAGAGCCCTGAAGGAAAATGCTGAACCACTTCGGATAATAGGGCGACTTGGTATCGTTGAGCACGGTACGGATGGTCTGATAGGTCGCTGCCGATTGCTGGGTCGCGCCGATCGAGGACCACGTTGTGAGCTGGGCTTCGTTTATTGCCATGAAAGGTCCGTTAGAGAAGGTATTCCTTCAGCAGGGCTTCGCTCTTGGCAAAAGATTCGCGGCCCCGCTGACGGAGGATGTTGAGCTTCTTGAGGTCGTGTTCGAAGAGGTCGGTCGCCATTTCCGGCTGCTCGAACGTGTCGGATATACGAACGGTCGCAACGTCCTTGAAAAGGATCGCCCGCAGCTGTTCCATGGACTGCGTGTTGATTTCGAGAGTCTTCTGTAAAAGCTGGACACTGAGCAGGTACTTGTTCGCCCAGTACATCAGGCTGAATTTCGACAGTTTAGGGCTGGGGTAGACACCAACCCCTACACTCACAACGCGCAGATCTTGATGCGTCAGGCCAAGCGCTCGGCTGGCGTCAGCAATGGCGTAGAGGGTCGGGTTGTTCGCGCAGTAGCCGCCATCAACAAGCGTCACCTCGTCGCCATCGGCGGTAGTGACGGTCTTCGGGGAGAAAAACGGGAAGGCGGAGCATGAGGCCTGCACGGCGTCACCGATCCTAACACCAAAGCCGGGCTTAAACGTGCCTTTGCGGCCATGGGCGTATTCGACATTACCCTTGAAAATCATAGGACGCTCGGTCACCCATTTCGTGGTGACGATCCCCACGCCGGTCTTCACGTCGTCAAACTTGGCGTCACCGAAGATCTTCTCCGCCAGCTCGGCCAATCTCGCAGACTTGTGCTCCGGCTTCTTCAGCCGCATTATGTCAGGAACGTACGTCTTGTAGTTGACGTGGATTTCATCGACAGTCATGCCAAGCGCAATCATGGACGCTATGATGGCGCCAGTGCTGGTGCCAAAAACGAGGTCGAATTTTTCGCATAGGCGGCAGCCTATAAGGCCCTCGATTTCTGCTAGGACGCCAAGAGTATAGAAGCCTTTGGCACCACCACCATCAAGGCTGAGAATACGATAAGGTATCTTCGCTTCCACAATGTCGGTCAAGGCGACTTCCTCCGCATCTGCAACCAATACAGGAAATTCGCTGGTCGATCTTTTACCCTCATGTGTCGTCCACAGCAAAAGCTCGCCTGCGGCGGGAATTGTTATGGGTTTTGGCGACACAGAGATTGGGCTGAAGACGCGTGACCTAATGGCGCTGGTGTAAAACGATGGAGCCGTAACTCATGTAGTGGCGGATATCGCTAAGGCTGCCCGAACTGCTGGAGCTGGTAGTCACGCGGTCGCTCGCGTCGGCAGGCATGGTCGTCAAAACGCTCGGGACGACACCGTAGGCGGCGGTGCGGATCGGCGGCGCGCTGGGCGTGCGCGAGGTAGCGGGGAAGGGGAGGTTTTGAGCATGGAGGTAATCTTGAGTTCCTTGCGTTCGCTCGCGAGCCCTTTTTCGTTTAACTGATCCCGGCCATCGCGCAATATTTGCGGTGAGCTAAAGCCATGACTCTTGCTCGGCTTATAGACCGACTATGAAGACCAACATACATCTACCAGTAGCTTCGCTCTCTCACGGTTTCCCATCAGACAATGACCAGAACGTCGAACCTTCATGATGAAAGCCTCAAGGCAAGGCTTGAAAGGCTGATGGGTGGAATGCGTGAGATCGATGATGTCGCCAAGCTTTATTTCGGAAAGCGTCAAGCGTCGTATGGCCGTGCTAGAGCAAATCCTGTGATCGATGAATCAAACGTGATGTGACGGGAGCGAGTGAAGCTGATTCAACTTCTCTACGAATAGGAGGTTGATGATGGCACGAGCACTGAGCGATGATCTTCGGATCAGAGTCTTGAAAGCGTCAGCTACCGGTATGTCTGCCCGCCAGGCGGCCGGTCGGTTCGGTGTTGGGGTTTCCACGGCGATCCGCTGGGTCGCAAGAGCAGTAGAGGGCGAGCCAACAGCACGGCCGCAGGGTTGGAAACGCCCTTCCGTTCTGGACGCTCACGAGGCGTTTGTTGTCGAAATGATTGATGATCGCCGGGACGTAACGCTTGATGAAATGGTCGAGCTCCTCTCGGCTGAACGGCAGGTCAGCATCAGCCGGAGCGCACTCGGTGCCTGGCTGCGTGGTCGCGGGTGGACATTTAAAAAAAGTCCGCACACGCATTGGAGCAGGACCGACCGGACGTCCTGAAGCGTCGACGCGCCTGGTTCGATGAGCAGCTTGATCTCGATCCGCAAAAGCTGGTCTTCATAGACGAGACCGGTCTTTCAACGAAGATGGCCCGGCTGCGCGGGCGGGCAATTCGAGGTGAGCGCTGTCGAGCCGGCGTGCCGCACGGCCATTGGAAAACAACGACATTCACCGGTGCTCTGCGCCTGACAGGAATGACCGCGCCGTTTGTCTACGACGGAGCAATGAACGGCAACGTCTTCCTGGCCTATGTCGAGCAGGTGTTGCTGCCGACTCTCCAGCCCGGGGATATTGTCGTCATGGACAATTTGCCCGCACATAAAGCAGCCGGGGTGCGCGATGCCATAGAACGCATGGGTGCCAAGCTCATGTTCCTGCCACCCTACAGCCCCGACTTCAACCCCATCGAAAACGCCTTCTCAAAGTTGAAGGCCATGTTGCGGGCTCGGGCGGAGAGAAAGATCGATGCTTTGTGGGACGCAGTCGGTACATTGATGCCCCGCTTCACGCCGAAAGAATGCGAAAACTACTTCAGGGCTGCTGGATATGACCCGGATTGAACAGGATCTGCTCTAGCTTCCGAGAACTTGCTGACTTCGCAGCGCACCCGGATCTGCGCAATCGTGGCCCGGTCACTGATAGAATTCGTGACATGCGGACGACGTTCAAGCCATTGTTCGATCAAGCTATGACAGATGTGGTAAGCTTGGCTGATGTCTTTGCACGAATCAATGCAGCCGGCGGCATGGGCGAAATGCTCGGCCACTTCTTCGACAAGAATGGTCATGTGCTGGAAACGACATTGACTGCACGCACTCTTGCCGTCGATCTCGATGGTCCTGAGGACAGCAAGATCGTGGCTGTCGCCGGTGGCGTTGAAAAGGCGGCTGCCATTCATGCTGTGTTGAGAAGCGGGCGTCTGAAAGGCCTGATCACCGACGAGCCCACCGCGCGGATCCTGACCCGCGAGCCATGATAGCTGATCCGGCTGCGACCTGCGCGCGTGAGGGCAATCCCGGTTTTTCCGTCTGCCGGAATTGCCCCTACCAACGCATTGGCCAAATCAAGGTTGGGCAAGAAGAGACCGTGCGCGTTTGAGGATCGACTGTGTGTCGATGCCAAATTCCGCATAGAGCCGCTCTGCTGGAGCAGATGCACCAAACCCCGACATGCCGATGACATCGTCTTCGCTCGCCACATACCGCGTCCAGCCGAATTTGCCGGCCGCTTCCACCGCAATCCGTGGCGCTGATCCAAGGATCTGGGCCCGATACTCCCGATCCTGCGCCTCAAACAGTTCCCAGCACGGCATGGAGACGACTGTCACGTCGATATCCTCCAGCTGCAGGGCTTCGGCCGCTTCCACCGCAAGGGCGACTTCGGTGCCTGTCGCCAGAAGGGTCAGGTCGCGGCGCTTGCCGAAGCGGCGGATAATATAGGCGCCTTTTGCCGTCAGATTGTCCGTGCCAGCGTCCAGCCGCAATTGCGGCACGTCCTGGCGCGACAAGGCGAGAAGCGACGGACTTGCCTGGTTGCGGATCGCAAGGTCCCAGGCTTCCAGCGTTTCGACCGTGTCGGCAGGGCGAAACACCATGAGATTTGGAATGGCCCGCAGGGATGCGAGCTGTTCGACCGGCTGGTGCGTGGGGCCATCCTCGCCAAGGCCGATGGAATCATGCGTCATGACATAGATGGTTCCAACGCCCATCAGGGCCGAAAGCCGAATCGCATTTCGCGCATAATCGGAAAAGACCAGAAAAGTCCCGCCATAGGCGCGCAGTCCGGTATGAAGATTGATCCCGTTCATGGCAGCAGCCATGGCAAATTCCCGGACGCCGTAGCCGATATATCGCCCCGCAACCTCGCGCGTATATTGCTGATCGAGACTGCTCACCCGCGTCAGGTTTGAGCTCGTCAGATCCGCCGAGCCGCCGATAAGCTCCGGCAGTGCTGGCGCCAGCATCTCAAGGGCCATCTGGCTTGCCCGGCGGGTTGCTGCGCGCTTTGGCTCGGCAAAGAGCATCTGGCGTGCGGAACTGACGGCATCATCATAGGCTGGCGGCAAGGTACCGGCCACCCGGCGCTCGAATTCAATCCGCCGATCGGGTTGCAGGCCAGCAAGGCGGATTTCCCAGGCTTTGCGCTCTGTGTGGCCGCGCGCACCGATTGTCCGCCACAGAGACTCTAAAGGGGCCGGGATCTCGAAAGGTCCGCTCGTCCAATCGAGTGCTGCCTTTGTTGCTGAAGCTTCCGCAGCACCCAGCGGCGCGCCGTGAACCGCATAGGTTCCAGCCTTGCCCGGCGAACCGAAGCCGATCGTCGTCTTGAGTGCAATGAGGGAGGGCCGTGCAGTTTCAGCCTTTGCCTCAAGAATGGCCCGGTCGATGGCCCCGCCATCATGACCATCGCAGGATATGACATGCCAGCCAGACGCACGCAAACGGGAAGGAACATCATCTGAAAACGAGATCGATGTCGCCCCGTCGATGGTTATGGCATTGTCGTCATAAAGGACAATCAGTTTGCCAAGTCCCAGATGGCCGGCAAGCGAGATGGCTTCCTGACCGATGCCCTCTTCCAGGCAGCCGTCGCCGACAAACACATAGGTTCTGTGATCGACAATGTCGGATCCGAATTCTGCCGAGAGGCGGCGCTCGGCAAGCGCCATGCCAACGGCTGTTGCCAGCCCCTGGCCAAGAGGGCCGGTTGTGGTTTCAACGCCCCGGGCATGGCCATATTCCGGGTGACCCGCGGTGATTGCGCCCCACTGACGGAAGTTCCTGAGTTGTTCGATCGTCATGTCCTCGTAGCCCGTCAGATGAAGCAGGGCATAGAGCAACATCGAGGCGTGACCATTGGACAGGATAAAACGGTCGCGGTCGAACCAGTCCGGTTGCGAGGCGTCGAACTTGAGATGCTTGCGAAACAGGACAGTTGCGGCATCTGCCATGCCCATGGGCGCGCCGGGATGGCCCGATTTGGCGGCCTCCACCGCATCGATCGCCAAGGCTCGGATGCAGTTTGCCAAGGCAAAATTCTCAGGGTCGAGTGCGGCTTTTTCCGCCACGGTCGCATAGGTCTTCATCGGTCACTCCTTAGTTTTATCATTCTCCTAGCACTGCATCCCGAACATCACAATCAAAAGTAACAAAATCACATTTTTTGATTGATTTATCCTGTGATGGAGTTAGTTCTGAGAACCTGACAGAGTGTCTCCGGCGAAAGATGGAGGAATGGAATGCGTCGCGAGGACCGCCAGCAGCTCATCATGGATTTGCTTGTCGAAAGCCATGCCGTCGAACTGGACTGGCTTGCCAAACGCTTCGCGGTGTCCAAGATGACAATCCATCGTGATCTCGACGATCTCGAAGAAGCCGGCCTTTTGAGAAAGGTCCGTGGAGGCGCAACGATTGACGCCAGCACCCAGTTCGAGAGCGATTTTCGCTTCCGTCAAAGGCAAGGGGTGGATGTCAAGAAACGGATGGCACGCGAGGCCTTGCAGCTGGTCGAGCCTGGAATGACGGTGATCGTCAACGATGGATCGATGGCAGCAGTGCTTGGTGCCATGTTGGTGGAGTGCCGCCCCTTGACGGTGATCACGAACAATGCGGCCGTGATTGATGTGCTGAAAGATCAGTCCGGTATTGCGCTTATCGCTCTGGGCGGGCTCTATTCCGCCAAGTTCAATGGTTATTTCGGCGTAGTCACGGAAGATGCGCTTCAGCGTCTGCGCGCAGATCTCGCCTTTGTTTCCTCGCCGGCCTTGTCGGACACAAAGGCCTTCCACATGGATGATGCGGTCGTGAGGACAAAACGGGCCATGATCGCCTCTGCGAAACGCGCCTGCCTGCTCGTCAACCATACCCGGTTCGGTCACACGGCACTGCATGTCCTGGCCGATCTTTCCGAGTTCGAATGTGTAATTACCGACGAAAAGCCTTTGCCGGAGTTTGCAGACGCGCTGGCGAAGCAAGGTGTCGACCTCAGGGTCGCTAAGCAGGAGATGTGACGAATGCATGGGACCCGACAGGTCTGGATTGGTACCAGCTGGAAGATGAACAAGACGCTGAAGCAGGCAATGGATTTTGCCAGTGCCCTGGCGTCTGCCGAAGAGAGGCGCGATCCCCGCATTCAGCGGTTTGTCATTCCGCCCTTCACATCCGTTCGTGACGTGAAGAAGGTGCTTGAGAACACGTCGGTCAAAGTCGGTGCTCAAAATATGCATTGGGCCGACGAGGGTGCATGGACCGGTGAAGTCTCTCCGCCGATGCTCAAAGATTGCAATCTTGACCTGGTTGAGCTTGGCCATTCGGAGCGACGCGAATTTTTTGGCGAGACGGATGAGACCGTCGGGCTGAAGGTCGAGGCGGCTGTGCGCCACGGCTTGACGCCCTTGATCTGCATCGGCGAGACGCTTGCACAGCGTCAGGCGGGTGAAGCGCAGTCAGTTCTGGAGGCGCAGGTGCGTGGCGCCCTGTCGAGGCTGAGCCCTTCTCAGCTCCATGATGCCGATCAGCAGATCCTCTTTGCCTACGAGCCTATCTGGGCAATCGGCGTCAACGGGGTACCTGCAACATCCGAATATGCCGATCAGCGCCATGCGGAAATCATTGCGGTCTGCGAGACGGTCCTAGGGCGCAAGGTGCCCTGCCTTTACGGTGGATCCGTCAATGCGGGCAATTGCGAAGAGCTGGTGGCGTGTCCGCATATCGACGGGCTGTTCATCGGTCGGGCGGCCTGGAACGTCGAAGGCTATCTCGACATCCTCAACAAATGTGCAGCAAAACTTTAAAGGAGTGAACTCATGAAACTTGCAATTGCCGGTGACAGCGCCGGGGAAGGACTGGCCAAGCTCCTCGTGGAGCATCTGAAGGGCCGGTTCGAGGTGACCGATATGTCGCGCACGAGCGACGGGCCGGATGCCTTTTACGCAACCTTGTCCGATCGGGTCGCAGCCGCCGTGATCGATGGAACCTTCGACCGAGCGATCCTCGTCTGCGGGACCGGGATTGGCGTTAGCATCTCGGCCAACAAGGTTCCCGGTATTCGCGCAGCGCTCGTTCATGACACCTATTCGGCCGAGCGCGCAGCGCTGTCCAATGACGCCCAGATCATTACCATGGGCGCGCGCGTCATCGGCTCCGAGCTTGCCAAGTCGATTGCCGACGCCTGGTTGAAGGAGACCCTGAATTTCGACCCTCAGGGACGCTCTGCCGGCAATGTGAATGCGATCAACGCTGTCGATCAGAAGTACCACAAGGCCTGATCTCGAGCGCATGCTGAGATCCTCCAGCAGTCCGTAGGGCTTGCCTCCAGGGCCCATGAATACGGACTGCTGGCAAAGGCCGTCTGCTGACGAGGGCAAAGGCGGCGAAAACACAATATCGGCTTGAAAGCGAGACCTGTGCCGGGGCAGAGGATCGCCAGGGCTTGCGCCGTCTGCTGCGACTAAAATATGCTTTTGCCGAGGAGGAATGCCCTGATGAGTCTGACCCAGAAACTGATCAATGATGGCAATGATGCCGTGGACGAGATGCTGCGCGGCATCCTTGCAGCCCGTCCCATGCGCCACGCACGGTGGTGGCTCAAAACGGGCCGCGTGAGGGAAAAGTCGGTCTGGTGATCGGCGGGGGCTCGGGCCATGAGCCAACGTTTCTCGGCCTGGTGGGCAAGGGTCTGGCGGATGCGGCCGCCATCGGCAATGTCTTTGCCTCGCCTCCGCCGCAACCGGCCGTCGACGCAGCGATCGCTGCCAACGGCGGAGCAGGTGTCCTATTCATGTACGGCAACTACGCCGGAGACGTGATGAATTTCGACATGGCCTGCGAACTCCTCGAGATGGAGGGGATCGAGGTGCGTACCGTTTTGACGACAGACGATGTCGCGTCAGCGCCGCTTGCCGAAAAGGAAAAGCGCCGAGGTGTTGCGGGAAACCTCTTCATTTTCAAGGCCGCAGGGGCAGCCGCTGATCTGATGATGTCTCTTGACGAGGTCGAGCGGGTCGCAAGGCATGCCAATGCAAGGACATACACCATGGGTGTCGCCTTGTCCGCCTGCTCGCTTCCCCATACCCGCAAGTTCAATTTTGAACTGCCAGCCGGCGAGATGGAGATCGGAATGGGCATTCACGGCGAGCCGGGTGTTCGGCGTGGGCCCTTGAGGACTGCGAACGAAGTGGCAGACGAGATCATGGATACGCTCTTCTCCGAAATGCCCATGGAGCGCGGTGGTCGTGTGGCGGTGCTCGTCAATTCGTTGGGCTCTACGCCCCTCATGGAGCTCTATATCCTGTTTGCGAGGGTGAGCGAGCGCCTGGGCAATGCGGGCCTTGCAATCCATCGCTCATGGGTCGGTCCCTATTGCACCTCGCTCGACATGGCCGGAGCATCCATCACTTTGATGCATCTGGACGATGAACTCGAGGCACTTCTCGATCACGCTTGTGACTGTGCCATGTTTAGAGCCGGATGATCGTAATGTCGTTTACACTTGCAGACCTCAAGAAGGTTTTCTCGGATTTGGCAAGTACGATGGAGCGGGAGCGTGACGCCCTGTGTGCCCTTGACGGTCATATCGGCGATGCCGACCATGGCATCGCCATGGCGCAAGGCATGAGTGCAGCGAGCACTGCCGTTGAGGCTCTTCCTAGAGAGGCCATGCTGCAGGACGGATTTAATGCGGCTGCCAAAGCCTTTCTAAATGCGGTCGGTGCATCATCCGGCCCGCTCTATGCCACTGCCTTCATGCGTGCGGCCAAGGTCGCAGGTCCGCGCGCGGAGATGCCGCGTCACGCGCTGCGCGATATCATCGTTGCCATGCGAGATGGTATTGCCTTTCGCGGCAAGGGAGCCGTTGGCCAAAAGACGATGCTCGACGCTTGGCAGCCTGCCGCCGAAGCTGCAGCGACGGCCGCCCAGCCCTTGGAGATCATCGAGCGCGCGAAAGAGGGTGCAGCCTCCACATCCAACATGATTGCGACCCTTGGGCGCGCTGCACGGCTGGGGGAGCGCTCGATAGGGCATGTGGATCCAGGTGCTGTATCCGCAGTCCTGATCATCTCTGTGTTGGTGGACGCCATGGGAGATCAAGGCTGAAGAGGTCCTGTCGGGTCCCATCAAGAGCGATCCGAATGGCTCCCGGCTTCATGCCCGGTCGTCATCGACAGTCCGACCCGGTGCAATTGGCCACGCAAGCACTCAAGGATTTGGGCGCCTGTTAGTCTGCAAGCGCAGCCGGCGTCAGATGAGGGCAGGCATCCGTTGTAAGATAGAGGCTGCAGGCGCCAGGCGTTGTTTCAGGCAATACATAAGCATGGTGGCGGATTGGCGAAGACTTGAGCCGGCGGCGTCTGCATCTCGGCTGTGCCTTTGACCGCTGGCGGACGCGCAACTGCGTATGATCGCTCTTAGAGCCTGATCCGAAACTAAGTTGAGGGTATCAGCGGGTTAGCTTGACGCTAGCCCAAATCGTTGCTTCCGGGGTTTTGCGAAAACTTCTGGAGATCAACGATGTGGACCGATACCACTCGGGCACAGTATGCCCGTTCGGACTTGGCTTTGCCAAGCGATTTGACCGATAGCGAATGGGCTCTGCTGGAGCCGTTTCTGCCGCCTCCCTCGCATGTGGGTCGCCCGCGTAAGTGGCCGCTCAGACGAATTGTCGAGGCGATCCTTTATCTGCTGCGCGGCGGACTGCCTTGGCGGATGCTGCCGCCCTGCTTTCCGCCGGTGTCGACGGTGCGGCGCTGGTTCTACCTGTGGCGCGACAACCGGCTGTGGTTGTCGCTCAATCACGCGCTGCTCTTGATCGGGCGCGAGGCGGCTGGCCGCGAGGCTTCACCCATTGCCGGGCTGATCGACAGCCAGAGTGTCAAAAATACTGAATCCGGCGGTCCGCGCGGCTATGATGCGGGCAAGAAGATCAAGGGGCGTAAGCGCCACATCCTGACCGACACCGAGGGCAATCTGGTCCACGCCGTGATCCACACCGCCGGTATCCAGGACCGCGACGGTGCGCCACTGGTGCTGGCTGAAATCATCCGCCGTTTCCCGTGGCTGCGCCATATCTTCGCCGATGGCGGTTATGCGGGCGACAAGCTCAGGGCCGCCCTCCGGCAGATCGGCAAATGGACCGTCGAGATCGTCAAACGGTCCGATACCGCAAAGGGATTTGTCGTCCTGCCACGACGCTGGGTCGTCGAACGAACGCTGGCAATGGCTCAATCGCAACCGCCGCCTCGCCAAGGACTTCGAGCAAACCATCGCATCGGCAACCGCATGGCTGTTCATCGCTTCGATCCAGCTCTTCGCCCGCCGCATCGCGAGGCTATGAAATGACGAGGGATAATTTTGAATCAGACTCTTAGCGATCATCCGGTTTCCTTTCGATCCATACTTTTACTCGACTTGCACAGAGGAAGCGACGCATTTCAGGCCTCCATGCTGGGTGTGGGGAGGAAAGTGATCTCACCGGAGACGTCATGCAGGATCGAAGGTTGTCGGGCAGCTGACCCAGTCTCATCCCTCCCACATGTTCCATAACAGGCTTCCTGCCGAGCTGATGCGTTCGCCATGTGAGTTGAGATAGCGCGCCCGTAACCAAGTCGAAAAACTTCTGGGATTGTCAAGAAACTCAGGGCCGCGCGTCCGGACTACCAGCTTATGCCGTACCTCACAAGCACAATGACCTCCCTGTTTTGGCACCGTCTACAGAGGTCTGAGCCTGTCCCATCGGTGCGCCAACAAAATATCTTCAGGTGTGCTTGACATTTGTCGACATCAATTCGACTATTGTCAAGCATGGCGAGACCGGGAGGCGATCGTCGGTGGCCCGCTTCTTCTCGCGGGTCGGTTTTGGGAGGATTTCGCGTGGACTACGTGCTGGAAGTAGAGGGACTGCAAAAATCCTTTGGCGGTGTCGCGGCTTTACGCGACGGCCGCCTCCAACTGCGGGCCGGTTCGGTTCACGCGCTTTGCGGCGGAAACGGTGCGGGCAAGTCGACCTTCCTGAAGATCCTGATGGGCATCTACAGCCGCGATGCGGGTTTAATCCGTCGCCGGGGCAAGGACATTGTCTATTCGACGCCAGGCGAAGCGCTTGCCGCAGGTATCGCAATCATCGAGCAGGAACTGAGCCCGGTTCCCCACATGACGGTGGCCGAAAACATCTACCTCGGACGGGAGCCCTCCGGGCGCTTCGGCAGCATCGATTTCAAGACAATGAACGACAGGGCGCAGGCCCTGCTGGACGATCTTGAGTTCAATATAAGCGCCAAGCAATTCATGATGAATTTGTCGGTTGCCGAGGTCCAGCTGGTCGAGATTGCAAAAGCCTTAAGCCACGACGCTGAAGTCATCTTCATGGATGAGCCGACGTCCGCAATCGGCGAGAAGGAGGCTCAGCACCTCTTCTCCGCCGTCGAGCGCCTGAAGGCATCTGGCAAGGGAATTGTCTACGTCTCCCACCGGCTCTCGGAAATCTTTCAGATCGCCGATTCCTACACCGTGTTTCGTGACGGCGGCTTTGTGGGAAGTGGCGCTCTCGATCAGATCGACCGCCAGGGGCTGATCCGCATGATTGTCGGACGCGAACTGGGCGAAGAATACTTCAAGACCAACACGCCGACTGAAACGGCCGGCCTTGAGGTGTCGGGTCTGACGTTACCCGGCAAGATCTCTGACATCTCGTTTACTGCAAACAAGGGCGAGATCTTCGGCATCTATGGCCTGATGGGGTCCGGCCGGACCGAGATTTTCAACTGCATCTTCGGCCTGGACAAGAAATCCTCTGGAACCGTCCGTCTTGATGGTCGCCTCATCGAGGTTTCATCGTCCGCAGAAGCAATCGCTGAAGGGCTCGCTTTGGTGACGGAAGACCGAAAGCTCACTGGTCTCAATCTCATGGACAGTGTCCGCAACAATATCTGCATGGCGAGCCTGCCCGACATGAGCCCATATTTCTCGATGCAAAGCGCCAAGGAAATTGCCGCAAGCGCCAAGATGATCAAGCATTTCAATATCAAGGCTGCGAGCGACGCCATGGCTGTTTCTGCATTGTCGGGCGGCAACCAGCAGAAAGTGGTTCTGGGCAAATGGTTCCTGCGCAAACCGAAGGTTCTGCTGCTGGATGAGCCGACCCGTGGCGTTGATGTTGGTGCCAAACGCGAAATCTATCGGATCATCTGCGACTTCGCTGAATCTGGCGGCACCGTCGTGATGATCTCGTCCGAGATCGACGAAGTGCTGGGCATGTCGGATCGCATTCTGGTCATGCGCCAAGGACAATCGGGTGGCATCTATTCCCGGCAAGAGACGGACGCGCAGTCGCTCGTTCACATGTCGACCTGACGCAAAGACTAGCTGCTAACCGCACACGTCGGGGCAAACAGAGGATAAAGAAGTGTCCACGAACGAGAACAATTCATTGAAGTCTTTTCTGGATCCTGCACGTCGCAAGATGATCGTTCAGGAATACGGGATTTTCCTCGCATTCCTCCTTCTGGCAATTGTTCTCTCGCTGTCGAACGAATACTTCCTGACGGCCGGCAACATCTCGAACGTGCTGTTGCAGACCTCCATAAATGGTATTCTGGCGATCGGAATGACATTTGTCATCCTGACGAGAGGAATTGATCTCTCCGTCGGCTCAGTCGTTGCTCTGACCGGCATCGTCAGTGCTAGTTTCGCCACGACATCAGCAACAGCCGGCATCGTTGGAGCGCCTTACACGCCATGGCTTGCCTACCCCGTCGGCATTCTCGTCGGTATCGCCTGCGGGAATCTCGTCGGCGTGATCGTATCACGGTTCTCGGTGCCGTCGTTTGTCGCCACACTCGGGATGCTGTCCGCCGCACGCGGCATGACCCTCATCTATGGCGGTGGTAAGCCTGTCCCGGCACTGACACCAGACTTCCGCTGGATCGGAACAGGCGACGTCTTCGGCATCCCGATGCCTGTGGTTCTTTTCGCCATGGTCTTTATGGCATCGTGGTGGATCCTCAACCGGACGCGGTTCGGGCGATACATCTACGCCGTCGGTGGAAATCCCCATGCGGCCAACACGTCTGGCATCAATGTCACCCGTCTGCGTTTTGCCGTTTACGTCATATCGGGCGGCCTCGCGGGACTGGCAGGCATAGTCTTGACCGCCCGTACCGGATCGGCCCTGCCGCAGGCTGGGATCGCCTATGAGCTTGATGCAATCGCTGCGGTCGTGATCGGCGGGACAAGCCTTGCCGGAGGCGTCGGTCGGATAACCGGGACGCTGATCGGCGCGCTCATTATCGGCGTCATGAACAACGGGTTGGACCTCATGGGGATCCAATCCTACTACCAACAGGTGCTCAAGGGTGCGCTCATCGTTGGTGCGGTCATGCTCGACCAGAAACGAAATCAGGGGGCCTGATCGGCAGCCTGTGGGAGATACGGGGCTTTTAGCACCCGTGTAAAGGGGACGGCCTACCAAGTGGTGGCCGGTATCACAACGGAGGAAATGACAATGAGAAAGCTTTTGATGGCACTGGCCACCGCGACGGCGCTGATGGCGTCTCCTTCAGTGGCGGCTGACAAGCCGAAGATCGGTGCTGCGGTGTACGGTCTGAATGCCGAATTCATGCAAATCTGGTCGGCCGCGCTCGAGCAGCATCCGGCGGTGAAGAATGGCGAAGTCGAACTGACGATTTTCGACGGTCGTTATGACGCCTTGGTTCAGCAGGAACAGTTCAACACGATGATCACGCAGAAGTTCGACGCGATCATCTTCGTGCCGATCGACATTGATGCTGGCGCAACTGCAGTCCAGGCGGCAGCCGATGCCGGCATTCCGGTGATCGGATCCAACACCCGCGTCAACTCTGATCTCCTCGCCTCCTATGTCGGTTCCGATGATACGGTGTCCGGCTACATGGAAGCCAAGGGCGTGCTCGACAAGCTTGGCTGCAAGGGCAATGTCGTGATCCTGGAAGGTCCCATTGGTCAGTCCGCGCAGATTTCTCGTCTCGAAGGCAACAAGAAGGCTCTTGCAGAGTGCCCCGATGTGAAGGTTCTCGAGCAGCAGACGGCCAACTGGTCGCGTGCCGAAGCGCAGACACTGATGGAAAACTGGCTGACGGCTCATCCGGGGCAGATCAATGGGGTCATCGGCCAGAACGATGAAATGGCCTTGGGCGCGATTGAAGCCATCAAGGCGGCAAAGCTGAATGTCAGCGATTTCACGATTGCCGGTATCGACGGCATTACCGATGCCCTGCGCGCTGTCAAGGAAGGCACCATGACGTCGATCCTCCAGGACGCCAACGCACAGGCCCAGGGCGCGCTTGATCTTGCGATCTTCCATGCAAAAAAGGGTGACTACAAGCCGCAGTCGGCCATCTGGGACCAGTATCCGGACATGCCTTTCAACGAGGGCAAGGACAAAGTCTACAATGTTCCGTGGACGCCCGTGACTGCCGACAATGTCGACACCTTGCTCGAAGGTCGCAAATAACAGGTTGCCCATCACAGGCGGGGCGGTTTGCCGCCCCGTCATCACAACAGCAAAAGGTCCAGGATATGACAGACAGAGCTCTTGACATCGATCTCAGCTTTCCGCTCAGTGGGAAGGTTGCGTTTGTGACCGGTGGCGGATCGGGAATTGGCGCAGCGATCGCCGAGGCGTTCGTCAAAAAGGGAGCCAAGGTTGCCGTCGTCGACATCAACGACCAGGTCGCGCGTGCCAAGGCTGACGCCCTGGGAGAAAGTGCCCTGCCATTTGTCTGTGACGTTTCCAACGCAGCGTCGGTCAATGCCACCGTTTCAAGCGTTGTCTCGGCTTTCGGGCGCGTCGACATTCTGGTCAATAGCGCAGGTGTCGTCTATCTGGCGCCTGCAGAAGATCTTTCCCTGGAACATTGGGAACGGACGATCGACATCAACCTCAAGGGCAGTTTCCTCGTCACGCAGGCCGTCGGCAAGGTCATGATCGCGGCCGGCCACGGCGGCAAGATCATCAATCTTGCGTCGCAAGCCGGGACCGTGGCGATTGAGGAGCATGTCGCCTACTGCGCCTCCAAATTCGGGGTCATCGGGATGTCAAAGACATTCGCGGCCGAATGGGGCAAGCACGGCATTTGCGTGAACACGATATCGCCCACCATCGTGCTGACCGAACTCGGCAAAAAGGCATGGGCCGGCGAAAAAGGTGAGGCCGCTGTCAAGCGGATACCAGTCGGCCGATTTGCCTACCCGGAAGAGATTGCAGCATCGGCGGTTTTTCTCGCATCGTCCGGGGCAGACATGGTCAACGGCGCCGACCTGATCGTCGACGGCGGCTACACCATCCTCTAAGCCCCGGTCAGCAAGACATTACACAGGAGACAGTATGCAGCGTTTCGTAAACAATCCTGATGAGGTTGTCGAAGATACCGTAAAGGGCTTCTTGAAGGCCCATTCGGACATCGTCCGGCTTGCTGAAAATCAGCGCGTTGTCGTTGCAAAAGGCGCACCCTATCCGGGAAAGGTCGGAGTGGTGACCGGTGGCGGTTCGGGTCACGAGCCTGCCTTCATCGGCTATACCGGAAAGAACATGCTTGATGCGGTGGCTGTCGGAGAGCTGTTTTCCTCGCCGACTGCAAAAAGCTTCTACGACGCAATCTGCGAAGCAAACGGTGGCAAGGGCGTCATCGTCCTTTACGGCAATTATGCCGGCGACAACATGAACGTGAAGCTGGCCCGGAAGCTGGCCGCCAAGGACGGCATTGAGGTTGCAACCGTTGTTGCCAATGACGACGTGTGCTCCGCCCCACCGGAAGAGCGCGAGAAGCGCCGCGGGGTCGCCGGAGAAATCTTCATGTGGAAGATTGGCGGTGCCAAAGCCGCAACAGGCGCCTCACTTGAGGAAGTCCGGGTCACAGCTCAAAAGGCCATCGACAATTGCCGGTCCATCGGCGTTGGACTTGGTCCGTGCACCCTGCCAGCGGTTGGGCATCCCAATTTTACGATCGAGCCGGGAACGATGGAGGTCGGGATCGGCCATCATGGCGAACCAGGGGTGCGGGTCGAGCCGCTTAAAACTGCCGCAGACGTGGCGCGTGACATGGTCCAGATCGTTCTGGATGACCACAATCTGCCGAGTGGCACGGAGGTTGCGGTCCTCGTTTCAGGGCTTGGTGCGACACCGATCAACGAACTCTACATTCTCAACGACACCATCGAGACCGAGATCACGGCGCGAGGCCTTTCGATCTACAAGACCTATGTCGGCAACTACTTCACCTCGCTCGAAATGGTGGGCGCGACATTGACGGTGCTGGCGCTCGACCCTGAGCTGAAGCAGCTTCTGGATGTGGATGTGCATTGCACAGCGGTTTTTTAAAGGAAGACATCGATGCTCACTCTCAACAATGCTCAGGCGGGCGTGATCGTCCTGGCGATCGCCGACAGGATCGTCGAAAACCGTGCCTACTTGAGTGAAATCGACGGAAAGATCGGCGATGGCGATCACGGGGTCAACATGGCCAAGGGATTTGGCATGGCCGCCGACCGGTTGAAGGGCAAGGATGTGTCGTTGGCCCAGTCGCTGGACGTGCTTGGGACGATCCTGATGACCGAGATTGGCGGTTCGATGGGGCCTCTTTACGGCATGATGTTCACGGAATTTGCCGAACAGATCGATGGTATCGAAGCCATCGACGCCGCGGCATTCAGCCGGATGCTGCATGCGGGATTGGAAGGCATCGAGGCAATCGGCTCGGCCAAGGTTGGTGACAAGACCTTGCTGGACACACTGGTGCCGGCTGTTCAAGCCTTTGACACATCGATTTCGGCCGGATCTTCGTTCGCAGATGCCCTTAGCGCCCTGGTGGACGCAGCGGAAGCCGGTCGGGATTCGACGATCAATCTGGTTGCCAAGATCGGTCGGGCAAGCCGCCTTGGTGAACGCTCCCTCGGCGTTCTCGATGCCGGGGCGACGTCCTGCGCAATCATCTTGAAGGAATTGTCATTGGGTGCGCGGGATCGGCTGGAAAGCTGACGGAATTTTCCCCCCACCCACACATACGGGGTTGGCGGCGATCTCAGGCCATCCGTTCATAGTCGAATAGTTTTCTGCGGTGACATTGCAAACTTTGGCGAACTCTCACATTTTCGGAACGAGAACGGGAAGTGCAGGGTTTCATGGCAACCAAGATGTCACGTGCTGACAAGATGACGACGCGGCAGGCTTCTCAGGCTGATTTGTCTGATGCCATACCGTTGCGATATGGGGATGATCCTTACATCTGGGCTTGCTGGCTCTATTATGAGGAAGGACGCACACAGTTCGACATCGCCCAGATCATGGGCATCTCGCGTGCAACGGTGAACAGCTACCTCGCAGATGCGCGCAGCCGTGGCATCGTCAATATCTCCCTGGAGCCATCCCGGTTGAGCTCGCTTGCAACAGCGCGCGAGCTCAAACAGCATTTTGGATTGCAGGACTGCCTGGTCGTGCCAGATGACGATGGCTCCAAGGCGTTGATCGAGCGTCTTGGAGCCGCAGGCGGCCAGGCGCTCGGCAAGCTTCTGAGATCCGGAGACACCCTGGCCGTTGCCTGGGGACGCACCGTGCTGGCTGTTGCCGAAAACATCCGGGCGCAGGCCTTGCAGGATGTGACAATTGTTCAGGCAACCGGTGGAACCAGCGCAGGCTTTGCCTACACGCCGGAACTCTGTGCGGCCGCAGTCGCCCAAGCGACCGGTGGGCGTTTGATAAACTTGACGGCCCCCGCGATTGTCAGGGATGCAACGGTCCGCAATGCCTTCATGCAGGAAACCTTGATCGAGGAGCAGTTTGGCGCCCTTGCCCGCGCAAACAAGGCACTCTTCGGCGTGTCGTCCCTGCGCCCCAGTTCCACCATTCATACAAGCGGATTTTTCGAATCCGTTTCGATATCTGACTATCTGGCAAAGCGTGCGGTGGGGGTTGTGGCTGGCCGGTTTATCGATCCCGAAGGTCAGCCGGTTCTTGGCGTGCTTGACGACCGAACCATCGGCATCTCGCTCGAAATGCTGAAGAAGATCGAAATGCGTATCGGGGTTGCAGGCGGCTTCGACAAAGTGCCCGCGATCCTGGGTGCCTTGCGTGGTGGCTATATCAACGTGTTGATCACCGATGCTGCGACGGGTCGTGGCATTCTCAATGCCGATGGCGTCACGGATGTGGATCAAAAACCCGCTCCTCGATCGCGCAGTGACAACACGATCCCGTTGCCCTCCAGCTTCCGCACCCATATCAAGAAGTTTCTCAACGACCCTGACCGCGTTGTCGACGAAATGCTGGAGGGGGTCGTCAAGGCGCATTCCGACTATCTGATGCCGATCAAGGGTTCGAACCGGGCCCTGGTTGCCCGCAGCGGTCCGCGGCCGGGCAAGGTGGGACTGGTCGTCGGTGGCGGAACCGGACATGAACCCTGCTTCTTGGGTTACATAGGTCGGGGATTGGCTGACGCCGTTGCAGTCGGCAACATATTTTCATCACCACCGCCCGGACCAATTTTAGAATGCGCAAGAGCTGCCACAGGCGGCGAAGGCGTCCTGTTTGTCTATGGCAATTATGCCGGTGACGTGATGAATTTCGAGATGGCCGCCGAGATGGCGCAAGACGAAAACATCCCGGTCAGGACCGTTCTGACGACAGACGATATCGCGTCTTCCCCCATCGAGGACAGGGAAGGTCGAAGAGGCGTTGCCGGCAACTTCTTCATCTTCAAGATCGCCGGCGCTGCCTGCGACAGGGGGCTTGGACTTGCCGAGTGCGAAGCGGTCACCCGCAAGGCCAACAACCGGACATTCACGATCGGCGTTGCACTCGAACCCTGTTCCCTTCCGCAAACCCGTCGACACAATTTCGAGATCGGGCCCGACGAGATCGAAATCGGGATGGGCATTCATGGCGAGCGTGGTGTGATCCGCGACAAGATGATGACTGCGGATGAAGTCACCGATCGGGTGATGGACCGCATTTTCTCGGAAATGTCAGCAGTCCCTGGCGACAGGGTGGCTGTCCTCGTGAACTCGTTCGGATCGACCCCCTTGATGGAGCTTTACATTCTTTTCAGGCGGGTCGAACAGCGCATGAGAGCCAAGAACATCATCATCGAAGCCAGTTGGATCGGCCACTATTGTACCTCTCTCGACATGGTCGGAGCCTCCATTTCGGTTCTCCATCTTGATCAGGAACTGTCCGATCTGTTGCGTCATCCCTGCGATGCGGCGGCACTACGCGTCAATTGAATGAAATCTTGGGTCTCCAAATGATCAAAACAGCAATTTTAATGGAAATCTGGAGGCAGTCATGGTGACATCGGCATCGCGCCTTCTTGGCCGGATGTTTCAACTGATTTCCGCAGCCATGCAGGCCGAAAAGGATCATCTCTCCGACCTTGATGGTGCCATCGGCGATGCAGATCACGGCATTACCATGGCGCTCGGCTTTGCAGCAGTGACGTCTGCGATCAATAAACTGGAGATCGATCGGATGCCGCCGTCAGATGTGCTCCTCACGGCTGCGAATGCGTTCCTGGATGCAGTGGGAGCATCGACCGGGCCGCTTTATGCTTCAGCTTTCCGAAAGGCAGCAGACGCGCTCAAGCATGATGAACACCTATCCCAGAAAGGGCAGGTGGCCATGTTGGAGGCCATCGCCCAGGGAATCCGGGATCGGGGAAAGGGCCAACGTGGCGACAAGACAATGCTTGATGCGTGGATCCCGGCTGCGGAAGCGGCAGTAGGCGCTCACGAAAAAGCAATGTCAGTTGCGGATATGTGGCAAGCAATCGTATTGGCAGCCGAAACTGGTGCCGCCTCAACCCGTTCAATGGTGGCGACAAAAGGACGGGCAGCAAGATTGGGTGAGCGCTCGCTCGGACACACCGATCCGGGGGCTGCCTCGGCCGTCGCCATTCTGCACGCGATGAGAGAAACTTTTGCAGTCAAGTTGTGATTGCTGATTGCTGGCTTACAGCATCGTTGTGCGAGAGTTGCCGATGGGATGTATCGATCTGATGGTAACTAACAGTAGAGTTGTGCTCGTCAGCTCCTGCTGCTCGCGGTCAACACCCCAATTGACGGCCTCCCAAGCCTACGCGGTGCCTGCGACACCTAACTTTTTATTTTTCGCCACTTAGGTTGCCGCGGGTCCGACATCTACCCAAAAGTCGGTGCGCATGCTCAGTTTCCGCTTGAAAAACCAGTGGCTTCTCCTCTACCTTAGGGCCGTTCTCAGGGCGGGGTGAAATTCCCCACCGGCGGTATCCGGCTTTGCCGGGAGCCCGCGAGCGCTTTCACCTCGGTGAAAGGCAGCAGATCCGGTGCGATGCCGGAGCCGACGGTTAGAGTCCGGATGAAAGAGAGCATCGGCTATTGCGGCTCCCCACGCAGGGGAGGCGCGTGTGCTGTGTTCGCCCAAGGGATGGAATGGCGGCCGTGAGGTCGTGTTTTGGCCGCTCACGCGGCAACCCTTGAAAGGCACTGGAATGTCACTATCGAAAATTGAAGATGCATTGGAGACCCTCGCGCGCGGGGGCATGGTTGTCGTTGTCGACGACGAGAACCGCGAGAATGAAGGCGACATCATCGTTGCTTCCGATCATGTGACGGCGGACAGCATCGCATTCATGATGAAACATGCGCGCGGGCTGGTGTGCATTGCCATAAAAGGCGAGCGTCTCGACGCGCTCGATATTCCGCTGATGGTCCCGAACAATACGGAATATCTGAAGACCGCCTTCACGGTCTCGGTGGATTACATCCAGGGGACGACCACAGGGATCTCGGCTGCCGATCGCGCGGCCACAGTGCGCGCCCTGATGGACGAGGCATCGCAGCCACAGGACTTTGCACGCCCTGGACACATCTTTCCCTTGCGCGCGCATCCTGACGGCGTCCTCGGCCGGCCCGGGCACACGGAAGCTGCTGTCGACCTCGCCAGGCTGATCGGCGCCAAACCGTCGGGCGTGATCTGCGAAGTCGCCAACGATGACGGCACCATGGCACGCCTGCCCGACCTCATCGAGTTCTGCAAGCTGCATGGCCTGCCGCTTATCTCGATCGAGGACCTGATCCGCTACAGGATTGTAGGCCGGGAAGCGTCTCAGTCACCCGTTGCGGCCTAACGGCTACGGGTGCCTGGGCATGCGGCGGAGGGGTGTCTTTTGCCACACTATACAGCTTGTGTACTTCAGGATGTAGTGATCTTCCTAAGCGACGTCAGTGTTTCTCGCGCTGGCGTCGGCGCGCTTGCCGTAGCCATTGACGTTGGTGAGAGCGGCGCGGCACGAGATACAGGCCTCAAATCCGGTAGTATGTCGGCTGGCAGGACGCCTTTCCTTCGTGAATAGGTTTAAGTACTGTGGTGAGGGTAGACGAACTGGTTTGTCGTCAGCGCCACTACCGCATTCGTTGTGATGGAGATTTCTTCTGCGAGACCGGGCTGGAAATCATCGAGTCGTCTTTGCGTAAATGAACCGACCCCTTGGAACGGTTCGTCGAGCAGCAGAAGTCGCGCCGGCTCCGCCTGCCAGCGCGCCAGAACGACCTTCTGCTGGTTGCCGCCCGACAGCGCGGTGAGCGGCACGTCGCGCGACTGCGCCTTTATGCCGAAGATGGAAATGGCATTGTCGGCAACCCGGCTCTCCTGGCCGATGGGCAGCAGGCCGCTCGGGCGCCAGCGCCGGAGAAACGGAAAGCTGATCGTGCCGGCAACAGAGGCGAAGGGCACGGACGAAGGGAAGAACGATGTCCGCCAGCGGTCTTCCCCGGCATAGAACACGCCTGACGCGATCGACTGGGCGGGACCGGAAGGGCGCCAGGGCTGGCCCTCGAGCGCCATCTCGCCCTCCGCGAGGGGCCAGAGCCCGAAGATCGCTCCCGCGAGCGCGCTCTTGCCGGAACCGAGCGGGCCGGTGATCGCGACGATCTCGCCTGCGCCGACATCGAGATCGAAGGTATCCTCGCGTTTCTTCAGGCGGGCATTCCTGATCGTAAAGATCGGCGGCCCATATCCTGCCGATCTTGGCCGCGCGGTCGGCAGGTCGTGGCCGATCATGGCGCGGATGGCTGCGCCGATCTCGACGGGGCGTTCGAAATTCGCGGAAATCCGGCCGTCGCGCAGGACGACGACGCGGTCGGCAAGCCGGCGGATGTCAGCGGTCTTGTGCGAGACGTAGATGATCGCGACGCCGCTTGCCCGTAAGCCCTCGATGACCCGGAAGAGCGTCTCCGTCTCGATGGCGGAAAGGCTGGCTGTCGGCTCGTCGAACAACATGACCGTCGGGCGATGGCTGACCGCGCGCGCAATGGCGATCAACTGCTGGTCCGCCAGCGAAACGTCGGCGAGCTGCGCATTGAGGTCGATGTCGAGGCCGATGCGTTCGGCCCGCTCCTGCGCGCGCCGGCGTATATCGGCAGGCGTGGCGATCAGCGGACCGGTGCCGGTGCAGAAGAGATCGAGCAGCAGGTTTTCCGCGACGCTGAGTGTGGGCACGCCGACATCGGCGATGGACTGGTGAACGGCCACGATGCCGCATCCCTGCGCCTCCGCAGGCGATGTGATGTCGACCTTTCGACCCTCGATTTCGACCGAGCCGGTGTCAGCCTTCTGGATGCCGCAGAGGATCTTGATAAGCGTCGATTTGCCTGCGCCGTTGGCCCCCATAAGGGCGACGATCTCTCCGGCATGCACGTCCATGTCCGCGGAGCTCAACGCACGTGTCGGTCCATAGGATTTGCTGACCGAGCGCAGCCGCAGGGCGGGCGGGACAGGCTGCAATGCCTTCATTTTCAAGGTATCCTTCCAGAGCGTCTAGACCCTTCGAACCTAGAAGGCGCATCGCGTCAGGATAAGAAATAATCTACTATTTTTGTAGAAATAATTGATTTTGGCTTTCGCCAATTTTCGAATTCCCACGCCCGGACAGGGGTCATCGGCTTCGATCCGGTTGCCCACAACATCCGAAGTGGGTATCGAAAATCAAAACACGGGAACGGAATGCCGAATGACGGAAGAATGGGGACAAATTGACGACGACCTGGAGCGCGCGCGCGTCGCCTGGCTCTACTTTATCGGCGGGCAGACCCAGCAGGAAATCGCCCAGCGCATGAACATCACGCGGCTGAAGGTCAACAAGATCATCGGCCAGGTGCGTGAATCCGGCAGCGTCCAGGTCAATGTCAGCCTTCCCTTGACCGACTGCATCGAGCTGGCCGAAAAGGTATCGGCCCGCTACGGTCTGGCGGACGCCGTCGTCGTGCCCGATCTGGACGACTATCTCGAGCAGAAGCGGGTCATCGGCGAGGCGGCCGGGACGCTTGCAAGCGAACTGGTCGAAGATCGCGACATGGGTGTGGGCATCGGCTCGGGACGGACCTTGAGCTTCGCCGTGCGAACGCTCCGTGCGCGGCCCAAATCGGAAAGCTGGGTCGTGGGGCTGACCGGCGGCGTCACCAGCGGGTCTGCCACCAACACCTTCGAGGTGGCGACGGCCTTTGCCCGTGCGCTCGGCGTCGAATGTCACTACCTGACGGCACCGATCTATTGCGCCAATCCCGAAAGCCGCAATGCCCTCTTGCTCAACGACGAATTGACGGATGTTCTGGCGCGCACGGAGATCGCCGATATCGGCATCGTCTCCTGCGGGGCGCTGACGCAGGATACGTCGCTCACCCAGATCCGCGTCGTGAAGGACAATCTCGATACGGTGCTGAAGCGCGGTGCCGTCGGGGAGTTCATGGGATGGTTTCTCGATGCGCGCGGCCAGGCGATCGATCATTTCCTGAACGATTCGATCATCGCGCTTCCGCCCGACAAGCTGAAACTCAAGCCGATTTCCGTGTTGGTTTCAGGCGGCATCCGCAAGATCCCGATCATCCGGGCTGTCCTGCGCGCCGGTTACGTCAACCGGCTGGTCACCAATGAAGGTGTCGCGCGGGCCTTGCTGCAAGGCCCGCGCTGAGATCGTTCAGCCAAGCGCCTTTTCAAGCGCCGCCGTCATCGCGCGCAGCGTGACGAAAGTCGAGGCAGCACCGGGGTCGATATGGCCGACGGAGCGTTCGCCGAGCTTGGCGGAACGGCCACGGCGTGATTCAAGGGCGGCCGTCGCCTTCATGCCGGCTTCGCCGCCATCGCGTGCAGCGGTCAGAGCCTCAAGCGAGGAACCGCCATTTGCTGCGACCTTTGCGGCGGCTTCGACGGCCGGCACCCAGGCGTCGATCATCGTCTTGTCACCGGGCTCTGCGCGGCCGCGATCGCGAATGCCCTGGCAGGCGGCACTCAGCCATTCCGCCATGCCGGCACCGTCGAGGTTGAGGCGGTTGCTGACGGCCGTGCCGGCGCGCAGGAAAGCGGTGGCATAGAGCGGACCCGAGGAGGCGCCGACCGCATCCAGAAACGCCTTGGCCATACGCTTGCAGATGGATTCGATCGTCTCGTCGTCCTGCGCGTCTTCAAGCGCGTGCTGCACGGCCTTCCAGCCGATTTCCATCGTCACACCATGGTCGCCATCGCCGATCACGCCGTCGAGCTCGGAAAGCCAGTTCTTTTCGGCGATCATCTGCTCGCCGACGGTGTGCATCATCGTCTTGAAGATCGCCGGCGTCACGTCGCCCTCGATGATGAGCACGCGGGGCTTTTCCTGCGTCACTGCCGCATTTTCGGCGACCTTGACGGCCTTGCGGCTGCGTGTCGCGATGTCTTCGGTCTTCTCGAAGGCGCCGACGACGAGTGCGGGCGTGCGGCAGGGATGGTCGAGCAGCGCCTGCAGCGTCTCGTCGAGCCTGATCAGCGTGACCGACGCGCCGGCCATTTCCAGCGATGTGGCATATTCCCCGACCCAGGAGGCATGGATCTCGATGCCGAGCCCGTCGAGGCGTTGCTTGACGCGGCGGAAGATGACGTAAAGTTCGATCTGCGAGGTGGCGCCGAGGCCGTTGACCAGCACGGCAACCCGCTCGCCGGCCTTGACCGCGAGCTCCTTCAGGACGTTGTCGACCAGTTCGTCTGTGACGTCATCGGCCGTCGCCAGCTTCTGGCGGCGGATACCGGGCTCGCCATGAATGCCCATGCCGATTTCCATCTCGTCGTCGCCGATGGTGAAGTTGGGCTTGCCGGTCTGCGGCAGCGAGCAGGGGCTGAGCGCGACGCCCATGGAGCGGGTCGCGTCATTCGCCGCTTGCGCCAGTGCTTCCACGCGGGCCAGCGGTTCGCCGAGATCGGCGGCCGCACCGGCGATCTTAAAGACGAAGAAATCGCCGGCAATGCCACGGCGTTCGGACTTGCGTTCGACCGGAGCGGAGGCGACGTCATCGGCGACCGCTACATGACGCACCGGAATGCCGGCCTGTTCCAGTTCTTCGGCCGCCATGGTGAAGTTGAGCACGTCGCCGGTATAGTTGCCATAGAGCATCACGACGCCGACGCCGCCATCGACGGCGCGGGCCGCTTCGACGATGTGCGACGGGGACGGTGAGGCGAAGACGTTTCCGACAGCGGCGGCATCGGCCAGGCCGCGCCCGACATAGCCTGCAAAGGCCGGCTCATGGCCCGAGCCGCCGCCGACGACGACGCCGACCTTGCCGTCGCGCGGACTATCGACCGCGACCACCGCGCGGCCGGTTTCGCCTTCGACGCGCAGCATGTCGGGATGCGCCCCGACCATGCCTTCGATCAGCTCCGCGATGATGTCTTCCGGCGCGTTGATCAGTTTCTTGGTTTTGACTTCCTGGTTCATTCTGTTTTCTTTCGTCAGATCGATGCAGCCGGATGCGTCAAGCGTCGCGACGGAGATAGCGGCGGGAAATGGCGTCGAAGGAAATGGCGAGCACGACGATCGCACCCGAGACGATGCCCTGCCAGTAGGGCGAGACGCCGAAGAGCACGATGATGTTCTCGATGATGGCGATGATGCCCGCACCGAAGATCGCGCCGATCGGGCTGCCGATGCCGCCGGTCGTGGCGACGCCGCCGATGACCGAGGCCGCGATGGGCGCCAGCACCCAGGTTTCGCCGATCGAGGGCTGCGCGGTGCCGAGCCGGGCGACCATCAGGACGCCTGCGAGTGCGGCAATCGCGCCGGCGGCGACGAAGACGAGAAGGCGGACCTTGTCGACCTTGATGCCCAGCATGCGGGCGCCGGCCTGATTGTTGCCGATTGCGTACATGTAGCGGCCGAACGGCGTTTTCAGCATCACGAAGGTGGCGACGGCGAGCGCGACGAGCATGATGACGAAGGGAACGGGCATGCCGAGGAAATCGCCGCGGCCGAGATACTGCACATCCTTCGGAATGCCGGTGATCGCCACGCCGCGGGTGAGCACGAGGTTCGCGCCGCCGAAGATGCCGGCCGTGCCGATCGTCAGAACCAGCGAGTGAAGGCGCAGCACCGTCACCAGCAGGCCGTTGAGAAGGCCGAGACATGCGCCGAGCAGGATGGCGAGAAGCATCGCCGAATAGGGCTCGAGACCGAGGCGCACCACCAGGATGCCGGAGATAACGCCGCACAGGCCGCCGATTACGCCGAGCGACAGGTCGAGTTCGCCAAGCACCATCAGCATGGATTGCGCGATGGTGATGAGGCCGACGAAGGCCAGGCCGCGCGCGATGACCGAGAGGTTGTAGGGCGTGAGGAAATAGGGCGAGATCAGTGCGGAAAGTGTGAAGATGACGGCGAGCGCGACGAAGACACCGGCAAGCGGGCTGCGCGACAGGAGTGCCAGGGGTTTAGTTTGCATCGGCTTTCGCCTCCGTGCCAAAAATGGCGCCTACGAGTGTTTCATTGTTCGTGTCGGCGGTATCGAACGCGCCGGTGATGCGGCCATGGTGCATCGTGATGACGCGGCTTGCGCATTTCTTCAGTTCGTCGAGTTCCGAGGACACGAGGATGACGCCGACGCCCTCTTCCGCAAGACCCTTCATGATCCTGTAGATCTCGGTCTTGGTGCGGATGTCGATGCCCTTGGTGGGTTCGTCGAAGATCAGCACGCGCGGCCTGGTCGCCATCGCCCGGCCGATGATGGCCTTCTGCTGGTTGCCGCCAGAGAGCTGCGAGATGCGCTTGCCCATGCCGGAGGTGCGAATACCGTAGTCGTCGATGATCTTCTGGACGGCCTCGCGCTCCCGTCCGCTGCTGATGCCAAGGGAACCCCTGGTCAGCGACAGGATGGAGATGCCGATATTCTCGCGCAGCGAAAGCAGCGGGAAGATGCCGTGATGCTTGCGCTCTTCCGAGAGGTACAGCATGCCGCCGTCGACGGAGGCGGATGTGTCGTTGAGCGCCCAGGGCTTGCCCTCGACCGTGACATTGCCGGCCTTGGCTTTCAGGAAGCCGAAGATCGTCTGCATGACCTCGGAACGGCCGGCGCCGACGAGGCCGGCAAAGCCCAGGATCTCGCCACGGCGCAGCTCGAAGCTCACATCGTGGAAACGGGCACCGGAAAGACCGCGAACGGCCATGATCGTATCCGTGACGGGGCCTTGCGGGCGGAAATGTTCGTCGAAGGCGATGTCGCGGCCGGACATGGCGCGGATCAGGTCCGCCTCGGTGATGTCGGCGATCGCGCCGCTTTCGATCTTCTCGCCGTTGCGCAGCACCGTGTAATCGTCGCCGATGGAGAAGACCTCGTCCATCTTGTGGCTGATAAACACGATGGCATGGTTGCGGTCGAGCAGGCCGCGGATGACCTTGAAGACCCGGTCGACCTCGACGCGCGTCAGCGATGACGTCGGCTCGTCGAGAATGAGGACCTTCATGTCGGCATTGGTGCAGGCGCGGGCGATCTGGAGCAGCTGCTGGTCGGAGACCGAGATGTTGGCGACCAGATCGCGCGGGTCGGCCTCGATACCGAAGCGCTCCAGATAGCCGCGGGCTTCCTCGACAAGCGCGCCGCGATTGACGAGCATCCCGCCGTGTCCCGTCCGGCTGAACGGCATGAACAGGTTTTCTGCGACACTCATCTGCGGGAAGAGATTGAGCTCCTGCGGCACGTAGGCGACGTTCTTGTAGAGCGTCGGATCGTCGACAGGATTGCGGCCGTCGATCAGGATATCGCCGCGCGAAGCCCTGTCGGTTCCAGTCAGGATTTTCACCAATGTGGATTTGCCCGCACCGTTCTCGCCTGCGAGAATATGCGTACGGCCGAGTTCGATCTTGAGATCGACCCCATCGAGTGCGGTCACGCCGGGAAAATCCCTGCCAAGGCCGCGGGTTTCAAGATAAGCCATGGGGCACCTCAGCGCCTTTAAGAGATGGAAGAGGCGCGGGAAACCCGCGCCTCATGGCGTCCGGTCCTGCCGGATCAGCCGCCCACGTTTTCCTTCGTGAGGAAGGCGTTGCCGGTATCGAGATAGCCCGGAACCTTGGCGCCGGTCGCCTGTGCCCAGAGCAGCATGACGGACCAGTAGCCCTGCAGTTCAGGCTGCGAGGCCGACGAGCTGTCTGCAACGCCGTTACGGATCATGTCGAGCATTTCCGGCAGGTTGTCGAGACCGACGAGCGTGACCTTGCCCTGCTTGCCGGCTTCGACGATCGCCTGGCCGATGCCGATCGGTCCGGCGGCGTCGGAGGCAACCCAGCCCTTGAGGTTCGGGTTTGCCTGCATGATGGCGGCCGCCTGCTGCTGCGCCGTCTCGATGCTGTCATTGTCGATGCCTTCGGCGACGACCTTGATGCCCGGATGCTCGGCGAAGACCTGGCGGTGGCACTCGGCGCGGATCGAATGGTTCGGTGCGGTCGGCACGCCCTGCATGATGGCGACTTCGCCTTCGCCGCCGAGAACCTCGACGAGGCGGCGGGCCGCGATCTTGGCCTGCTCGCAGAAATCAGAGCCGATATAGGGGATGGCCATGCCTTCCGGCGGTACGGAATCGAAGATCACCAGAGGAATGTTCTGGTTCTGCGCTTCCTCGAGCGAGGCGCGGTTGCCCGAGGGATCGAGCAGGTCGAGCGCCAGACCGTCGGGCTGGGTCGCAAGCGCGCTGTCGATGATCTGGTTTTGCTGCACGACGTCGGCAGACTGCGGAGCCGAATAGATGACTTCGACGCTCGAGCCGGTCTGCGCCTTGATGGCTGCGGCGGCTGCCTGCGCACCGTCGTTCACCTTGTCGAACCACGGATGCACGACCTTGGGTACGACGACGAAGCGGTAGCTGTCCTTTTTGGTCGTTCCGGCGGCGTCCTGTGCGGACACGGTGACGGGCAGAACGAGTGCGGCGGCGCAAGCCAGCAGCATGGCAAGTTTCTTCATGATGACCTCCCTTGGAGCAGGCGAAATTTCCTCCCGCCTGATTGATGGAATGTGGACTTTGCGGGGGCTCGCTCCCGAAATTCAAGGCCCGCATTGCCACGATTACATATGTAATTATAAAAATACAAGAGTAAAAAGCCGCAGGCCAGCGCGATCGAGTTCCGCCGATCGGGCGAGCTTGCGCGCGATCGAGAGGCCGCCCCTTCCAGACAGGGCCGATTTCCGGTGATTGTACTTGTGGTGGATCGGTGTTCGCGAGGAGGCCGCACGGGCCGGTTTCAGCCCGTCGTCACCGTATCAGGGGCTCCGTGGGCATTTCTGC
>DPXQ01000007.1 GCA_003527225.1 Rhizobium sp.
GGCATCAAGACGGCGAACATCCCGATCGTCGTCGGCGTGCCGCTGCCCGAAAGCCTGATGCGGGCAAAGCGGCCGCTGATCGTCGGTCTCATCGCGACCACCGACCGGATCTCGCAAGTGCGCGAAAACCGCGAACTCGGATCGACGCCCGGCTATGATCGGAGCGACTATACCGACCGCGCAAGCATTGCCGAGGAACTGAAATATGCCCGCGCGCTCTGCGCCCGTAACAACTGGCCGATCATCGATGTGACGCGTCGCTCGATCGAGGAAACGGCAGCGGCCATCGTTGCCCTGCGCGTGAAGCTGCGTTAAGCCGAATCCAACGGATACATTGCCTCAGGGAACCTTATCTTCATGGCCGAAACGCTCGTGCTTGCCTCGGCGAGTTCATCACGCCGCATGCTGATGGAGAATGCCGGACTCACTTTCAGCGCCATTGCTGCGGAGATCGATGAAAGAGGAGTCGAGCGGGAGATCGAACATCGCGCGCTCGGACCGGGCGACCTGGCGCTCGAACTGGCCGCCAGGAAGGCGCTTGATGTGAGCAGCCGTTTTCCGCAAGCGCTGGTGATCGGCTGCGACCAGACGATGTCGCTCGGATCGCAGGTCTTCCACAAGCCGGCGGACCGCGACGAAGCCCGCGCCAATCTTCTGTTGTTGCGGGGCAGGATCCACCGGTTAAACAGCGGCGTCGCCCTGGTCCGGGACGGTCGGGAGATCTGGCGGCACCTGTCGACGGCCGACCTTGCAATGCGCGAATTCTCCGACGCCTTCCTCGACGACTATCTGAGCCGTTGCGGCGACGACGTCTTGAGGAGCGTCGGCTGCTATCAACTGGAAGGGGTCGGAATCCAGCTATTCAATTCGATCGTCGGTGACTACTTCACCATCCTCGGGCTGCCGCTGCTGCCGCTGCTCGGACACTTGCGGGTCCTGGGAGCACTCGATGCCTGATTCACGTGAAACAGTTAACCATCACGCCTTTGTCGTCGGCTACCCGATCAAGCATTCGCGGTCACCGCTGATCCACGGCTACTGGCTGAAAACACTCGGCATTGCCGGCAGTTACGAAAAGGTCGAGGTCGCTCCCGAGGCCTTTGCCGAATTCATCGGCAAGCTGAAAGGCGGTGAGGCCAGATTCTGCGGCGGCAACGTCACCATTCCTCATAAGGAGGCGGCCTTTCGGCTGGCTGACGAGGCCGACCCGCTGACGGAGGAGCTCGGGGCGGCCAACACGCTCTGGATCGAGGGCGGAAAGCTCAAGGCCACCAATACAGATGGCATCGGCTTCACCGCCAATCTGGACGACCGTCATCCCGGATGGGATCGCGGCGCAAAGGCGGTGGTGCTCGGCGCCGGCGGCGCCAGCCGAGCGATCATCCAGGCATTGCGCGAACGCGGCTTTTCAGAGATCCACGTCGTCAATCGTTCTGTCGAACGGGCGGAGGAGCTGGCCGACCGCTTTGGTCCGAAGGTCCATGCGCATGCCATGGCGGGACTGAACGAGGTGATGCGACAGGCGGACTTCTTCGTCAACACGACCTCGCTCGGTATGGGTGGTGAACCTGTTCCCGAGCTGCCCTTTGAAAGCCTTGCCCCCGGTGCCGTGGTAACCGATATCGTCTACGTGCCTCTCAAGACCGCCTTCCTCCGGCAGGCGGAGAGGGTAGGGCTCGCCACGGTGGACGGGCTCGGCATGTTACTGCACCAGGCGGTGCCGGGGTTCGAAAAGTGGTTTGGCAAGCGGCCTCTGGTGGACGACACCCTGCGCAACCTCATCATTGCCGACATGGAGTCGCATGCATGATCGTGCTTGGGCTCACCGGATCGATCGGCATGGGAAAGTCGACGACGGCCAAGCTCTTTGCCGAGCAGGGCATTCCGGTCAACGACGCGGATCAGGTCGTTCACGATCTCTATCGCGGAGAAGCCGTCGCACCGATCGGCGCGATCTTTCCCGAGGCGGTACGAGACGGCTTCGTCGATCGTGCTGTTCTCGCTGGGAATCTGGCAAAGAATCCGGCTAAGTTCAGTGAACTGGAAGCGATCGTCCACCCGCTGGTCCGCGCGCGGGAACGGCAGTTCCTCGAGGCGCAGAAAGCCGCCGGCGCCGATATGGTGGTTCTGGACATTCCGCTCTTGTTCGAAACCGGCGGCGCGGAGCGGGTCGACCGCATCGTCGTCGTCAGCTGCGATGCCGACATCCAGCGCAGGCGGGTGCTCGAAAGGCCGGGAATGACGCGTGAGAAGTTCGAAATGATCTTGTCGCGCCAGCTGCCGGATGCTGAAAAGAGGGCGAGGGCCGACTACGTCATCGACACGGGCCACGGCATTGAGGCGGCCCGGAAGCGGGTCATCGAAATCATCGCCGAAGTCAGGGCAGGAACCGGGAGTGCGCGGGATGCGTGAGATCATCTTCGATACGGAAACCACGGGGCTCGAGTTCAAGAACGACCGTGTGATTGAAATCGGCGGTATCGAACTCCTCAACCATTTTCCGACGGGCCGCAGCTTCCATGTCTACATCAATCCCGGCGACCGGCGCGTTCATCCCGATGCGCTCGCGGTCC
>DPXQ01000113.1:0-1259 GCA_003527225.1 Rhizobium sp.
CCCCGGCACCGAAACCTGCCTCAAGATCTCGGGCGAAGTTCGCGCCACCGTTTACTGGGTGAGCGACAACAGCCTCGACCTCTCTGACGGCACCGGCGATGACTTCACTTCGGAACTGCGCGCTCGCGTAGCCTTCGATGCCAAGAACGACTCGGAAATCGGCACGATCGGTTCCCACATCCGTTTCCGCGGCTATGGCTATAACGACAACGCCAACACCGATGGTGTTGCTCAGCTCGACCAGGGTTACATCACGGTTGGCGGCTTCAAGGTCGGTTACTTCTGGACATGGTGGGATGACGTCGGCCTCACCGGCGAAAACGATGCCTTCGCAAACACCACCCGCTTCAATGAAGCCAACTACGCCTACTCCACCGACGCCTTCACGATCGGTCTCGCTGTTGACGATCTGAGCCCGTTCTACAACGGCAATGAAGTCGGTCTCCAGGGCTATGCCTCGGCTTCGCTCGGCGTTGCCAACATCTCCGTCTGGGGTGTTTACGACTTCGGCGTTGATGAAGGTGCGATCGTCGGTGAAGTTTCGGCTGCCGTCGGTCCGGGTACCTTCGAACTCTACGGTGGCTGGGCTTCCGGTCCGTCCGTATACGTTACCCAGTCTGAATGGACTGTTGGTGCAGCGTATTCGTTCAAGGCAACCGACAGGCTGACCATCACTCCTCAGGTCAACTACTGGAGCGATGTCGGCTTCGTAGCTGGCGTAGACGCCTGGGGCGCAGGCCTGCTGGCTGAATACCAGCTCGCAACCGGCCTCGTCGCTTCGGCGACCGTCGACTACTACGATCAGGACCTCGTTGACGATCAGTGGTCCGGCTTCGTTCGTTTGACCCGTTCGTTCTAATCGATCGGCGATCACAAGAATGTGAGGTCCGGCTTTCGAGCCGGGCCTCTCTTGGCTCAAAACAGCCAGCAAGAGTTCAAGTAACGCTGGAAAGCGCTGTCTTGGGTTGCCGCTGTGGCAGTACAGGAAAGGAGGTCTGGGAGGGCTTCGTAACTTGGATCGGATGAAGAGTTGACCATACCCGCGCAAATGCACGGTTGCTGATAAAAAATTTTAGTCTTAACTTATATGTCTGCCTGATGACGCGGACTATTTAGTTGCGCGTAATCTCAAGGGGGAGTTGAGTTGAGCAAGCTGGAAACAGAAGGCCTGGATTTCGATTCTCACGTCGGTCTGTCGCCATTCGTCGCTCACTACCAGTATCGCCTGTCGAATTCGCCTTCGGAAGTCCAGGAGACTT
>DPXQ01000113.1:1419-35978 GCA_003527225.1 Rhizobium sp.
CGGACGCATCCGCTTTCTCGACAAGAACGAGGAAAGCGCGTTGTTCAACGAGATCCGGGCTCATTCCGACCTTTACTACCGCTTCTGCATTTTCCTGGTCGACACCGGTGCACGCCTCAGCGAGGGCCTGGACATGCGCTGGGGCGACATCAACGAAACACGCGTCACCTTCTGGGTGACCAAATCGGGCCGGAGCCGTTCGGTTCCCCTCACTCACCGGGCCGCCGATGCCATTGCCGCATCCGACAGGCGCAAGCCCGGCCCCTTCAGCGACATCGACCAGCAGCGGTTCCGGATTGCCTGGCATCAGGCCAAGGAAACCATTGGACTCGGGGATGACAAGGACGTGGTTCCCCACATCCTGCGCCATACCTGCGCGTCGCGTCTCGTTCAGGGCGGCATCGACATCCGGCGCGTCCAGATGTGGCTTGGCCACCAGACGCTGCAGATGACCATGCGTTATGCCCACCTGGCCTCGCACGATCTCGACATGTGCGTTCCCGTTCTGGAGCGGGCAGCCGCCGGCAAGTGACATTGCCTATCTGCGGCGTGGTGCCAGCCTCGCCGCGCCGACGGATATCAGCGATGCGTTCCATACAGCATGCTGCTTTCGACTACGGCAAGAGCGTGATCCTTCTCATTTGCAGATCGGCGCCGTCATCATCCCCGGCTCAAGGACTCAGTAGCCTGCCTTTTTCGGCGGTTCCGCTGCGGCTCCGGCCTGGTAACGGGATGCAAGACTGCGCAGCGCGCCAGAAAATTCAGTCACATCGGCGCCGACCGCCACGAAACTGGCGCCAAGCTCCAGATAGCGACGGTTCAGCTTCTCGTTGAAGGTGAGAATTCCGGCCGCTTTGCCTGCCCCGACGATGGTGCCGATCGCCTCTTCGATGACGGCCTGCACTTCCGGCGCATCCATGCGGCCGAGATAGCCCATGTCGGCTGCAAGATCAGCGGGGCCGATGAAAACCCCATCCACGCCATCCACCGCGGCGATATTGGCAAGATCGGCAATGGCCGCGCGGGTTTCGGCCTGAACCAGAAGACAGATACCGTCGGATGCCGTGTCGGCATAATCGGGAATCGTGTTGAACCGGGAGGCGCGGGCGACCGCCGCTCCGACGCCGCGCACGCCATGCGGCGGATAGCGCACGGCGCGCACCAGCGCCTCTGCCTGCCCGGCCGAATCGACCATGGGCACCAGCAGCGTCCGCGCGCCGATATCGAGGAGCTGCTTGATTATCCAGGTCTCGCCAATCGGGGCCCGCACCACCGGCTCGGCGCTCGACGCTGCAAGCGCCTGCAACTGCGCCAGAATGCTGCGCAGGTCATTGGGGCCATGCTCGCCGTCGATCACCAGCCAGTCGAAGCCGGCACAGCCGGCAATCTCGGCCGCAAGCGCGTCGGCCATATCGAGCCAGAGACCGATCTGGGGGCGTCCCTCGCGGATGGCGGTCTTGAAACGGTTTTCGGAAACGGGCATGGGTGCTCTCAGGAAAGAAGCTGTTTCAGGTCGGATGAAGGGTCGGCGATGACGGCCTTGTCGGCGCTTCGGTCGAGTTCGAGCAATTTCTTGCCGGTCACATAGGCCTTGGCATCGTTGATCGCATCGACTGCGATGAATGTGCCGTCCTTATAGTACCAGACAGAGAGGCTGTTTTCGCGGGCGCCCTGCCTTACGACAGTCTCGTCATAGCCGAGATTGAAGCCGGCGATCTGCAGCTTCACGTCATATTGGTCGGACCAGAACCAGGGCTTCGGATCATAGGGTTCGGTGCCGCCCGCCATCAAAGCGGCGGCCGCTTCGGCCTGATCGACGGCGTTCTGCACAGCCTCAAGCCGGATCCGCTGCCCCTTCCAGGCAAAGACGGCACAATCGCCCATGGCGAAGATCGCCGGATCGGAGGTACGCGCGAATTGATCGACAACGATGCCGCTCGCCGTTTCGAGGCCGGCATCCGCCGCCAGCTGGTCGTTGGGCACGACACCGATGCCGACGATGACGAAATCGACGTCGAACACCGAACCGTCGGAAAGCTCAGCACCCTTGACCTTGCCATCCTCCCCGATCAGCCGCACGAGCCCAGTCTTCTCCTGGATGACGACGCCGTGGGCCAGATGGATTGCGCGCATGGCGTCGGAGGTCTCCTTCGCGGCCACGCGCTGCAGGATCCGGTCGGCCATTTCGATCAGCGTGACCTCGAGGCCGAGATGGCGGGCGACGGCGGCGGCCTCCAGACCGATATAGCCGCCACCGACGATCAGGAGCCGGCGACCAGCTCTCATCTCGTCCGCCAGGCGGTCGGCATCCTTGCGGTCACGAACGGTATAGACGCCAGCCAGATCGCCGCCGATCGCGGCGGGCAAGCGCCGCGGCGCAGCGCCAGTGGCAAGCGCCAGCGTTTCATAAGCGATGGCCGAGCCGTCGAAGAGACGGACATGTTTCGTCTCCCGGTCGATTTCCTCTACCGGCGAGGCAAGCCGGATCTCGACGTCATTTTCGGCGAACCAGGATTCGGGACGGAACAGCAGCCGGTCGAAACTCATTTCGCCGAGCAGGTATCTCTTCGAAAGCGGCGGACGTTGATAAGGAAGGCAATCTTCGGCGCCGATGATGGTGATCGGGCGCGTATCCTTCAGGCTCCGCAGCTTGGCGGCAAGCGCGAAGCCCGCCTGCCCTGCCCCGACAATGACCAGTCTGCCCGTCATTTGCCTCTCCTGAAACTCTACGATGGCGTGAAAACGCGGCCGGCGCGCCGGCGGGGAAGATCGAAGGCGTAGCGCCAAAGCCGGCAACCCGTCAAGCGCCGGCCTCCCTCGCCGCCATCACATTTCCCTCATCAGGCCCGCTTCGCTCCGGCAATCCACCGACGACATTGCGGCGGCCGGCGTCAGTGCAGTTACCACCAAGGAAGATCATTCCGTGGCGGAATGAAGTCATACACTCTGTTATTTCAATCGATTTTGGCTAATTCGCGCAAATTTCACGCTTTTCCTGCAATCAAAGCTGTTGTAGCTATAGTCACCTTCTAAAGATATCATGCAAGGACGGCGACATGACAGACCACCATCCCGCAACTCCCGAGCAAGCCCGCGCCAAGATGGCGGCGTTCGTCTGGGAGGATCCCTTTCTGCTCGAAGAACAGTTGAGCGAGGAAGAGCGGATGATCCGCGACACCGCGCGCGCCTATTGCCAGGACAAGCTGGCTTCGCGTGTCACCGAGGCCAATCGCCACGAGATCTTCCATCGCGAAATCATGAACGAAATGGGCGAACTCGGGCTTCTCGGCCCGACCATTCCGGAAGAGTTCGGCGGCGTCGGCGCGAATTACGTCTCCTACGGTCTCGTCGCCCGCGAAGTCGAACGTGTCGACAGCGGCTATCGCTCGGCCATGTCGGTTCAGTCCTCGCTGGTCATGCATCCGATCTTTGCTTTCGGCACGGATGAGCAGCGCGCCAAATATCTCCCGAAGCTTGCCAGTGGCGAATGGGTCGGCTGCTTTGGCCTGACCGAGCCGGACCACGGCTCCGATCCGGGCTCGATGATCACCCGCGCCAAGAAGGTCGATGGCGGTTATCTGGTTTCGGGCGCCAAGAACTGGATCACCAATTCACCGATCGCCGATGTCGCCGTCGTCTGGGCGAAGTCCGACAGCCATGACAACAAGATCAAGGGCTTCATTCTCGAGCGCGGCATGAAGGGTTTTGAAACCCCGAAGATCGAGGGCAAGTTCTCGCTGCGCGCCTCGGCCACCGGCATGATCCAGATGCAGGACGTCTTCGTGCCGGATGAAAACCTGCTGCCAAACGTCTCCGGCCTTGCCGGCCCCTTCGGCTGCCTCAACCGCGCGCGCTACGGCATCGCCTGGGGCGCCTTGGGTGCTGCCGAGTTCTGCTGGCATGCGGCACGTCAATATACGCTTGACCGCAAGCAGTTCGGCAGGCCGCTCGCGGCCACGCAGCTGATCCAGAAGAAGCTCGCCGACATGGAAACCGAGATCGCCCTCGGCCTTCAGGGCGTGCTGCGGCTCGGCCGCCTGTTCGACGAGCACCGCGCGCCGGCCGAACTCATTTCGATGATGAAGCGCAACAACTGCGGCAAGGCGCTCGATATCGCCCGCGTTGCCCGCGACATGCATGGCGGCAACGGCGTCTCCGACGAATATGGCGTCATCCGCCACGTCATGAACCTCGAAGCGGTCAACACCTACGAGGGCACGCATGACATCCATGCGCTGATCCTCGGCCGCGCTCAGACCGGCTTGCAGGCCTTCCAATAAGGCCTTGCATTCAAATGGACAAGAAGGGCCGCGCCGGAATTTTCGGCGCGGCCCTCTTTCTTTTGCGGGGCATGCTGCCTAGAGATCCAGCACCAGTTGCGGCTGGCCATTCGAGGTCCGCCGCGGCGAGACTCCCTTGCCGTCGATCGTCGCGGTCACCCGCTGACGGAAAGCCGAGAAGCTTTCGAAAGTCACGACATCGACGGGTTCGTCGAAGTGCAGCACCACCTTGTAGTAGCTGCTCTGCGCGAGCTTCGACAGCGCGAGCACCCGCCCCCGGAACTGCTGTCCGAGATAACGCCCCTCGACGATTGCCCCGACGACGACGGGCGCCTGTTCCGCGTTGTCCGAGCGGGCGGCAAGCGCTGCAATCGTGTTCCAGTCGCGCGCGCCGTGGCTTTTGGCTACGAGTTCCAGCGCCGCGCTGTGGCTGAGCGGTGAGCCGCCGCCGGCCATGGCGTCGCGCAGACGCCGGGCCTGGGATTTCAGTTCATCAATGCTAAGTGTGGCCATAGTCATGGCGAGCCTCTTCCAGTTGTGCATGACGCAAAGAACAAAAGGGAGCCCGCATTGCCCCATTTGCGCATGCGCTGAATGGGCTTTTCGTCAGAAGGGAGGACTTCACCAAGGGTTTTCACCCGCGGGCGGCCGGCGCCTCAACCGGGGCCAGATATGGGGCGGGACCATTTTCCTGTCAAGGCCTTGCAGAAATCCCGCCCGAGCAGGCGGGGACTGCGGTCATCCACGGCATAAAATGAGCAATTTAGGGATGGCGTTGAGGAAACGTCAGTAAAGTTGCGTTAAATTGGGACCCTGAAATCAATCCAGGGAGGGTGAAATGCCCTTGCAGATCATACCCGACGCGAAAAAAGACATCCCACAGGACCAGATCTACGAGAAATTTACGATCGACCGGCCCGGCAAGATCATCTTCGTCGGCCATCATCTCAGCACCAAGACCACCATACGGTGCCTGATCCGGACGATCTCGCTCTATGGCGCCGAGCTCGAGCTCAGCCCGCACACGCCCATGCCCGACCATTTTTTCCTGGAAGTCCTCGGCATCCATGACCAGATCGGATGCACATTCATCCGACGGGAGGCGGAAAAGGTGACCGTCGGCTTCAACATGCTGATCGACCCGGAATTCCTGCACCATGTGGTGCGGCTTTCCTTCGAACTCTGACGCTGTATCCGTTGGAAGGGTCCCCGACGCCAACGCCGGGGGCCTCAATGATCGACGGGACCTGCCCTTATTTCGCGGTGGCCAGATGCTGCTCGATTTCAGGAACGGTCAGCTTGACCAGGTCCTTCGCAAGCTCAGCATGGATGACCCCTTCGGGCAATGATTTCAGCTCGGGACGGAGGACACCAAGGGCCTTGGGCGGGGCAACGAGGATCATCGCCTTGATCTCATGAGCCTCGACCAGTTCGGCGACCTTCTTGGCGATCTCCTTCAGGAAGTCCGTTTCGGCCTGCTGGTGCCAGTCGGTCTCCTCCATCGCGCTTCTTTCACTGCCCTGCGATTGATGGACACGGCCGGGACGGTCGGAACCGAGATCGCGTGTCGCCTCATCGGGATGAGACATATGATCGACGACAGTGAGATTGACGAGATCGGCATCTCCATCATTGCGCAAGAACAGTGCCTTGGCGCCGTCGCAGACGATCACCCAGGATTTGCGACCAATATCAAACCGGCTCATATGTCTATCTCCTCGATTGCGGGGTCATTCCGTCCCCATTGTTTCGATAGTATGCGTGTCGACCGGCCTCTTCAAGTGAAGCAGCCGCCAGTCAGGAGGATGCCGATGGCGACAGCCATGCCATAGAAAAATCGGCGCATATCAACATCCCTCCCACCCCGGATTTGACCAAAGCTAGGTCACGGCGGGCATCGAAACATTGATCCCGATCAAGTCGGACTTGCCTGTCCGCTCCGGGCTGTGAAGCACCGGCTACTGAAGCTGGCAGCCGGTATCGGTGAGACATGCCCCGGGAACCCCGCAGGCCGCCACTACCAGCGCCGATGAGACAATCGGATCAAGCACCCCGGCCTTCACTGCCGCCTGAAGCGGGAACCGGTCGACTGCCTCGCCTCCCGGTATCGGGTGGCCGGTGTCGCCTATGCCGTCGCCATTGGCATCCTCAAAGCCTTCGGAGGCCTCGTCGAAATCGGAAAAATGGTTGCCGCGTGTTCCATCATCCCATTGGTTCGGGCGTGACAGATCCGCAGTACCGACCTTTCCGCCCTTGGGGGTTCCCTGGACGCGCGGCGGCGCGGTATCCCGGCCGGACGTGTCATATGCGTTGATGCCGTTATCCGTGAGGTCGTTGCTCGACAGCAGATTGAGGACCGCCGGCGGGTTTGTGGCAAGGCCGCGTTCGAGCCTGATGCCGGTCCCCTTGTTACCGGTAACGACGTTGCCTGCGATCTGGTTCGCCGTCGATCCGAAGAGACCGATGCCGACGTCATTTGCCGTTGCGAGATTTGTCATCACGGCGTTGTCATAGGCCGTGTCGAGCAGAATGCCGTGGCTGTCGTTGCCGGTGGCGCGGTTGCCCTCGACCTGATTTTCGTGAGCATCACAGATCAGCCCTATTCCGTAGCCGCGGATCGTGTCCGACGAACCGAAGACGAAGGGCGGATTGCTGCGCGGCACCGGCGCGCCGCCATTGCCCGCCGCGTCGTTGTCCACGATCCGCACACGCGCCGCGCTGCCGATGCTGATCCCCGTGTGGCCATTTTCCGATACGGTGTTGCCGCTGATCTCGATGTCGGCCGACATTGCCTGCTCGAGGCTGCGCGTTTCCTCCGTGATCAGGACATCGCCCGCCAGCGGCCGCATTGCCGTCATCATGCCCGGGGGAAAGATCACGCTGCCGACAGAAATTCCGCCATAGGCATTGGCATCAACCCGGTTGCCGCGGATTGAGCCGTCTCGGCTGTTGAGGATCAAGACGCCGCCAAAAAAATTTTCGGCTATCTCATTGCCCTCAATGGTGAAACCGTCTCCGGCGCGCACGAATATGCCGTAATGGCAGCCGGTAATCCTGCTGTTCGAAATCACCGCCCCACCGGCGCGGACCATCACGCAAGCCTCCTCGGAATAGGCCGAAAACACCCCGAACTTCAGCCGGCGCGCGGCGGACGCGGTGACATCCAGCCCGTCTATCGTCACACCGGCGGCGGTAATCGTGATCGCCGACGGCCCCTTGCCACCGTCGAGGCGCGGCTTTCCGGCACCGGCGTCGAGGCCGCGCAGCGTCAATGGTTTGCCGACGGTGAGCTTTTCCGGATAGCTGCCGCTATCGATCTCGATGACGGCATTGTCGGGTGCCACATCAATCGCTGCCTGTATCGTCGGGAAGGTGCTGTCGGAACCTGCGATGCGAGCTGCGGCGCCTGCCTCCGTTGCAAGCGACGCAGCCAGCAACACGGCCGCGCCGGTCACGTTCATCAATCGGACCATTACTCACCCTCCTCATCTGGCCACGACAGCCGTCGTCCCGCCTAGGCTAATTGAGAGAAGAGCACCTTACAACCGAGCCCAAAGCCCTTGGTTCCAGCCAAAGATCGCTGTCCTTAAAAATTTAGCGTTCCAATTGACCGCAATACAATGCTTTTGCGGCAGCCTTCCCTTCGAGCGCCAGTCCACGTGCGCAACAGGGGGTAAGCGATGCAGGACGCAACACATCTGGCGAGAGTCAGATCGGAAATGTACGAGCGCAAGTTCGAGCGATTCTATGTCCGCCGTCCGGCGCGCATCATGGCCGTCAGCCCCGGCCTCAGCGGCATCACCATGCGCAGCTGCGAGGTGGTGGATATTTCCCAGGGCGGCGCGGCGCTGGAGATCACCACGACCATTGGCCTTTCCTCCCACTATTACCTCCAGATCATAGGTCTGGCTGACCGGATCGGCTGCGCCGAAGCCTATCGTAACGGCAGCCGCGTGGGCGTGAAGTTTATCAGCATCATTCCCGAGCATGTGCTGCACAATATCGTGCGCGCGGACTTCATGCTGGGCGACAAGCTGCAAAAGCAGACCAGACGCTAGAACGCGACCGCAACGGCGGTCGTGACACTTGCGTCCGGCGCGATTGCCCCTATTGTGTGCGCGTTTCGCAACGCGCCCAGGAATGACATCTCAATGACCGCCTTTTCGCGCTTCACCCCGTTGATCAGCGCCCTGCCCTCCACCGTTCCCTTTGTCGGCCCCGAAGCCATCGAACGCCAGCGTGCTCGCCCTGTCAGGGCCCGCATCGGCGCCAATGAGAGCGGTTTCGGACCGGCGCCGTCCGTGCTCGCCGCCATCCGGGAAAAGGCCGGCGATATCTGGATGTACAACGATCCGGAGAACTACGCGCTGAAGACCGCGCTTTCGGCCCATCTCGCCACACGACCGGAAAACATCGCCGTCGGCGAAGGGGTCGACGACCTGCTCGGCCTGATCGTCCGCATGGTGATCGAGCCGGGCATGCCGGTGGTCACGTCCTTTGGCGGCTATCCGACCTTCAATTTCCACGTGAACGGCTTCGGCGGGCGGCTGGTCACGGTGCCTTACGTCTATGACCGGGAAGACCTCGGCGGATTGCTCGCGGCGGTGAAGCGGGAAAACGCGCCGCTCGTCTATTTCGCCAATCCCGACAATCCGATGGGAAGCTGGTGGGATGCCGACAGCATCGTATCCTTCGCCAGGTCCCTGCCGGAAACCACCCTGCTCATTCTCGACGAGGCCTATTGCGAGACGGGGCCCGCCGGCTCCACGCCGGCGATCGCCGATCTGATCGACCTGCCAAACGTGCTCCGCATGCGCACCTTCTCGAAAGCCTATGGCCTTGCGGGAGCACGCGTCGGATATGCGATCGGCACACCGGGAACAGTTCTGGCCTTCGACAAGATCCGCAATCACTTCGGCGTGCCGCGACTTTCGACGGAAGCGGCCTTGGCAGCTCTTGCGGATCAGGCCTACCTTGCCGAAGTCCTGGGGCGGATCGCCTCGGCCCGCGAGCGCATCGCCGCGATTGCGCGGGCAAACGGCCTTTCGCCGCTCGTCTCGGCCACGAACTTCGTCGCCGTCGATTGCGGGCGCGACGGAACCCATGCCCGCGCGATCGTCGACGGTCTGATGGAATACGGCGTCTTCATCCGCATGCCGGGGGTGGCGCCGCTGAACCGCTGCATCCGTATCAGCGCCGGCCTGCCCGCCGACCTCGACCTGCTCGAGGAAAGCCTGCCCAAGGTCCTGAAGTCGCTCTGACAACGGACAAATGAAAAAGAACCGCGCCGGCCTTGTTCCTGCCGGTCGCGGTTCTCATGTGTTGGCCAAGACCCCGTCCAAAGGTCCCCCGCCACGCTCCCCTCTCCCAGGGTTTTTGTCAGGTTCTATCCGGATACCGTCCGGAGCAATATAAAGCGCACGCTCAGTGCATCGTCATCCATTCGCGGGCGGCGCGGAGTGCCGCGGCAAGATCCGACTTGCTCATCGTCAGGGCGAGATCGGCGCGAAGCTCGGCAGCACGCTCGCAGCCCTTGATGGCGGCGATGTTCAGCCACTTGTGCGCCGAAACCAGGTCAGTATCGCAACCGCGGCCGGTCGCATACATCAGACCCATGTCGCAGAAGACGTCAGCGCGGGTTTCGCCACCCATCGTGGCCATTTCGGAATTCTGGATTTCAAAGCGTGCCATCGGTTTTGTCCCTGTTTTGCCTGTCGGTTCAAACTGTCCCTGTTTTGCCCCTTTCGAGGCTCCTTCCAGATCCTGCCGTCTATCGCGGCCTGTTTTAGATCCTTCCGGTCCGGCGGGTTGATCCCTGCTCGTTTGATGAGCCCACTATGCCAAAACCCTTTCAACACTCGCTTAAAATGCATGCTTAATTTGCGGAAAACAAAGTACAAATGCTTTGTAAACTTGGTTTTTCATTAATCATCACTGCACCTGAAGATTAAGGAGATTTGCCGCAAATTTACGTCTTATTGAGAATTTCAAATAAACCGAACGGTAACCATGGAAAACACTTGCGCGTTCACGGCCTGCCCCGAAGCACCGCATTTCCTGGCAAGGTTGCGGCTGGAAATGCGCTGAAACAGCTATTTACCTTTACGTGTGCGTAAGATAATTTTCCGCTGCTCAACATGAGCTATCGCGGCCCGCCAGGGGCGCCGCCTATGGGCAGAACATCGGGAGGAAGATTTCACATGCGGATGATCGTATTTGCAGCAGCTTTGGCGCTTGGCGCCGTCTCGGCCCAGGCCGCCGAACCGATTGAAGGAAACTGGAAGACCGCCAGCGGCGCCACCGCGCAGATCGCGCCTTGCGGCGGCAGCTTTTGCGTCACGCTGAAGAGCGGCAAGCATGCCGGCAAGCAGATCGGCAAGATGGCCGGCGCCGGCGGCGCATACAAAGGCACGATCACCGATCCTGACGCCGACAAGACCTATACCGGTTCCGGCAGCGTTTCCGGCAATTCGCTGAAGATGAAGGGCTGCGTCATGTCCGTCTTCTGCAAGACCCAGACCTGGTCGCGCCTCTGAGCCCTTGACGTTGGCCTAATCCGGCCACTGGTTTCACATTGAACCACCCGCAGCCGGCGCTACGGGTGGTTTTTTCCTGGCGGCGAAATCTGGCGCATAGCGGCCGATTGCCCTCTCGACATCGTGGCCCGAAAGCCGCTGGCTTCAGCGGCTTTCCCGATTGACGTAATGATCTTCCAATTCGCTGCAACGGCGACGACGATCACTTCGCCATGTCGCGCCAGGTGCTCTGTCCGGTCAGTCGGCTCATGCCCTCGAGATACTGGTCTTCCGAGGTCGACCAGCGTAGCCGGGCATATTCCTCCACATCGGGTCCCACGACATAACGCAGACGACGGGAGGAATCGGTCGCCGCTGCGTGGATCGCCTCGACCACCGATTGCTCCTCGGTCGACGGAAAGGGATAGTTGACCATCGATTGCATGGCGTGATCGAAATAGGCCCTGTAGCCTTCAGGCACGGGCGCCGCCTGCGATGCCGCCATGCCGGTGGCGACGAAATTCGTGGCGAGCATGGCGCCCGGCTCGATCAGCTTGATGCGGATGTTCTGCGACTCCAGCTCGTAGGCGAGCGATTCCGAGAGGCCCTCGACCGCCTGCTTGGAGGCGACGTAGACCGACAGCAGCGGCACCGCCGCGATGCCCACGCCCGAGCAGACATTGACGATCGTCCCTTGTCCGCGCTGCCGCAGATGCGGCAGGACCGCCTGAATGACATGCATCGTGCCGAAGACATTGGTCTCGAATATCCGACGCATGGCATCTTCAGGCGTCGCCTCGAACACCGAGATCATAGTGATGCCCGCATTGTTGACGACGGCGTCGAGGCCGCCGAAGCGCTTCAGGCCGGCCTGGATGGCCGCGTCGATGCTCGTGGGATCGCACACGTCGAGCGGCTGGACCAGAACCCGATCAGGAAATTCCCGGGCGAGATCCGGTTCCGGCGTCCGCATGGTGGCAATGACATTCCAGCCCTTTGCGGCGAAATGGCTGGCGGTCATTTTGCCCAGGCCCGACGAGCAGCCGGTGATGAGTATAGTCTTGGTCATGTGCGTGGCTCCATTTGTTGATGGATCACAACTAGCGCGCCAGACTGAAACGACATATAATGCAGTGTCTGCTTTTCATTATGGATCGTCTCAATGGATGCTTTGACCGATGTCATCAGGCTGCTGCGGCCGAACACGGTGCTGCTCGGCAGCATGTCCGGTTCAGGGCAGTGGGGCGTTCAGGTGCCCGAACAGCCAGGCCCGACATTCTATTTCGTGACAGAGGGCCGGTGCTGGTTCCAGGCGGAAGGAGCAGGCCTCCTCGATCTGAGGGAGGGCGACTATATCCTCTCGGCCCGGCCGACGACGGACACCTTCTTCAGCGAGCCGGGGGTGGAAACCGCGCTTTCGGACGAGAGCTTCAAGGCGCGCCATGCCGTCGATGGCGAAGTGCGTGTCGGCGATCCGGCAACGGGGCCTACGACGCGAATCCTGGGCGGTCTCATTCAGTGCGACCCCGCCAATGCCGACCTGCTGATCGGGATTTTGCCCCGCTTCATCCATGTGCCCGCCTCCGAGCAGACAGGTGTGCGCTTGCGCGCGCTCGTATCGATGATCCGGGAAGAAGCGGACGACACCCGGCCCGGCCGGGAGGCGATCCTCTGCCGCCTGATCGAGGTGATGCTGATCGAGACCCTGCGGCGCAAGACGGCGACATGGTCACCGCATACGGGCCTGCTCGGCGGTCTGGCGCATCCGCAACTCGCACAGGCGCTCGGCCATATCCATGCCGATGTCGCCCGGGGCTGGACGGTTGGCGAATTGGCGCGCAGGGTCGGCATGTCGCGCTCGGTCTTCGCGCGGCGTTTCTCCGAGGCGGTCGGTGTTGCGCCGGTCGAATACCTTCTGAGTTGGCGCATGGCACTGGCCAAGGACGCGCTGCTCGGTGGCCGCGGCACGCTGGAGGAAATCGCCGGGGCGGTCGGTTACCAATCGGCCAGCGCGTTCAGCACCGCCTTCAGCCACAGGGTCGGCTGCCCGCCGAGCGAATATGCGTCGGCTTCACGGGCTGGACGTGGAGGTTTTGAGGAGGCCAATGCGCCAGCGGACTCCGCATCTTCCTGAATCCCGTTTTCCGCTCCTGCAGCGCACTGCCTAAAGCATCGCCTGCGCAAGGATCCGCCTCCCCGCTACCGCGCCCTCTGGCCGAACAGCACCTTCTTGGCCTCGTCGTCCTCGGCGATGTTCTTGCGGTGCTCTCTACCGACGGCAATGCCGCGCTCGACTGCGGGACGCGCCATGACCGTCTCGAACCAGCGCTTGAGGTTCGGGAAGTCGTCGAGATCCTGCCCCTGGTTCTTGTGCGGCACCACCCAGCCGATGCAGGCGATATCGGCGATGGAATAGTCGTCACCGGCGAGATAGTCGCGGTCGGCGAGCCTCTTGTTCATCACGCCATAAAGTCGGTTCACCTCGTTGGTGTAGCGGTTGATGCCGTATTCGATCTTTTCCGGCGCATACTGGCGGAAGTGATGGGCCTGGCCTGCCATCGGGCCGAGACCGCCCACCTGCCAGAACAGCCATTGATCGACCTCGACACGGACACGCTCGTCCGCCGGATAGAACTTGCCGTATTTGCGTCCGAGATATTGCAGGATGGCACCGGATTCGAAGATCGAGATCGGTTTGCCGCCCGGGCCGTCCGGATCGATGATCGCCGGCATGCGGTTGTTCGGTGAGATCTTCAGGAACTCGGGGGCGAACTGCTCTCCCTTGCCGATATTGACGGTGTGGACTTCATAAGGAATGCCGAGTTCCTCAAGCATGATGGAGATCTTCCAGCCGTTCGGTGTCGGCCAGTAATAGAGTTCAATCGGTGCAGCCATGGGATGCGTCCTCAAATCGGTTTGCCGGATAATAGCAGCGAAATTTCACATATCATTCCCGGCCAATCGGACCGGCACGCATTTCCCGCGCCTTTACAATCTGGGACCGGCACCTGCGAGATCAAGTGCGCGCAATGGAATATCCCCCGCATAGAGATAACATCTGCGTGACGCGCAACCCCAGGCGTTCTCCAACATGAATGCCAGATGAACCGCAACCTCAGCGGGCGTTCAGGACGGTCCTGCCATAACGGCATCATCGAATTACGAACCACTGGGGAACCGACATGACCGCAACGCTCATCCACACCGCTTCATCCAGCCTCCGGATCGCCATCCTGGCCGCATTGATCCTGGGCCCGCTTACCGCCCTCGGCATGGCCAAGTCCGAAGAGATCAAGGTCGGCAAGGCCGGCGCCGGTTTCGTCCTTTTTGTCAGCCTGCAGCGTCAGTCGATGAGCTGAAGCCGGCCATTCGGTCACGAAGCAAACCGGCAATATCGTCCCCATTCCAGCCGAAGCTTTTTTTGACCACCCGGCCGTCCCGTCGTTTGCTTGTCGGAGAGTCCAATCTATAATGACTCATGAACAAGCAAATCCCTACTCAGACTCCCATCAATTTTGTAAGTCCTGAACCCTATGAACCTCAGGTTTTCACGGAGGCGGGGCTTGCCGTTGAAGCACTCACGGCACTTTACGAACGCAATACCGCATTTCTGATCGATGCGTTTTCGGACCTGGCCAAGGGCGGACCGATTGCAGGGCGTTACCGCGCCTTCTATCCGCAGGTGAGCCTGGAGACGACGAGCTTCGGTCACGCCGATTCCCGCCTGTCCTATGGCCACGTCGCCTCCCCCGGCATCTACACCACGACCATCACCCGACCGCAGCTCTTCCGCCACTATCTCGAGCAGCAACTCGGGCTGCTCATTCGCAACCATCAGGTTCCCATCGTGGTTTCGGAATCGTCGACCCCGATTCCGCTGCACTTCGCTTTCGGCGAAGGCGCCCATGTGGAGGCGGAGGCGAGCGGGCTCGTCGACATGCCGCTGCGCGACCTGTTCGACACCCCGGATCTGTCGACCACGGACGATGAGATCGCCAATGGCGAATACGAACCGCAGCCCGGCGAACCGCATCCGCTGGCGCCTTTCACCGCCCAGCGCATCGATTATTCGCTCGCGCGCCTGTCGCATTATACCGCCACCAGTGCGTCTCATTTCCAGAACTTCGTGCTCTTCACCAACTACCAGTTCTACATGGACGAATTCTGCCATTTCGCGCGCAAGCTCATGGCGGAAGGCGGGAGCGGCTACAGTTCGTTCGTCGAGCCGGGCAATGTCGTCACGCTTGCCGGCGAGAGCGAACCGGAAAGCGGCGTCCCGGTCGCCCGACTGCCGCAGATGCCTGCCTATCATCTGAAGATGAAGGGCCATGCCGGGATCACCATGGTGAATATCGGCGTCGGTCCATCGAACGCCAAGACGATCACCGACCACATCGCCGTGCTTCGCCCCCATGCCTGGCTGATGCTCGGCCATTGCGCCGGATTGCGCAACAGCCAGCGCCTCGGCGACTACGTGCTGGCGCATGCCTATGTGCGCGAGGATCACGTCCTCGACGACGATCTGCCGGTCTGGGTGCCGATCCCGGCGCTCGCCGAAGTACAGGTGGCGCTCGAAGACGCAGTCGAGGAAATCACCGGCTATGAAGGCTTCGAGCTGAAGCGGATCATGCGCACGGGCACCGTCGCCACCATCGACAACCGCAACTGGGAACTGAGGGACCAGCGCGGACCTGTGAAGCGCCTGTCGCAGTCACGGGCCATCGCGCTCGACATGGAATCGGCGACGATCGCGGCCAACGGCTTCCGCTTCCGCGTTCCCTACGGCACGCTGCTTTGCGTCTCCGACAAGCCGCTGCATGGCGAACTGAAGCTTCCCGGCATGGCGACCGCGTTTTACAGGACGCAGGTCAGCCAGCACCTGCAGATCGGCATCCGCGCGTTGCAGAAGCTCGGCGCCATGCCGCCTGAAAAGCTCCATTCGCGCAAGCTCAGAAGCTTCTTCGAAACAGCGTTTCAGTAAGGGGGAGGCCGCAGCGAGGCTCGGGCGGCCTGGTGATTGGCCAGACCATCTTGATGGAAGAGGCTGGAGTGGTTGGACGGCCGGTTTTGGCCCATTGCGGACTTTCCTGGTGCTTCGCCTGTGCGTGAGAGGTCTTAGCACGTCGGCAAGCGATCAGGCGGCACCTTTTAGTCAGACACAGCCTTACGCTCCGCCGTCGGGCAGGCGTCTGTTTAATGATGAGGTCGCCTGACGCGACGTTCAGAATTGCGAACAATCCCATTATTTCTCCCCCTTCTCGATCCCTGCCGCTTTTAGGATTGCCTTCTCATGTCGGCGCTGAGGATCCTTCCAGTAGCTTAGGGTACCGATGTAGCGGACGATCGCATCCTCGTTGGCACTATCTTCGATTGCCGGAATGCGAAGATTGAGGAACTTGACCAACGCGACGCGGTAGAGAGAGCTTGCAAGCAGCAGGAATGGTACGTCGTTGATCGCCAATTGCTCAACCCTCACGTCGTTTCCGTGGAGAAAATCGTTCCGAAGGGCATACATCCGATGGCAGAGTTCAGAGGCGGTCGTGCGGGCGGTCGTGTGCTTCCCGATCTTAACGTTGGCCGCTAGCGCGGCACACCTTTGATCCAGCCAAACTGCGCTATCGAGCACGTTCAAAACCTGTGCCTCACCAATGGCGCCGCCAGGTCCGGGATGAAGTAGGATTTCGAAGGCGCTGATCCATAGCGTAAGCAACCGCCCAACATCGTAGAAACCGTATTCTGCCCCGCCCGGCATCAGCATGGCGGCGCGAGCCATGTTGAGTGAACGAAAGAGCGCGCGGTCCTCCCAACTTGCCTCATCGCCACCGAACCGCCGATGCCACCGCAGCAGGACCTCGTCAAAGACTGGCCGGTCTATAGCATAGGGTTCAACCGTAAATTGCGGTAGCCCCGCATCGGTCTGCCCGCGAAACTCGTCCACTCCGTGCTGGCCGAACATCGCGGGCGTTTGACCGATCAGGTCGTTGCCATGTCGATCGACCATCCATGGATAGATGGAGAAGGTCTCGCCCCACACGGGAGCGCCCATACCACCACCATGTGTTATCTGCAGGGCGCGGGCGTTAGGTATCGTTGCGACGGCTAGGAGGTCGCGAAAACCAGCGATTGCAGAAGTGTTGCGATATGCCTCGGTAGCCTCTTGCCTGATGATTAGAACCGATGGGTCGACAGGATCACCGAACGCGTCCGCGAAACGGTCGAGGAATTTACCGATGCGCGGATGCTCGGCGACGGCGTCAGCAATTCGATTGTCGTCGACAGGGGTGACCGCGATGTCGCCATCACCGATCGGCTCTCGGAGCAGGAGATTCGGCAGGACTAGGATCGGTATCCACTCACTCAATCCAATGCCTCTGCATCTGAGGCTCGAAGCATTGGCCCCTGTTTGGAATGTCGCATTCTACAGCCTTTTCTTTTCGTCCAAATGACCGCTATTGGCGCAAAGCGACCTAACGGCCTCCTACCCCCAAAAGCCCCCCCCTCACGCCTCCATGATTACCGGTTCGCAGCGGACCGGGAAGTTGACCGAATTGGCGATGAAGCACTTCTCGTGCGCATCGTGATGCAGCTTTTCCGCCAGTTCCGGATCGCCGGCCGAGATCGTCACGCGCGGCCTGAGCACGATATCCGTGAAGCGTCCGCCCCCGTCCGCTTCCGTTATCATCGTGCCTTCGGCGCGGTCCTCGTAAGCCGTCACGACGACGCCGTTGACGGCGCAGAAATGCAGATACCAGAGCTTATGGCAGGCCGAGACCGAGGCCACGAGCAGGTCTTCCGGGTTCCAGCGTGCGCTATCGCCGCGAAAGGCCGGATCTGCCGAGCCGGGAATATCGGGCTTGCCTTCGGCGGCGATCACATGGTCCCTGTCATAGTCGCGATAACCGGAGGTGCCGGTGCCGCGATTGCCGATCCAGGTGATATTGACGCGATACCCGTGGTGATGCCCTGCCATGCTCTCTTCCTCGCGAAGTCTGATTCTCTTGCGGCACGATAGGTCAATGCCCGGACCACTCCAAGGCTGCCGCACCGTCCCCTCGCCTCGGACAACGAAAAAATCTCAAAGCGCTTCTTGCAATGATCGCACTAAGATATATCTTAGATAGAGTTTCAACGGTAAATAAAGGAACACAAATGAGACACATGAATTTTGAAGGCCATGGCCGGGGTTTTGGCCACCGGGGTTGGCATGCCATGCGGAAAGGCGCGCCCGGCGGGCGGTTCGACGGTCCGCACCGGGGTCGCGGTCAAGGCGGTGAACGCCGACGCATGTTCGAAAGCGGCGAACTACGGCTCGTCCTGATCAAGCTGATCGAGGAACAGCCGCGGCACGGTTATGACCTGATCCGCGAAATCGAAAATCGCTCGGGCGGCGCCTATGCGCCGAGCCCTGGCGTCGTCTATCCGACTATGACCCTGCTGCTCGACATGGGGCTTGCGGAGGAAGAGGCCAGCGAAGGCCAGCGCAAGCTGCTGGCCATCACCGAGGCCGGACGCGCGTATCTTGCCGAACGGGCCAACGAAGTGGCGACCGCCATGGCGCGGCTTGCAGCCCTTGCCAAGCTCAGCGAGCGTACCGACGCGGCACCGATCCGCCGCGCCATGCAGAACCTCAAGGTCGCCCTGCAGGACCGCCTGTCGCAGGATGGCGTCACCCGTGAAGTCCAGCTCGAAGTGGCCCGCCTGATCGACGAGGCGGCCGGCAATATCGAGAGGCTGTGACCATGGTCGAGGCGCCATTGCCGTTCGAATGACGGACGGCCTGACACGGCTCTGCCCCTGTCGGTCAGGAGAGTGGTACAAAGCAAAGACGCGAAAGGCCGGTTCGCACCGGCCTTTCGCATTTCGGGTCTCTGCCCGACCCTCACTCCGGACGATTGTCCTTCAACCAGTCGAGCGCATTGCGCAGGGTCTCGACCGTCTGGTCCACTTCCGAGCGCGAGATGATCAGCGGCGGCGAAGCCAGCATGCGGTCGCCGGTGGCGCGCAGGATCACGCCGTTCGCCACGCACTGGTTGCGCACCAGTGTGCCGATGTCGTCCGGCTTCTCGAAGCGGCGGCGCGTCGCCTTGTCGGCGGTGATCTGTACTGCACCCATCAGACCGACATTGACCGCCTCGCCCACCATCTCGTGGTCGGCAAGGCTCCGCCACGCCTCTGTGAAATAGGGACCGATGTCGTCGCGCACCCGTTCGACCAGCTTTTCTTCCTCGATAATGCCGATATTCTCGAGCGCGGCGGCGGCGCAGACCGGATGACCGGAATAGGTGTAGCCGTGGTAGAAATCGCCGAGCTCGTTGATCATGACTTCCGCCACCCGATCGCTGACGAGAACGCCGCCAATCGGCAGATAGCCGGAGGAAAGCCCCTTGGCGATCGGCGCCAGATCGGGCTCGAACCCGTAATGCTGATGGCCGAACCAGGAGCCGAGGCGGCCGAAGCCGCAGATCACTTCGTCGGCGACCAGCAGGATCTTGTACCTCTTGCAGATGCGCACGATCTCCGGCCAGTAGGTATCGGGCGGGACGATGACGCCACCGGCGCCCTGGATCGGCTCGGCGACGAAGGCCGCGACGTTCTCCTCGCCGAGTTCGAGGATCTTGTCCTCGAGTTCGCGGGCGACCTTGAGGCCGAATTCGGCCGGCGTAAGGTCACCGCCTTCGGCGAACCAGTAAGGCTGGCCGATATGGGCAATGCCGGCGATCGGCAGGTTGCCCTGCTCATGCATCCACTGCATGCCGCCGAGCGAGGCGCCGGCGACCGTCGAGCCGTGATAGCCATTCTTGCGGGCGATCACCATGGTCTTGGTCTCATGGCCGAGCGCCTTCCAGTAGACGCGGGCCATGCGGAACCAGGTGTCGGAGGCTTCCGAGCCGGAATTGGTGAAGAAGACGTGGTTGAGCGTCGGTCCGGCGTGGCTGGCGATCTTTTGCGCGAGCAGCGTGGTCGGCGGCGTCGTCGTACCGAAGAAGGTGTTGTAGTAGGGCAATTCCTTCATCTGCTGATAGGCGGCCTCCGCTATGGAGTCACGGCCATAGCCGACATTGACGCACCAGAGGCCCGCGAACGCGTCGAGATATTGCTTGCCGTTCGAATCCCAGATGTGCACGCCTTCCGCGCGCTGGATGATACGCGTGCCATCGGCATTGAGCTTCTTCATGTCCGAGAAGGGATGCAGGTGATGGGCGGCGTCGATGGCACCGAGATTGGAATGGGCGACGGGCTTCGTCATGGCAATATATCCTTTTGCAAGCACAAGACCGGCGACGGGCAAGCCTGGAGGGCCTGTCCGCTAAGGTCTTGCTTCCTTGCCTGATTGAAAGGCGGAACGTTATCGGCTACGAACATGACCTTCCAAAATGCGTTTGGCAAGGGTGCCGATCAGCCGCCCCCCGCCCCAGATCGCCTTTCAGCCAGATCTAAAGAGAGCCCTTTTTATGACGAATGTTTCCCAGGCCGCCGAAGTCACCGCAGCCGATCCTTCCGCGCGCATAGAAGTGCTGCTCGTCGGCATGAACGGCGACCTGCGCGGCAAGATGATACCGATCAAGGCCGAGGACAAGGTCTGGAAGAACACGGTGCGCTTGCCGGCCTCAACCCAGTCGCTCGACATCTGGGGCGACGACAATGACGACATCACCCGCATCTCGTTGACGCTCGGCGATCCGGACGGGATCTGCATGGCCGACAGGAACTCGCTGACCTCGCTCCCCTGGGGGCCTGCCGGCTCCAAGCAGGTGCTCGCAACGATGCACACGCTGGACGGCAAACCGCATTATATCTGCCCGCGCGCCATTCTCGCCAATGTGCTGAAGCGTTTCGAGGAACGGGGCCTGACACCCGTCGTCGCCACGGAGCTGGAATTCTACGTCGTCGAGGACGATTGGCGAGACACCGGCAAGCCGATGCCGCCGAAGGCACTGGTCGTGCAGGGCGAGGCAGAGGGCTTCCAGCTCTACGACATGCGCGCGACGGCAGCGATGGAAGATTTCCTCGAGACCGTACGCCGCTATGCCGACGACATGGGCCTGCCCGCCGACGCGACGACCGCCGAATTCGGCGCCGGCCAGTTCGAGGTCAACCTGCTGCACAAGCCGGACGCGATCGCTGCTGCCGATGACTGCATCTACCTGAAGCGTGTCGTCGACTTCGCCGCGCGCCGCCATGGGCTGAAGGCCACCTGCATGGCCAAGCCCTATGCCGACCAGGCGGGCTCGGGCCTGCATGTCCATGCCAGCATCATCGACAAGGACGGGAAAAACATTCTCGACGCCAAGGGCGGCGATCCGGTGAAGCTGAAGTCGATCACCGCCGGCATGCTGAAGACGATGCAGGACGCCCAGCTGATCTTCGCGCCCTTCGCCAACTCCTATCGCCGCTTCCAGCCGGGCTCCTTTGCGCCCGACAAGATCGACTGGGGTTTCGGCAACCGCGGCACGGCAATCCGCATTCCCGACAAGGACGGTCCTGCCGCCCGCATCGAGCATCGCGTCGCCGGCGCCGACGCCAATCCGCACCTGCTGCTCGCCGCAATCCTCGGCGGCATCCTGCTCGGCCTCGACGAGGATCTCGATCCGGGCCCGGTTACCACGCCCGACAGCGCGCCGGAACATCCTGACATGCTGACGCACGACTTCCTCACCGCCGTCGACCGGTTCCGCAAATCGGCCTTCATCGCCGACGTCTTCGGTGAAGAGTATCGCCGCATCTACGGCGACACCAAGCGCAAGGAGGCGATCACCTACCTGCGCACCGTATCGAGCTTCGACTACCAGACCTACCTGCCGCGGATCTAGCGGATATCAACAGGGTCCCGGATTCGGGCGACTGAAGAAAAATACGTTGAGAAGCGCTCAAGCGATCATTTATTGCGCCGGCACCGGCGCATACATTCGTTTCGTGCGCGACGACGAATTTACGCGTCGAAGTTGTCGCAAGTCACCTTCAGCCTCTTGAAATCCTCGTCATTTTCCCCTCATTTCCGGGCCTCAGTCAGCCTTAAACGGGGAGAACGAAAATGACCATTATCAAAAAACTGGCGACAACCCTCCTGGTGAGCACCATGCTCGTTGCTGCGGGTCCGGCCTTCGCCGAGACCGTCCTGCACCGGGGCAATTCCGGCGAGCCAACCTCGCTCGACTATGCTCATATCTCGATCAATATCGAAGGTTTCATCATCTACGATCTCTTCGAGGGCCTGACCATTCACGGTCCGGACGGTAAGATCCTGCCGGGCGTCGCCGAGAGCTGGACGATGTCCGACGACGGCACCGTCTATACCTTCAAGCTGCGCGACAACGCCAAGTGGTCCGATGGCACGCCGGTGACTGCGGGCGATTTCCAGTTCGCCATGCAGCGCATCGAAGATCCGAAGACGGCCGCGCAGTATGCGAACCTCCTCTTCCCGATCAAGAACGCCGAAAAGGTCAACAAGGGCGAAGTGCCGGTGGACCAGCTCGGCGTGAAGGTTGTCGATGACAAGACGCTCGAAATCACGCTGGAGCGCCCGACCCCCTACATCCTCCAGCTTCTTTCGCACTATACCGCGCTGCCGATCAGCAAGGCCAACTACGAGAAATTCGGCGATCAGTTCGTCAAGCCGGGCAACATGGTCTCCAACGGCGCCTACAAGCTTGAGAGCCACGTCCCCAACGATAACCTGACCGCCGTCAAGAACGAGAACTATTGGGACGCCGCCAATGTGCAGGTCGACAAGGTCGTCTTCTACCCGATCGAAGACGATGCAGCAGCCATCCGGCGCTATGAGGCCGGCGAACTGGACGTCACCTTCAACTTCTCCGCCGACCAGCTTGACCGCCTGAAGGAAAAGTATGGCGACGAGGTTCACGTGAGCCCGGCGCTGGCCACCTACTACTATGCCTTCGACACCCGCACAGCACCCTTTGACGATCCTCGCGTCCGCCGGGCACTCTCCATGGCGGTCGACCGCGACTTCCTCTCGCAGGAAATCTATTCCGGTGCCCAGCTACCGGCCTATGCGCTCGTACCGCCGGGCATGGAAGGTTACGGCACGCCGGCCGAGCCGGACTTCGCCGCGATGTCCCAGCTCGACCGGGAAGACAAGGCGCTCGAGCTGATAAAGGAAGCCGGTTACGGCGAAGGCGGCAAGCCGCTCGACATCGAGATCCGCTACAACACCAATACCAACCACGAGCGCGTCGCGACCGCGGTCGCCGATATGTGGAAGACCACGTTCGGGGCCAACGTTTCGCTCGTCAACCTCGACGTCGCCTCGCATTATTCGTACCTGAAGGAAGGCGGCAAGTTCAACGTCGCCCGCGCCGGCTGGTCCGCCGACTATGCCGACCCGGAAAACTTCCTGGCACTGGCAGTCAGTGACAACGTCGCCTTCAACTACGGCCACTACAACAACCCGGACTACGACAAGCTGGTGAAGGCCTCGTATGACGAGCAGGACCCCGCCAAGCGCATGGCCATGATGCATGAGGCCGAAACGATCCTGACCAACGACCAGCCGATCGCCCCGCTGATGAACACCGCCGATCTGTGGATGGTGTCGAAGAAGGTCAAGGGCTGGCAGGACAATGCGGTCAACGAGCACCTGACCAAGTTCCTCAGCGTATCCGAATAACGTCGAACAGGAGACATATGCGCGGCAGCGACGGCGCTGCCGCGCATATGTCATTGGCCCATGTTGAATTTTATCCTCAGACGGATGATGAGCGCCATTCCGACGGTGTTTCTCGTTATCACGATTTCCTTCTTCCTGATGCGTCTCGCGCCGGGTGGTCCTTTCGACCTCGAACGGCCGCTTGCTCCGCAGACCATGGAGCTGCTGGCAAAGACCTACCAGCTCGATCAGCCGCTCTGGAAGCAATACATCACCTACATCGGCAATGCGGTGCAGGGGAATTTCGGCCCGAGCTTCATCTATAAGGACAACACCGTCGCCGAACTGATTGCCCAGGCGCTCCCATATTCGATCCAGGTCGGTTCGATCGCGCTCGGGCTCGCCCTGATTGGAGGGGTCATTCTGGGCACGGTCGCGGCGCTACGCCAGAACGGCGTCATCGACTTCGTCCTGATGGCCTTCGCAACGGTCGGGATGACCATTCCCAACTTCGTCATGGGCCCCGTCCTGACCCTCATCTTCGCTCTCAGCCTCTACTGGCTACCGGCCGGTGGGTGGGGCGACGGCTCCCCCTATTACCTGGCGCTGCCGATCACGGTTCTCGCCCTTCCGCAACTTGCGGTCTTCGCGCGGCTGACGCGCGGCTCGATGATCGAGGCGCTCAACACCGACCACATCCGCACCGTGCGCGCCTATGGCCTGCCCCCGCGTGTGGTCGTCCTCACCCATGCCCTGCGCGGCGCCATGCTGCCGGTCGTCTCCTACCTCGCACCGGCCGCCGCCGCGCTGCTCACCGGTTCCGCCGTGGTCGAGAGCATTTTCACCATTCCCGGCGTCGGCCGCTTTTTCGTGCTCGGCGCGCTCAACCGCGACTATCCGCTCGTGATGGCGACCGTGGTGCTCGTCGCAGTGTTCGTGATCGTCTTCAACCTGGCCGTCGACATCGCATACGGCCTGCTCGATCCGAGGGTCCGCCATGACTGACATGACCGCCGTTTCCGAGAAATCAGTCACCGGCCGAAGCCTCGGCCAGCTTGCCTGGTTGCGCTTCCGGCGCAACAAGGCGGCGATGGGCGGCACCTTGGTGCTGCTGCTGGTCGCTGTGTTTTCCTTCTTCGGGCCGTTCTTCTCGCCCCACAGCTACGACCAGGTCTTCTCCTCGTATGTCAGCGTCGGACCGAGCCTGTCGCCGCGGCCCGATCCGCAAACCCTCGAGGATGTCGCCGCAGGCGTTGCCAAGCGCGCCCGCGTAACCCTCGACAGCTTCTCGGTGGAAAATGGCGTGTTCACCGCCAGGATCAGCTCGACCAAGCCGATCGACGAGCGCACGGCTCGCTATTTCGACCGAGTCAACGAGTTCCGCGAGACAACCGTCAAGGAGATCGCGCCCGATCAGCTCTCGATGGTGCTGACGGGGCACGTGCAGCAGGAATACTTCCCCTTCGGAACCGACAGCAACGGCCGCGACCTTCTGGTTCGCGTCATGCTCGGCGGGCAGATCTCCATCGCGGTCGGCCTTACCGCCTCGCTGGTATCGCTCGGCATAGGCGTCATCTACGGCGCCACCTCGGGCTATCTCGGCGGCCGCGTCGACAACGTCATGATGCGTCTCGTCGAGATCCTCTATTCGCTGCCCTTCGTGTTCCTCGTGGTGGTGATGGTGGTGTTCTTCGGACGCTCGATCGTCCTGATCTTCATCGTTATCGGCGCGGTGCAATGGCTGGAAATGGCGCGCATCGTGCGTGGCCAGACTCTCTCTCTGAAACGCCGCGAATTCGTCGGCGCCGCGCAGGCGCTCGGCCTCACCGACTGGCAGATCATCCGGCGCCACATCATTCCGAACACCATTGGCCCGGTCATCGTCTTCGTAACGGTCGTCGTTCCGCACGTCATCCTGACGGAGAGCTTCCTCTCCTTCCTCGGCCTCGGCGTCCAGGCGCCGCTGGCGAGCTGGGGATCGCTGATCTCGGAAGGGGCGGCCAACATGCAGAGCGCGCCGTGGCTGCTGATCTTCCCGGCCATCTTCTTCGTCGTAACCCTGTTCTCGCTGAACTTCGTCGGCGATGGCCTGCGCGACGCGCTGGACCCCAAGGACCGCTGAGCATGAAAACAGAAGAAAATACCACAGTGCTCACAGTCCGCGATCTGGAGGTCAACTTCACGACGCCCGATGGGACGGTCGAGGCGGTCAAGCGTGTCAGCTTCGACGTCAAGAAGGGCGAGACGCTGGCGATCGTCGGGGAGAGCGGTTCTGGCAAGAGCCAGACCATGATGGCGATCATGGGCCTGCTCGCCAAGAACGGCCATGTGACCGGTTCGGCGCGCTACGGCGAGACCGAAATGGTCGGGGCCGATCTCAAAACCCTGAACGGCGTGCGCGGCTCCAGAATCACCATGATCTTTCAGGAGCCGATGACCTCGCTCGATCCTCTCTATACGGTCGGAAAGCAAATCGCCGAGCCACTGATATTTCACCGCGGCATGACCAAGGCACAGGCGCGGGAACGCGTGCTCGAACTCTTGAAGCTCGTCGGCATTCCCGAACCGGAGCGGCGCATCGACAGCTATCCGCACGAAATGTCGGGTGGGCAGCGCCAGCGCGTCATGATCGCCATGGCGCTCGCAAACGATCCGGACCTGCTCATCGCCGACGAGCCGACAACCGCGCTCGACGTGACGATCCAGGCGCAGATCCTCGACCTGCTGGCTGACCTGCAGAAGCGATTCGGCATGGCGATCGTGCTCATCACGCACGATCTCGGCGTGGTGAAGCACATGGCCGATCGGGTGGTCGTCATGAAGCGCGGCGAGATCGTCGAACAGGGAAGCCGCGACGCGATCTTCAACAATGCGCAGCACGACTACACCAAGATGCTGCTCGCGGCAGAACCGACGGGCTCAAAGCCCGCTCCCCCGGATGGCGCCCCCGTCGTTCTGCAGGCGCGCGACGTCGTCGTCGAGTTCGACATCGGCACCGGCTTCCTGTTCCGCTCGTCGAAGGTCTTCCGCGCCGTCGATCGCGTCAGCGTGACGCTGCACCAGGGCCAGACCATCGGTATCGTGGGAGAATCCGGCTCCGGCAAATCGACGCTCGGCCGGGCATTTCTGCGGCTCCTGGCGTCCGACGGCACCTATCGCTTCGAGACGAACGACATTTCCGGCGCCGACAGGGCCGCCATGCGTCCGTATCGCAAGATGATGCAGCTCGTCTTCCAGGATCCCTACGGCTCCCTGTCGCCACGCCTGACGGTCGGAGAAATCATCACCGAGGGCCTTCTCGTGCACGAGCCGAGCCTGACGCGCGCCGAACGCGACGCACGGGCGATCGCCGCGCTCAAGGAGGTCGGGCTCGATCCCGCGGCACGCAATCGCTATCCGCACGAATTTTCCGGCGGCCAGCGGCAACGAATCGCGATCGCCCGCTCGATTATCCTGAAGCCGAAGGTGGTCATCCTCGACGAACCGACCTCGGCGCTCGACCGTTCCGTGCAACGGCAGGTGATCGAGCTTCTGCGCGACCTGCAGGACAAGCACGAGCTTTCCTACGTCTTCATCAGCCATGACCTCTCGGTGGTAAGGGCGATGTCGGACCAGGTCATCGTGATGAAGAACGGCAAGATCGTCGAACAGGGGGCCACGGAACAGATTTTCGAGCAACCGCGCGAGGACTATACCAAGGCCCTGATCGCCGCCGCCTTCACGCACTGACGCGAGGCGCTTCGACGGTCACTCGACCGGGTCGGCGAGGCATGGGTCGAGCATGATACGGTTTTCGCCGGCGCGGTTGTAGCCGCCGGCGAAGAGTACGGTGTCGCCGACATTGCGGTTTTCCTTGCTGTAGGTCACGCACATGACCTGCACGCCGGCCTCGTCGCACATGATGAGATAGGCGAGCGTGCCATCCCATTCGGCGGCGACGAGCTTGCCGGTGATCGTCATCGTCACTCGGTCAAGGGTGTCGGGTGCATGATCTACCCAATGCTTGACGGTTTCGCATGAAGCTGGAACGTCGGCATACCCTTCGCCCATCCGGAACGGTCCGGCCGGATCGATCAGTTGTTCGGCACAGGCAATCGCCGGGGCAAGCGCGACACTTGCCGCCGCGGCGAGACGCAATAGATGGCTACAGGAAAACACAGTCTTTGACGCTCCATTTCTAACGGCGCGAGGGATATGGCCTCGCTGTTCCGACGTTTTTGTGGCGGTCAGCAAGATTGGTCCGAACGAGGGAACGCAAGGAGGCGCTCACGTTTCCGGGCACTTTATCGGCGTCGAGATCGCGACTTATCACCACGAGTCTGAGTCGCGGTTGACTGCGGCATATAGATCACACTTCGCGAGCGAGCTCCTTCAAACCGGCGAAACCGTAGAGAAATGACATACAAAATCAGACGCTTGTGAGGTTGTGTCGCGTATCGGCAACACAACCCCATAATGCAATCCACCCAAATTGAATCTTTCCGCACTCTAATTTAGTATACATCGAATTGATTAGTCACAGGGGACACAGTGATGAAGAAACTTCTTGCTAGTGCGGCTCTCATTGCGGGGATTGCAGGTGTGATGTCACCTGCAATGGCGGCAGACCTTTATCCGCCAGCGGTCACCACGCCTGCCATCGACTGGACCGGTTTCTATCTCGGCGGCCACATCGGTGCCGGTCGGTCGATTATCGACTGGACCTACGACATAGGTGGAGCCACCGCGAACCACGAGGGCGACGGCATTCTGGGTGGCGGCCAGGTGGGCTACAACTGGCAAGCCGATAGCTGGGTGTTCGGTGCTGAAGCCGATATCTCCGCAACCGGGATCAGCGGCAGCACAGCCTGCCCCAACCCGGCCTTTACCTGCTCCAGCGATACAAAGTGGCTTTCGACCGTCCGTGGCCGCATCGGTTACACCTTTGACAACCTGCTTCTCTACGGCACCGGTGGTCTAGGCATCGGCCGTTTCGAGATGAGCACCGACAATGGCGCGGGCGTCAGCGGCAGCACCACGAGAACCGATACAGGCTGGGTTGCCGGCGCGGGTGTCGAATATGCGTTCTCGCCGCAATGGTCCGTCAAGGCGGAATACATGTATTACGATTTCGGCTCTCGGGCCTACACGGTTGACAGCGGATTGGGCATCCATGTCGACCAGCGCTTCCACACCGGCAAGATCGGTGTGAACTTCAGGTTCTGATCCCGGATTTCGAAGCCGGAACTTCTTTGATGACAGCAAGGGGCTGCTCGACTATTTGCGAGCAGCCCTTTTGATTCTAGGAAGTCCGCGTCTGGGGCCGATCGATTTACGGGAGGGCCATTGGGGCTTCCGGCATCTTTTGTGTTACTCGGCTGGCCGTGCCTTTTCACCGGGACCGCACAGCATGCGCTTTCACCGCCGGTGCCAGAACCTTCAGCTCGTTGTGATGAATGCGGATCTCAACATCGCCGGGCATGCGCAGGAGTTCCCCGTCCACGACGCATAATGCGCCGTGGCGTCGCCTTGGAAAGTGCAAGCGCACCATCTTGGCCGTCGCCGCCGTCACGGCCTGGTTTTCCTCGAACCGTCCGCGCAGGATGTCGATCGCCAGACGCCCGACCCCGGACGGTTCCAGTGGCCCGGCGATATAGACGCCGAGCTGGCCAGTGGTGAGATCATCGGCAAAGAGAAGCGGATTGGTGCCGAAGGGATTGTTGGAAACGGAAACTGCGGAAACCACGCGGTGCTCCTCGCGCCCGTCGCCGTCGATATCGAAGATCACCTCGAAGCGTGGCGGACGCAGCATGACGCCGAATGCAGCGCGGGTGCTGGCGCCGATCTTGCCGAGGCGGGAGGAAAACTCCATTGCGTCGCGCATGCGCACCATGCGCGCGTGCAGGCCGGCGGAGAACTGATGGACGAAGGGCTTGCCGTTGACGGTTGCGATGTCGACCGCCTGCACGGAGCCTTCAGCCAGCACCTCCAGTGCCCGCCAGATGTCGAGCGGCAGTGTTAGGGAGCGGGCAAACAGGTTCATCGTGCCGGCGGGCACCACACCGAGCGGTAGCCCGACCTTCCAGGCGATCCCCGCCGCCGCCGATATCGTGCCGTCGCCTCCGCCGGCGATGAGGGCGTCGACCCCGTTCTCGCCCGCCGCAGCCTCCAGGGCCGGGACGACGTCTTTGCCGGCGACCACCGAACAGGAGATCTGGTGTCCGGCGAGCGCGAATACTTCCGTCGCCCGGACGCAGAATTCCCCCATGTCCGTGGTCTTGAAGGTTCCGCCGTCGCGATTGAAAATCGCCTTCAGTTTCATGATTGCGCTTTCGGTGGGCCGTCTGGAGAATGCTCTGTGACGTGCATGGCGAAACAGGAACGCCCGGCGCGCAAAATGGTTGCGCGCCCCCGGAAAATCACAGTGCTACGGCGGCAGACCGAAAGCTAGGCCTGCAGCACCACGACGCGGCCACCGACCTTGGCGCGATTGTAAAGATCGATCACGTCGTGGTTCATCATCCGGATGCAGCCGCTGGACATGGCCTGGCCGATCGATTGCGGCTGGGTTGTCCCGTGGATGCGGAACATGGTGTCCTTGCCGCCGCGATAAAGGTAGAGCGCGCGGGCGCCGAGCGGGCTGCTGAGGCCGCCCGGAACGCCGCCGGCATAGCGCAGGTTGCGCGGATCACGGGCAATCATGCTGCCGGTCGGAGTCCAGCCCGGCCATTCCGCCTTGCGCCCGATATAGGCGACACCGGCAAGCGCATAGCCGCTACGACCGACACCGACGCCGTAGCGGATCGCGCGGCCATTGCCGAGTACGTAATAGAGCCGCCGCGCCGGCGTATCGACGACGATCGTGCCGGCCGGTTGCCTGGTCTCGTAGGCCACTTCCTGGCGCCTCAGTTCCGGCTTGAACTTTTCGAGCGCCACGCGCTTCACAGGAAAGGGCTCGCCCGGCACCGGGCCATAGGCGGCATAATCCGCGCTCGTGCTACAGCCTGCGAGAAAGAGTGGCAGGCCGAGAAGAAGGCCGCGGCGCGAAATCGTCATTTTTCAATCCCCTGGTTCGCACTCCATTAGTGCGAACTTAAGGAAAGTATGGTTAACGAAGGCTTAATGGCAAGCCTCCCGCGTTCATCTCCGTGGCGAAAAGATGGCCTCAGCGCGGTTCGGGCAGCTTCAAAGGTCCGCCGGTCTTGATCGTGCGGATCGCAAAATTCGAACGGATATCGGTAACACCCGGCAGGTCGAGCAGCGTCTCGGTCAACAGCGTCTCGTAGCTCGCCAGATCGGCAACGACCACTTCGGCAAGAAAATCCGCCTCCCCGGATATCAGATGGCAGGAGGCAACTTCGGGCACCGCCAACAACGCCTCCTGAAATCGCTCCGAGGTTTCGCGGTTGTGATGGCCGACCTTCACCTCGACGAAGACGGTCAGTCCGAGCCCCACCTTCTTGCGGTCAATTTCCGCCCGATAGCCGCGAATTACGCCCTCCTTCTCGAGGTTGCGGATACGCCTCAGACAGGGGGATGGCGAGAGGTTGATCCGTTCGGCGATTTCAACGTTGCTGGCGCGGGCGTCCTCCTGCAGAACCGAAAGGATACCTGTATCGAATTCATCGAGATTTGGCATATTCAAGACACTTTTGCTTCAGGATTGACAGAACATGCCACAATTATCGAGTTTCCAGGCATGAATAGCAAGGACATGCCCGATATTGTGCCGATACAATTGAGTTGCCATACCACAAACAGATCAGGACTCCTCCCATGGCATATGCCAGCGAACAACAACGCACAGGATTGCCGAAAGCGACCGGCTATCTCGCGGCCTTTCTGACCGTCGTCATCTGGGCGGTCTGGGTGCTGGCCACGCGCTACGGTCGGCAGACCCAGATCGGCGCCATCGAGCTTGGCCTTCTTCGCTTCGGGATCCCCGCAATCGTGCTTGCGCCGGTGTGGATCCGCGCGGGCCTCATTCCGAAGGGCGTGCCCCGCCTGACACTTTTCCTGATGGTCTGCGGCTCGGGCGCGCCCTTCTTCCATGTCGCCGCCTTCGCCCTGCATTTCGCGCCGGCCTCCGCCGCCGGCGTGTTGATGGTCGGAGCCATGCCGCTTGCGACCGCGCTGATCGGAATTCTCGTCTTCCGCGAACGGCCGGATGCCATGCGGCTTGCCGGCATCGGCGCGATCGTCGTCGGCATTCTGATCCTGCTTTCCAGCCTGTTGACGGTGAGCGATATCGCCTGGCAAGGCTATGTCCTGCTGCCGATCGCAGCCACCTTCTGGGCGATCTATACCCACGCCTTCCGCCGCTCGGGACTAGGCGCGCTCGAGGGCAGCGCGCTGATCGCCATCTGGTCGTTGCTGATCCACATCGTGCTGGTCGCACTCTTCGGCATCGACCTTAGCGGCATTACACTCAATGAAATCGGCATCCAGGTCGTGGCGCAAGGGCTGCTGTCAGGGCTCGCCGCGACCATCGCCTTCGGGATCGCGGTGCGTTCGCTCGGCAGCATGCCGGCAGCGGCCTTTGCCGCGCTCGTCCCTGTAATGGCTGCCCTTGGGGGCGGCCTTCTGCTCGGCGAACAGATCGGCCCGATGGATTTTCTCGCGGCAATTGTCACCGGCGCGGGCGTGGCCCTGTCCACCGGCATATTGTCTCCAAGGAAGTGACGGCAGACCCGCAACGGGACGTTCGCTTCCAAAGGACAAAAAAAGGCCCGGCACTCGCGAGGAGTGCCGGGCCGACCACTATCCAATGTATTGCCACGGCCCGCGTTCGGCCGCGTTCCCTATATCGAAAGAGGGCTCAGTTCCACTGCTGGCTGCGCCATTCCCAAGGCGTGACCTTGCCGTCCTTGTCAGCATCAGCGCCCTCGAAGCGGCCCTTGCTGCTGGCCATGAACTCGGCCTGCGAGACACTGTCATTCTTGTCCGCGTCCATCGTGGCGAATCGGTCGCTCTTGTCCTTCTCCCGCGCGGCCTGGCGCTCCTTGTTCCAGCCATTCTGCGGACCCATGCGGACCGTCATATATTCTTCCAGGGTCAGTTCGCCATTGTCATCGGCATCCATTGCCGCGAAGACTTCTTCGGCTGCCGAGGCAGCTTCCTCCGCGCTGACAACACCGTTTTCATCGGCGTCAACAATCGGGAATCGTCCCCGTCCCGGCATCATCATCATGCCGCCACGGTTCCAGCCGGGGCCGGCGCCCATGCCGAATTGCTGCGCTTCCACCGCGCCTGCGAGCAGTACGGAGGTTAGTGTCAATGCCACCGCTGATGTCAATTTCCGTTTCATGTCAATTCTCCAATCAATCAAGTGAGTTAAAAGGGAAACAATTGACAGGCGGAGCCCTTGGGCTCGCCGATCACCGATTACTCTACTTTGTTATCATATATGGAAGTTGACATACATCAAAGTTACGAGAGTGTAATGTCCGGCTGCCGAACCAGGTGCGGGCCGGACGAACATTACATGTTCGGATAGACCGGCCCTTCGCCCCCTTGTGGCGGCACCCAGTTGATGTTCTGGTTCGGGTCCTTGATGTCACAGGTCTTGCAGTGGACGCAGTTCTGCGCGTTGATCACGTAGACCGGTTCGCTATCCGTCTCCACCCATTCGTAGACGCCGGCCGGACAGTAGCGGGTCGAAGGACCGGCATAGATGCCGAGTTCCGAACGCTTCTGCATATCCATGTCCTTGACCTGAAGATGGACGGGCTGGTCCTCCTCGTGGTTGGTGTTGGACAGGAAGACCGAGGAGAGACGATCGAAGGTCAGGACGCCGTCCGGCTTCGGATAGGCGATCGGCCTGTGCCTGGCCGCCGGCTCCAGCGAGGCGGCATCGGTCTTGCCGTGCTTCAGCGTGCCGAACAGCGAGAAGCCGAAGAGCTGGTTGGTCCACATGTCGAGACCGCCGAGCCCCACGCCGATCGCGGTCCCGAACTTCGACCACAGCGGCTTGACGTTCCTGACCCGCTTCAGATCCTTGCCGATATCGGTCGAACGCCATTCGGTCTCGATCTCGACCGGCTCGTCATTGGCGCGGCCATTGGCAATCGCGTCGGCGATCTTCTCCGCCGCCAGCATGCCCGACAGCACCGCATTGTGGCTGCCCTTGATGCGCGGCACGTTGACGAAGCCGGCGGAACAGCCGATCAGCGCACCGCCCGGGAAGGAGAGCTTCGGCACCGACTGGTAGCCGCCCTCGGTGATCGCGCGCGCGCCATAGGAGAGGCGCTTTGCCCCCTCGAAGGTCGCGGCGATAGTCGGATGGGTCTTGAAGCGCTGGAATTCCTCGAACGGGGAGAGATAGGGGTTCTTGTAGTTCAGGTGGACGACGAAGCCGACGGCCACGAGATTGTCTTCGAGGTGATAGAGGAAGGAGCCGCCCCCGGTCTTCATGTCGAGCGGCCAGCCGAAGGAGTGCTGGACGAGGCCCGGCTTGTGGTTCTCGGGCTTCACCTGCCAGAGTTCCTTGAGACCGATGCCGAATTTTTGGGGCTCGCGATCCTTCGAGAGGTCGAATTTGGCGATCAGCTGCTTGGCGAGCGAACCGCGCACGCCCTCGCCGATCAGCACGTACTTGCCGAGAAGTTCCATGCCGCGCGTATAGTTCGGGCCCGGCTCGCCGTTCTTCTCGACGCCCATGTCGCCGGTCGCGACACCGATGACCGCGCCCTCGTCGTTATAAAGCACTTCGGTCGCGGCAAAGCCCGGATAGATCTCCACACCCAGCGCCTCGGCATGGGTCGCCAGCCAGCGGCAGACATTGCCAAGCGAGACGATATAGGCGCCGTGATTGCTCATCAGCGGCGGCATGAACATGTTGGGCAGGCGGATCGAGCCGCCGGGGCCCAGGAACAGGAAGTGGTCGTCCTTCACTTCCGTCTTGAAGGGGTGGTCTGCCTCGTCGCGCCATTCGGGAAGCAACCGGTCGATGCCGATCGGATCGACCACCGCGCCGGAGAGAATGTGGGCGCCCACTTCCGCGCCCTTTTCGAGAACGACGACGGTGAGCTCCGGATTGACCTGCTTCAGGCGGATCGCGGCGGAAAGGCCGGCAGGCCCGGCTCCCACGATCACCACGTCGAATTCCATGCTCTCGCGTTCGGGCAGTTCCTGTTGCTCGCTCATCGTCTCTCTCCGCTCGGGCCTGATCCCCAAATT
>DPXQ01000113.1:36022-79857 GCA_003527225.1 Rhizobium sp.
GGCGGCGGAACCGGCAGCCGCGAGTCAATCTCCCCCCTTGTGGGGGAGATGGCCGGCAGGCCAGAGGGGGGCAGCGCAACGGACCGCCAAGCTGTCCGCGACCCTTGGTCTTGCCCCTTCCAAAACCCGGCCACCGCCTTATAACATCCGGCACGAACACATTTTCAGAAAAGGACATCACCATGGATCTCGGCATCAAGGGAAAACGCGCGCTCGTGCTCGCCTCGTCGCGCGGCCTCGGCCTCGGCATCGCGAAGGCATTGGCCGACGAGGGCGCGCATGTGCTCTTGTGCGGCCGCAGCGCCGACAAGCTGAAGGCCAATGCCGACGCCATCAATGCGGCGGGTCGCGGCAAGGCCGACTGGGTTGAGGCCGACCTCTCCGACGCCGATTTCGTCGACAGGATGCTCGCCGCCGTCCACCACAAGCTCGGCGGCATCGACATCCTGGTCAACAATACCGGCGGCCCGACACCGGGCACGGCGGAGGAGATGACGGCGGAAAAGCTCTTCAACTTCTTCCAGTCGATGGTCGTGCGCGTCATCACGCTCACCAATGCGCTCCTGCCGCTGATGCAGACGCAAGGGTTCGGCCGCATCCTCACCGTCGCCTCATCCGGCGTGTTCGAGCCGATCCCCAATCTCGCGCTCTCCAACACGCTGCGCTCGGCGCTGGTCGGCTGGAACAAGACGCTCTCGACGGAAGTGGCCAGCTTCGGCGTCACCGCGAACATGATCCTGCCCGGCCGCATCCATACCGACCGAATCGACGAGCTCGACGGCGCCAATGCGAAGAAGGCCGGCAAGACACTGGATGAGGTGCGCGCCGCCTCGATCAGGACAATCCCCGCCGGTCGGCTCGGCAAGGTGGAGGAGTTTGCCGCCGCTGCCGCCTTCCTCTGCTCCGTGCCGGCAAGCTATGTCACCGGCACCATGCTGCGCGTCGACGGCGGCGCGGCGAAATCGATCTGAGCCGGCACCGGACCCCGCCCGGGACACAACTGGACCCCGCGATCCCCCTCGGCGCGCGGGGTTTTTGCTGCCCGCAGCCTCCCCAGAAAAAGGGAGAGATTTTCGCTGGCGTCCGACGCGAAGTCGACTATAGTTGGTGCGACAAATTGTTCCATGGGAGGAGAGACTATTGGAGCAGATTCGCCAATTATTCACCGTCGTCGGGGCCTTGACGCTCCTTGTCGGCATCGCCTGGGTCGCGCACGGCACCGGCATGTTTCGCCTGCCCGGCACCGACTTCATGCCGAATGAAAGCGTGTGGACGATCAACGGCGCGCTGGTCGCCGTCTTCGGCCTGATCGTCTTCATCGGCGCACGCTGGTTCCTGCGCCGGGAGCACAACCGGACAATCTGATCCTTTCGGCCCCACAGGTCGAACGACGGCATGGCCGGGCCTCGCGCTCGGCCATTTGCATTTGAGGCAAATCCGAGCGGAATAATCGACGGAAGGGCAAGGCGCGGCCGCTATAGAGCTGTTCAACAGGCTGAACAGGGCATGAGCCATGATGCGCGACACGATCAACGCTGCCGGACACGACACCCGCAACGGTCCGGGGCGCCCGGATGCGCGCATTGCCGCGCGGCCTTCCGTCCCTGCCGTCTCAGCCTCCATCGCCGGGCCGCAGACTTTCGCCCATGGCCGGATCATCGGCCAGTGGCTGGAAAATTTCGCAACGCCCGCCGGAGCGGACGGCGAGGGACAGGGCCAGTCGCTGGTCCAGCGCTACTACGCGGACGTCTGAGGCGGATGAAGGACGGGCACCCGCCAGGAGGCAAAGGAGATCGTTTCCCTCGCCTGACCGGCAAGGCCGCCTATATTCATAGGGGCGGATCATCAGGGAGACAGTGAACCATGGCAATCGCAAGACTGGCGCTCACCGTCATCGGCATTCTCGCCATGCTGATCGGCCTCGTCTGGATCGGCCAAGGGACAGGCCATTTCCCCTACCCCGCCTCCAGCTTCATGATCAACCAGAACCCCTGGACGATCTACGGCCTCCTGCTGGCGCTGGCCGGCGCCGCCACCGTCTGGGCGGCGCGGCGGTATCTGAAATAGAGCATGTCTCCCGCTCCAGGGACCAGGTGGTCATCCTCGGGCTTGTCCCGAGGATCTTTCTGCACCAGCAGCAAACCCGACGTCGCCGCGAAGAGAAGGCCGCCCTTGGCAGATCCTCGGGACAAGCCCGAGGATGACGGAGTGCGTGGAGGTGCCGCTTGTCCCTTCTCCCCGCCTGCGGGGAGAAGGTGGCGGCAGCCGGATGAGGGGCAATGCCGTCAAAACACGGCGCACGATCTCCGCCCCCCTGCGGGGGAGAAAGCGAAATCGAGGGCTTAGCCCGCCAGGGCTAAACCTCAGATTTTGCAAGCGAGGGGCAAAGTTCCGATGGAACCAGCAAACCCACCCCTCTCTTGGAATTTCTAGCACTTAGCCAATGCTAAGCGCTGAAATTCCATTCTCTCCCGCAAGGGGAGAGATGCCCTCACCCCCGCCGCGCCGCCGTTTGTCCCTTCTCCCGCTCCAGGGACCAGGTCGTCATCCTCGGGCTTGTCCCGAGGATCTTCTGCACCAGCAGCAAACCCCACGTCGCAGTGAACAGAAGGCAGCCCCGGCAGATCCTCGGGACAAGCCCGAGGATGACGGAGTGCGCGGAGGTGCCGCTTGTCCCTTCTCCCCGCAAGCGGGGAGAAGGTGGCGGCAGCCGGATGAGGGGCAATGCCGTAAACACGGCGCACGATCTCCCCCCTTGCGGGGGAGAAAGCGAAATCGAGGGCTTAGCCCGCCAGGGCTAAACCTCAGATTTTGCAAGCGAGGGGCAAAGTTCCGATGGCACCAGCAAACCCACCCCTCTCTTGGAATTTCTAGCACTTAGCCAATGCTAAGCGCTGAAATTCCATTCTCTCCCGCAAGGGGAGAGATGCCCTCACCCCCGCCGCGCCGTCTTCATCGCCTCGGTAATCGCAACCGTCTCGACCGAGACGCGGGTGACGCGGGCGATCAGGTCGACCACCTTTTCCTTGTAGTCGGCGAAGCGGTAGGTGTTGAACCTCTCGCGGATGGTCGGGTCCTTCGGCGTCTTTTCCTTGTACTGGTCGAGGATCCATTCGACGCCGGAGCGGTTGCCGAGCCTGTAGTCCCAGACCTCTTTGGGAATGCCCGACAGCGTGGTCTCGCTGTCGAGGCGGATCAGGCCATTGTCGCGGTCGGCCTTCAGCATCGCCTTCGGCGCAACGCCCGCCGCCCGCGCGCCCTCGTCCACGCTATCGGTGCGCGTGACCGGCCAGGGCTCGACCGCCTCATAGCCGATATGCAGCGCCATCAGCCGCCTGCCCCAGTCCGCCCAGGCCCGGAAATCGGGATAGAAGGGAATGCGCGGGAAATCGCGCTTCAGGTTTTGGGCATATTTCTCCCGGTAGAGCGGATCGTGCAGCACGGCGTAGACATAGTGGAAGATGTCTTCCTTGGTGATGGCGGCGGCCTTTCCGCGCTTACCCTCCCCTTGAGGGGGAGGGTCGGACCACAGGTCCGGGGCGGGGTGATCCACCGCAGATGCTGAAGGGTCACCCCCACCCGCGCGTTCCGCGCGACCTCCCCCCTCAAGGGGGAGGTGTTCGCCCTTGCCGTAATGCGCCCGGAACTGCTTCAGACCCCAGTCGGTGATGTTGTCGACCCGCTCGCCATCGGCGGTGTAGCGGTAGAGGGGGAGATTGGTTGCACCTGCGGCTGCCCCAACGAGGTGCATGTCGATGACAGTATCCGAAGAAAGCGCCATAAAAGGCTTCTGAGAAGTTGGATCAGTAAAGACAATCCCTAGGTTGTTGGCCTGCCCTTGTTGACCAAATATTGTCCGTGTCTGATTGAGCATCTCAATAAACGGGGGATAAAACAGTAAATTCTGCTTGTCGAATGGCCGGTAGAGCGTCGTGACTAGTTGTGCCGCCGACGTATCCAATGGTGTATTGTTTTGCAGGGCCTGTTTGACAGAGCGCGTCCATTTAATTTCGGACGTCAGTCTTTCCACATCCCGAGCGCCACCTCTCGTCGTAGGTACGTTTAGCCTGTCTGCTTCATACCGACCTACAAGAAAATCCGTCCTTAACCTAAGGTCATCTGGCGACCGAGCATACATCCAGTCGTCTCTATTTGTAACGAGACCAAACGAAAACAGCCGAAAAATCGCCCGCTCCTGCCCCGTCGTCTTGGCCGCCTTGGTCTTCTTGTCGGCGACCGGGATCAGCGTGTCCCAGTCATTGTCCGTCAGGTTGATCCAGTTGCCCTTCTTGTCCGGCTCGACCCGCTCGAAGGACAAGGACGACAGTTTCGACGCGCCCAGAAAACTCAGCTTGTCGGCGGCGGTGTCGAATTCCGGCCGGCGGGCATAGAAGATCTTGCAGCCCTTCTGCTTGCGCCGCTTGACGAGAAACGAGATGGCCACGCCCGTCTGGATGCCGAAGACATTGTGCCTGGTGCCTGACAGTTTCGGATTGGCGCGCACGTCGCCGCCGAGATCGACCACGTAGACTTCGTGGAATTCCTCGGCCACCGCCTTGCGGAAGCCGTCGAAGGTGCGGCTGTCGATGAAGGAACGGTTGGTGATGAAGGCCAGCACGCCGTCGTCGTGCATGCGGTCCGAGGCCCAGCGGAAGAAGCGGGCATACATGTCGTAGACCTTGGTCTTTTGCGCCGTCGACAGGCGGATATAGCTTGCCTTGATCAACTCGTCGATGCGCGGATAGGCGCGGTTCTTGTTGTTGTCGTTCTCGTTGGCCTGATTGGCATTATACGGCGGGTTGCCGATGATCACCGAAATCTTGCGGGCGTTCTGGCGCTTGACGCGCTCGATGTTCTCGTCGGAGAGGGCCGCGAACATGTCGTGCTGGTGGCCGGCGCGGATGCCGAGCCCCTCGACATTGTCCAGCGTGTCGACGAAGCAGAGATTGGGGAATTCGGCGAACTGGCCGGTGATCGCCGCATAGGTCGCCTCGATGTTCAGGTTGGCGACGTAGTAGGGCAGAATCGCCACCTCGTTGGCGTGCAGCTCGTTCTTGTATTTGTGGGCGAGCTTCTTCGGGTCGCCGCGGAAGTGTTCGAGCAGCTCGCAGATGAAGGTGCCGGTGCCCGTCGCCGGATCGAGGATTTCGACATGCTCGTCGATCAGGTTCTTGCCGAAATGCTTTTCACAGAGCCAGTCGGCGCCCTCGATCATGAATTTCACGATCTCGTTCGGCGTATAGACGACGCCCAGCCGGTCGGCCTTCTTCTCGTCGTAGACCTTGTAGAAATTCTCGTAGATGACCTTCAGGAAGGTCTGCTTTTCCGCATGGCTGGTGATCTGCGCCGCGTTCGCCCGGATCGCCGCATAGTAGAGTTCGAGCCCCTTCAGCGTCTCCTTCTTCACCGCGCCGGTGAAGAACTTGCCCTCCAGCGCGTAAAGCTCCTTGGCGATGTTGTTCTCGTGGTGGAAATCGCCCTCGTTGAACACATTGGCGAAGATTTCCTCGGTCAGGATATGCTGGATCAGCATTTCCCGCACATCGGCCTCGCCCAGCGTCGGGTTGATCGTCTCCTTGCAGGTGTCGAGGAATTTCTGCGCCGCCGCCTTGAAGACCGGGTTCTGCGCATAGGCCGCGTCGATGCGGGAACGCAGCGCGTCGAGCACGAAGGGCAGATAGGTCTTGAACTCCTCGACCGCCTTGCGGAACTCGCGGATTTCCTCGCGCTCGTAGCCGAAGAACAGGTTGAGCAGCTTCAAGAGCGCGTCGTTGTCGGTCATCGAGCAGCGGAACACCTCCTGCCGGTCCTGGATCAGGACGGCAGTGTGGGAATTCTCGAAGATGATGTTGTCCTGCGGATAGCCCTTGGCGAGCTTCTTGCGGATCTCGACGTCGAGGTCGTCGGCGGTATCCTTGGCCTCCCAGTAGCCGAAGGGCAGGCCGAGGCTGTGGAAGATCGTGCCGTCGGGGCGGATGCGCGATTTCTGCGCCGAGGCGAATTCATACTGCGCGGCGAACTGCCAGTTGAGCTGGCGCGACCAGGTCTTCAGGAGGTCCTTGAAGGCTTCGGAGATGACGCCTTCCGTCACCGAGCCCGAAAACTTCCGCAAGCGGTCGATTTCGTTCAGGTATTGATTGATCAGCAACTGACTCATGCGCGTCCCCCTGGCGGCTCGACCTTAGACCGAAGGACGCGCGCGAGGAAAGCGGGAAATCCGGCCTGCGCACAACCTCCTTTCCACCCCCCTTGCCTTTGCCCTCCCCTTCGTGCCAATACGCGCGCTCTCATTGCGGGCCGCGGCCACCGCGCCCCGTTTCGCGTCCGGGTCCTGCCCGGTTCCGGCATCCATTCAAGACATGACAGGGAGCGGCGGCGATGGCTGAGGCGCTGGGGCTTGATTTCGGCACGACGAATACGGTGATGGCGCTCGCGGACAGCGGTCAGGCCACCCATTCGGTCGCCTTCACCTCCTCGGCCGGCACCACGGACAGCATGCGCACCGCGCTCTCCTTCATGAAGGACCGCCAGCTCGGCGCAAGGGCGCTGAAGGTCGAGGCCGGACAGGCCGCCATCCGCCAGTTCATCGACAATCCCGGCGAATGCCGTTTCCTGCAGTCGATCAAGACCTTCGCCGCCTCGCCGCTGTTCCAGGGCACGCTCATCCATGCGCGGCGCTTCCAGTTCGAGGATCTGATGGAGGTTTTCCTCAAGCGCCTCGAGGCCTATGCCGGCGACGGCTGGCCGTCGGGTGCCAAACGCATCGTCGCGGGCAGGCCGGTGCATTTTGCCGGGGCCAATCCCGATCCGGCGCTGGCGATGACCCGCTACAACGAGGCGCTCACCCGCTTCGGCTTCCCGGAAATCCACTATGTCTACGAGCCGGTGGCGGCGGCCTTCTATTTCGCGCAGCACCTGAAGCGCGACGCGACCGTTCTCGTCGCCGATTTCGGCGGCGGCACGACCGACTATTCGCTGATCCGCTTCGAAACCAGCGGCGGCAGGCTTTCCGCCGTGCCCGTCGGCCATTCCGGCGTGGGCATCGCCGGCGACCAGTTCGACGCGCGCATCATCGAGCATCTGGTTGCCCCCGAAATCGGCAAGGGCAGCCGCTTCAAGAGCTTCGACAAGGTTCTCGACGTGCCGAGCAACTACTACACCAGCTTCTCGCGCTGGAACCAGCTCTCGGTCTTCAAGACCTCGCGCGAATATGCCGACCTGAAGTCGCTGGTGCGCCAGAGCCTGGAGCCGGACAAGCTTGAACTCTTCATCGACCTCGTCGAGCATGACGAGGGCTATCCGCTCTATCAGGCGGTCTCGGCCACCAAGATGGCGCTGTCGGCGGAGGAAGAAGCCGAGTTCCGCTTCTCGCCGCTGGGAAAGGCGGGCGAAAAGACCGTGCGCCGCGCCGATTTCGAGGGCTGGATCGCCGACGACCTCGCCCGCATCGAGGCCGCGCTCGACGAGGTGCTGACCAAGACCGACACCGCGCCGGGCGAGATCGACAAGGTGTTCCTGACCGGCGGCACCTCCTTCGTGCCGGCCGTGCGGCGGATCTTCACCGAGCGCTTCGAGGCCGGGCGGATCGAAAGCGGCGGCGAACTGGTGTCGATCGCCCACGGCCTGGCGCTGATCGGCGAGCGCGACGACATCGCCCAGTGGGCGGCGTGAGGCGACGCCTCCTCCGACAGGAATCTGTTTCCTTTGCCCGGGCACTGGACTAGAACAAAACGATGATCACCGCCCGCGACATGACCGCCGCCGAACTCGCCGCGCTTTTGCATTTTCATGCGGAAGCCGGCGTCGAATGGCTGGTCGAGGACGATGCAGTCGACCGGCTGGCGGAATTCGCCGCCGAGAAGCAGGCGCGCCAGCACAAGACAGCCGCGCCGTCGGCGGAACCGGCGGGCCAGAGCAGCACCTCCCCGGGGCGCAAGCGCCCCGATACGCCCGCGCCGCGTCCGCAGCCGGCAGCCGCCAATGTCGCCATTCCCGACGAACACGCGATCACCGAGGCGCGTTTTGCCGCCGAGAGTGCGCGCACGCTCGCTGAACTGAAGACCGCCGTGGAGGCCTTTTCCGGCTGCAACCTGAAGACCAGCGCCCGCTCGACCATCTTCGCCGCCGGCGATCCGTCAAGCCGCATCATGGTGATCGGGCCGATGCCGAGCGCCGACGACGACCGCGAGGGCCAGGCCTTTTCCGGCAGGGCGGGCCTGTTGCTGGACCGCATGCTGGCGGCCATCGGGCTCTCGCGCGAGGGCGTCCTGATCAGCACCATCATCCCCTGGCGTCCGCCTGGCGACCGTCCGCCGTCGGTGCCGGAAAGCGCGATCTGCCGTCCCTTCATCGAGCGCCAGATCGAGCTGGTGGAGCCGAAGGCGGTGCTTCTGCTCGGCAATTTCACCGCCCGCTTCTTCTTCGGCGGCAACGAGACCATCCATGCGCTGCGCGGTCACTGGCGCGAGATCGCCTGCGGCAGCCACAGCGTCCCGGCGATCGCAAGCCTGCATCCGCAGGAACTCCTGACCGCGCCGGCCAGCAAGGCGCTCGCTTGGCAGGATCTGCGGGCCTTCCGGGCACGGCTCGACGCCTGAATCGCTCCTATTTTCATCGATGGTAAACGGATTATGAAGGAAGCCATGCAATTCGAGCATGGCAGCGGCGCGGTTGCGTCCATTGCAGAATCGATGCTGCACTGCAATATTGGCATCAATGTCCTGGGAGGAACCATTCGACAAGGAAGCCTTGCCATGACCGCCCGCACCCGCCCCATCCACTGTAATTTCGAAACGCTCCGCCTTGCCGGCGAGCGGCTCCGCAGCGGTCACGGCTATCATCGCTTCGGCTCGGCAACGAACGAACAGTTGAGCGCACGGGTCCTCGGCCGCCTCGGCCAGATCACCCGCCCCTCGGCCATCTTCACCGATTTCCGCGAGTCCTGAGAAGGACAAGTTCGGCGACGCGTCCACCGCATGCCTGCGCCTTTTGATTGTGCGTTGCACAATTCAAGCCGCCGACGCCGGGAACGCCGCCTTCAAAAGATACGCAACAATTGCAAGGGTCAAAGCCATGAACGTCAATTTCCATCCGCTGCGCCAGTTGAGGGATGCCGTCGGCCGGATCAGCAATGCGGTCAGTGCTTCGGAAGAATATAGCCGCGCCATGGCGGGAGCCGACGCGACGCGCACGGACCGGCGCGGCGCCAACAGCGCGGCCTCCCACATTCCGCTTTGATTGCGGGCCGGTCTCACCGGACCTTCCGCAAGCCGGGAATTGCCAGCTATCCCTCGGCGCAGGCAGAGGGATAGTTCTCGGCGTCATCGGGCGAAACCTCCCGACATGCCCAGTCGAACGCCTCGTCGACCAGGGCGAACTTGACCGCCTGCCAGCCGATATATTCCTCGAGGAAATCTCGGGCGAACCATAGATGCGTCTTCCGGCGCTCGTCGTGCCATTGCAGGCAACCCTCGTCCACCGCCTTGCGCAATAGCCGCTGCAGATGCGTGCGCGACATCATGAACTGCTGCGCCATGGCGCGCGCATCGACGCGGCCCAGATCGTATCGATCCGCCCCCGTGGTCGGCGCATTGATCCGCCGCACCAGTTCGTCCATGACAAGGCCACCCGCCTCGGTCCACAGGAACATGGCCACCCGCCGTGGCGGCTCGCGCCAATGGCTGTCGTCAATGGCGCGGCGGGCCACGCGCGGTTGAACGAGACGGAAAAGTTCGGGCCGGGCGGCGAGCACGCGAGCGCGCGATCCGCCGTCGATGCGGTCGAGCGAAGCGAGATTGGCCGTCACCCAGTGAAACATTGCCTTCGCGCTGACCTCGGTTGCCTCGAACCGGCGCGGCCGCTTGTTCGGATCATCGGCGACGCGGATGAACCGATAGGACCGCAGCTGATCGAGAAAGTTGAGGACCGTGTTGCGGCTTGCGGCATTGACGCCGGTGATCATGTCACGCAGCCGGGCCGTGGTCAGGCCGGTCTGCGGAACAGCGGGATCGTATTCGAGGTAGAGAGCAAAAGCCGCCTGGCTCAACAACCAGCGCTGATGGGAGGCGAGGAAACGCGCCAGGCGCGGATTGCCGTCATAGACGCTGCGCAATTCCTCGGCGAGAAATCGGAGCGCCATCATGAAGTCCGGATGGGCCTGCAACTCTTCCCTTGAGAACGCCATCAGCCTGCCCCTCCCTCGCGAAGGCGGCCGGACCGGTACGGCCGCGCACGGCGCGATTGTCCCTCCGAACGGTCACGCCGTCTGGTTGGATGGTAAAAGGATCGTGCGCAATTCACTGTCATTCTTCCATCTTCAGAGTATGCGACCCATTCCGGCAAGGGAAAATTGTCTCATCCCCGGAAATATTCGCAAAAACTGAATATTGCATACAGAACTGATGGCATTGAACAATAAAAACGGATGAAGAACGGTTGCGTCCGGCGATCGTCCGCCATCACCCTTGCGGGGTCGCGGCCTTGCGCGCGGCCTTTCGCTCCAGCCCGAGCTGGTGCTCGCGGTAGATGATGAATATACCGGCGGAAACGACGATCGCCGCGCCGGCAAGCGTGGTCAGCGTGGGGATATCGCCGAACAGAAAATAGGCGATCGCGGAACCAAGCAGGATCGAACTGTATTCGAACGGCGCGATCGTCGAGACATCGGCATAGCGATAGCTTTCCGTCAGCAGGATCTGGCCGAGCCCGCCAAAGAAGCCGGCAAATGCCATCAGGGCCAGCGCCTCCCAGGACAGCGTTGCCCAGCCGAAGAACCAGGTGAAAGCCGCAAGCACCGAGGCTGTCAGCGAAAAGTACATGACAATGGTCGCCGTCGCTTCCGTCTGCACCAGCTGGCGCACCTGCAACATGGCGCCCGCCCCGAGCGTCGCCGATGCCAGAACCGCCACGGCCCCGATCGCGGCCGCGGATTCAAGGCCCTGCTCGCCGAACAGCGTGAGCTTGGGCCAGGAGATGATCATCACGCCGATCATGCCGACGAAAACCGCCGTCCAGCGATAGACGCGCACGCTCTCTCCGAGAAACAGCGCGGCAAATACCACCGCCACAAGCGGCATGGCGTAGCCGATGGCGATGACATCGGGCAGCGGCAACAGGACGAGGCCATAGAAGCCGAATCCCATGGCGGCGACGCCGATCAGGCCGCGCTTCAGGTGGCCGAGCGGATTGTCGGTGCGAAAGGCGGCGCGCAGGTCGCCCCGATAGGCGAGATAGGCAATGATCGGCACCATGGCGAAGGCCGACCGGTAGAATGTGATCTGCCCGGGCGGTATGCCGGTGCCCGCCAGCTTGATGCAGGTCTGCATGCCGAGAAACACGGCGACGGAAAGAACCTTCAGCAGGATGCCGCGAATAGGGTCGGAAACGGCGGAGGCCATCTTTGGTTTCTCGTGAATTTCTTGGCTGATCTATCTTGGCGGGAGGCGGAGCGTCCGCAGCGAGGAGCATTTGCGGCATCATCGACCCGTCTCGGGATTCTGGCAAGGCGCGTTCTGTGTGTTTGATCCGACTATTCTCCACACCTGAAATAAACTTGTCGCTTGCGTGCGGTATTTCTGTCAATTTTAACAATCGTTCAGAATTTGCTGCAATTATCGCCGGCGAAATCGCGCTGGCACGTATTCGGTATCACGCTTGCGCACGCCGGATTCACGCAAGAGACGATCAGGGAAGATTTATGCGAACAGATACGGGCCAGATCACCCATCTGGCGGACTACCGCCCCACCGATTTCGTGCTGGAGCGCGTGGATCTTACCTTCGAACTCGATCCCACCGAAACCAAGGTTGAGGCACGGCTGATCTTCCATCGCCGGGAGGGTGTCGATCCCACGGCTCCGCTGGTGCTCGACGGGGACGAACTCAGTCTCGCGGGCCTGCTTCTCGATCAAATGGAGATGGCGCCTGAACGCTATACGGCCACGCCCGACAGCCTGACGATCCGCGACCTGCCGGCAACCGCCCCCTTCGAGATCACGATCACCACGATCATCAATCCGCAGGCCAATTCCCAGCTGATGGGCCTCTACCGGTCCAACGGCATCTACTGCACGCAGTGCGAGGCAGAGGGCTTCCGCCGCATCACCTATTTCCCTGACCGTCCTGACGTTCTGGCGCCCTATACCGTCAACATCATCGCCGACAAGGCCGCCAACCCGCTGCTCCTGTCCAACGGCAATTTCCTTGGCGGCGCCGGCTATGGCGAAGGCAAGCACTTCGCCGCCTGGTTCGATCCGCATCCGAAGCCGAGCTACCTCTTCGCGCTGGTCGCCGGAGACCTCGGCGTCGTGGAAGACAGCTTCACCACCATGTCGGACCGCGAAGTTGCGCTCAGGATCTATGTCGAGCATGGCAAGGAGGCCCGCGCGGCCTATGCCATGGACGCGTTGAAGCGCTCCATGAAGTGGGACGAGGAGGTCTTCGGCCGCGAATACGATCTCGACATCTTCATGATCGTCGCCGTCTCCGATTTCAACATGGGGGCCATGGAGAACAAGGGCCTCAACGTCTTCAACGACAAGTATGTGCTTGCCGATCCGGAGACCGCGACCGACCAGGACTATGCCAATATCGAGGCGATCATCGCGCACGAATATTTCCACAACTGGACCGGCAACCGTATCACCTGCCGCGACTGGTTCCAGCTGTGCCTGAAGGAAGGCCTGACCGTCTACCGCGACCACGAATTCTCCGCCGACCAGCGCTCGCGCGCCGTCAAGCGCATCGCCGAGGTCCGGCATCTGCGCTCGGAGCAGTTTCCGGAGGATTCCGGCCCGCTCGCTCATCCGGTCCGCCCGGACAAGTTCCGCGAGATCAACAACTTCTACACGACCACCGTCTACGAAAAGGGGTCGGAAGTCACCCGGATGATCGCGACCATTCTCGGGCGCGACGGTTTCAAAAAGGGCATGGATCTCTATTTCGAGCGCCATGACGGCGATGCCGCCACCGTGGAGGATTTCGTCAAGTCCTTCGAGGATGCCAACGGCCGCGACCTCACCCAGTTCTCGCTCTGGTACCGCCAGGCCGGAACCCCGCAGATCACCGTGTCCGCGAATTATGACGCGGCCGCGAAAACCCTCAGCCTGTCACTCGAGCAGATGGTGCCGGCCACGCCCGGCCAGTCCGCCAAGGAGCCGATGCACATCCCGCTGAAGTTCGCGCTGATCGGCGAGAACGGCGCGGAAGCACAACCGACCGCCATGAGCGGCGGCGAGATTACCGGCGACGTCTTGCACCTGACCGAGCGCAGCCAGACCTTCAGCTTCTCCGGCATCGGCGCACGCCCGGTCGTCTCGCTCAATCGTGGCTTCTCCGCTCCGGTGACGCTGCATTTTGCCCAGAGCAAGGAAGACCTCGCCCATATTGCCCGGCACGACAGCGACCTCTTCGCCCGCTGGCAGGCGATCACCGATATCGCCATGCCGACATTGATGGCCGCAGCCCGCGCCGTCGGTGCCGGCCAGCCGGTGGAATGCGATGCCGCGCTCTGCGATGCGCTGATCGCCATCGCCGGCGACGACACGCTTGAGCCGGCCTTCCGCGCCCAGGCGCTCGCGCTGCCGAGCGAATCCGACATCGCCCGCGAACTCGGCGCCAACAATGATCCCGACGCGATCCATCAGGGCCGCCAGGCAATCCTTGCGGCCATTGCCGAAGCCGGTGCCTCAACCTTCCGCGCGCTCTATGACGGGCTCGCCTCCACGACACCGTTCAGCCCTGACGCCAATGGTGCCGGCCGCCGTGCATTGCGCAACGCAGCGCTCGGCTTCCTGGCGCTCAGCGAGAACAGCCCGGCTGGTGCCGCGGAAGCCTTCGCCAGGGCCGACAACATGACGGACCTGTCGCAGGCGCTCACCGTGCTCGCCCATCGCTTCCCGGAGGCCGCGGAGACCCATGCGGCGCTCGCCGCCTTCGAAAGCCGCTTCGCGTCCAACGCGCTGGTACTCGACAAGTGGTTCTCGATCCAGGCGACCATTCCGGGCGAAGGCGCGCTCGACCGCGTGATGCGCCTGATGCAGAACCCGCATTTTGCCGCGTCCAACCCGAACCGGGTGCGTGCGCTCATCGGCACCTTCGCCTTCGCCAATCCGACCGGCTTCAACCGTCCGGACGGCAAGGCCTACCACTTCTTCGCGGAAGAAATCCTGTCGATGGACAAGCGCAACCCGCAGCTCGCCGCCCGTCTTCTGACGGCGCTGCGCTCCTGGCGCCTGCTCGAGCCGGTCCGCGCCGACCAAGCCCGCGAGGCCCTGATGACCATCGAACGGGCGCCTGCGCTCTCGTCCGATGTCGGCGATATCGTAGAGCGCATGCTGAAGGGCTGAAACAGCCGGCGCGGGTAACGCCGCGCCATCCCGTTCCTATTCCTGGTCGTCCTCGTCGGGATTGTCGATGTACCACTGCGCATCGAGTTCGGCGCTGTTGAGAACATCCTCGCAGCACAGTGTCATCTCGCGGTCGCCCGGGCTCCAGAAGGCATTCGCCACGCCGCATTCTGTCGCCGTCAGCTTGATGCCGTCCTCCAGCCTGTAGCTGCCGGAGAAGGTCTCGGCCACCATTTCCAGCACCTGCGCATCCTTGATCATCTCGCGGAAATAGGCGAGCTGCGGGTTCCTGGTCGGCGCATAGCTGATCTTGAACTTGGTCGTGTCGCCCTTGGCCGCCTCGTGCGGCTGGAGCACCGTGTCCCAGCTGGCACTGAGGCTCTCGTATTCACCCGGGCATTCCTCGGCGCGGTACTCCGGAAACTCGAGCGATTCCGCGAAATCCCCGAAACGCTCCTTGCTCTTGCCGAGCATCAGGCAGACGGTCGCATAGGCGCGCTGCTCGTCGAGACCGTGACTGTCCCAGAAAGCGAGATCCTCGTCGCCTTCGCTCGCGCCGGCCGAGAGGAACCAGACATTGGCGAAGTCCTCGACGGCGCTGTTGAAATCCTCGTCTTCCGCCTCCAGCAGCAGCACCACCGCCAGCCCGTCGACCGCGTCCTCCTCCTTGCCGAGCACGGGCAGCGAGAATTCCGAAACCAGCATGTGGCCAGCCTCGTGGAACACTGTCGCCACCGCGTTGTTGAGGGCAAACTGGTCGGCCTCTTCGGCCTGTTCGTCGCTGAGCTGGTCGTAGAGTTCGGGCGGCTTCGGCTCGACGGCCCAGGCGGGCTGCCCCGCGAGCAGCGATGCCAGGACGGCGGCGGCCGGCGCTGCCCGCAAAGAACACCGGCGAAACGACTTCGGATGCATTTCAAAAAACCCTTCCGGGCCTGTGCCCGCACTGTTCTGTAGCCCATCGATAAGCGCGGAACGGCCATGTTTTCAATCAGATTCAAGAGTTTGGCGGCGTCCGCACAAAAAAAGTCGATTCGGATTAAGGGCTTAAGCCTTTGTTCACCGAGCCCATATGGACAAGGCGAATCAGTAGTGATTCATTAGGTTAGATTCGGGCGGGCGGCGCTGCGAATCACACGAGGGATCAAGGTAGGGACGATGGCGAACGCGCGGCGGTTATCCGCAGCCGATGAGCGGTTGCGACTCAAATTTTCTGGGTTTGCAGGCTTTTTCGAGGTACTACCCCAGCGGCTCGTGCTGCTCATGCGGGGCAGCGACGGCAGTCCGCGATGGGTGGAGACTGCGCTGAGACGCTCCATTCCCGTCCTCATTCTCGCCTTTCTGGTGGTGGTCGCTGCGGCGCGGCTCACCGGCATTCTTTCCGAATACGGGCGCATGGAAAGCGCCATCCGGCAGTCAGCCGCGCTTTCGGCGGCAACTGCCGCGGCAGCGCTTGCCCCCAATGCCGCGATGTTTGAGAACGGTGACCGCGCGGCAACCGAGACGACGCTTGGCCAATACCTGCCCCAGGACCGCCTCGGCAATGGAACCCTCCTTCTGCTGATCGACGCCAACGGGCGGATCTTCGCTTCGTCGGTCGCGGGCGCCGGCTATGTCGGCATGGATATTTCGGGCCTTCTGCCCCGTGTCGGCGCGGCCCGCTTCGCCGGCGAGCGCAGCGGCGCCATCGAGGCCGCCATCGGCGGCGTCCCCCACTACATGGTGCTGGTTCCGGTCGGCAACGACGGCGCGCTGATCCTCTCGGCCCATTCCCTTCAGGGTCTGGCCGACTTCTGGCGCCGCGAGGTTTCGCTGAACGTCACGTTGTTTGCCGGCATTTCGCTGATCCTGCTCGTCATCCTCTACGCCTATTTCCAGCAGGTGAAGCGGGCGCGCGAAGCCGATGACATCTTCCTCGAGTCAAACCTGCGCGTCGAGGCGGCGCTGTCGCGCGGCCGCTGCGGGCTCTGGGATTTCGATCTTGCGAGCCGCCGGTTGTTCTGGTCGCGTTCGATGTACGAGATGCTGGGCCTGCCGCCATCGGGCGATGTGCTCGGCTTTGCCGACGCGGCGAAACTGATGCATCCCGACGACGGCAATCTTCATGCGCTGGCGCGCACGGTCGCCAAGGGCGATCCCCGGCAGATCGACCAGGTTTTCCGGATGCGCCACTCCAAGGGCCACTATGTCTGGATGCGGGCCCGTGCCCAGGTGCTCCGCACCAACGCCGGGCGCCTGCATGTGATCGGCATTGCCATGGACGTGACCGAACAGCACCGCCTCGCCCAACGCTATGCCGAGGCCGACCAACGCCTCGCCGACGCTATCGAATGTACCTCCGAAGCCTTCGTGCTCTGGGACAAGAATGACCGGCTGGTGATGTGCAACGCCCATTTCCAGCAGGTTTACGGCCTGCCCGACCGGGTTCTGGTTCCCGGCACCGAGCGCGCCGTCGTGCAGGCGGCCTCCGCGCGCCCGATCATCCAGCGGCGGATCGCCGATCCGGACCAGAGCGGCATGTCGCGAACCACGGAGGTCCAGCTTGCCGACGAACGCTGGCTGCAGATTAACGAGCGGCGCACCCGTGACGGCGGTCTCGTGTCGGTCGGCACCGACATCACCCTTCTGAAGCGCCATCAGGAACGGCTGCGCGAGCAGGAACGCCGGCTCATGGCGACCATCGGCGATCTTTCCTCATCGCAGCGCAAGCTCGAACGCCAGAAGACCGAACTTTCGACTGCCAACGCCAACTATCAGGCGGAAAAGGAGCGCGCCGAGGCCGCCAACAAGGCGAAATCGGAATTCCTCGCCAATATGAGCCACGAGCTCAGAACCCCGCTCAACGCCATCCTCGGCTTCTCCGAGATTCTGCTGGCCGGCATGTTCGGCCCGATCGGCTCTCCGAAATACAACGAATATGCCCGCGACATTCACGAGAGCGGCAAGCATCTTCTGAACGTCATCAACGACATTCTCGACATGTCGAAGATCGAGGCAGGCCAGATGCAGATCCGCTGCGAGACGATAGACCTCGCGCCGCTGATCGAGGAAAGCCTGCGCCTCACCGCCGTTCCTGCCGAAGAACGCAACATCCATATCGAGCAGCGCGTCTCCTCGGGCCTGACCATGGGCGCCGACCGCCGGGCAATGAAGCAGATCCTCCTCAACATTCTGTCCAACGCGGTGAAATTCACCAATGACGGCGGCAAGATCGCGCTGCGCGCGCGCAAGATCGACGGCGCGGTCGCGCTCACCATCGCCGATACCGGCATTGGCATTCCGAAGGAAGCGCTTTCCAAGATCGGCAATCCCTTCGAACAGGTGCAGAGCCAATATGCCAAGAGCAAGGGCGGCTCCGGCCTCGGGCTTGCCATCTCCCGCTCGCTGGTGGCGCTCCATGGCGGTACCCTCAACATCCGCTCCCGCGAGGGCAAGGGCACCGTCGTCTCGCTGAAGATCCCGGACTGCATCAAGGGGCAGGCCCGCAAGACCGCGTGAGGCGTCGGCCATCCGCCCCATTGAAACCGGCCCCCGTCCCAGCTAGCCTTGGAGACCGCAGACATCTCCAAGGAATTCCTGTGAAGCGCATTCTTCCGTCCCTCCTCCTCACCGTCCTCCTGGCGTCATTGCCCTTGGCGGCAAAGGCCGAATGGCAGGCTGTCGAGAAGGTCGAGACCTACGCCGTCACGGGCAAGTCCGGCGTTGAACTCTATGCCTCGATCGGAGAGCGAGGGCCTTTGCTCGGCGGCAAGGTCCGCTCGATCGCGCATACCAGTTTCAAGCTAACCTGGCAGCGTGACTACCAGACGCGCGGCACGGCTTGCGTGCTGGCCTCCGCCAGGCCGAAGCTCATCATCACCACCGTTCTGCCCAGGCCCGCCAACGGATTGCCCGACCCGCTGCGCCAGAATTGGGAAACCTTCGTCGAAGGCGTGCACGCGCATGAGAAAGTCCATGGCGAATTCATCAAGGACATGGTGAAGGAGATCGAGAAGGCGACCATCGGCCTTGCGGTCGATGACGACCCCAAATGCCAGAAGATCCGGCAAAAGATGCAACCGATCCTCGGCGCCATTTCGGACGCGCAGCGCAAGAGAAGCCGCGATTTCGACAGCGTCGAACTCACCAATGGCGGGGCCGTGCATCAGCTGGTGCTGCGGCTGGTCAACGGGGGATGACGCGGCCGCGCCCTACCCCTTCACGACCCCCTGAAACACCTTCCGCACCGCCTTCGACAGCCGCTTGATTTCCGCCTCCAGCGTCTTGATGTCCGGGTTGTCGCCGGCGCGGCAGACGAGGTCGATGAGGCCGGCGGGCACGGCGTCCGGATTGAACGGCCCGTCGATGCAAAGCCTTGTGACCTGTGAAACCTCGGTGAAGAGGCGGATCGCCTCGACGCAGAGGTCGAGATCGTTCGGATCAAGCAGCGATGCGCCGACCGCCTTCAGCGCCTCCTCGGTGGTGAGCCCGTTCACCCGCGCCTCGACGCCGCGCGCCGGCGCGATCAGCGCCAGATATTGCGCGATGAACTCGATGTCGATCAGCCCGCCGGCAATGAGCTTCAGGTCCCAGATGTCGCGCGGCGGCTTTTCCTGGTCGATCAGCTTGCGCATCTCCGCGACGTCGCGGGCGATCTTCGCCTCGTCGCGCGTGCGGCCCAGCACCTCGGCGATGATCTTGCCGGCATCGGCGATCAGTTCGTCGTCGCCGCAGATCAGCCGCGCCCGCGTCAGCGCCATGTGCTCCCAGGTCCAGGCTTCCTCCTTCTGGTATTTCTCGAAGGATCTGAGCCGGGTCGCCACCGGCCCCTTGTTGCCCGAGGGGCGCAGCCGCATGTCGACCTCGTAGAGCACGCCCTCCGCCGTCGGCGCCGATAGCGCGGAGATCAGCCGCTGGGTCAGGCGGGTGAAATAGCGCACCGGATCGAGCGGCTTGGCGCCGTCGGATTCGGGCGTATCGTCGTCGTAGTCGTAGAGCAGGATCATGTCGATGTCGGAGCCTGCCGTCAGCTCGTAGCTTCCGAGCTTGCCCATGCCGGCGAGCGCCACCTTGCCGCCCGGGAACCGGCCGTGCTGGGCCTCCATCTCCTTGATCACCGCGGCAAGGGCCGCCTCGAGAATGAGCCCGGCGAGATCGGAGAAGGCGTGGCCCGCCTGTGCTCCTCCAATTGTCCCGGTCAGGAGCCTGATGCCGATCAGGAAACGGTGCTCGGCGGCGAAGATGCGCAGCCGGTCCAGCACGTCCTCGTAATGGCGCGAGCCGGCAAGGAAACTGTCGAGCCGGGCGGCAAGATATTTGCGCGTCGGGAGTTCGACCATCAGGCCCGGGTCGAGCATGCCGTCGAAGACATGCGGTCGCGAAGCGATGATGTCGGCAAGGCGCGGCGCCGACGACATGATGTTGACGATCAGTTCGAGAAGGGCCGGATTGTTGCCGAGCAGGGAGAATAGCTGGATGCCCGCCGGCAGGCCCGAGAGGAAGTTGTCGAAGCGCAGGAAGGCGTCGTCGGCGCGCCTGCTTTCGCCGAAGGCCTTCAGGAGTTCCGGCATCAGTTCGGTCAGCCGCTCGCGCGCTTCGACCGATTGCGTCGCGCGGTAGCGCCCGTAATGCCATGTGCGGATGACGCGGGAGATATCCTCCGGCCGTTCGAAGCCGAGACTGCTGAGCGTCGCCAGCGTGTCGGGGTCGTCCCTCTGGCCGGTGAAGACGAGATTGCCGCCGGCCGAGGAGAGCTTTTCCTCGTGCTCGAACAGCCGCGCATAGCGACGTTCGACCGTCTTCAGCACCGATTCCAGTTTTTCCGAAAAGCTCGCCGTGTCGGCAAAGCCCGCCATGTAGGCGATGCGTTTGAGTTCCGCCTCGGTACTGGGAAGAAGATGGGTCTGCTCGTCCAGCACCATCTGGATGCGGTGCTCGATATCGCGCAGGAACCAGTAGCATTCCATGAGTTCAGACCGGGTCGTGTCGTCAATCCAGTTGGCGTCGGTCAGCGCCTTGAGCGCCTCCTCAGTCGCCCGCACGCGCAGCTCCGGCATGCGCCCTCCGGCGATCAGCTGCTGCGTCTGGGCAAAGAATTCGATCTCGCGGATCCCGCCACGGCCGAGCTTGACGTTGTGGCCCTTGACGGCGATCGCGCCAAAACCCTTGTGGACATGGATCTGGCGCTTGATCGAATGGATGTCGGCGATCGCCGCATAGTCGAGATATTTGCGGTAGACGAAGGGAACCAGCTCGCGCAGGAAGGAGGCGCCCGCGTTGATATCGCCGCCGACCGGGCGCGCCTTGATGAAGGCGGCGCGCTCCCAGTTCTGACCCCGCGCCTCATAATAGAGCAGTGCGGCCTCGACGGGGACGGCAAGCGGCGTGGAGCCCGGATCGGGGCGCAGCCTCAGATCGGTGCGGAAGACATAGCCGTCGGCGGTCCGCTCCTGCATGATGCGCACGAGACGGCGCATCATGCGGCCGTAGGTCTCCGTCGCATCCTCGGGCGAAACCAGAATGCCGGCGGAGTGCTCGAAGAACACGACGAGGTCGATGTCGGAGGAATAGTTGAGTTCGCGGGCGCCGAGCTTGCCCATGCCGAGCACGATCAGCCCGCTTGCGAGCGACGGCGCCTCGCAGTCGACGAGCCGGAGCTTTCCCGCCTCATGGCCTGCGAGCAGCAGGTGGTCGATCGCCGCCGCCACCGCTGCCTCTGCCATGGACGTCAGCCAGCCGGTCGTCTGCCGGCAATCGTAGACCCGCGCCAGATCGGCGAGAGCGACGATGAAGGACAGCCTGCGCTTGGCGACCCTCAGGCGCGCCATGACCTCGGCTTCGGCCGGCATCGTCTCGCCAGGGCGGGCGCGCCAGGCATTGCGTGCATCCCCGACCAGCCCTTCGAGCAGCGGCTCCAGGGGCTCCTCAATCACGGCGGCGAGCAGGGCCGGATCGAAGGCGGCCATGTCGCGCAGATAGGGCGAGAGGCTGAACGCGGCGGTCACAAAGGCCTTGAGAGGCGTCTCCCCGGCCAGCAGGTCGGCGATCGCCGGCTCGCGCTTGCCGGCATCCTTCAACACCGAGAGGACGGTCTTGAGCTCCGTCTGGTTCAACGGCCGGATCACATCCGGCGCGACCTCCGAAAGCCGCCTGTAAGTCCGATCCGCCATGGGCCCTCCCCGATGCGATTGCGGCGAGATCCGCCGCGAATCTCACCAATGCCGGACCAAATTAGGGCTTCTGCCCCGGAAAGACCATGGTCGCCGTCAGGCCGGGTCGCTGTTCATCCGGTCCAGGCGTATCGGAGAGCTCCAGCCGTCCCCCATGGAGCGCCATGATCGCCTCGACCAGCGAGAGCCCGAGCCCGGTGCCCGGCTTGCTCCGGCTTTCGTCGAGCCGCACGAAACGTTTGACCACTTCCTCGCGCTTTTCTGCGGCAATGCCCGGACCGTTGTCGGCAACGGAAAGGTGCACGGCGCCGCCCTGTTTCGCGACCGTCACGCGGATCTGGTGATCGCCCTCGCCGCGGGTGCCGTATTTGATGGCATTGTCTATGAGGTTCGAGATCGCCTGGCCGATCAGTTCGCGATTTCCCCGCACCGAAAGCCCCGGCGCGATGTCGGTGACCAGCCTCTGTCCGGCTTCCTCGGCCACAGGCTCATAGAGTTCGGCGCTGTCGGCGGCAATCGCCGAAAGGTCGACATCGCTCAGTTCGGCGGCGATCGAGCCCGCCTCGACGCGGGAAATCATCAAAAGCGCGTTGAAGGTCCGGATCAACTGGTCCGATTCGGCGATAATCCCTTCCAGCGCCGCGCGCCGCGCCGTCTCGTCCTGCCCGGCCAATGCGTCGGCCGCCTTGTTGCGCAGGCGCGTCAGCGGCGTCTTCAGGTCGTGGGCGATATTGTCGGAGACCTGCCGCAGTCCCTCGTTGAGCTTCTCGATGCGCCCGAGCATGTCGTTGAGCGAGAGCGACAGGCGGTCGAACTCGTCGCCCGACCCGCCGACCGGCAGGCGCTGCGACAGGTCGCCGGCCATGATCTTCTTGCTCGCCGCCGACATCCGGTCGATGCGCTTCAGGGCGTTGCGGCCGATGGCGAACCAGATCAGAAGCGCGCCGACGCCCATGATGGCAAGCGCGACCATCAGCGCATTGCGAACGAGAACGCGGAATCTCGCCGGGTCGCCGAGATCGCGCCCGATGAGCACGTGCAGGCCGTTGTCGAGGACGATGACATGGGCCGCCGCCAGATGCTCCTTGACCTGGCCGGAATCCGAATAGCGCTCGTAGAGGAATGGAGCGTCGGTCCAGCCCTCCTTGTCGAAGATGCCCGGTTGCAGCGAGGCGACGTTGCCGGCAAGGATATCCCCGCTCGGCCCGGCGATGACGTAGAGGTTCGCACCTGGCTGGCGGGCGCGGCGCTCGATGAGCTGCAGCATCCGGCTCATGCCGCCGCGTTCATAGGCTCGCTCGATCTCCTCCACTTCCTGGCTGAGGCTTTCGCGAGTCTGCTGGTTCAGGAGCCGTTCGGACAGCGCCGTGACATAGATGACGAGGAAGGCCGCGCAGATCGCGAACAGCACGATATAGAGCGCCGACAATCGAACGGCGGTCGACTTGAACAGGACACCGGCACGGGACATTGGCGGCGGTTACCCCTCGTCCTTGATCATGTAGCCGGCGCCGCGCACCGTCTTCAGCAACGGCTTGTCGAAGTCCTTCTCGATCTTCGAGCGCAGCCGCGACACATGAACGTCGATGACATTCGTCTGCGGATCGAAGTGATAGTCCCAGACGTTTTCGAGCAACATGGTGCGGGTCACCACCTGTCCGGCATTCTTCATCAGGTATTCGAGCAGACGAAATTCGCGCGGCTGCAACAGCAGTTCCTTGCCGGCGCGGCGGACCTCGTGAGAGAGCCGGTCCAGCTCCAGATCGCCGACGCGATAGACCATGTCCTGCTCCGGCTTGCCCTTGCGCCGGCCGAGCACCTCGATGCGCGCCAGAAGCTCGCTGAAGGCATAGGGTTTCGGCAGGTAGTCGTCGCCGCCGGCGCGAAGTCCCGTCACCCGGTCGTCGACCTGCCCGAGGGCGGACAGGATGAGGACCGGCGTGTCGACGCCGCGCTTGCGCAGCTCGCTTATCACCGACAGGCCGTCGCGGCGCGGCAACATGCGGTCGATGACCATGACGTCATAACCATTCTCTGTCCCCATGAAGAGGCCGCTTTCGCCGTCACTCGCGTGGTCGGCGACGATGCCCGCCTCGCGAAAGGCTTTCGTCATGTAGGCCGCAGCCTCGAGATCGTCTTCGATAACCAGTATTTTCATGCGTGGAACATTACCGTCGGCCATGCCTTCCGCACAACCGGAATCGCCAGGGGTCGGCGCCCCATCCCGTCGGGAATCCATGTTGTACTCCTTCTCGGAACAAAAAAGGGGGCGCCTCGTGGGCAATAGCCCGTTTGGCGCCCCCATCGGTTCAGACCTGTGCGATCAGCCCTGGCTGATCGGAAGCGCGACGAAGCGGCTGCCCTTGTCCGATTCGATCTGGAAGAGCGCCTTGGTGCGGCCGTCCTTCTTCGCCTGCTCGATCACTTTCATGACGTCTGCGGCCGAGGATACGACCTGGTTGTTGACCGAGGTGATCTTCTCGCCGGCCGTAAGGCCCTTGTCGGCGGCGTCGGAGTCGGGATCGACATCGACGATCGTCAGGCCCTTGCCGTCTTCGGCGGGCGCGACGCTGATGCCCATATTGGCAAGCGCCTGGTCGGTCGAAGGCGCGGTATCGCCCGGTGCGTTGTTGTCGCCGGCGCTGGCCTGCTGGTCGCTCGGCAGCTGGCCGAGTTCGACCTCCAGCGAAGTCGCCTTGCCTTCACGCCAGATCGCTACGTCGACCTTGGTTCCCGGAGCGAAAGCCGCGATCCGCTTGGCGAGGTCGCGCGGGTCCTTGATCGGCTCGCCATTGACGGCGGTGACGACGTCGCCCTGCTTGATACCGGCTTTTGCGCCGGGTGAATCCGTCTGGGGCGCGACGACGAGCGCACCGCTGGCCTCGGAAAGTCCGAGCGAGTCGGCGATGTCCTTGGTCACCGGCTGGATCTGCACGCCGAGCCAGCCGCGCTCGACTGAACCGGTCTTCATCAGTTCGGCAACCACGCCCTTGGCCACCGACGCCGGGATCGCAAACGCGATGCCCACATTGCCGCCGGACGGCGAGAAGATCGCGGTATTGATGCCGACCACTTCGCCTGCCAGGTTGAAGTCCGGGCCGCCGGAATTGCCGCGGTTCACCGCCGCGTCGATCTGGATATAGTCGTCATAGGGGCCGGAGCCGATATCGCGGCCACGGGCCGAGATGATGCCGGCGGTCACCGTGCCGCCGAGGCCGAACGGATTGCCGACCGCGACCACCCAGTCGCCGACACGCATGTTTTCGTCCTCGGCAAACCTCACGTAGGTAAACTTCTGCTTCGGGTTCTCGACCTTCAGCACTGCAAGATCGGTGCGGCTGTCCTTGCCGACGAGCTTGGCGCCGAGTTCGGTGCCGTCATTCATCACGATCGTGAAAGCGGCGCCGTCCTCAACCACGTGGTTGTTGGTGACGATGTAGCCGTCCTCGGAGATGAAGAAGCCGGAGCCCTGGGAGGTCGGGCGAAGCCTGCCCTCGCCGCGCGGGCGGTTCGGCCGGGCGCCTGGAGCGGGGCTCTTGTCCGGGCCGGGCATGCCGAATTCCTTGAAGAAGCGCTTCAGGGGATGGTCGTCAGGGAGGTCTTCGAAGCCACGACCGCCGAAGCCGAACTGGAAATTGCTTTCGTCGGAGGCGGGCTGCACGTTCGATTCGACGCGAACGGAAACGACGGCCGGGGAAACCGCGGCCACGACGTCGGCGAAGCTCGGCACCTGCGGAGCTTCAACCTTCACAGCCTCCGCATAGGCGGGAGCAACCATCACAGGCAGGGCGCCAGACAACATGAGCGCCGCCAGACCTGCCGCCGTGGAGTTCTTGAGGATGGTCTTGAGCTTGGAGCGTCCGTTTGTATGAAACATGGAATATACCTTCTTCTCTTCATCTGGCTGTTGGCCGAAAACCGGCGGGAAGCGGTGGATGATGAAGATATAAGGCGGCCCACCTTACTGTGAACTGTACGGCAGATGAAATGTTCGTAATGTTTGGGCAAACATCCCCGCCTCGGGCGGCGGGGCGGCTTTTCCCGGCGTCAGTCGCCGATCAGCTTGTCGAGACGGGCCTCTTCCTCGGAGGTCAGCTTTTGCGGCGCCGGCCGGCCCGTGCCGCGCGCATAGCTGATGGCCGCGATCAGCCCCACGAGCAGCAGGATGGCCGGCATCCCCCAGAGCGCCACGGTCTTCATCGACAGGCGCGGCTTCAGGAGCACGAATTCGCCGTAGCGTGAGACGACGTAGTTTATGACCGCCTCGTCGCTGTCGCCACCCACGATTCTCTGGCGCACGATCAGCCGCAGGTCACGGGCGAGTTCGGCATTGGAATCGTCGATCGACTGGTTCTGGCAGACGAGGCATCGCAGTTGCGCCGAGATGGCTCTGGCGCGCGCCTCGAGTGCCGGATCTGCGAGGATCTCGTCCGGATTGACGGCCAAGGCTGGGCTTGCCGCGACCAGAAGCGCCAGCAGGAGAAAGAGGCGCCGGATCACTCCGCCGGCTCCAGCGCCGGAGCGGCCACGGTTTTTGCCCGGCGCGGCGCGCCGACGCGCAAGCGCCGGTCGGACAGCGACACGAAGCCGCCCGCCATCATGATCAGGGCGCCGAACCAGATCAGGAGAATATAGGGCTTCCACCAGATCCGAACGACGATGCCGCCGTCTCCCATCGGGTCGCCGAGGGAAACATAGAGCTGGCTCATGCCGAAGCTGCGTATGCCGGCTTCGGTCGTCGGCATGCGCCGCGCCGTATAAAGCCTCTTGGAAGACCACACCTCGCCCTTGTCGACGTCGCCCTTGCGGAGCATGAAATGGCCGCGATCCTCAGTGTAGTTCGGGCCTGCAGCCTGGCGCAGGCCGTCAAAGGTCAGCGTATAGCCGCCCGCCTCGGCCGTCATGCCGGGCTTCATCTCGACCACCGTTTCGGTCTCGAAGGTCGTCACGGCGACGATGCCGAGAACCGTCACCCCCAGCCCCATATGGGCAAGCGCGGTGCCGAAGGCCGATCGCGGCAGACCCGCAAGACGACGCATGGCAATGGCGAAGGAGAGCTTGTTGAAGCCGGCGCGATACCAGAGATCGGTGAGGGAACCGAAAATGACGAAGAGGCCGGCCGCGAGCCCGAAGACCGCGAGCACCGGACCGCCGTTTTCGACATAGTAAAGCCCGAGCGCCAGCATGAGCGCGAGGCCCGCCGCCACATAAAGCCGCTGCATCGCGCCGAGCAGATCGCCGCGCTTCCACGCAAGCAGCGGGCCGAACGGCATGGCAACCAGAAGCGGCGACATCAACAGGCCGAATGTGAGGTTGAAGAACGGCGCCCCAACCGAGATCTTGTCGCCCGTCAGCGTTTCGAGCAGCAACGGATAGAGCGTGCCGATCAGGACCGTGGCCGCGGAAACCGTCAGGATCAGGTTGTTGAGGACGAGCGCACCTTCGCGCGAGATCGGGGCGAAGAGCCCGCCGGCCTTCAGAAGAGGCGCACGGATCGCAAAGAGCGTGAGAGCGCCGCCGATGAAGATGGTCAGGATGCCGAGAATGAAGATGCCGCGGCTCGGGTCGGTGGCGAATGCATGCACCGAGGTTAGCACGCCGGAGCGCACGAGGAAGGTGCCGAGCAGCGACAACGAGAAGGTGAGGATCGCCAGCAGAACCGTCCAGATCTTCAGCGCTTCGCGCTTTTCCATCACCAGCGCCGAATGCAGAAGTGCGGTCCCTGCGAGCCAGGGCATGAAGGACGCATTTTCGACCGGGTCCCAGAACCACCAGCCGCCCCAGCCGAGTTCGTAATAGGCCCAGTAGGAGCCCATCGCGATACCGGCCGTCAGGAACGTCCAGGCGGCGAGCGTCCAGGGCCTCACCCAGCGGGCCCATGCCGCGTCGATCCGCCCGTCGAGAAGGGCAGCGATCGCGAAGGAGAAGCAGACGGAGAAGCCGACATAGCCGAGATAGAGAAGCGGCGGATGGATCGCCAGCCCCGCGTCCTGCAGGATCGGATTGAGGTCCTGGCCCTCGGCCGGAACCGGAGTCAGGCGCGCGAAGGGATTGGATGTCAGCAGGATGAAGAGCATGAAAGCCGAGGCGATCCATCCCTGCACCGCCAGCACGTTGGCCTTGAGGCGGGCCGGCAGGTTGCCGCCGAAATAGGCCACCATCATGCTGAACAGCGACAGGATCAGCAGCCACAGCATCATCGAGCCTTCGTGGTTCCCCCAGACGGCGGCGAAACGATAGACCGCCGGCATCAACGAATGGGAATTCTGCCAGACGTTGTTCACCGAGAAATCGGAAACCAGATAGGCATAGGTGAGTACGCCGAAGGAAAACACCACCAGCGCGAACTGGGCCATGGTCCCGGTCGTTGCCACCGACATCAGGGCGGCGTCGCCGCGCCTGGCGCCGATGACCGGCAGGACAGAGAGAATGATCGCCGTCGCCAGCGCCAGCACGAGAGCATAGTGGCCGAGTTCGATGATCATTTTACCGTTTCCTTGCCGCTGAGTTCGACGCCCTGCGCCTTGAGGCGGTCAGCGACATCCTTCGGCATGTAAGTCTCGTCATGCTTGGCAAGCACCGTATCGGCGACGAACACCGGGTTGTCGGCCACGAACGCGCCCTCGGCCACGACGCCTTGGCCCTCGCGGAAGAGGTCAGGCAGGATGCCGGTATAGGTCACCGGGACCGTGCCGATGGTGTCGGTGACCGTGAATGTCACCGTCGAGCCCTCGCCGCGTGTGACGGAACCCGTCTCGACGAGGCCGCCGAGCCGGATCCGGGTTCCCGGCGGCACGTTGGCGGTGGCCAGGTCTCCCGGCACGTAGAAATAGGCGACGGCCTGGCCGAAGGCGAACATGACCAGGAGCACGGCGGCGATGATGAAACTCATGCCGCCTGCGATGACGGCCAATCGTTTCTGTTTGCGGGTCATTTCGAGAGTTCCTCCACCGGCAGGCCGAGTTCACCGGCCAGCGCGATCAACTGCTTTCCTTCAGCACCGTCCGCCGGGAAGGCGGCAAGGCTGGCCTTCAGGGCTTCGACGGCGCGGTCCGGTTCCTTCAGCATCACATAGGATCTGACCAGCCGCATCCAGCCCTGGAAATTGTTCGGGTCTTCCTTGAGCTTGGCATCGAGACCGGCGACCATGCCACGGATCATGTCGTTGCGGTCTCCCGCCGTCATGTCCTGCGCCGCCGCGACGTCAGCCGCCGTCGGGTTTCCGGGCGCGGCGGGCGCGGCCATCGGCGCGTCGCCGGTATTCATGGCGATGTGCTGATTGACGAGCGGCAGCCATGGAGCGTCCGCCGGCGAGGCCTTGGCCAGCGCCTCGAATGCCGCGCGCGCCTCTGCGCGCTTGCCGCCCTGCTCGAGCGAAAGGGCCAGATAGAATTGGGCTCGCGGATCGCTGCTGCCAAGTTTCAGCGCCTCTTCGAACGCAGCGCGGGCATCGGCGGTGACGACGCCGTCATTGGCCTCCACGAGCGTCTCGCCCAGTCCGGTCATGCGGGCGGGGCTCGGCCCCAGGATCCGGATCGCATTGCGATAGGCGAGTTGGGCATCGCCCAGCCGCGAGGTCTTGAAGTAGATGGGGGCGAGCACGTCCCAGCCCGCGCCGTCATTGGGATTTGCCGCAAGGTGGCGTTCCGCCTTGGCGACCAGAAGTTCGACGTTGTTGCCCGGGTTTTCGAGCCGCGCGGCAAGCGGCTGTGACGGCATGTCGGGACTGCCGGTCATGAGATAGAGACCGATGCCGATGGCTGGAAGGCAGACGATGATGAAGCCCTGTGCCAGCAGATGGCGACCGCCGGAGGCCGTCTTGCCTTCGCCCGCGCCCTTGTCTCCTGCGGTCGACAGCAGCCTGCGGCCGATCTCGGCGCGCGCATACTCAGCCTCGTCGCCCGAGATGAGGCCAAGCGCCTTGTCGCGTTCGAGTTCGCGCAACTGGTCGCGGTAGACTGCGGCTTCACCCGCGGCCCCTTCCGGAACGGCATTGACGCCGCGAAGAAGCGGCCCGAGGAGAACGACGGCGATTACGGCCGTCAGCAATGCGATGACAATCCAGAACAACATAGAGCCCAATTACTTTAAGCCAGCGGACATTCCAACTGACAAACGACCGATGACGCGAATTTGAGGCGTTTCGCCGCAACCATTTTCCCGGAAAAAGGCGCCTGTATGGTCTTGACTTACGTCAAGGGCGTCCATGACCCGCTCGAATTGCGGCATGCCGCACCCCGAACCTCGATTTGCCGACCGTTATCGACCAGCTTGTGGGTATATTGCCGGCAATTCTGCTGGCCGACCTGATAAGGCGCGGCCGCAACCACCTGGCCGCTGACCTTCTGTCCGCTCCAGGCCACCGGCTGGCCGCCCGGCGCGGCCTCGAGCGCCCGGTATTCCGCCTCCAGGGCACGCTGCATTTCGCTATTGGACAGGTCCAGTCCCGAACGCGACACGATCCCGCCCTGCAACGCGGCGATATATGCGGCCGAGGCCGACGCCCCGCTCGCCGCACGAGCCGAAAACAGTCCGCCACTCTTCGGACCGCTCGTGGTCGTGCACGAGGAAAGTGCTGCAGCCGTGACGACGATCGTCATCGCGAAGCGAAAGCGAGAATTACCCATTTGCCCAGCCCGAACTTCTTCTGAACGATCGATCATCAAAAACATGTCCCCCGCTCTGCTGCGGCATACTGATGGCATCATTGTGGCCGCCTTGTTTTTTCATGCAAAAGCGCCTGATGCAGTGTCCCTTGTTACAGCGGGAAGCACAAGCCTTGCCCTCAATCCGCCGCCGGCGCCCCGGGAGAGATCGAAGCTTCCCTGATATTCGGAGGATATTTCATTTACGATCGAAAGGCCAAGACCCGTTCCCGGCTTGGTCTCGTCCAGCCTGCGGCCGCGCTTCAGCGCCTCGACGATCTGGTCGGGTTCCAGTCCCGGCCCGTCGTCCTCGACGGTTACCTCGATCCAGTCGCGCCGCGCCGCATCGCTGGCTGCCTCGTGCGCTTCGGCGGGAGACGCCGCGATCACGACCCGGGAAGCCGCGAATCGCGCCGCGTTCTCCAGCAGATTACCGACCGTTTCCTCGACGTCCTGCTGTTCCATGGCAAAGACCAGCCCGGGAGCGATCTTGAGGTCGAACGTCATGTCCGGATTGAGCCGCCGCATGACCCTGACAAGGCGTTCCAGAACGGGCTCGGCCTCTGTGCGCGCCAGGATCGATTCGCGTTGTGCCGCGATTCGCGCCCGGTTCAGATACGAACTCACCTGCCCCTGCATGGCTTCCGCCTGGGAGGCCACCAGATCGGAATGGGGCTTGGCGAGCACGCGGGCTTCGTTCAGCAGCACGGCGATCGGCGTTTTCAGCGAATGGGCGAGATTGCCGACCTGCATGCGGGCCCGCTCGACGATGCGGCGATTGCTGTCGATCAGCGCGTTGATCTCGTTGGCAAGCGGCTCGATCTCGCGGGGGAACTCCCCCTCGATCCGCTCCGCCTCGCCGGCGCGGATCTTCTCCAGCGCTCTTTTGGCGCGCTCGAGCGGCTTCAACCCGTAGAGAATGGCAAGCCCGTTGACCAGCAGGCCGCCGAAACCGAAGACCGCCAGCGCGGCGTAGAGGCGCCTTGAAAAGAAGCTGATATCCTCTTCGACCACTTCGAGATTGCCCGTCACGCGAAAGCGCGCCGCGCGGCCGTCATTGTCCAGGACCACTTCGGTCTCGGCAACCCGCAGATGGTTTCCGAAGGCGTCCGTCATCTCGTAGAAGCGCTCATACTGCGCGTCGAAGGGTACCTCCTCGCGGCTCGGCACCGGCAGTTCGGCGATGCCGAGCGAGGTGGAGGCAAGGGGTGCGGCGTTGAAGGTGCTGAGCGGCTCGACCAGCCAGTACCAGCCCGTCATGGGCTGCGAAAAGCGCAGGTCCCCGAGTTCAGGGGTGCCCGACAGGCTTTCGCCGTCGCCGATCGAAACCGAATTGATGACGTTGTAGAGCTGCGCGCGCAGAAGATTGTTGAAGCCGCGCTCGGCGCCCTGGCGGTAGAGCGCGGAAATCACCAGCGCTATGGTCACGAGTGCCGCCGCCGACCAGAGCGTCGCAAGCAGCAGGACCCTTGCGGTCAGAGACCTAATGCGCATCGTTCGGCGCTTGCATTCGGTAGCCGAGACCGCGAACCGTCTCGATGATGTCGAGGCCGATCTTCTTGCGCAGCCGCCCGACGAAGACCTCGATCGTGTTGGAATCGCGGTCGAAATCCTGGTCGTAGAGGTGCTCGACAAGTTCGGTGCGCGAGACCACCTCGCCCATGTGGTGCATGAGGTAGGATAATAGCCGGTATTCGTGCGAGGTGAGCTTGAGCTGGGTGCCGGAAACGGTCGCCTTCGAGCTCTTGGTGTCGAGACGCACCGGACCGCAGACGATCTCCGACGAAGCGTGCCCGGCGGCTCTCCGGATCAACGCGCGGATACGGGCAAGAACTTCTTCGACGTGGAAGGGCTTGGTGACGTAGTCGTCGGCCCCGGCGTCGATGCCTGCGACCTTGTCGCTCCAGCGGTCGCGCGCCGTCAGGATCAGGACCGGCATGGTGCGGTCGGCCGCGCGCCACTTTTCCAGAACCGTGATGCCGTCCATTTCAGGCAGGCCGATATCGAGGATCACCGCGTCATAGGGCTCTGTCTCTCCGAGAAAGTGGCCCTCCTCGCCGTCGAGCGCGTGGTCGACGACATAGCCGGCCTCCTGCAGCGCCTCGACGAGCTGCCGGTTCAGATTGACGTCGTCCTCAACGACCAGAATGCGCATGCTACCCAGCCCTCCTTTGTCTTCTTTTCCGGCCCGGCGCGTGTCACGCGCCGGAACCTGAGATCACAAGAGCGCGGTCATTGCCGGACCTGAATGGTCACCTTGCGCGGGCGCTCATCGCCGTTGCCGGGCACCAGCACGGTGATCACGCATACTCCGCCGGAGGCGCGCACTGACAGCAGCTGGCCGCCCGTCTCGGCAACGGCGCGGGCAGCTGCCGCGCTGCAGTCGCCCTGCCCGTTGTTCTGGACAAGGACCAGCGGCGCCGGATTGATATCGCCTGCGCCAGCCGGCACGGGCGAAACCGCCATGCTGGCCGCCAGGCTTGTTAAGATCAGGAATGATGCCATGGGCCTCTTCTTCCGCAAATCATTGATTGTTGCGAAATATGTACCCCATGGCATCTGAATGGCAAATGAATGCGGACTCAATACTTGTCCTTGCGCACTCCGATCGACTTTTTCGCCGAAATCCGCCCGTAAATCGCCAGGAGCCCTCCAAGAGAGCCGGCAATCGATGTGGCGGCGTCGGCGAGTTGCCCCTGCTCCGCGAATCCCAGATCGATGCCCTTCACGCGCAGCGCCGAGGCGCCGATCGCGATCAGCGCGCCCCAGACCGTCTTCGACTGATACCATGGTTTGATGTCGTCGGTGGCAAGCATTGCACGTCTCCTTCTTTCTGGTTGTCAAAGGGAAATGATCGCCTCGGCGGCGATGCCGTCGGCAATCCTGCGGCCCAGTTGCCGGACCCGGATCGAAAGGCTCTGCCGGGGCGCGCCGAAATCGGCGATTTCGTCGGCCTGGGCGTAGAGATGGCCGGGTGCGCCGACCTCGACGTCCCGCAGCACGGTCACGCCGTCGAGGATCTGCAATCGATAGCGTTCCACGTCCTCGTCGAGCGGAATGTCGACCGCCTGCCAGTTGTCGGCGTCGATCCTCCCGCGCCGGGTCCAGGCGAGTTCGATGTCGCCGCTTGCGAGCCGCCGTCCGCGCAGGTGAACGGGCGCAAGCGGCGTCTCGGCGCGAAGTCCGCCCGAAAAGGTGAAGGGTCCCGCCGGCGCAGCCGTGCCCCCCGGCAGTTCGGCGATGTAGTTCAGCGTCAGTCCCGCCTCGTCCGCCTTCAGCCCGAGCGGCTTCACAGCGCCGTCGAGAAGGACGGCCTGGGCGCCCGCCACCGCGCCCGCCACCATGGCGTCCTCGGTTCCGGCAAGCCCGCGAAGCAGCTTCGACAGGAGCCAGCGCCCGGCGGAAATTTCCTGCGCCACCGAAAAGCCGATGATTTCCCAGGCACCCGAGGCCGATTGCACCGCCAACCGGTTGGCGCCGTTGAGGACCGCGAGCGCGGCAGCGGAAGCAAAACTGCCATAGGCCAGATCGATCTCGACCGTGCGGGCAAGATCGAAGCGCCCCCTCACGCCGGGCAAGAGCGGCGCCGCAAGCACACCCAGCATTGCCGGCCGCTCCAGCAGCGCCCGCGTTTCATAGCCCTCGTTCGCCGCCGACGACGAGATAGCGAGACGCCGCCAGGGACGTGCAAGCGCCGCCACGCGGGCGAAATCGGTTGCTTCGCCTGCCTCGTAGCGCGGCAGGTCCATGAAGCGGATCACCGGCGCGAAGCCCTGCGCGCCGGGATTGGGCGCGTCCCGCCCGGGATTGGCCGTCACCGGCAGCCCGCCGCCGCCCGTAGCCATTTCCCGCAGCTTCAGCCGGCGTGTCGCGCCGTCCTCGATCTCGCTGACGAGAAACCGGCCTTCCGGTCCTTCGCCGATCCGCAGCACGTCGCCCGGCTGCAGCGCAAGTTCGTTGGGACCGAGCGCAAGATCCAGTGTGCGCCGCGCCATGCGATGATCGTGCAGCAGCGTCTCGGCGCAACGAAGTGCGGCTTCCTCCGGCATGACGGCGGCAAGGTCATGCGCCAGAACCCGGCTCGTCGCCGCCGGAACGCGCCGCGAGCGCACGCTTGCCTCGGCATAGTCGGCGCCCGCGTCGTAGAACGTCAGGATCGCCTCGCCGGCAAAGTCGCTGTCATGGCCGCGCGTCTCGCGCCAGCGAGGTTCGTCCTCGGGATCGGCCAGCACATCGAGCGTCACCGCCGGCAGGCTTGCCTCCTCGCGCGATCGGAAGCGCAGCGTTGCGCCATCCTCGATGACATCGAGGCGAAAGGCCTCGGCCAGAGGCTCGATCAGGCTTCGCGCCGAGGCCAACTCGCCTTGCACATAGCCCGTCAGATCGCCGCTCACGCCCGACACGTCATGGTCGGAAAAGCCGTTATCCCCGAGGATCGCCGCGATCACGTCGGCAAGTGTGCCCGCGCCAAGCCGTCCGTTCAGCCAGTGGCCGGTCTTCCAGTTGCCGCCGTCGGCCCACAGGCCGACATTGACGGGAAAACCCGGATAGGGCCGCGCATCCCAGGTCCAGACGAAGATGCGAGACGGATCGACCATGCCGGAAGGGGCCAGCCCCCCGCCCCAGTAGACGTGATGGGCCTCGAGGAATCTCCGCTGCTGGCTGTCGGACCGAAGCCCCCGCGACTGATGCGGCACGGCACTTTCGGAGGATTTCGGATCGGCGAAGACATTCGGCTGGTTTGCGCCCCGGTCGATTGCCGGGCAACCGAGTTCGGTGAACCAGACGGGCTTTGCGCGCGGGACCCAGGCCGTCGGCACTGCCCGCTCCGCGCCGCCCACGCGGTCGTAGTGCGGGTTGGCCCACCAGCTTTCGATATCCTTGTAGCGGAAGACCCAGGGCTTGCCCGCCAGCCCGTCGGTGATCGGCGAGCGTGTGCGGCTCTTGCGGTCCGCGTCGCTGGCATAGTACCAGTCGAAGCCCTCGCCGCCGGCAATCTGCTCCGCTATGGCATCCGCATCGTCGGCCAGCAGGAAGCCGTCGGGATTTTGAGCCGTCAGGTCCTCGTCGCGCCAGTCGGCAAGCGGCAGGTAGTTGTCGATGCCGACCGCGTCGATCGCGGCGCTCGCCCAGAGCGGATCGAGATGGAAATAGACGTCGCCCGAGCCGTCGGACGGGTGATGGCCGAAATACTCGCTCCAGTCGGCGCCATAGGTGATCTTCGTCGCGGTCCCCAGAATGCCGCGCACATCCGAGGCCAGCGCCACCAGCGCCTCGACGAAGGGAAAGGCATCCGCCCCGTCGCGCAATGTCGTCAGCCCGCGCAGTTCCGAACCGATCAGGAATCCATCAACCCCGCCCGCCGCCTTCGCCAGCAGCGCATAGTGCAGCACCAAGCGGCGATAGCCCTCGTCCGTGCCAGAATAGGCAACCGACGTGCCTGAAACGGCGAAGTCGCCCGGCCCCGCATTTCCGCAAAAAGCCTCCACCGCCACGCGCGCCGCCGCCGTGCGGTCAGCCGATCCCGCCTGTCCCGGCGCGGGATGGCAGGTGATCCGCCCGCGCCAGGGATAGGCGGCCTGCTCCGTCCCGCCATAGGGGTCGGGCAGGCCGTTTGGCGCCGGAATGTCCATCATCAGGAAGGGATAGAGCGTCACCTTCAGCCCGCGCGCCTTCAGGTCCATGATCGCGTCGACCACGCTTGCGTCGCTGGGCGTGCCGCCATAGGCCGGGCCACCGTCGTGATGGCTAACCGGATGGGCGGCGCTGCGGGAAATGCCCGAAACCGACCATGGCCGGCTTTCGTTCTGGCGGGCTTCCACCTCGACGCCCGGCACCACCCGGCATTCTCCGGCCCTGAGATCCGTGCCGAACCAGCTGACGACGAGCGCGACATTTTCAAGGTTCGGGCAAAGCGCCTGCAACTCGTCGATCGCCGCCTGCCAGTCGGTCCCGGCCACCAGGGTATTGCGGTTGACGATCCGGGCGCTGCCCTCGCCGGTCTTCTCGCTCACCGCCACGCCCGCATAGCCGTGTTCGGTCGCGCCCGGGATCACGGTCACGGCGCGGAAATGGCTTTCGAGTTTGCCCACCGGGCGCATGACCTCGAACTGCAGCAGCGGAATGCGGTTGCCGAAATCGTCGAGCGGCAGCCGCTCGAAGACGACATAGGCAAGCCCGCGATAGGCAGGCGCCATCCCCACGCCCTGCTTCGCCTCGATCAGCGGATCCGGCGGTTGCCCGCGGCTTCCGGGATAAAAGCGCATCTCGATGCCGGTCAGGTCCAGTTCCCGCCCGTCAGCCCAGACGCGGCGTATGCCCGCCACCGGCCCCTCGCAAAGGCCGATCGCCAGATTGGCGAAATAGCGGTAGGTCTTCGTCCGCGTGCCGGTCGCCTTGGCCCCGGCGCGCTCGGTCGTCGCCTCTTCCTCGAACCGCGTCGCCCAGATCAGCGTGCCGCCGATCCGCGCCGTGCCGTAGAGCCGGGTGATCGCCGTCCCCTCGCTTGCGCCGGGAAGCCGCGCGGCGGAAAGCCGGGGTCCGGTAACGGTCCGCCCGCCGAGCAGCGCCCGGTCCAGCGCATTGCCGGCAAGCGCGCCCGCCGCCCTGCCGATGACGGCGCCGAGCGGACCGAAGACGCCGCCGAGTGCCGCGCCCGCCGCCTGAAACAGGATGGTCGCCATTCGTCAGTTCTCCGGAAAACGGTAGATGCCGGCCACACGTCGCCGCCAGGACGGCACGAGCGCCGAACGGATCACGGCTGCCTGTTCATAGGCATGGATGAAATGGTCGGGCCCGGCGAGGATGCCGGCATGCTTGGCCGCGAAATGCGGCCGGAACCGGAAGAGCAGGAGGTCGCCGGGCAGCGCCTCGCCCCAGCCGCCCACCGTCCTGAAATGCCGTTCCGCCGCCGCGATCAGCCGATCCTCGCCGCCCCGTTCCGCCCAGTCCGGCGCATAGGGCGGCGGTTCTTCCGGCTCCCCGCCATGGATTTCGCGCCAGACGCCCCGGATCAGCCCGAGGCAGTCGCAGCCGATGCCTTTGGCCGATGCCTGATGGCGGTACGGCGTGCCGATCCAGCCTTCGGCCACGGCGACGACGCGGTCTCCGATCGGGGTCATGGATAGAGCGGGCTCCCGTCATGCAGGCTCTCTCCATCGACATAGGAATAGGCAAAATCGCTGCCCGGCATATGGGGAAAGCCCTGGAAGTTGGCGGCGTTGGCGAATTTCTCGCGGCAGGTGGCAAAGGCCTTGTCGCAGCCGACCGTCACCGTCACGCCATCGCCCGGCGCGGGCTGGCTTTCGAGCGGAAGCCACAGGACCAGCTCCGTCCCGCCCGCCACGGCACGGCTCTCCTCGACCAGCGCCGAAAGCCCGTTGTTCGCGCCGCTGGCAAGGATCAGCGTTCCATGCCGGAAATATCCGTCCGCGAAACCGCCGAGCCCCGAGACGACGATGCGGTCGCGGCCGGCAATCTCCACGACCGCGCCCTGCCCCCGCCGTCCCGCCGCCGTCAGGTCCACCCCGCAGCGCGTGTCGCCCAGCGTCGCGTCGCAGCGGCGGTTGTAGATCCGTCCCTGCTCCTGCGACAGCCGGTGCGCGAAGCTTCGAAGCTCGGCGGTGAATTCGCCCGTCTGGCGCGACACCTCGCCGATCTCCTGCACCTTGAGCAGAAGATGCTGTTCCGGCGCCCGCCAGTTGACGATGAAGACTTCCACCCGCGCACCGTCATAGCGCCCGGCGGCCAGATCGGCCTCGGTGATCGCTTCGCTGGAAAAGCCGCCGGTCACCTCGCTCGCCGGAGCCGCAAGCCCGCTCTCCTCCCGCGTCTCGCTCGCCGAAAACCCGCTTGCCACGAGGAAACCGGTGCCTGCGAAGGACAGCGCGCCATCATGCTCGGTGAAGCCGAGCACCACGCCGTCGCGCCTCGTCACCCGCCAGCAGCGGCAGAGCGTCGTGGCATCGCCGGAAAGATGCGCGGCCAGATCCGCCGGTATCGTCCTCATGGCGCCACCTCGATCAGCGGGATCGCCGGAATACGCCCGGCATTGAAGGCCTCCATGTTGACCTCGATCCGGTCGATGTCGAAACGCACCGGCACGTCAAACTCGAAGCCGGCCTGCACGATCTGGCCGGATATAGGAATATAATCCTGCGCGATCGTCACCAGCCCGGTCGCGGGATCGCAGGTGAAATCCGCTTGCGGCAGCACCACGCCATCGACCGCCACCGTCACCGTGCCATCCACGGGCTTGGCGATCGTGCGAACCCACGCACCGCCCGCATCGCCATAGGTCTTCGCAAGCTGGAAGACCGCCGTCGTGCCGTCGCCCGTGCCGATCGCCTGGTCGAGGGCGGAAAGCGCCACGTCGGGCGCCGAGGACCTGAAATCCACCGGATCGCGGAAGCGGAAACCATGAAGCTCTCCTGACCGCGCCTCGAAAAACTCCAGCACCGCGTGAAGGTCGCCGATCGAGCGCACGCCCGATCCCGCGTCATAGGCCCGGCGCGAGTTCTTCCAGCGGGTGTTGCGCGTCTCGCGCCCGTTGGTCAGATTGACGATATCGGTGCGCCGCACCGGCCCGCCGCTCATGACAAGCGAGAGCCTCAGCGGAAAGCGCACCTCGTGAAAGCCTTGTGCCATTGCCTGCCCCTTGCTTGTCCGTCAGAGATTGCGCCGGCCGCGCCCGACGCTGCGCGCGAGCATGGCGGTGATCTGGCCCTCGCTCTTGCGGAAGCTCTGCGCATCCGCCGCCGTCACATTGAAGGTGATCTGCGTGGCGCTGCCGCCGCCGGACGAAACGCCGAGCGACCCGTCGGCCCCGCGCTTCAGGGGAAGGATCGCCTCCGCGCCCGCCTCGCCCATCAGGCCGAGATCGCCGCCCATCGGAAAATAGGTCGGTGCCGACACCACGCCGCCTTCGGCAAAGGGTGTCACCCGTCCCGGCACGCCGCCATCGGAAAAGGCGAAGAGCGAGCCGAAGGTCGATGTCAGCCCCGAGGTCACGGAAGACAGCAGCCCTTCGAGCGGCTTCAGCCCGGCCGAAAGCGCAATCCCGGCTAGCCGGTTGCCGAGCGATCTCAGCGTATCTTCGAGGCCCTTGCCGCCGATGGTGGCGCCCTTCAGCGCCCCGGTCAGCGCCGCCCCGAAGCTTTGCGAGCGCGCCTCCAGGTCGTCCAGCACGCCCATCGCCGCGGAAGCATCGAGCGTCAGCCCGAGCGCGATCGTCTCGTCCTCGTTCATCACTTCGTCCTCTCCTCATCGGGAAAACGGCGCATCAGCGCCTCCAGCCGGGCGCGCTCCAGCCTCGCCGGCCGTGGCGCGAGAGCGCCGGTCATGGCGGCGAACTCGCGGGGGCTGAGCGCCCAGAAGATTGCCGGATCGAGCCGCAGGAGGCAGAGCCCGGCATGCATCGCCGCGCCCCAGGGAAAGGGTCTTGGCGCCGCGTCGCCCGCACTTTCGCCTCCTGCGGCCGTCAAGGGTCCGGGCGGCTGCCCTCTCCCCCGGCAGCAAAGGTCACCGTCAGCAGGTCGCGCACCAGTGCCGCGCTCGCCGAGATCCCGCCGTCGATGGCCATATCGGCCACGTCCTCGTCGGAGAGCCGGTTTCCGCCGCCGCGAAGCCCCGCGCCGATGATGCGGATCAGGTCGTCGGCCTTCAGCCTGCCCCCGGAAAACCGCGCCGCGAGATCCGCGAGGCTGTCGGCGCGAAACGCCGTTTCGAGTTCGGCCAGGGCTCCCAGCGTCAGGCACAGGATGCGCCGCTCCCCGTCGATCATCGCCTCGACCTCGCCGCGATGGCGGTTGGCCCGATGCGTGCTTGCGCGCGCCTCCATCAGAGCGCCCCGAAGGAAAGGGCGCCCGCCGATTCCAGCGCCAGGTCGAACGTCAGTTCGCCGTCATGCTGGCCGGAATATTCGAGCGCGGTGATCTGGAACGCCCCCGTCACGGTCCCGAAATCGGGGATCAGCACCTGCCAGTCGAGGATCGTGCCGGCGAAGACGGCGGCGCGCACCAGCCCGTCGCTGGCCTGATCCTTGAAAAGCCCGCTTCCGGCAAGCGATGCCCGCTTCACGCCGGCGCCGCCCAGAAGCTCGCGCCAGCGCCCGGCGCTTTCGGCATCCGTCACATCGACGGTCTGGGCATTGAAGGAAAGCTTCTTCGACCTCAACCCGGCGACGGTGACCCAAGCCCCGCCGTCATGGACCTTCAACAGCAGGTCCTTGCCCTTCTGTGCAACCATGGTTCTCTCCCGTAAAAAACGAAAAGGCGCCCCGTGGGACGCCTTCGATGCCGGTCATGTCGATTGCATTCCCGCTCCCGATGCCGGGACGCTCAGGCCTGCGCGAGCGATGCGATGATATCCTTCACCGGAAGCAGCAGGGTGCGTTCCAGTCCCCTGGCCTCGCGAAATCCGTATTTTGCATAGAACAACGCGGCACCGTCATCGAGCGCATGCACCGTGACCGCGCGAAACGCGATGGTCTCGGATGTCGAAACGACTGCCATCAATGCATTCCTGAGAAGTGCGGCGCCCAGGCCCTTGCCCTGATGATTGCGATCGACCGCCAGCCGGGCGAGCAGCGCAACGGGTATGTCGCCCGGCGCGCCATGCCCCTTCACCTTTCGCGGCGCATTCTCGCGGCTGATCATCCCGGCACAGAGGGAATGATATCCCACCACCTGAAAATCAGCGTCGGCGATCACGAATGTGCGCGTATAGCCCTGCGTCTGGTTGAACTGCGCCAGGTCCTTGAGGAAGGCGTCGAGGGACGGCTTGCCGCTGTCAAACCGGTCTGTGTGATGTCTTTCCGTCAGCAGCGCCGGTTTGCGGTACATGGCGCGTCAGTCGATCCATTCACGACGGGATCGGAAGAGCTCCACGAGTCGCTGGTTGGCTCTTGCCGGCTCCGCAAGGAGATCTTCCACCGCATCGAAGACATCAGCGTCGACTCCGATGAAACGCTGGTCGAGCAGCTGCTGCTGCGCGGCGCTGAACGCGGCCTCGGTCATGAAGGCGCTCATCGACTTGCCGGAGATTTCCGCCGCACGCGAAATCACATCGCGCGTCGCTGAATCGATGCGCAGATTGACCGTTTCACTTTTCTTCAGGGCGACCATCTGATGAATGCCTTCAATTTGTATGCACAATGCATATACACAAATCGAACGGCGGATTCAACCTGCTACGCACTCACTCCATCACCGCCCGGAACGTCATCTCGGCCACGAACAGCGCCGTCTTCGCCTCGCGCCGGCTCGTGGTTCTCCGATGGCCAAGGCTCACCAGCGTCGCGGTCGAAAGCGCCAGGTCGGCATCGTCCAGCAGCATCCTGACGAGGCTCGCGATCTCCTCGGCCTCGCGCCGTCCCTCCGCCGACCAGGCCTCGATCGAAAGCAGGCATTCGAGCCCCTTCTCCGTCGCGGTCGACCGGTCGCGTGTCTCTACCGCCCCGATCGCCAGATAGGGCATGACGGTGCGGCCGAGCCGCCTGTCGTGGACGCCGTTTTCGCCGATCAGCGCGGCAAGTGCGGGATCGCCCGAAAGTCGCGCGTGAACCGCCTGCAGCAGGTCATTGACCGGACTTGCCATCTGCGCCCTCCCCGTCCTTCGCCTCCGCCTTCTCGTCTGCCCGCCGCTTGAGGATCGTTGCCGCGCGGCACGTGAGCGCCCGGCGCAAGGCCTCGCCGAGATCCGCCCCGGTTGTCTGCACCATGAGCTTCATCGGCCCTCCTCCGTGCATTGGCAGAGGAGATAGCGGCCCGTCTCGTCAGGGTCGCGGACAGTCCTGACGGCGAACACCCGCCCGCCCTTCACCAGCCGCATCCCGGCTGCGAGGTCCGCGCGGTAACGGACCCAGACATTGTGCGTGACGGTGACCGCCTCCGCGCCCGCCCGCTCCTCGGGGGCGGCGGCCAGCGGCACGATCCGCGCCCAGAGGCCCGCCACATCGGAGAAACCGACGGTTGCCCCACCCTGCCCATCCGCCACGCTCACAACTGCCTGCAGCGTCAACCGCGCGGTCATCTCTCCGGGGTCGAAATCGGCGATCCCCATGGTCAGAGCCTCCGGCGGCAGTAGGGGGCCACCAGCCGGTCGTAGCCTGCGGGGATCGCCGCCGGCTGATCGGCAAGGGCCACCGCGCCGCGATAGGTAAACATCAGCGCCACATGCGTCAGCATGGCGCGTTTCAGCGTGTCCGGGACATCCGTCGCGGCAGCGCCGAAGCCTGCGGTGAAATCGATTTCGATGCCGTTGAGCAGCCGGCCGGGCGCTGGCGGGTCGCGCAGCCAGAGCCGGGCCGGCCGGCCCGCGCCGTCGAGCAGATGATCCTGAAGCGATACTTGAACAGGCGTCCCGTCGCCCTCGTGGACCACCACGTTTACAATGGCTTGGACCGGCCCCCTGGCAATCTGAATCACGCCGCCCCGCGGCCATTCGTCGAGATAGAGCCTGAGTGTGCGGGTCATCAGGCAGAGCCCGGTCTGGCGCTCCAGATGCTCGCGGGCAGCGGTCACGAGACCGTTGAGCAGCGTATCCTCCTCGGCGCCGTCGAGGCGCAGATGCGCCTTCACCTCGACAAGCGTCAACGGCTCCGCCGTCGGCGGAGTGATTTCGGCATAGGTCATGGTGTTCCTTTGCTGTTTGCGCTCCTCGTCCGCCTGCCGGGAGAGGAGCGAGTTCGGGCACGGTCCTTTCCACCGTCATGCCGGGCTTGACCCGGCATCCAGCAGCGCGATGTCCATCGCGCGGGGAGACTCATTTCGGTGGTTGTAGAAGAGCACATAGGGTTTGGCCGAATAGGGATCGGCTCACCCGCGCGCCTTCTCATCGAGGCACGCTGCATCGCGATCTGCGAGCGGATGCGGTTGAACGCCAACGCCAGACCCATCGCCCGCTGTTGGGGGTGTGGGGTTGGCAGCTTTGCGCCAATAGCGGACTTTGCGACCGTCGCAAAGGTCGGGAAACAATGACGGTTTCGCGAATTTTTGCGAATCCGCTTTTAGTGGGTTGACTTAGAGTGCGCTCTAACCGGTAGCTTCCCATGCGTCGTGACGAAAGAAGAGCATTCATGAAGATTGGCGAACTGGCAAAGCGTTCGGGACTGTCAGCCTACACCATTCGTTATTATGAGCGGATCGGGTTGCTTCCCTATGCCGACAGAGACCAATCGGGCCAACGTAATTACGACGCGTCAATCCTGAGCTGGATAGAATTTCTCGACCGCCTCAAAACGACCGGGATGCCTATTCGTGAAATGCTGCACTACGCAGCTCTCCGGGAGCGCGGCGTCGGCACGGAATCGGAGCGCAACGCGTTGCTTGAACAGCACCGTGAGCGTGTCCGTGCCCAAGTGGCAGAACTGCAAGCCTGCCTTCTCGTCCTCGACACCAAGATTGCCGGATATGCCGGCAAGGAACAGAGGAAAAATGACCATGACGCACAAATCCCCGAACGCCGGTGAAAGCCGGCTGGAACGCGGCAAGCGGGCGCTGGCTGAAATCGACGGCGCCGCCGGCGACAATGTCATCGCCGCTCTGCAGGACATCGCCCCCGACTTCGCAAACTACGTGTTCGAGTTTTCATTTGGCGACATCTACAGCCGCCCCGGCCTTGATCTGCGCGCCCGTGAGATCGCAACTATCGCGGCGCTGACTGCGATGGGAACCGCCACTCCGCAACTAAAGGTTCACATAG
>DPXQ01000016.1 GCA_003527225.1 Rhizobium sp.
ACCTGGAACTGGCGTTGTTCGCCGCTGTAGCCGGACGCGGATTTCCGGAATTTTGACACGAGCAATCGGAATTTCGGAAATTCCAGTGATGCTGTCAAAACAATCTCAAAGCGGCTGCTCGCTTTCATTCTAATTCAGGTCTTGCCGTCCTCCGGCGCTTCGACGTCGATCGTCGTCATGTAGGTTTCCTGATAGACGTGATCGACGCCGGCGCAGCGCCAGAGCCCGGTTACCTCCGGCCGCCAGCCTGTTGTTCTGATGGGCGCGTCGGCCATGACGTCCGGGCGGCCTGCCAGCGTGATGGAACCGGAGCCTGTAGCGCGACCGAGACGTCCGCTCTCGGAAGAGGCGGCAAGCTTGGCCTCTTCCTGTGTCGCGAAGATCCTTCGAAGCCGCTTCACACCTCCCTCAAGCCCGGTGCTTTGCTGCTCAAAGATGAGCGTATTGGACTTTCGGTCGTACCATCCGGCCTCCGCCTTGCCATAGAGCGGCCGGGGCTCGACGTCGAATCGCCAGCTCTCGCATTCGCTCTTGTCGATGGTCACGGGGCTGAGGAAACCGTGCTTGACCAGGATGAACTTCTTGCCCTTGGGGGCGAAGAAGCCGCCCACCCTGTCGGCCAGTCGGGTCAGAAAATCAGTCGCACCCTGCTCATAGCGGGCAATATAGGGGATCGCGATCGCGGCCAGTTCGTCATCGACCTTTGCCTCGAAACCGTGCCGCTTTGCCAGATCGCTGACGATGGCTCCGACTGTCGTGTCGTCAAAGTGCTCCGAGAGCGGCTCTTTCACGTCCGAGCGCATGTCGGCGGAACGACCGGAGATATCGATGAACTCGCCGCCATCGCCGCCCTCGATGCCGGTCTTTTCGACGACGAACACGCCCATTTTCTGGGCGCCAGTATCCCGATAGCCGAAGCGCGCCGTAACGATCGCGCCCTTTTCGGGCATCTCGATATCGTTGCCTTCGTCGTCGAACCGCAGGTCGATCCTGTCCGCCTCCTGGCCCGGTTCGTCCCGAATGGTGGCAGAGACCAGGCGCGAATAGAAATCCGTGCTGACCGGTTTTCCGTTCACGTCGACTTCGATGAAGGGATAGAGGCCCATCAGTCCCACAGCCTCCTGGTTTGCGGACCGGAAGAGACCACCTCGAATTCAGGCAGAATGACCGTTGCACCGAAGGGCAATAGTATTGTTGGGACAAGGTGCGCATTGGCGATTGCTGTCGCCTCGACATAGCCCGTCACGCGGGCGGCCGAATCGCGGTCTTTGAGTACTTTCATCAAATGCCAGAAGCAGATCAGTTCCAGGGTGACGTCTTCCTGCTCGACCCGGACGATGGCGGAGGGGATGGTGACCTGCATCAGAACAACCCGATCGGCTTGCCGGTAACTCCGGCGGGTGCCAGCTCGATATCGTAGCCGAGGCGCCGTCCATGACCGTCCCGGTTGATCGAACTCTGCTGGTCACGAATCGATAGAATGACGACACGGCCATAGATCCGCGCCGCTGTGCCGCTGCCCTTCCAGCCGACCATGGTCACGGGGCGCGCCTTCAGCTGGGTATCGCGCAGAGCCTCGAATTCGTCACGGCCGCCAATCTCGTCAGGATACAGCATGCCCGAGATCCGGATTGGGTCCTCTCCATACCCGGTCATCTGACGGCCCGGGCGTGCACCGAACCGTGAAATCGCCGGCCATTTGACTGTCGTCTCGCGGTCGATTGCCTGGAAGTTCAGGGGCTCGATCTCGAAGAGGTGAGGCCCAAGGGCGAGCAAGGCCATTATTCAGTCCCTCCGTGAAGCGCACCGGTCTTGGAATTGGAAATGGCCGTCGCGACGCCGCCGCCCGATCGGCGGGCGCCCTGCGCCGCCTGTTGGATCGATGAGGCCGCTGCCCGGATATCGCTGGCCGCCGCAGTCAGCGCCTTGGCTGCCTCCCTGCCACCTTCCGCGACAGCACGTCCACCTTCCTTCCCGCCTGTCGCCACTTCGTCACCGGCAAGCCCAAGTGCGCTTTTGACGTTCGACCAGAGGCTGCCGCCATCGCCTGCCGCGGGTGGCGGGCTATTGCCGGTGATGTCGCCAACAAATCCAGACGTTTTCTGCTCGCCGGTATCGTTCCACCACTGGCCAACCTTGTCGGCGCCGTCGCCGATCGCACCGGCCGCCTGTCCGCCCTTTTCCATCAGCCACTTCAGCCATGCGGGTGGCTCTGGCCATTCGATTTCGAGGGCAAACTTGAAGAGGTCCTGGATTGGCGTGATCCAGGAAGCGATGAATTCCGCTATGCCATCGATCAGGCTTTGCGCCAGCCGCTGTCCAGCCGAGAACATCGCGGCCTGTTCGGCATCGGAAAGCTGTTCCTGGGAGAAGAACGAACCGAGCCACGTCCAGAACGCGGAAAGGGCCGATCGGGCGCCTTCAATAAGGCCCGAGAAGTCAAAGGCGTTTGCGATCGCAGCCTTGAAAGCCGCAACGTTTTCGTCCGAGAGGCCCAGCATGCGTGCGATGGCACTCGCCACCTTGTCCGCATGGCGGCCTACCGTGTCTATGAGGCCGCCCAGGGCGCCGGCGATGGTCGAGCCGAAGCCGGACGCGAAGGACGAAATTCGGTCCCAGTATTTCCAAATGGCGAAGCCCGCCGCGACGATGGCCGCAACCACGGCCCATACCGGAGCGGTAACGGCAGCGAGCGCCGAGGCTATTCCAGCGGCGGCGGTCACAACAAAGCCGAAAGATGCCGCAAGAACGCGCCCCACGATGGACAAGACCCGCCAACCCACGGCTATGTTTCGGCCCGTACTGTCGACCTTGAGAAACATGGAGGCGACCTGGATCATTGGCATTCGGATCGTGGCGACCGCAAAGGCGAGTAGCCGCCATGCGATCAGGCTGGCCATGATGGCAGCCGTCACCTGCACAATGGTGGACATCAGCTCGGGATTGGCATCCGCGAAGGCCGCGACCTGGTCGACGACGGCGCCAACCTTGTCGACCATCGCGTTGAATGCGGGCAAGAGCCGATCGCCGATGATGATCGATAGCCGTTCGAGCTTGTTGCGGAACAGCTCCCACTTCTTCTCCGAGCCTTCCGCCTGCTTTGCGGCTTCCTCCGCGGCTGAGCCCGCATAATCGGCGCCATTGGTTACCAGTTCGAATGCTTTGGCGAGCAGCTCCGGATTTCCGAGAAACTTTGCAAAGTCATCGGAAAAGTCCTGGCCCACCAGGGCAATCAGCGCTTCCATGCCCTTCGGGCTCTTGGCCATCGTCTTGAAAAGGTCTTCGAGCGCGGCCGGGCCATCCTCAGCCAGTGCCTTCTGGAATGCCTTTCGGCTCATGCCGATCGACTTGAAGGCCTTTTCTACCTGCTTGCCGCCGGCGACGACACGGTTGGAAAGCGCGGAAAGGCCACGCGCGGCTGTTTCGGGCGCGATGCCGGCCGCGATCATCGCGGCCCCGACAGCGGACATCTGGACCGCGGTTAGATGGAGGGTTCCTGCCGCGCCAGAAGCCCTGTTTGCGAAATCGGTGATCTCACTCGCCTTGGCGGCCATATTGTTCGACAGGTGGTTCGTCGCATCACCAAGTTCCTCAATGCCTGTCTGGTTAAGCCTGTAGACGTTACGCAGCTTGGCAAAACGTTCGCCTATCTCCGCACCCGCCATGTCGAAGGCGACGGCCGCCTTGGCCACGTAAAGCGAGAATGCTTCGAGCTCTTCCTGCGGTACGCCGCCCTGCGCCGCCTCCGACATTAGATCGAGAAGGCTGTTGGCCGCGATCGGCACCATGGCGCTGGTGTCCAGCGCAAACTTCCTGAGCTGCATCAGACGTGAATGGGTGACGTCCAGGACCTTGTCGAGTCCACGCATCGACTGGTCGAAACGGCCGGCCTGAATAATTGGAGCAGCCAGCGTCATTGCCATGCCGAACGCCCCGAGAAGACGGCCGCGCGCCTTTTGAAGCGCCGCTTCCGCGTTCTTCGTCGCCTGCTCGATGTTCTCGACGGAAAAGCCCTGACGGATTGAACCGGCAAAAGCGTTGCCGAATTCACGTCCCACATCGCCGATCTTGCGCAAGCGATCGGCAATGGTCGCGGCTGGTGCCGAGGCTTGGTCGATCAACCTGATTATCAGCGAGACATCCATCTCAGTCGTTTGCTCCCGAGGGGATGAGGCCGGCCATTCTGTCGGTCAGCCGAACGGTATGGGCGTGGAGCGCGACGGCTTCCCGCCAGTCCAGTTCGTCGATCGCGCCCGGCGCTATTCGGCCGACGACTGCGAGATCGAAAGCAATAGGCCAGACGCCTTGGACTGGAGTTCCGGAAAAAAACCCCCGAACCCCATCAGGACCTTCGGCAGATCGGCAAGGTCGATATCGTCGATGACCGCCTTGTCCTCGCCGCTCATGTCGGCGATCAGCGCAGTCAGCTCTTCGAGCGCATCCGTCGTCAGAATGCGGCGCAGGGCATCGCCGATCAGGCGTCGCCCGACTTCCTTCTTCTGGCCTTCATCCTTGGACCCCAGGGCGTCCATTGCCGTGTCGTCGCCGAAGACGAGGTCGATGAGATCGGGGCCAATCAGGATGGCCAGGCGCTTGGTGTGGCGCGTCTTGGGGCGGCAAAGCGTGATCGTTGACCGTTCGGCATTCCTGCCGTCCGCGCCTGAGACTGTAACGGGCACGGAGAGTGGAATGTCGATCTTGGTAATGGGAGCCTTGGACATGATGCAGGACCTTTAGGAGAACAGGATCTGGGTGCGGGCCGTGTTGACCTGCTCGAAGTTCATCACCTGCCAACCACCAAGCTTGAAGGAGTAGCGGTACATGACACGCCCGTCCCAATATTCGGTGTAGTCCCAGATGCCCTTGACCTCATTGTCATAGCCAACGGCCTTTCCCGCGGTCATTTCCTGACCTTCGATCTTGGCGAGACGCCCGCGAATATCGACCGCGTGCTCGTGGTTCGAGCCGTCCTCCTCATCGATGACGAGCTTCTTGCCGGTAAAGGCGCGGCGCAGGCCGGGCGGGCCGCCATAGAGAGCCATGACGGACGGGCTGTGGGTCTTGAGCTTGAACGGGAGCGCAAAGGCCTTGGTGCCCAGACCGGTGATATCAATTTCGACGTCGCCGCCGCCAGGCATGAAGCTCTCGGTCATCTCCTCCATGGTGGGGAGTTTCATGGCCTCGATCTCGAGAGCCAGATTGGTGTTGTCATCAACGACAAGGGTAAAGCCGCGGAGTATACGCATAGGATCGTCCTCTCAAGCCGCCATGTAGCTGGCGATGGTGCCGCTGAACTCGACGCTGATACGCCGCTGGATGTCGGATGCGAGGTTGTCAAAGTAAGCCTCGTTGCGGCGAGCGCCGAAGACCAGGTCTTCAAGCGGCGGTGCAGCTTCGGCGTCAAACTCGATCCGTAACTTGCCAGCACGCATATTGCTGTTGCTGTTCATGTCACGATCCCAATAGACGCTGCCGCCGAGGATAGCGCCGATCGCCTTCATGTCATCGAGCAGATCCTGAAGGCTGCGCATGACCGCAATGACATGCTGCGCACTCATGTTCTCGTCGTTCGCCCAGGGCCGGAACCCGGTAATGATCGCCTTCTCCAGCGTCGCATGGGTGCGCACCACGTTGACGAACTGCCAGATCGGATCAATTGCCGCGGTTCGGTTGCCCCAAAGGATGCGGCCATTGGCGGAAAAGGCGCCGCCCTTGCCCTGAACCACGCGGTTCGGGATGAAGGTGGCGATGCCCTCGGCATTGAGCAAGTTTGCCTCGTGGGCGATCTCGCCGTCGAAGAAGCTGATCGGCCGCGCCGTGCCGAGAACGCCCAGCACCTCCTGGTTTGAGGGTGACCAGTAGGGACCACCCTTCATGAAATCCTTTTTCACGAACATGGCGGCCGCAAAGGGCGAAGCGGGTTTGGCTACGATCGAACCGCCCTGGCTGACCCGCACGTACGGATCCACCAGATAGGCATAGCGGCTTGAGAAATCGGCGCGGTAGGCAAGGCTCGCCTCGCTGTTCGGACCGCCGGTATCATAGACGGCAACGGCCTTCAGCGCGGCTGAGACCTGGTCGACCGCATCGGCGTAGGGGTTTTTTGCATCCTCGACGCGGCCGGCCGCGCGACCGCCCGCAACGATTACATCCGGTGCCCGGCCGACATGGCCCTCGGCATAGCGCAACGCGTGAATGCCGGTCATCGAGGCGGCGGAACCGATCAAGCTGGTGCGTTCCGCCGTAGCCTTCTCGACCGGGTCCGAGGCTTCGGAATGAGCAACCCTCGAAGCGACAATGCAGCCCTCAACGCCCTGCGCCTTGATGGCGTTGACCAGGTCAAGCGCCTGGTTACCGAGGCCCGTGCCGAGCGCGGCGATCTTGTCCGTCTCGTGGGTGTAGAACAGGACCGGCTCGCTATCCGGCGGAAAGACGTCGTCATCGGCCGTTTCGTCGATGAAGTTGATGCCGACCACTGTGCCATCGGCGGCCTCCAGCGGGCGCGAGGTCGAACCGGCGTCGATGACGCGTGTGCCGTGATTGAAGTCGAGTGCGGGCATGAAGGGTCTCCGAAGCCGTATTAAGCGGTCTTCGAAACCCTATCGAGCGGTGGAGAAAAGAAGCCCCTGACACTGTCATGGGTCGCTGATCGCAGAGCCGGGCGTTTCCTCAATGCTTACCACCGACAGGCCACACGGGCAACAAACGGATCTAGCAGCGTCCCGTCACTTCCTGCCTTAGCCGGTGGAGGTCGTCATTAACCAACTCGGCCGCCTGCGCCCATCGTCCTGCCGGATCAGAGCCCCCGAGCTCGCGCAGCATAGAGATTACTTGCTCCGCGTTTTCAATGTGCTTTCGCAATTCGGCACAGCTCTGCTTATCAAGCGGTTTTGTCATCTGGCGCTCCTATCGTTCCTGCAAGGATCAGCCAAACGAGATAAAATAAAATGAATAGTCTACAGCCCGAGCGCCCACACCCACAGGTCATCGACCTGCTCGGGTGGCAGCTCCATCGCCGCGGCGACCTGAGCCAGCAGTCAGACTCGACTCTGCCGACAGATTCAGCGACCGTGAAATGGTCTGAAGTAAGGGAGCTGGAAATCAATGGAAAATTCTCAGATGCAAATCCTCAAAGCGGCCCTTGCCGCCGTCGAGGGACAAAAAAACATTCTGGAGAGCGTGCGAACGCTTGCTGCTGAGCAATCCAAACGGGAACTTGAACTGGCGGGCCTGATAGGCGTCGCAATCGGCGACATGTCAAAGACGAGCGACGAGAGAAACATCCTGGTGCTGGTTCTGGAGAAGCACCTCGCAAACAGGAAGGAAGCCGGTGCTACCGCAGGTGAACTTGTATCCGCCGAAGCAGTTCTATCTGCTCTTCGACTGAGGCTATAAGCGGGTCGAGAACGAGGTCGATCCGACGGATGGCGGCCGTTGCATATCGTTGCATAATGAGTTAAGTCGGAACCGACTTCCGACTTAAATTTGGATTTTCGCCCCGTTTTGGGCCCGCTTACGCTCGGCAACGTCGAACCCTTGAAGAAGGGAGGATCGTTATTTTTCAAACCCTTGAAGAAGCCTTGAAGGAATTTCGAGCTTTTCTGAAGCTCGCCTCGAAGCTTTGGTCGACCGCCGCCGCCTCGCCGCGTTAGGGGCTTCACGGGCCGCAGCTGGTGTCAAACCCTGCTTCTTCGCATGCCCGTGCCGGAATGCGAATTGCCTTTGAAAATCAGTTCATTGACACGAAATGACGGCTTTTGACGGAAATGGACGGCTATTCCGAATACCGGTGTCAAACAACAGCCGCCAAGATCGGCGCCTATGCCCAGGGCTTTGCCGTCATGGCCGAAGCCTCGCGCGAGTTCGGCTGGTCGCTGCCCATGCCGACCATCGCCCGCATTTGGCGCGCCGGTTGCATCATCCGCTCGCAGTTCCTCGACGAGATCACCAAGGCCTTCACGGACAAGCCCGACGTCCCCAACCTGATCGTCACCCCGGCCTTCTCGGCCATGGTCGCCGAGAGCCTGCCGGCGCTGCGCCGGATCGTTGCAGCCGCCGTCAGCGCCGGCATTCCGGTTCCCGCGCTCGCCTCGGCGCTCTCCTATTTCGACGCCTATCGTCAGGCCCGCGGCACCGCGAACCTCATTCAGGCACAACGCGATTTCTTCGGTGCACACGGCTTCGACCGCATTGACGGACTGCCCATCCACCACGGCCCCTGGGGCGCCGCCGGCTGATCGGGGTCGGCCGCCGATCCGCTGATGCCGGCAGGGATCTGCTGAAGCAAAGGGAAGAGCAGCGCATCCGGAGGGCAGGGCCCTAGCCGGTGCTTTTAGGCTGTGCGCAAACACCGGGCAGTAGCGCGTCCAGAGCCTCGGGCGAGAGGTCTGCCCCGCGTCGATCTCCCCCTTGAGGCGAAGACTGCACCCACCGTTTGGCGCAAGGGAACATGGGTCGGTGGGTGCGCCGGCGACAAGAGCCGGCAAGGTGCCGGTGCCCGCAAACGCCGCGGTGCCGCCGTCATTGGATCATTCTTTCGCCACGCGCGTTGACCAAGCTCGCCCCCCAAGCAACGGCCAAAGGGCCAGTGTGGGAAATGCAGAGAAAAGAAGGAATTCAGGGATGAAGAAGACAGTCACCACGGCGATTGCCGCCATGCCGGTATTG
>DPXQ01000110.1 GCA_003527225.1 Rhizobium sp.
CGAGCCCCTGGCGGGTGATCGCGCTGACCTTCGCGTCGTACAGAATGTTCTTCGCAATCTCCGGAACGCGAGCCAGCGGTTCCACGTATTGCTCGACGATTTCTTTACCGGTCGGCAGGGCATCGTTGTCTGGTGCGTTCCATCCGGTGGAACGGAGCAGTTCGGCAGCGGCCGCTTCAACGACATAGCGCCACGGCGAAAAGACGCGCACATGCCCCCATGCCCGCAGCGAGGTTCCTGCTGATGGGCCGCTCTCGAGGATCAACGGCTTCAGGCCGCGGCGAACGAGCTGAGCTGCTGCCGCAAGTCCGACAGGTCCCGCACCGATGATGGCGACGGGGAGGTTCTTGATCGATTCCATTCACATTCTCCTTCTATATTTCTAGGAAGATCGAAATATGTTGGCAAAAAAATTAGGCTTTGGCCGCCTCCCGGACATCCTCGCAGGCGCCGTCAGCGCAGCATTCATCCGAGAGGTAGCCGATGAGAGCGGACATCGCCTTGTAGTTCGCCCTGCAGACCAGCGTTGTTCCAATCCGTTCCTGGGTCATGAGCCCCGCGTCGATCAGATTCTTGCAGTGGTGCGAGAGCGTCGAGCCGGGAATGTCGAGTTTGTGCTGAAGGCCGCCCACCGGAAGGCCATCGTAACCCGCGCGCACGAGCGTGCGATAGATGCGCAGCCGCGTCGGGTTGCCCAAGGATTCCATCTGTGATGATGCTAATTCGAGTTTCATGGAAATATGCTTAGTCTGCCTTATCACGCCTGTCAAATGCTATTTCGAGAATAGCCGAAATACAAATTGACAGATCGCTCTGAGAGACTGTGTGGCGACACGCTGGCGCGCGCCATGTGGCCGCGTTGGTCCATGTTGGCGTTCCTCGGCCTCGTCGGCGCCGGTGGCGATCACCAGGTAGTCTACCGAGGTGCTCTCCATTAGAGTTCGACGCGGTTTTCCGCCGTATGCAGGCGCTTGGTGCCTTGCGGGTAGAGGCCGATGTCACGCTTCTTGCAGGCGGGCGTGAGTTCCGCCTCGATGTTCTGGCGGTTGCGCCAGCCGACCGCGACGCCGCCCTGCAGCGCACTCGACGGCATGTTACGCCGGCAGATGTCCTTCACCGTTTCCTTTCGGCCTGACCCTCACCTTTGGAAAAATCCCCGCAACCTTCGCTCAGGATGGAATACGCGGCTCACTGGCTCTCGGAGAGGATTTCCGGTATCGCGACACCCGATTGCGCCCCTCTTCCTTGGCCATATATAGCGCGGAATCAGCCGCCTTCGTAAGTTCCTCTGCCGTTGTTGCCGACTCTGGAAATGCCGCAACGCCGATGCTGACCGTAACCTTGATCCTCCGGTCTTCGCCGATGTCGAAATCGGTCTGTTCGACAATAGCCCTCAACCGATTTGCCGTCTCCATGGCGGTCTCGACCCCAAGTTCGGGCAGGATAATGGCGAACTCCTCACCACCATAGCGGCACAAACTACTGCCGGTGCGGGTGTATTCCCTCAGCAGAAGCCCGAGCCTCTCGAGGACTCTGTCCCCGGCCACATGACCATATGTGTCATTGACCTTCTTGAAGTGGTCGATGTCCAGCATGAGAACGGAGATCGGGTGACCAAGGCGTTGGGCACGTGTGATCTCGCTTGTCAGACTGGCATAATAAATCCGGCTGTTGAACAGGCCGGTAAGCCTGTCGATGGCCGCAAGGTCGTGGAGTCTTCGCTCATTGTCCTCGATGCGCCGGCCAATCCAGCCGACAAGGCGGTAGAAAAGAATAAAGAGCAGGACGCCACCGGTCATGTAGGCAATGCCACCGAGGAAAAGCGCCAGCCGGGCGGCGTTGACTTCGTTGGAAACGTCCACGAGCAGCGCTATGGTGGCGACAGTGCGCCCGCCGACGTCATTGATTGGAACGAACAAGGGCCGGTAGAAGCGCTGGGCGAACTGAATGGCCGGTTCATCTGAAGCTGTCTGCATTTCGCCACGCTCAAAGCGCCCCGCGAGTTCCTGCGGGATTGTCGGCAGCGATTGGCTGCTCACCACATATTGGGGAAATCTGTCCCAGTCGGCCGGGCGCCCGAATACGCGCATTCCGTCCTCCCAGCCGGGCCGGTCCAGGAATTCCTTTCGAATGAGGACAAAGGCCTCAGCTCCGAGGGATTTGCGAATTCGGTCCACCACTTCAGGGGTTTCCATGCCGAGTTCGACATAGCCGAGCAGGCGCCGGGTGTGCAGGTCGTACCAAGGCGTGACCACTCGCAAAGTGAATGTACCGAGAGGCCCGAGCTCGACACCATACGCAGTTGTGCCACGGCGCTCGGCCAGCCTCGTGGTGACCCGGTTTATCAGATCACCGTAGCGTTCCGGATCGTGTACCCGCAACAGGTTCACGCGATCGGGACCGCTGAAATAGAAATGCGAGATGCCGTATGTGCGTTTCATATTGTCGAACATCGGGGCAGCATGCTCGAGGAGCGTTTCGCGGTCCTTGCGGGCAAGCCCATCTTGCAGGTCTTCGTCGTGCACAAGAATATCGATAACAGTCTCCAGCGCGTGTGCGTGCTGGTCTATCGTGTCCCGATAGAGATCCAATGCCGACAACTGGAGATGGATGCCGCCAACACCGACGCTGCGATGCGTAAAAAGATAGATGCCGGTAATCGGCACGATCTCGGTAATCAGGATGGCGATGACCAGCGGCAATAGGAAATAAAGCCGGAGCCGCTGTGTCTCACGACCGCGCCGCAAAGGGGTCAGCTCCGTCTTGTGTGTGTCGAGCGCCACGTCGCCTCCCTCCGGTAACTGCCCATACATTAGCGCTGCCGTATGAAAAATGCCAGCAGGACGGTCGACTCTGCGTCATCGTCTGTTTCGCCCTGAAAACTTGCTCTTAGACGTAGCGTTAACCGTCCGCCTGGGTGCAGCGGCTGGCCGCGGTATGATGGTCCGAGCGCCGGTGCGGCCGGACCGTCCGCACATTTTCGCGAAGTCTCGTCGGATTTTAGCGGATCATCGAAATGGAAGGCTGCCTCACTGGCCATGGACAATTTCGGGATCCGAGCGTCCACCTGGGTCGGGATCTTGCCGCCCGATTGGGCGGCATCGTTGTGGAACGGAATGCCATGCTCGTGCGCGACGGAAGCGCATTCCGCGATTGGCTGGATCGTTCCGGTCCCGTTGTTGGCATGCATGATGCTGACAAGCGCCGTCTGGGACGTGATCGCTCGCCGAAGGCCGTCGGGATCGACGAGACCTAGTGGATTGACCCAAACGGAAGAGTCCGATTTGGGATTCCCATCTGGCTCCCTCTGTGCGAATCTGCGTCATGCGCACGGGGATTTCCATCGTTGTTTCGGCGTCGGACCGCCGAAGGCTTGAAGCAATCGTCTCTGATCGAAACGCTACCCATAAGCATGTCTGGCGGGCGCGGATCGTCCTGCTAACCGCCGAGGGGCTCGGCACGCACGCGATCATGGTCGCCACAGGCAAGTCGAAGACAACCGTCTGGCGCTGGCAAGAACGGTTTGCCGAGGCGGGCATTGCGGGACTGCTGTGCGACAAGACACGGCCACCGGGCAAGGCCCGGATTTCCACCAGCAAGACTGCCGAGGTGGTCCGGCTGACCCAAGCGCCGCCGCGATACGAGGCTACCCACTCGACAGCGCGGGCGATGGCGAAGGGTGTGGGGCTCGGCGTCGCCACTGTGCAGCGGATCTGGGCTGCGCACGGGCTCAGCCCCCATTGCTGGCGTATCTTCAAACTGTCGAAGGACCCCGCCTTTGTTGAGAAGTTGCATGACATCGTGGGCTCGTATGTTTCTCCGCCCGCACATGCCGTGGTGCTCAGTTTCGATGAGAAGTCCCAAAATCAGGCGCTCGACCGCACCCAGCCCGGGCTGCCGATGAAAATGGGTCGCGGCGCAACCATGACCCACGACTACAAGCGGCACGGAACAACCACGCTGTTCGCGGCGTTGAATGTCCTGACCGGCGAAGTCATCGGGCGGAACATGCAGCGCTACCGGCATCAGGAGTTCCTCCGCTTCCTCAATGCCATCAACCGCGACACACCGGTGGGCCAGGACATCCATGTGATCCTGGACAACTACGCCGCCCATAAGCACGCCGAGGTTCGGGCATGGCTTGAGCGCCATCCGCGCTGGACCTTCCATTTCACGCCGACATCGAGTTCATGGCTGAACGCCGTCGAGGGTTTCTTTGCCAAGCTCACCCGCCGACGCCTGAAGCACGGTGTCTTTCACTCGGTCGTCGATCTGCAGGCCGCAATCAACCGCTTCATCGCCGAGCACAACGAGGTCGAAGCAAGGCCCTTCGTCTGGCGCGCCGAACCGGAAGCCATCATTGCCAGCCGCAATCGAGGCTTTCAGGCGCTGGAGTTGGCCCGCGAATAGTCAAGCCGTGCATTTTGGGTTGCCAGTCGGGGCGCGGTTAATGGCAGCTTCGAGCCCAATGAGCTAATTTTCTGCTGCACCGCGAATGACCGCTATTGCTCTGAAGATTACCGTTGTTTGATATTCATCAACGCCCGTGTGGCTTATTCTCATTACATCGGCACTCATGATGTTGGATTTGGTTCAGGCAGAAGCGCCTATCATCGACTGGCTTTTGTCAGGCGACGTCGCTGTGCAGTATCAGACAAGTCGTGATCTCTTGGATAAGGATCAGCCCCAACTGCAGGACCGGATTTCAAGGGAAGGTTGGGGTAAGCATTATCTTGATTGTCGCAACCCAGACGGCGGCTGGGGTGACGCCTTCTACAAGCCCAAATGGACCTCAACACATTATACATTGCTTGAGTTGAAGAGGCTTCAAATTGCCCCGACTACAGATGGTCTTCTTGAAACCACTGTTAAGATCGCCAAGCACCACATCTCAAAGGATGGAGGCCTCGGTCACACGCCGGGTTGCACGAAAAGCGACATCTGCATCAATGGGATGTTTCTGAACTACGCCTGCTATTTCGGCATTCCTGAGATACTCATAGAATCAATCGTTGATTTCCTGCTCACCGAGGCGATGAGTGATGGCGGTTTCAATTGCATGAGCAACCGGTCGGGAGCCCGTCACAGCTCACTGCATTCCACGTTGTCGGTACTTGAAGGTATTCTCGAGTATCAACGCGCCGGGCACAGCTACCGGTTGGACGAACTGCTAAGAGCAGTCTCTTCGTCACAGCAGTTCATCCTGCGACACCGTTTTTTTAAGTCCGACCACACCGGAAAGGTGATCAACCCGGATTTTCTGAAGATGCCCTATCCCCAACATTGGCGATACAGTGTGCTGAAGGCCCTGGATTACTTCCGTGATGCGTCTGTTCCATTTGATCGGCGTATGGTGGACGGATTGAACGAGATCCGGTCTCGTCGCCGATCGGACGGAAAATGGCCGCGGTATGCTGCTCTGCCGGGGAAGGAACATTTCATCATGGAGCCTCCGCGCGGACCGAGTCGATGGAACACACTCATCGCGCTACGCGTTGCGAATGCCTATTCGACGCCCAATTGAAGCAAAGCAGACGCTTGCGCAGAGGCGGTGAATGGCGGCAAAGTCCGCTTGCGGTCATCCGACCATTGCTCGCGAGGGGGTTCGAAATGTTGGAGTCAGACTACTAGGCCATCGACGGGCGGCCAGGTGACGCGCACGCCGAGCCGCTCCAGGAACCGAAGTGGCGCGACGAGCGCGGGATCCTGCACGGTCGAGGTGATGAAATGTGGCCGCTCCTTGCCGCTGGCATAGAACACGCCTTTCAGCGCGTGATTCTTCGCCTCGCTGCAGCCGCTGGTGAAGCTGATCTCCTACGGCTTGCAGCCGAGAAGTCCCGCGACCCGGACCCCAGCTTCGTCTACCATCTGTCGGGCGGGAAGGCCGAGCCAGTGGCCGTTCGTGGGATTGCCGTGCCCCGTCTCCAGGGCATGGCGTATGATGTCTGCGCCTTCTGGCGCGACCGGGGTGTCGACGTTGAAGTCGAGGCAAATGTTGCTTGCAGCCGTGCAGCCTGTGAATCAGCACCGAAGGCTGCCCCCCAGTCGAAAGGGAGCAAATACATGACTTTGCAGCAAGATTTTCGGCCGGGGTGGAGTCATTATCGGCGCCGATCATGACACCGTTAGATTTCCATTTCATATATGTAAATCGGGGCCTTGTGCGGCAACGTTAAGAGGGTCAACCTTCGGTGCTGATTCACATATCAGTGAGGCGACCGCCCGGTTGCAATGGCCAGATGGTGTTCTTGATGGTGCATGCCGACGGTCATTACCCCGATGAAGCCGAGGCCTCGGATCTTGTCGAGATCGCTTGCGTTCGCCGGTGTCACCGTCAAGGTCGCTCCGCCTGGGATTTCGGCGGCCTCGAGTGTCCAGCCGTTGACCCCATCCATGGTCATGACATGGGCGATCACCATCCGCTTGATCGAAGCGGCAACCGCCGGCGTGTCGCTTGTTGCCTCGAAGCGTATTCCGATGCTGATTTCTCTCGACAGAACCTTTGTGCTGAGCGTCACATTTTGCATGTCGATCAGATGCTGGCGCAATGCTTCAATGTCGACACGCGACCAGTCGGTTTTCCGATCTGCCTCCAGCAGCACGACAATTTCCTGAATGGCAGCAAAGGCGGATTGCCCGGCCTCGCGCGGCAAATCCCTCGTCTCATTCGTATGCGCATCGTCGTGATTCATGGCGCCAGCGTGATCATGGATCGTCTGAGAATTCGCGGGCGTGTTGCCGTGCCGATCAAGCGGCATATTGCCGGGTAATGGCTGTTGCGCGAAGGTCGCGCTTGGCAAGAATGCCAGAAACACAAATATGGAGATCATTCGCATCGGTTCGGTTCCACCAGAATTCAACTCAAATGTGAGATTGCCGCAAATCGTGCTTATCCGGTATGATAGAAATCATGTCATTCGATCTGCGACCGCTATTCGATAGATCAGACTGCCTGGATCGGCGATACGCCGCCAGCAGTCACCTTTTCCATGCCGGCGATGAAGTAACCGTCCTTTATATGGTCAGGGAGGGAGGGGTGCACCTGCTGAGACACACGGGAGGGGGTGCACCCGTTGTCTTGCAGCATGCGGGGCCGGGCGACGTGGTGGCGGAAGCGTCGCTCTACTCGTTGCATTATCATTGCGCCGCGCAGGCGGCGAGCGACGTACTACTCGCCGCCATGCCGATTGCTGCAATGCGCGCCAGGCTCGCCACCGACACCAACCTGGCGGAGCTGTGGGCAAAACACCTCGCGCGGGAGGTCCAGGCAGCACGGTTGCGTTCAGAAATCCGCTCCCTGCGAACCGTGGCAGAACGGCTGGACGCATGGCTTGGAGAAAATGACTGGAAGCTTCCCCCGAAGGGCAATTGGCGGGACATGGCCGCGGAAATCGGCGTCACCCCGGAAGCACTCTACCGGGAGCTGGCAGTCCGTCGTCGCGGCAATACCGTCGCCTGAAAATTGCGTCCTCCCTCCTGCGACCTCGACGGTGGCGCGGAAGCACGTCGCGCTTCATGATTTGACCTTTCTATCGTATATCCGTACCCGTTGAACGTTCAGTGGCCGTGAGGCGTGCCGGGGTGCCAAGCGCAAAACAGAGGCACAGAAATCCATTGGATCGAGATCGGCGGTTGACCATAGGTGCGCTCCAAAGGATTGGTTTTTGCGATCTCGCTCACTGCTCAGAGACCAAATTCCGGACCGCCGGACAGTGGGTTTTTTGGCTCTCGCTCGTGCGGTTCAAGCAGCTTTGCAGCCTCAGGTTCCTGGAAGTGAACCGTCCGTGTCGTTCCAGACATCGCACTCGGTGAGCTCGTCACGGATGTATGCTTGCAGGCGTGCTTCGAAATCTGCATTCTCCGTGCCCTGAGCTTCCAGCCGCATCGTGCCCGCAATAGGCTGGTGTTCGCGTTTTGCGATCTTGCGTGCCCAGGCCTCCACGGTAGCTTCAAGTGAGCTGTCTGGAATGAGGGCGCAGACGAGCATGCAATCAGAGCCTCGTCGGCTCGTCGCAGCGTGTTGAGCTGGGTCGTTCCCGCTACTTCTCACTTCTCGATCGATTGGATGGTTTGGGGGCAGGCCACGCGATATCGCCGATCCCTATCCCTTGTCGATGCGCTCGGGTGAAGGCATCGGGCTTCAGGTGAAAACATCGACACGGTCCTCGGTTCCAATTTGCCCAACGGATACTGTGTTGACCGAAAGCGCGTTCTCCCATTATGTGGCCGAGACGGTTCCCCGACCGAGAAGTGAAGGGGATTAATAGGGAACACGGTGCGGACGACCCAGAAAGGGACCAAAACCGTGGCTGCCCCCGCAACTGTAAGCGGATTGCCGTTCATCGTGATGGCGCCTCAGGCGCCTCGCCACTGGACCGAATGGTCTGGGAAGGAAGATGAACGGTGCCAATTCGTGAGCCAGGAGACCTGCCGTCAAGCACTGATCCATCGTCACGGGCGGGGATGCCCTGAACAGGAGTTAGATATGTCTATCACTTGCGCCTTTGCGCGCACGCATGCGCGCGGATTCCCTGACTACGACGACGGTTCAATCTGTCCGAATGCCGGCATGGCGTTCTGAGCTCGGCCGTTTCGACCGCGACGGCGCCATAGCCAATTCAGGGAATTCACATGACCTTTATTATCAAGAACCTCTTTCGTGCGGGAATGTGCTCAGTCTCCCTTCTGTTCTCGGGGGAGATGTATGGTGCGACCGCTGCTGACACCAGTTATCCGTTGACGATCAACTGCTGCGGACGGGATATTACCTTTAAGAAGGCGCCGGCGAGCGCCGTGTCGATCGGCCAGAGCTCGACCGAGATACTCTATCTCCTCGGTCTGTCGGACAAGGTGGTCGGCACAGCGGTATGGCTCGGCCCGGTGCTCGAGGGCTATGAGGACGCGAATGCCAAGATCGCGCGGCTGGCGGACAATGATCCGAGCTTCGAGAGCGTCGTCGCCAAGAAGCCTGACATCGTCACGGTTCAGTTCCAGTGGCACGTCGGGCCGGAAGGCGTCGTCGCCAAACCCGAGCAGTTCGAAGAACTCGGCATTCCCGTCTATACCTCGCCGGCCGATTGTGTCGGCAAGGACAATAGCGGCGGTGGCGACGGCGTGCGCCACAAGGTCTTCACAATGGATCTGATTTATCAGGAGGTCCGCGATTTGGCCAAGATCTTCAACGTGCAGGACCGTGGCGAAGAGATCGTGGCCGACCTGAAGGCCCGCGAAGAGGCGGCGCGCACCATTCTCGCCTCCGCCGATGGCAAGCTCTCGGCGGTCTTCTGGTTCTCCAGCGCTAAGCGCGACATCGACCCCTACGTCGCCGGCCGCCACGGCGCGCCGGGCTATATCATGTCGGCGCTTGGCATCAAGAACGTCATCGAGAGCGACGAGGAATGGCCGACCGTCGGCTGGGAAACCATTGCCAAGGCCAACCCGACCATGATCGTGGCAGGCAAAATGGGGCGTCGCCGCTTTCCGGCCGACGATATCGCCGTCAAGCATGAATTCCTCAAGGCCGACCCTGTGGCGAGCCTGATGCCGGCGGTCAAGGATGGACGGGTGTTCGAAATGGACGCGCAGGCGATGAACCCGACAATTCGCACCATCGAGGGTATTGAAGCTCTCGCCGAGGCCGTTGCTGCCGCTGGTCTCACCAAGTGATGGAGGCGTATTTGCCCCGCAACAGGTTGAGCGCCGCCCTTGCGGCCCTCATCGTCCTCATTGGCGCGCTGTGGATGGGGGCCGCCATTGGCGAGACCGCCATTCCCTTCGACGTCGTCGCCAAGACCGTGGCCAATCGCGTGTGGGGTGCCGGCTACCCGATAGAGCCGGTCGACGAGGGGATAGTCTGGAGCTACCGCCTGAGCCGCGCGGTCGTGGCTGCCTGCTGTGGCGCGGCGCTCGGCGTAAGCGGCGTCGTGCTGCAGGCACTGCTGCGCAATCCTCTCGCCGACCCGTATATCCTCGGCATATCCGCCGGGGCCTCGACCGGCGCCGTGAGCGTTGCGATCCTGGGCTTCGGCGCGGGCATGCTCAGCCTGCCACTCGGCGCCTTTTTCGGCGCCGTCGTGGCCTTCGTCCTGGTCAGCCTCCTGTCGCTCAAGGCCGGCCGCGGCACGGCCACGATCATCCTGGCCGGCGTTGCCGGGTCCCAGCTTTTCAACGCCCTTACCTCCTTCATTGTAACCAAAGCGGCCAATGCCGAACAGGCACGCGGCATCATGTTCTGGCTGCTAGGCAATCTTTCGGGGGTGCGATGGTCGGACGCCGGGCTTGCGCTGCCGGTCACGCTTGCCGGCCTCGTCGTCTGTCTCTGGCATGCCAGAGCGCTCGACGCTTTCGCCTTCGGATCCGATTCGGCCGCATCCATGGGGATCCCCGTAAGACGGGTTTACGCCATCCTGGTTTGCGCAACGGCGCTGATGACGGCCGCCATGGTTTCAATCGTCGGATCGATCGGCTTCGTCGGCCTCGTCATTCCGCATGCCGCGCGCATGCTGATCGGGGTGCGGCACGGCGTACTGCTGCCCATGTCGGCGCTGACCGGCGCCGTTTTCATGGTGCTCGCCGACATCCTGTCGCGTACGACCATTCCGGGCCAGGTGCTGCCCATCGGCGTGATCACCGCCCTGTTCGGCGCTCCGGCATTTGCCCTGATCCTCGGCCACAGAAAGGCGCGGGCGTGATGTTGTCGGCAGAGAATATTTCGTGGAAGGCGGGCGGCGTGGAGATCGTGCGGAGCGTCTCTATCAGCGTTAAGACCGGAGAATTCCTCGGCATCATCGGCCCGAACGGCTCGGGGAAGACGAGCTTGATGTCGTTGCTGGCGGGCATCCGCAAGCCAGCCACGGGCGAAGTCCGGTTCGGCGGAGAGGCCCTGGACAGGATGAGTCGGAGGAAAATCGCGCGGCATCTGGCCCTGGTCGAGCAGCAGGCGGAATCCATCGAGCACATCACCGCGCGCCAGGCGGTTGAGCTCGGCCGCACGCCCTATCTCCGTCCCTTTATCGCCTGGTCCGCAAAGGACGACGCGATCGTCGACGCGGCGCTCGCCAATGTGGACATGGCGCATCTTGCGGCGCGCGATTGGCATACGCTCTCCGGCGGCGAGCGGCAGCGCCTCCACATCGCGCGTGCCCTCGCCCAAGAGCCGGAAGTGCTGTTGCTCGACGAGCCGACGAACCATCTGGATATCGGACACCAGATCGCGCTGCTCGATCTCGTCCGCCGGCAGGGCCTGACAGTGGTCGCGGCTCTTCATGACCTCAACCATGCGGCGATGTTCTGCGACCGGATCGCCGTCATGGCGGGTGGGCGGCTGATCGCCTGCGGTGCGCCCGATGAGGTCATGACCGCCGACCTCATTCAAGCGGTGTTCGGCGTCGCCGTGGCGATCGACCGTGACGAAGGCGGCAGCTGTTCCATTCGCTACCGGCCGCCGCGCCGGAGCCCCATTCGACACCTTCGCAAAGCGGAAGTATCATGAAGCTTCCATTGATCGCAATTGCGGCGCTCGGCGCACTTTCCATGCCCGTCCGGGCCGAGGCCGTTACGGTCAAGATGATGAACCGCGGCGAGAATGGCTCGACAATGTTCGCGCCGGACATTCTTCACATCAAGGCGGGCGAGCGCGTGAAATTCATCGCCACTCGCAAGAGCCACAATGCGGCGACCATCGGCCGGATGGTGCCGAAACGGCTCCGGGCTTCAAGGGCAAGATCAACGGTGAAAACGGGGTGACCTTCGATCGGAACGGCACACCTGCGGCATCAAGTGCCTGCCTTATTACGGGATGTGCACGGTGATGATGCTCAAGGTCGGCGATGCCCCACCTTGCCCGATAGTTGCCGTAACGTGGGAGTGCCCGCCCGGGCGGAGGAGTGGATGGAAGCCCTGTTCAGGCCGCCACCGATAACTGGAGGCTTTACCAATCACGACCTGAAGGAAGCCATTCCCGCTATTGCAATGTCACCCTGGACTTCTCGCGGCTCGGAAAACCGACCGATAACGGCTTCATCGAGGCCTTCAACAGCAAGCTCCGAGCGGAGTGCCTGAACGCGCACCGGTTCCTGACCCTTGCGGGTTCGCACGAAAAGTTGGAGAATTGGCGTCGATCCTACAAGGGGGAACGCCCTCACGCGGCGATTGGTTGCAGGCCTCCGATCCTGCTGCATGCTCCCGGTGGCGATACCAGCCAGCCATCGTGATCAAGGCCGTGAGACTCTAAAGTCCGGCGGTCCAAAGCTTGGTCCCAGAGCATTCGCAAACGCCTGCGTTTCCCTCGATATCGGCGTCCCTGGTTCACCGGACGTCATATTTTGACGCGCCTCAGCCGCAACGAATTGCCGATGACGCTAACCGAGGACAGCGCCATCGCTGCTGCGGCGATAATCGGAGACAGCAGGATGCCAAACGCCGGATAGAGTACGCCGGCCGCGATTGGCACGCCGGCGGCATTATAAATGAAGGCGAAAAACAGGTTCTGGCGGATGTTGTTCATCGTCGCCTGGCTCAGCCGTCTTGCGCGGACGATACCCTCGAGGTCGCCCTTCAGCAGCGTGACGCCAGCGCTCTCAATGGTCACGTCCGTTCCGGTGCCCATAGCGATGCCGATATCGGCGGCAGCAAGCGCGGGAGCGTCGTTCACGCCGTCCCCGGCCATTGCGACGATCCTGCCTTCTTCGTGCAACCGGGCGACGATCTTGCCCTTGTCCTCGGGCAGTACTTCCGCTTCGACTTCCTTGATGCCGAGCCGCCTGCCGACTGCCTCCGCCGTCGTGCGGTTGTCGCCCGTCAACATGACGACCCGGATGCCCGCTCCGAGAAGGGATTCCACCGCATTCGGCGTGCTTGGCTTGATGGGGTCCGCAATTGCGAAGAGGCCGGCCAATTTGCCATCGCTCGCGACGAAGATGACGGTCGCTCCATCGTTGCGCAGTTCCTCGGCTTCGGCCGTCATAGAGGAAATGTTGATGCCTTCCTCTTCCATGATGGGACGGCTACCCACCACCAGCTTCTGACCGTCGACAATACCCGTCACACCCTTGCCCACGGGGCTTTCGAATTCGTTGGCCCCGCCAAGTTCCATGCCACGTTCAAGTGCGGCATTGAAAACCGCAAGCGCCAGCGGGTGCTCGCTCGACCTTTCCAGAGTTGCAGCCCAGCCTCAGCAGTTCGCTTGCCTGCATGCCCTCCGACGGCCGGATGGCGACGACCTTCGGCTTGCCTTCGGTCAGCGTGCCGGTCTTGTCGACCACAAGCGTGTCGACCTTCTCGAAACGCTCGATTGCTTCGGCGTTCTTGATCAGGACGCCGAAGCGCGCTCCACGTCCCACGCCAACCATGATCGACATGGGAGTAGCAAGGCCGAGTGCGCAGGGGCATGCAATGATGAGCACGGCAACCGCCGCGACAAGGCCGTGGGCAAAGCGCGGTTCGGGTCCGAAAATCATCCATACAGCGAAAGCAACGATCGCTACCGCAAGGACGACCGGCACGAACCAGCCGGAAACGTCATCAGCCAGACGTTGGATAGGCGCGCGGGAGCGTTGCGCATCGGCGACCATCTGCACGATGCGGGACAACACGGTGTCGCGCCCGACCTTGGACGCCTCCATGATGAAGCCGCCGGTCTGGTTCATCGTCCCACCGATGACCGCATTGCCCGTCTCCTTGGTCAGGGGCATGGATTCGCCAGTGATCATGGAATCGTCGATCGAACTTCGTCCCTCGACAAGAACGCCATCGACAGGAACCTTTTCACCCGGTCGCACACGCAAGCGATCGCCGGCCGCGACCGCCTCCAGCGGAATGTCCTCATCCGTCCCGTCCTCGCGAACCCGCCGCGCCGTCTTCGGAGCAAGATCGAGCAGCGCCCTGATCGCCCCGCCGGTCTGTTCGCGGGCGCGAAGCTCCAGCACCTGCCCGAGCAGCACAAGGAGCGTAATCACCGCGGCGGCCCCGAAGTATGTCGCCACCGATCCGTCGCCGGACCGGAAGGTAGAGGGGAAGATGTCAGGCGCAAGCGTTGCCGCCATCTGTATAGCCATGCGAACCCGGTCCCGATCGAGATAAGAGTAAACATGTTCAAATGGCGGGTGACGATCGATTTCCAGCCACGCGCGAAGAACGGCCATCCGGCCCAGAGCACCACCGGGGTCGCCAGGATCATCTGCATCCGGTTCGCCGACTGCTGGGTGAGCAGCATATGCAGGTCTGTGAGGTGTCCTCCCATCTCCAGCAGGACGACCGGCAGGGCGAGGACAAGCCCGGACCAGAAACGCCGACGCATGTCGATGAATTCCGCACTGGGACCGGTTTCAGGCGTGGCGATCTCCGGCTCAAGGGCCATTCCGCAGATAGGGCAGTTCCCCGGTCCTTCCTGGCGAATCTGCGGATGCATCGGGCATGTGTAGATCGTCTGCTGCAGCGCGGTTGCTGCGGCTCGGGCAGGGGCCTTTTCAGGCCCCTGGTGTTCTTGTGCGTGATCATGCGGGTGATCGTGATGATGATCGTGCTTTTGCGTCATTGGAGTCTCCCAGAACGATACGAGTTCTGTCGACGTTTGCGTCGCGGTTCAGCTCGAACCCTCATAGGCGACAAAGGACATCATGCCGCTCGCCATATGATAGAGGTGATGGCAATGGAACGGCCACCGGCCGGGATTGCTCGCCTCGAATTCTATCACGACTTCCGCCATCGGCGGCACATGAACGGTGTCGCGAACCGCCCCGCCAAACCGTACGCCATTGATCCCGACGACCTGGAAGTGGTGTCCGTGCAAGTGCATGGGGTGGCCCATCATTGACATGTTGCGCATGACAAGACGAATTCGCTCGTCGCGTCGCGCCCGCAGTTGCTCCCCACCGCCGATCTGCCAGTCGTAGCTGGACATGTTGCCGCTCAGGAGAAGATTGAAAGCTCGTGTCGGCTCTCGGGTCCGAAGCGGTTCAACGGCCTGCAACCGGCTCTCCAATTCCAGATCGAGGACTGATCCGGCCTCCGCTCCTTCGGAAGCCACCTTGTCGATCGACGCGCCGGGCGTTGCAAGGATGATGCCGGTGCGTTTCGGGGAACCTTCGCGCAGCGCAAGAACAGGATAGGCTCCATTCCCGGAGGGAAGTTCCAACAGGATGTCCAGACGCTGGCCCATGGAAATCGGGAACCGTTTTCCGGCGACGGGTCGGATGGGTCTGCCGTCGACGGCCACCAGGTTTGCGCCCAACACACCCGTTTCGACGGTGAAGCCGGTAGCTGTCGCACCGTTGATCACCCGAAGCCTGACCCTGCCGCCCTTCTCGACGGTGATGACTTCAGGATCGTCGAGCGTCCGGTCGTTGGCGAGATAGGCGTCATACTCGATATCGTTGAGGTCCATCCCCATGCCTGGCATTGCCGCGCCCTGCATGTCGTGGCCGCCCATGGCGCCCATCATCCCGCCATGGCCCATGTCCATGCCGTGACCGGACCCGTTCTTGAGATCGGCGAGGAGTTCTTCCGGTGAACGGAAGGAGAAATCGTGGAGGAGCACGACGACATCCTGGACGTCGCTTCTTCGCTCTTCTTCGGTGCGGACAATGAGCGGTGCTGCCAGGAGGTTCTGCTCCTGAAGGGTGTGGGCATGCATCCAGTGTGTCCCGCCCGAGCCGACCGGGAACGTGTAGCGGCGCTCCTCTCCAGCGGAGAGAAGCGGAGCAGGATTGTCTGGGACGCCGTCCATCTCCCAGGGAGGCGTAAGGCCATGCCAGTGGATGAGGGTTCCTTCTTCGCTCTGATTGGAGAGAAGCACGTCGAACTGGCTTCCGGCGTCAAGCGTCAGCCCCGGTTTTCCATCAGGCCGGCCAAGGCCGAACACCTTGCCTGCCTTCCCGTTTATTTCGATCGTCCGGCTGGTCACCGAAAGCTTCAATGGCGACTGGTCGGCTGCTGCCTTGCCGACCCACGGCAAGGACACACCCGATCCCACGGCTGCCGCGCCGAGCGCGAGCCTCTGCAAAAATTCACGGCGATACATGATCGTTCTCCCGATCCCTGGGTCGGCACTGCCGACTGTTGCTGCTTGTAATGTCTTCGTGGAAGTTGCCGCAGGCGCGGCAGACACGCGTCAGGCAGCTGATCGCGGAGGTTCGAAAGCCGGTGGAATGCTGTGGTCGGTCAGTCGCAAGGCGATTTCGGAGAAATTAAGGCTGACGAAATCGGCGCGGTGCTCAGCAAAGGCAACGCTCGGTGCAATTGCTCCCTGGAAGGTGCATGCGACCACACAGCAACCCTTCAATTGATGCCGCGGACCATGGTCGGTCTCATGGTGAGCCTGCGCGGAAGGCATCCGAAGATCGACCGCGGGCGGTTCGCAGCGCAGGTCCACGACAGCATTTGCCGGTGCTGCCAGCATGACCAGTCCGGTCATCGTGACTAGTAAGGCCCGGAAGACGATCGCCATGTTATGCATCAATGCCATCAAGCGGTCCGTTCAGGTTGGAACTCACACTAACTCAGGCACGGTGCGCATGCTTTATTCCTGTCAGCAGCTACGCATTCTCGTCTCCGAGGCAGTCATTGACCAGATGATGGGGCTTCCCACTGTGGGAAGGTCAAGGGGAATTGTTCGGTGAACTTAAAGCTCTCTGGCGTGATCAGGCACTGCAACCAGTTCAGGCGAAAATAATCATCGTTTCGTCAATCAGTTGGCTTGGTTGATCCAGCATATCCTGTAGTCATCATTCCAAAAATCAATGACTTGGCGTGCGGGTTTAAATCACCTCGCAAGCAGATTCGATGCTGCCAATGGCTGCGGAGGTGGGAAGGCTCTCTTGATCAAGAGCAAAGCGTCCTCGCTGGCACGAGCACCCGTCCTGTGGGAACGATCCCTTCCCAGCGTTGCAAGCGTAATGGCCCTTCACTGGATCCGGACGAAAGGTCATTCCGTCGACTCCCGGAAATAGCAGGCTTGTTGCGACTATCTGGGTGGGCCCGCTCGCCGGGGGCAGTCGATCCCGCGTCCCTGCCGAAGTCGGCCGGCGCCATGCTGACGCTCCTGCGGCTACCCCTTTTACCGGTCTTGCGGGTGGCGAACGGCTTTCGCGATTCCCGCTTCAGCTGGTATGCCCTTTCCCGTTTGATTGAGAGAAATGACCCGCCATTCCCGATCCCGTGACTGGGTCGTGCAGTCGCGATCTTCTTCACGGCGATCGGTCGAAGCTTACAGTAATGTATTGTATTTAGAGCTACAAACCCTTATCTTATCCGCATGGAGGTGACCATGGCTACCACTGTCGAACGCAAGGAATATCCGATCTCGATGCGCCTCCCCGAGGCGGATGTCGCAATGATCGATCGGGCCGCCAGCTTACGCGGCCGGTCGCGCACGGATTTCGTGCGCGATGCCGCCGTGCGCGCGGCCGAGGATGTGCTGATGGAGAACCGTCTGATCCGCATGAGCCCCGAAGGGTTCGCGGAGTTCATGGAAGTTCTGTCGGCGCCGACTGCGCCGGTCCCCGAGCTTGTGGAATTGGTAAAGCGGCCCGCGCCGTGGGAAGCTGGCTACGTCGCGAAACGTTGAGCCGTGGCGTTTTCAGTTCCCGAACCGCTCACCGCAGCGCATGACGTTTCCGAATTTTCGTGCGGGAAACCCACACTCGATCACTGGCTGAAGACGCGAGCCCTCTCCAATCAGGAAAAGGGCTTCACCGCAGTCCTCGTTGTTCATCAGGCAAGGCGTGTGGTCGGATATTACGGGCTGGCGCCGACCGCTGTCGTGCCGTCGATCTTGCCCCGGTCGATCCGCACAGGGCAAGCACCCGATCCGGTTCCCTGCCTCCTTCTCGGGCAACTTGCGACGGATACGGAGTGGGCCGGCCTGGGGATCGGCACAGGCTTGGTGAAACACGCCCTCCAACGCTGCGTTCAGGCCTCGGAGCTGATTGGCGGGCGCGCACTGATGGTCAACGCCGTTGATGAGGAGGCCGCGCAGTTCTGGCAGCGGCGGGGATTCCTTCCAACGAAGGATGATCCGCTTGTCTTGTTCCGCTCGATTGCAGCAATTGCCACTTCCCTTGCAGAAGCGAACGCCCGTTGATCGATCCGCCGGGGGCAAGAAATCGTTCCGACGACGGTTCAAGTCGATGACCTCCTCGCCGTGAAATTTGTCGAGTATCACAACACTCTCCGCAAAGTCGAAGCAGGCTTGCCATTCATGCCATGCGGATGGTTTCAGGCGCCGAAGACCATCCGGCCGGATGCAGAATTCGACCTGCAACAGATGACCTATCGGGAGCTGGCGGACGAGGCTGCGCGAGACCTCGCCAATGGCATCAATCACCTCATTAATCTGACGGTGAAGCTTGAAGCCTGGAAAAAGGTGATCGCCGGGCTGGAACCTCAGGAGGAGAACGAAGTCCTGCACGAATTCGTGCAGGATCTGGCCACGATAGCCCTCGCCTTGCCAATCAGTTGGGGTCAGAAAAGACTACCTGTCGTACTAGTCAGACCTAGGATCAGGGTGCTGTGACCCCCGGCATTCATTCAGGATAACCTCTCCGACAAGGCCCGCAACATGAGTATCCCGGATTATCGCTTCGGGAAGGGCAGGCGGGCGTTGTTGCAGAACTCAGCGACAGGACGTTCCTGCCCCTTTCCCCGCGTCGGTTATGGGGCATGAGTTATCTCGGCCGACCGGGGGCCGAGAAGCGGTTCATAAGTGCGATGCGGATGTGGATCTCGGTGGTCTGTCGGTCGGGGTCTCGTGATGTGATCCGTTCGCCTGAGGTCCTGAGGTACTTCATCTTCCCCTCAACCCGAATTCGGATGTGAACACTGAAAGGCCGCCCAGGAACGCAACCAGGGAATCAATATCGCCTTGGGTCAACACGTGCGGCCGATAGAGGGTGAGCCTTCGTGTCTTGGAGTCCCATTCAATTTCCGGGGTTTCTGTTCCACGCGTCGCATCGACCCGCAAGCCAAGCTGGGTCGCAGCCATAACGCGGACAGCTTCTTCTAGCGTTGTCACCGAGCCGTTATGAAAATAAGGCGCCGTGTTTGCGACATTGCGTAGGGAAGGAGCGCGCCAAAGACCGGCACTTTGGCTATCCTTAGTCGTTGTGGAACCCTTGTCCGCGAGAAGATCATACTTGCGTACATAGTCGCTGTCGGCAAATACCGGGAACGGCTTGCGGACGCCCGCGGCCTTAACCAACCCGGCGGCGCTGAATGTCGGATCGCGATGGCAACTGCGGCATCCAAGCCCCGCAAACAGGGCCATGCCCCGGATCTGCAACGGACTCAAAGCGTCCGTTTCGCCGCGCACGAAGCGATCGTAATCCGTGTTGGGAGAAATCAGCGTGCGTTCATAGCTCGCGATTGCGAAGGCGATGTTGTCGATGGTGACAGCATCCGGAGTGCCGAAGGCGCAGGCGAACTCCTCCGGGTAGCCGGGCATCGCACGAACTGCCGCCTCGACGGTCGCGTGCGACGCCATTCCCATCTCGACGGGATTGACGAGAGGACCCTTGGCCTGTTCCTCCAGGGAGGCGGCGCGGCCGTCCCAGAACAGGCGCGAGAGGAATGCCGTGTTTACGACCGTGGGAGCGTTCCTGTCGCCGCGGAGCCCGTCGATGCCGGTCGACACGGTGGTATTGTCGTCGCCGCCGGCCTCGAGCTTGTGGCAGGAACTGCAGGCGACCTTACCGTCGACCGACAGTCTCGGCTCATTGAAAAGGCGCTTTCCGAGGTGGACAATGCCGGGATCAAGCGCATTGCCGTCCGGTGTGGGCGCCACAATGGGTAGGGCATACCATTTCCCGGTATAGGAGGACTCGTAATAGCCGGCTGGAAGATTCGCTGCGTTAACCACCACCATGGGCTGTGGCGCGGGACTATAGTCCTTCGTAGTCTTTATCAGGACACCGATCAACAACAGCTTGATGGAAATGGCGAATACGCCCATGCCGAGACCGGCCGAAAGCACAAACCGCTTGGGACCTGTTAATCCGCTGCGGTGCGCCAGATCTCCCGAAATCAGGAAAAGGGCGAGAAAACCGGTGCAGGCACCGATGAACATGACAATAAGAATGAGCAACATAGTCTTGGTCCAGGCAGTTATCTGCTGCTAAAAAATCGGCACCCGTTCACGCGACAGCGAGGGTCCGTCCGGTTCCGAGTTTTAGGAACCGCGAGCGGTCGGCGATGTAACAAATGCTCCAGAAGACGCGGCCGGCCTCCTGCATAGGGACATTCGGTGCGACATGCGCTGGCTGTAAAACGGAGCAGAACAATGCAGAAAATGAAGTTCTTCATCGACACACATGACGAGATGGGCGACACCTTCCCCGCAGACATTTCCGAGGAGGACTTCGCCGGCTTCTATGAGGCCTACGAAGCGGCATGCGCAGAGGAGGGGGTCGTCAGCCTGCGCATTCATGTCGGCTTTGACGAAGGGCGTGCCTTCTGCCTCAATATGGCGCCCGACGCAGAAGCTGTGCGCCGGGTACACGAAAGGGTCGGACTGCCGTTCGAGACGATAACCGAGGTGACTACGGTCACGCCAGGCGATATGTTTCGTTCGAGGAAGCCCGCTTGACGTTAGCCGCGAATGCGAGAGATGAAGCGGGAAGAGCGAAGAAACCATGTCCTCAATGTCGCCAAGTATTTTTCTGATTGAGAGCGGATCTTCCAAGTTATTCACAGTATTGTACCAGAAACATGAAGCAGAAACAGTAATATTGCTGCATGGTGGGCCCGGTGTGCCAATGGATCTTGCCCCCATTTCTGAGCAATTAGTACGAGGGTATCAAGTTATTGCCTTTGACCAACGGGGAACCGGTCGCTCCCCCGCGATCGGTGCCTCGTATGCCATAGATGAATATATTAAAGACCTGGATGCCATTACACATCATTTCGATGTGAATGAGTTCCATCTGTTTGGCCATTCCTGGGGTGGTTTGTATGCGCAAATCTACGCAGAGAAGAATCCGCAACGAATCCAGAGCATGTTCTTGAGCAGCCCTAGTTCTGGTACGGGAGAGATTTGGAAGGTGACCGAAAGCGAAGTGATGTCATTCAACAAATCGCATTCTGGTCTTTTGGGGTGGTCAATGATGGGAGTCAAATCATTGCTCGGAATGCTTGGCTCTGACAAAGCGTATCAATCCTTGTTCAAACAGGTGTTGGAAAATTACAATAAGGATTTCGACTCATCATTTTCCGCAACGGAAGCCATGGTCGAAAATGTGCGAGCCGAACCGATCAACAAAACGCGTCCTCATATTCTTGAATATCAGCCGCTTAAGGATGTGCCAGATTGCCAATTTCCTGTTATGATCACATACGGCCAGAAGGACATTTACGGGGAAAGCAAGAAAAGCGTAAGAAATCGCTTTCCAAAGGCAACCTTTATTGAATTGCAGAATGCAGGTCATATTGCCTGGAAACACAACAATGCAGAGTTCGTTCGTATCCTTATTGAGTTTTACCAACTTGAGCAAAACGAACCAACGTAACATGTCCATCCCGCGGCCAGCAGCAGAAAGCGACACCCTTTCGTCGCGCCGCTTTCTGCTGCTGGCCGTGGGACGCGCTTGGCTTTACCATTGACATGGCACACGAGTTCGACGGAACAAGGCATAAGGCAGCATCGGCACACCAGATAGGGTAGGGGGCGAGGCTGATCCAAGGAGTGAGCATTTTTGGAACAGAACGCATCCTCGATCTCGGGTGCGGCTATGATATCTGGCCCCCAAACTGGTGGTACTTACACAAGGTATAGTCATTGGAATTGATACATCCTACGTCATGATTGCTGCTGCCAAGTCATATCAGGCCTAGAATTTGTCTTTTGAGTTCAGCGATATAAACGGCGTGAATTTCGAGAACGAGCTCGATACTATCTTCTGCAATGTTAGGCTGCACAGGATAAAGAACCATGGAGCCTTACTGGAATGACGACGGGACGCCTACCTCAGTTACAGCAGGCCTTGGGGCGAGATCTGAAGATGTCGGAAGATATCGTTGACTCATTCACCTTTGCCCGAGAGCTGCAGCTCGAAACGCGGGAGCGACTGCGCGCCGACGTGACGCGGAAAATCGTGCCGCCGGGAACCGACATCCTCCATCCCGGCGATACGGTGAACGGCGTCTATCTCGTCCGCTCCGGCGCGATCCGTGTCTATTACATCGGTCTGGACGGGCGAGAGGGGACACTCTACTGGATCCGACCCGGGGAGAGCTGCATCCTGGCGCTCAACAGCCTGTTCACCGAAATACCCTATCCGGCCTGGGCATCGGCCGACGAGGGTGGCGCGGAGATCCTGTCAATTTCCGGGGCAGCGTTTCGCGAAGCGTTCGCCCGGGAGCCCGCAGTCCAGCGCTTCTTGTTCGAGCAATTGTCCGAGCGCGTTTTCTCGCTCCTGCAGCTTCTCGAAGGGGCAATGCGGCTGCCGCAGGAGGAACGGCTCATGCTGCTGCTCTTGGCGCAGGCGGATGAGGCGGGCATCGTCCGCCTTTCGCAGGACAAGCTTGCCCGGCATTTGGGCACGATACGCGAGGTCGTGTCGCGCCTCTTGCGCAACCTCGCCGGCCAGGGACTCATCGCCTTGGCTCCGCGGAAGGTGACGATCCTCGATCGCGAACGGCTCGAAAGGATGATCCCCGGCGCGACGGACGGTCTTGTCTAGGAGATCGGATGCGACAGTTTCGAATGAACGTAGTCCTGGTTCTCTGAGAGTCTGCACCACCCGTCAACAGATGGCCGCGCAGACCGGCGATCCTCGTATCGTCGAAACGCGAAGTGAGAGATCCGCGCCAGCAAGAATCCTTGAAGAGGCTATTCAACAAATCCGGTAGCAGGGCAGGAATAAGCAAGGTTGCGATAGCATCTAGAGGGAGCGCACCAAAGGACACGACGCCCATGGCGTATCCGAGTGCAACGACAATCGCACTGTCCATACGTGTCGCCGCGACGCTACAAGTACCTTCCGTATCGGGCGACAATACTGAGCCTGAGCCCGCTTTCTCGCCACAAGCCGGCACGGATCACGAGGATGGCCGAAACGAAGCTCGGACCTACAAGCCAGAGCTGCATTTCAGGACTGTCGTCGGGATCGAAAGGCAAGTAGGTGGCACCCCTCGCGGCGGGATGGGGGTGATTTGGCACACTTGGATACCCATTTCCCAACATAGGGTGAGGGGTGCACTGCACGGTGTGGGAACAACGGAGGCCCGCGATTGCGCGGGCCCCCGGGTAAGAGCCAGCTTACCGGCTCAGGGCCTCAAGAGCTTCGGTCGTAGTCAGAACGCCGTTGGCGATCATGCCGTAGTTCACCACAGCGGCGTTGTAGGCATCGGCGCCTGGCGCGCCGACTGCGTCCTTGACCACATAGACACGGAAGCCGTTCTCCATCAACGCGCGCATATGAGAGTCGACGCACAGATTGGCGACAAGACCGCCGAGGATCACCGTGTCGATGCCACGCACGCGAAGCTGATAGATCAGGTCGTTGCTTTCTGGGCCGTACATCTTGTGCGGCGCCACGACGATGGTCTTGCCGTCATAGATATACGGCTTGAAGGGCGCGTAGAAATCCGCGCCGGAATTCTCGAAGCCCTGCGGGTCGTTGAGCGAAACCCGCTGCAGTGCTCCCATGTCGAGAAGCTGGCGCTGCAGGGCGCCTGCGCGTGACCAGTCGACGTCGAGGGCGTTGTAGACCAGCGGATCGACTGCGAGCGTAACGTCTTCGGATTTTGCCGCCTTCATCAGCGTCTCGATGTTCGCTATCGTATTCAGCTCTTTCATGTTGTCGGCGAGCAGGCCGTAGAGCTTGCCGTTTTCAGAGAGGAAGTCGTTTTGAGGATCGGTGATGACGACCGCTGTATGGGCCTTGTCCAGGACGGGCAGGGGATTGTCGGCAGCTTGGGCGGTGATGGCGGACAAGGCGAGCGGAATGCCTATGGCGAGCGACAGGATCATATTTTTCATGGTCGGAACCCTTTATTTTCAGTGAAGTGTCCGTCCAATCGATGCTCTGCATCAGATCGACGGTGCATTTTCAATAGGTTCCAGGTGCCAGGTCCGATGTAGTAAATGTTCCAGGTGGGGCGATCGAAATGTCGCAGGGATACCCTCTCCGTAGATGCGCTTTGCTCTGGTCTGGTCCCCTCGCCACTGGAAAGCAGCAGACTTCAGCTCGCGGCTTCCGTCAGTACCCGATATTTGGCGAGGAGTTCATGGCTCACGCGTCCGCCACTAAGCCGCCGTACAAACTGCGCATTGGGAGGACCGCGCATTTGTGGGACCAATCCTATCAGACGAGACACTTCCACCACCTTTGACGGGCCCATGGCCGTAGCGTCTGCCACTCGCAAGCTATGATGAATGCACCCTCTCGCGATCATCTCTACCTGCTCGGGGCGCAAGCAATATTTGATCCTGCCCCCGCAACAAAATCACAAAAATACCAACAAAAAAGCCCGCCATGAGAAATCGGGCGGGCCTTGGCCGTTTGCGGGGCAACGGTAAGTGTCGAGGCGAAATTGCGTGCTCATCAGAATGTCCTCGCACCGTAGTCGGTTCTGTTCAAGTGCTGATTCTTTGTTGACCGGTTGAGGAACTCACTCAGGGTGAGTCCGTCGCGGCTCGCGTGGCCATGCATCGTCGAGCCAGCTGGAACGGTTACCGTGACCGCGGGGATCAACGCCCATCAATCGGCGACCAATTCTGACCCCTGATTATGTAGATCAGCATCTGGCCCGTCCGGCGCTGGCCGGGCTTGTGACGGGCCGGCCAAGTGCGGGTGATAGTCTACTTCGGTTTTAGCTTTGAGATCGGCTCTTGAAGCGCCAGGATTCGTTTCCAGTCTCGATGATCTCGCAGTGTGGTACGAGACCACACCTGAACTACTTGCATGCCTCAAGAGAAAGCAAGATTCTTACGATCTTGCGTGGAAGCGAATGATCGCCTCCGAGAGAGTTGCAATGATTATTCAGTCTTCAGAACGGAAACTGCCAACTCGCTGTTGTGGATATACTCGTTTGCGTCAGGCTGCCTTTGCAGCAGCAGAATGAACAACAGATCGGTTAGTGTCAGTTGGGCGTCACGCGCCGTGATGGACGAGGAACGGACCCGTTCCTCGTCCGCAACCGTGTGCAGGCAGATGTCTGCCTGGCGGGACAGCGGATTGGTCCTAAGCCCCGTCACTGCAATCACTGTCGCGCCACGCTTCTTGGCCACCTCGGCTATCCGCAGTGTTTCAATACTCGTTCCCGAATAGGAGAGAGCGAAAAGAACGTCACTGACCCCAAGAGTCGATGCACTGGCCATTTGCACATGGCTATCACTGTCGTGCAGCACATTGCGGCCGAGTTTCATCAGCTTGTAAGAAAAGTCGCGGGCGACCAGTGACGAAGCGCCAACGCCTGCCAGGTGCACACGGCTAGCTTTATCTAGCAATTCCAATACCTTGTCGATGTTATGCTCGCTGTTGGCCGCAATGGTCTGCTGCATCGACAGAAGCTTGCTGCCTATCAGCTTTTGCAGGATGGTCAGATAGCTGTCACCGAGTTCTATCGTGCCATGTATCATCCCCGATGGCACGTTCCATTCCTGCGCTTTGGCTTCACTAATCGCGAGCTTCAGTTCCTGATACCCGCCAAAGCCCAGCTTCTGACTGAACTTCACGACACTCGACTGGCTTCGGCCAGTCTCTGCCGCAAGTGCCGCCGACGATAAGCGCAGCACCTGTTCCGGGTTGTCGACGATGAACTGCCCGATCTGGCGGTCCGCCGGTGCCATCACCTCGAGCTGCGCGTGGATTTTCTTCAAAACTGACATAGCTTCTCTCAGAGCATTCGCGATACGGAATCCGTACACGCCCTGCATGAGGGCAACAATGCATAGGACACCCACCGGCCCGTGGTCCACACCTGCGGTCTTGGCATCCGCACCAATCTCGTCATTCAGTCACGCGAACAGGGGGTGGAATTTTAAATTCCAATATCGTTGACATACATGAATTCAATATTAATGTCGATGTTGCAACTCACTGCGATATACGCGGCCCAATTGCCCCAATTTTCTTCGTATAAGGTTCTCACTTATGGACAGACTTCGGATCGTTGGAGGACCGCGCCTTCAAGGCGCGGTGACGATTTCAGGCGCAAAAAACGCTGCTCTGCCGCAGATAGCCGCGGCACTGCTAAGTCCCTTCCCGTTAGAACTGACGAATCTCCCCGCAGTTGCCGATGTGGAAAACATGCTCGGTGTCGTGAGCCTCCATGGGGCTGAAATTGATCGGTCAGCCCACTCGATCACAATTGATGCCGGCGCGGTTGTTTCCAAGGAAACATCCTATGACGCCGTGAGACGCATGCGCGCGACGGTGCTGGTCTTGGGGCCACTACTCGCCCGGTTTGGGCAAGCGCGGGTTTCATTGCCCGGTGGATGCGCAATTGGTGCGCGCCCTGTCGATATGCATGTAAAGGCTCTCGCGACGCTCGGTGCCGATATCAAGATCGAAAACGGCTTGATCGTCGCCTCCGCGCCTAGCGCACTGAAGGGCGCGCGGATCGTGCTCAGTTCGCCATCGGTGGGCGCGACCGAGACAGCGATGATGGCGGCGACGGCGGCGAAAGGAGAGACGGAAATCCTCAATGCGGCGCGCGAACCTGAAGTGGCGGATCTCGCTGCCTGCCTGACTGCGATGGGTGCCCGGATTGAAGGGGCAGGAACACATCGGATTCTCATTGAAGGCGACACAAGTTGGCGCCCTGCCGCACACAGCATCATACCTGACCGCATAGAAGCTGGAACCTACGCGATCGCCGCTGCCATCACAGGTGGCCAGCTGGAATTGGTGCATGCCCGTCTGGATCATCTTGCATCGGTTACGCAGGCGCTCGAAGCAACGGGCGTCAGTATCTGGCCAAGTGATCGCGGCCTCATTGTTTCGAGGGACGGCCCTCTCTCGCCCGTTGACATCACGACGGAACCCTATCCGGGCTTTCCCACGGATCTTCAGGCCCAATTCATGGCATTGGTGTGCTGCGCAGACGGTGCTTCGCTCTTGCGCGAAACGGTTTTCGAGAACCGCTTCATGCATGTACCCGAGTTGATGCGCCTCGGCGCAAACATCACTCTTCAGGGCACTACGGCTCTTGTGCGTGGCGGCACACCCCTTAAGGCAGCGCCAGTCATGGCGACAGACTTGCGTGCCTCCGTGTCGCTTGTGCTTGCGGCACTCGTGTCCGAGGGTGAGACCATTATCAATCGTGTGTATCACCTTGATCGTGGCTATGAGCAGTTGGACCGTAAGCTCCGCCTCTGCGGGGCAGACATCGAGCGGTTGGATTCATGAGCGCTGAGGCCGAGTACACACAATATTTCCTTGGAGTCGACGGTGGGGGGACCGGATGTCGCGCCCGCATTGAGAACGACAAGGGTGCGGTGCTGGGGCAGGGTTTCTCGGGTCCCGCCACAACCCGGCTCGGAATAGACGAGGCTTGGGCCTCGATTAAGAGAGCGTTTGACGCTGCCATCGAACAGGCGGGATTATCCGCGGTCGAGATTGCGCGCATTCATGCTGGTGTTGGGCTTGCCGGCATCGGGCGGAAGGGCGCGCTCGAAGCACTTCAGGGCATTCCGCATCCATTCGCCAGCCTTCACTACACCAGCGATGGAATGGGAGCGTGTCTGGGTGCTCATTCAGGTCAGGACGGCGCGATTGTTATCGCAGGTACAGGGTCGATTGGGCTCGGCTTTGTCGAAGGGCGCCAGCTCCGAGTTGGAGGTTACGGGTTTCCGATTTCCGACGAGGGGAGCGGCGCGGATCTGGGATTGAAGGCCGTGCAGCTTGCGTTGCGCGCGCATGACGGTCGCCATGAAAAAACCGCCCTGTTATCGGAGGTGATGCATCGCTTTCGCAACGATCCTGGGGAGGCAATTGCCTGGATGGACCGCTCCTCGGCAACGGACTATGCCACCTTTGCGCCCATGGTGATGCGCCATGCCGACCAAGGCGATGCCGCAGGACGACGCATTGTTCAAGGTGCAGCGGAGCAAGTCGACACCCTTGTGCGGGCTCTTTATGAAATGGGCGCCCCCCAAGTTGCATTGCTTGGGGGCTTGTCGAGCCCACTCGAAGCATGGCTGGCCCCTGATGTCCGTCGCCGCCTAAAGCCCGCCGACGGCGATGCCGTCTGGGGCGCAATCATTCTCGCGAAGAAAGAGTCGGGTCACTTTTAATCCCGATCTCAGCGCAGCACCTTTTGATATCAGCCAATCCAGCTAACCGTCGAAGAAGGCGTTTGAGAATTCCCTCCACGAGTCTGCACAACGGGCGATCGGAATGGAATATTTTATTCCCGTGAATATTGACATCAGGAATATTTGATCGTAATTCGTTAATAAGACAAAGGGGAGGCGCAGGGAGAAGCGCAGGGGGCGCAACCAGGACCGATGCCCGGCATCATTCATCATCGATGATGCCTGGACGGAATCCCGTCGAGTTCCCCGGATATCCACACGAATGACGCAACGGGCCAGGAAAGTGTCACGCCGAAGGCGGATACCGGCACCGGCCGAGGCGCAATTTTGAGAATGAGCACATGGTTGAACACGCGCTATTATCGGAACTGGAGAAGTTGGTCTCGGAAGGCCGTAATCCGAAAACGATGCATATCGACTTGTTGCCGGCAATTGGCATCCTCCGGCAGATGAATGACGCCGACAAAGAAGTTCCTTTGGCGGTCGAAGCAGTAATCCCGGAAATCGCCTCGGCGGTAGACACAATCGTAAGCGCCTTCCAGAAGGGCGGACGGCTTATCTATTTGGGTGCCGGCACGAGCGGCCGCTTGGGCGTTCTCGATGCCTCGGAGTGTCCCCCGACTTTTGGCGTGCGCGAGGGAATGGTTGTAGGACTGATCGCGGGTGGGTCTGAAGCATTGATCAGATCGATAGAGGGAGCCGAGGACGACCCGGAAGAAGGTCGGCAAGCTTTGATGGACATCGATCTTACCGCTGACGATGTTGTCGTTGGGATAGCGGTCAGTGGGCGCACGCCCTACGTTATCGGAGGCCTGAATTATGCCAGGCAGGTGGGGGCGGCAACGGTCGCGTTATCCTGCAATCCCGACTCCATCATCGCCGGTATGGCCGACCACGCAATCTCACCTGTCGTCGGCCCCGAAATCCTCACGGGTTCGACCCGACTGAAGTCGGGCACGGCGCAGAAGCTCATCCTCAATATGCTGTCCACCGCAAGTATGATCAGGATGGGCAAGAGTTACCAGAACCTCATGGTGGACGTTAACGCGAGCAACCAGAAGCTTGTCGCCCGGGCGACAAGAATTGTCATGCAGGCAACCGGTTGCACGCCGCAACAAGCGAGGCTCTTTCTCGACAAGACGGACAATGATGCCAAGCTTGCGATCTTGATTGCAATCACCGACATGGACGTTGAGGAAGGTCGTCTCGCCCTACAAAATGCCGGAGGATTTCTTCGGAAAGCGATAAGTGAAAAAGCTTCGCAAACGGCCGACTTGGACTGAGACGAACATGTTGAAGCGGTCAGAATAGACAGCAAGACACCAACCAAAGAAGAGGGCAACTGGAATGAAAACTATGCATTTTACGTCTAAGATGGCTTCAACGATCGCGATAGTGGCATCACTCGGCGTTACAGCCGTCGCAACACCAGTCGCCGCAGCGACGTTGCGCATGGCCTGGTCCCAGGATGCGACGGGTCTCGATCCCCATAAGCAAACGGCCTTTTCGTCCATACGGCTTCTCGAGCTGATCTATGAACCACTGGTGCGCCTCGACAAGGATTTGCAGGTTGTTCCGGCAATTGCCGAGTCATGGCAGTTTTCACCGAGCGGCACGGAGTTGACCTTCAAACTCAATCCAAACGCCAAATTCCAAAACGGTGCGGCGGTCACGTCCGCTGACGTAAAGGCATCGTTTGAGCGGATTCTCGATGAGGCAACAGGTGCCGCGGCGCGTGCGAATTTCCGCTCGATTGCCACTATCGAAACGCCTGATCCGGTCACGGTCGTGTTCAAACTCTCGCAGCCGGACGTTCCCATTCTGACTGCGATGACTAGCCTGAATGCCGCTATTGTCCCAGCAAGCGAAATTGTGGCCGGAACCATCGGAAACAGCGCCGTCGGCTCCGGTCCGTTCGCCCTGGAAAAGTGGGATCCCAATTCCAAGGAGGTGCTTGTTGCGAACAAGGCATGGGCAGGTGGCGCTGTCGGTGTTGACGGTATCAATATCAGCGTGCTTCCGGACGAAACGGCGATCCTGGCAGGGCTCCGCACCAAGCAAATCGATTTCGCGCTCTTGAACGATCCGCTCGTCGCCACAATGGTTCCGCGTGAAGAAAACCTCCAGTTGAACCGGGTTCCGGTTCTCGCCTATCACGTCTTGCAACTCAATCCGTCGCGCAATGCGCTGATGGAACTCGGCGTGCGCCAAGCTATATCATGCGCTGTCGACCGCCAGGATATCCTGGATACGGCCTCGCTCGGCGAAGGAAAGGTCACGGGACCATTGACGATGCCAGCGTTTGCGTCCGACCCGAGCCAACTATTCTGCTACAAGCGCGATCTCGAAAAGGCCAGGAAACTCATGGCCGATGCCGGCTATGCAGACGGCTTCACTGCCACGGTCATTGCGGCCAGCGGCGAGCCGGCGACGGCGGCGGCAGAAGCGCAGGTCATCCAGTCCCAGCTTGCCGAGATCGGCATCAAGCTGGATATCAAGATGATGGAGTTGAATGTTTATGTCGACGCCTGGTTGAAAGGCGATTTCGACATGGCGGTCGCCCTCAACGGAGGTAGCGCCGATCCGTATTCAATGTACAACCGCTACTGGACCAAATCAGGCAACCTGCAAAAGGTCGCGAACTATATCGACGACACGCTCGATGGCCTGATGCAGAAGGGGCGTATTGAAACGGACATGGCGGCACGAAAGACGATCTTCTCCGATTTTGAGAAGCATCTCGCCGAGGTGTCGCCGTGGATCTGGCTCTACACTTCCTTCAACTATACCGCACAGCAGAAGAATGTCCTGGGCTTCGAGCAGACCCCGACCGGATCACTTTTCGGCCTGAGCAAGGTCACCATCCAGCCCTAAGCCATCCCGCCCGGCAACCAACGTTCACAAGGCAGACCCTCCATGAATTATCTGGCGCGAAGACTGATAACGTTTCCGTTGGTAATGATTGGGGTGTCTGTCCTTGTGTTCGTGGCGATCCGGCTGGTGCCGGGGGATTCGATCACCGCGATGCTGGGAACTGAAGCAGGCCTGCTTACTCCGCAGCAACGCCAGGCCCTGGCCGAATATTTCGGTATCGACCAGAGCTGGTTTCTCCAATACTGGCGGTGGGTGAAAGGCATTTTCAATGGCGATCTCGGCATTTCGGTCACCTATGGTAAACCCGTTCTCGCTGTAATCCTGGAGCGCTTCCCGCTAACGCTCGAACTGGCGCTCCTTTCCATGGCCGTTGCACTTCTAGCCGGCCTGCCGGCAGGGGTTTTCGCCGCCACCCGCAACCAAAGAATGTCCGATCTCCTGGTGCGTATCTTTGCCATGATCGGACAGTCCACTCCAAATTTCGTGTTCGGCCTGCTCGTCATATATGTGTTGTCGGTCGGATTCGGCATTCTTCCCACCATGGGCGAATTTTCTTCCCTGTGGACGGATCCGGGCCGCAATTTCGGTCAGATGATCCTGCCGGCCATCACGCTGGGATTTGCATTCGCCGCTTCGGTGACCCGGATCTCGCGTTCGGCAATGCTCGATGTTCTGAGCGAGGATTATGTCATGACCGCTCGCAGCAAGGGGGCATCGACACGCAGCGTCATTTGGCGCCACGCTCTGCCGAACGCCCTAATTCCTGTCGTCACGCTCAGTGGCGTTGAGTTCGGTTATCTGTTGGGCGGCGCCGTCCTGGTCGAGCAGATCTACGCTCTGCCGGGCTTGGGACGCATGGTCCTGGATGCCATTTTGCAGCGAGATTACGCGCTGGTACAGGGAAGCGTGTTGTTCATTGCCTTCAATTTCATGATCGTCAATCTGCTCGTCGACCTCGCTTATGTAGCACTCGATCCACGCATTCGATTGGGGCAGGATTGATGTCCATGTTTCGCGCTATTTTCGGACATACAAGCGGCAGGATCGGTGGCATCATCGTGGGGCTCTACCTGATAATCGCTTTCCTCGGGATGCTAGGACTGACCCCGCATGATGCGCTGATGCAATATCGCGTGGACCGACTTCAGCCGCCAAGTTGGGCGTTCTGGATGGGCACCGACCTTTTTGGGCGCGACGTCGCTAGCCGCCTCATGAAGGGGATCGGGCAGTCGTTTGTCGTTTCCTTCCTGTCGGTTTCCCTGGCGACCCTTGCCGGAACCGTGCTCGGCCTGACCGCCGCCTGGTTCGGGAAGCGATGGGACGGTTTGATCATGCGTCTTATGGATATCCTGCTGGCATTTCCGGCAATCCTGCTTGCCTTGCTTATCATTACCGTTGTCGGTCCCGGAATATGGACCTCCATTGCCGCCATTGCGATCGTCTATACGCCGATCTTCACGCGCGTGGTGCGAGGTCCCGCGCTGTCCCTCAAGGCGCGTGACTTCGTCGATGCCGCACGGACCTTCGGCAGCAGCACGAGCTATATTCTGACACGCCATCTCCTGCTCAATCTGGTCGGGCCGTTGACGGTGCAGGTTACCTTGGCTCTGGCATGGGCCTTGTTGACCGAGGCAAGCCTGAGCTTCCTTGGTCTGGGCACGCAACCGCCGGCGTCTTCGTTGGGACTGATGTTGAGTGATAGCCGAAATCTGATGGAAACCGCTCCATGGCTGCTGATTTTCCCGGGCCTGACAATCATGATCAGTATCCTGGGATTCAACCTGCTTGGCGATGCCTTGCGCGACATTCTCGATCCCAAGACCCGGAGGTCGGTCGCATGAGCACGCTGCTTTCTGTATCCGATCTGCGCGTCGGCTTTGGACGAAACCCGCAGGCGAACGAAGTGGTGCGCGGCATCAGCTTCGACCTTGCCGCCGGCGAGACGCTGGCCATCGTCGGCGAGAGCGGTTCGGGCAAGTCGGTGACCGCCCTGTCGATTAATCGCCTCGTCGATTTTGGCGGCGGCCGCATCACCGGCGGTTCAATCACGCTGCAGCGGGCCGATGGCAGCCTTGTCGATCTGACGAAGGCGACAGAACCCCAACTGGCGAGGATTCGCGGCGCCGAGATAGGCATGATTTTTCAGGAGCCGATGACCTCGCTCAATCCTGTGCTCACTATCGGCAGCCAGATCGAAGAGTCCTTTCGTCTTCATCGCGGTTTGACTGGGCGGCAGGCGACAGCCGCGGCTCGGGACGCGCTCGACCGCGTCCGTATCCCAGATGCGGCTAGGCGTCTGAAATATTGTCCAAACCAGTTGTCGGGGGGGATGCTCCAGCGTGTGATGATCGCTACGGCCTTGGCCTGCAATCCGCGCCTGCTTATCGCCGACGAGCCCACGACCGCGCTGGATGTCACCGTTCAGGCCCAGATCATGGCGCTTCTGGCGGAACTAAAGCGTGAAACCGGCATGGCGATGGTTTTCATCACGCATGACATCGGTATTGTCGCCGGCATCGCCGACAGGGTGATGGTTATGCAAGCGGGGCAGGCTGTGGAGCAGGGCGAGTTGAACCAGATACTCGACAATCCCCGACATCCCTATACACGGCATCTGCTTCATGCTGTGCCGCATTTTGCCCAGGGTCTTGCAGTCCGCTCCGACTTTCGGCGCGATTCGGCGGCCAAGAGCGATCCTGTGCTGAAAGTTGACGGGCTAACAGTGCGGTTCCCGGTCAAGGGAGGCTTTTTCGGCCGTCCGGCCGGTGCGGTTCATGCCGTGGACGGCGTGACGTTCGATCTCATGCCGGGAGAGACACTTGCCATCGTTGGAGAGAGCGGTTCCGGCAAATCCACAACCGCGCGCTCAATTCTGGGCTTGGTGCGGCCCACCCGCGGCAGACACTCCATAAACACCGGCAGGACGACCGCGCAGCGCGGCATCGCATCGATGCAAATGGTGTTTCAGAATCCTTACGCTTCGCTCAATCCGCGTCTCCGCATCGACAAGATTCTTGCCGAGCCGGTTGTCGCCGCCGGCGGGCGGGCCGATGGAGAGATGCGCGCAAGAATGATCATGCTCTTGAAGCGCGTCGGTCTGCCGGAAGACAGTCTCGGACGCTATCCGCATGAATTTTCCGGAGGCCAGCGCCAGCGATTGTGCATTGCGCGTGCCCTGATGCTTGATCCTTCCGTTGTCGTCCTGGACGAAGCGGTTTCGGCGCTCGACGTCTCGGTGCAGGCGAAGGTCCTGGAATTGCTCGTCGATCTGCAGCGCGAATATGGTTTGGCCTATCTCTTCATTTCTCATGACATGGCCGTCGTGGAGCGCATAGCTCACCGGATCGCGGTCATGTATGCCGGCCAGATTGTCGAGATCGGCGATGCCGCCTCGATATTGTCAGCACCGAAGCACCCTTACACCAAAAGGCTGATTTCCGCCGTTCCTTCCATCGATCGCCGCAACGAGGATTTCGCGCTTGATACGCGTCAGGTTCCTTCGCTTGTTCGTCCCTTGGGTTTTGAACCGGCGCCGGTCGAGTGGCTGCGTTTCGGGGTCGATCACATGGCGCTTGCAGAGCGCTGAGACGTTGAGAGAGTATGGAATAAGGTTATGACAGTACCCGAGCGTGCAGAATCCGATACTGATCCGGAATTTGTTCAGATATTTGAACGTGCGTTCGAGCCGGTCGAAGCTGCCGTGGCGACCTCTCGCATTCCTGGTGCGGTGCTTGGCATTCTGGACCGGAGCCGCGGACGGCTGATGCGGGCGACAGGCTCCGCCCAGCTCGTTCCGTCGCCGCGCCCGATGCGTGTCGCGACATGGTTCGACCTGGCCTCGTTGACGAAGGTCATTTTCACTACGCCTCGCATCCTTGCTCTCGCAGCCGATGGCATGATCGATCTCGACGCGCCGCTCATTTCCGTTCTGCCGGATCTTCGCCAGTACAGCCAAGACGCTTGGGAGCGGAAGGTCACCTTCCGTCAGTGCCTGGGCCACCAGACACCGTTTCCGGCCGTTGAACCAATCTATACCTATGGCCGTGATCCCGAGCTCCTGCGAGCCTTTGTTATGCAGCGGGAATGGCGGGCCGCAGAGCCTGTCTATTCCGATATCAACTTCATCCTGTTAGGCTTTGCGCTGGAGCGCCTCTCGCGGTGCGGCATTCGCGCCATGGACGCAGGTGCCGGTTTTGCCTTTTCGGCGGAACCCGATCAATCCGCGGCAACTGAAGACTGCACTTGGCGCCACCGCGTATTGTGCGGTGAGGTGCATGACGACAATTGCGCGGCGTTGCAGGGCGCCGGACATGCCGGACTGTTCGGAACGGCGGCGTCGATCCTCGATTTCGCAGAACGGCTACTGGACGGTGCCGAAGCTGGAGACGCTTCGGTCTCCCTGATGCGAACGCCCCTTTCGGCAACGCGCACGCATGGCTGGGAACGCCCGCATGAGGGATGGTCCGGTGGCCGGTTCAGCAGTGCGGGCACGATCGGCCATACCGGTTTTACCGGTACCGGTCTTTGGATCGATTTCGACAGCGGCAGGGCGTGGACCTTGCTCACCAACCGGATTCATCCGACCCGTCATTTTGACAGCAGAATAGTATCGCTTCGACAGACCGTCAGCGACTCCGTCAATAGAATTTAGGAGCGGAATCATGGAGCCAATATGGGCCGTAGGCCTGATGACGGGCACTGTCCTTGACGGCAATATCGACGTCGCCCTTCTGAGGACGGACGGCGAGCGGATCGAGCAGTTTGGCAACTACTCGCTGACGCCATATCCGCAATCTATCCGTAGCCTGCTCGAAGACACTCTGACGCAAGCACGAGCCTGGAATTTTGAAGGACCTGAGCCAGCGATATTTCAACAGGCGGAAGAGGCGCTTACCGCTGCGCAGTCCGAAGCGGTCAGGAACCTGGTCGAGGAACACGGGCTTACGATGGCGGATATCGGGGTTGTTGGCTTTCACGGTCAGACCGTACTGCATCGAGCGCCGCAACCGGGTCGGTTGGGGGAAACCCGCCAACTCGGCGATGGGAATTTGATGTGTGATATTCTTGCGACAAAAGTGGCCTACGATTTCCGCTCGGCGGATATGCGCGCTGGCGGACAAGGCGCGCCTTTGTCTGCCGCATATCACGCTGCCTTGCTTCGCAATGCCAAAAGTGGTGGCGATACCGCTATCCTCAATCTCGGTGGGGTTGCCAATATCACATGGTGGGATGGCGGTGACGATCTCATCGCGTTTGACACCGGTCCGGCCAATGCACCGCTCAACGACTTCGTTAAGTCGCATGGCCTTGGCGAAATGGATCGCGATGGAGCCCTCGCCTTGGCCGGGACGGTGGATGAAGCCCGGCTTTCAGAACTTCTGGAACACCCATATCTCACCGCGCTCTATCCGAAATCCCTCGATCGTTTCGATTTCGGCGCGGCCATGGCCGAAGGCTTGACACCGCAGGATGGGGCAGCGCTTCTGACAGCATTCACTACCGCCGCAGTCGGCAAGGCGCTCGATCTTCTGCCTCAACGGCCGAAGAAGCTCGTCGTCAGTGGAGGCGGTCGCCGCAACCCGGCGATGATGGCCATGCTGAAGATCCGCGCCGACGTCGAAGCGGTGCCCGCCGAGGCCCAGGGGTGGCGCGGCGACGCAGTCGAAGCGGAATGTTTCGCATTCCTGGCTGTTCGCGTTTTGCGCGGTTTGCCGATCAGCTTTCCGACAACGACGGGTGCGCCTGAGCCAATGCGTGGCGGACGAATTGCCGGTTGAGAGACCGCGCTTTAGCCGGTCGCTCTGAGTTGTTTCTGTAAGAAAACCCGACTGCGACCGATGGGGAAGTCCGGCAGGACGCCAAACGGCTTGTAACCCTGCCGCTGATAGACCTTTTCGGCTTTCGGGCTGAATGTATCGATCAAGGCGCCATGGCATCCCCGCGCCACAGCCTCCTGTTCGACGGCATCGAGCATCTTGGCGGCAACGTGCTGGCCACGCAGCTTTTCGTCAACCCACAGCCATTGCACATAGAGCCATCCCCAGGCCGTGTATCCGGATATGCCGCCGACCACGGCGCCGGACTCATCGCGGACAAAAACAGCAACCGCCTGCCTTCCTGACGGTCCGACATCGCTGTCATTGAAGGCTGCAAGTTGTTCGCCAACGAACTGTAGGTCTTGCGGAAGGGGGGCGGCTGTTACTTCGAGGGAGACACTCATATTCCCGTCCAGAATTTCTAAAATGGAGCTTCTCCAAACGCACATGCCGGCGAAGAAAGCAACTGTCCTACTTCTCGCCCTTGCCTGGCTTCGGCACGAGCCCTTCACGCCTGTCCTGGCTGATTTCGGTAGCCGCAGGCCACGCAAGATCTATCAGTCATGCAAATGTATGGAATATATTATTCCTGTCAATCGTTGACATTGGGAATAATTATTCGTATCCGTCTGGTGGCGAACAGACGTCGCCCACGCGCGCGGCTGTTTCGCCGGACTCTGCACGACAGGAAAAGCATGGCTATCGCATTCATGCCAGCAGCGCCGCTGGGCTGACGCGTGGAAGCAAGTAATTCCTCAATCCAACCGCAGCCAGAAGATCAGAAACATGACGACCTTGATGCGCCGAGAAATCGACGAAATACCAGATGCGACCGCTCGGCTTCTGGAGAAATCAAACAAGAGTCTGCGCCGGGCAGGCGACAGCCTTCGCGAACTCGATCCAGCGGTGATTGCAACAATTGCACGCGGTTCGTCCGACCATGCCGCCCATTTCCTCAAATACGCCATTGAAATACAGGCTCATGTGCCGGTTGCCTCGCTGGGTCCGTCGCTGGCCTCGATCTATGGGGTGCGACTTCGGCTCGACCGTGCAGCCGCCATCGCCGTCTCGCAGTCCGGCAAGAGCCCCGATATCGTTGCGATGACGAGGGGCGCCCGCGACGGCGGCGCGCTGACGCTGGCGCTCGTCAACACGCTGCCCTCGCCGCTGGGCGAGGCGGCCACATTGGCGATAGACATTGCCGCCGGACCGGAATTGGCGGTGGCCGCCACAAAGTCGTTTGTCAATTCCGCCGTGGCCGGCCTTGCGATCCTGGCCGAATGGACAGTCGATGAGCGGTTGAAAAGGGCCGTCGCCGATTTGCCCATGCATTTCCACGAAGCTCTTAAACTTGACTGGTGCGACCTGAATGGCGCCATCGAAGGTGCCGATTCACTCTACACCCTCGGGCGGGGGCCGGCACTTGCCATTGCCGGGGAGGCCTCGCTGAAGTGCAAGGAGACCTGCGAATTGCACGCGGAGTCCTATTCCGCGGCGGAAGTCCTGCATGGTCCCGTGTCGCTGGTCGCCCCAAACTTCCCCGTCATCGCGTTTGCCGCCCGCGACCGCGCCGAAAGTTCGGTCGCGGATATGGCCGACAGGCTCGCCGCGAAGGGCGCCCATGTCTTCGTGACTTCCGAGCGGGCTGTCTTGGCCAAACGGCTTCCCTTCCTTTCTACCGGGCATCCGCTCACAGACACACTCGCACTCAGCCTTCCCTTTTATGGTTTCGTCGAGCAGCTTTCGCGCGCCCGCGGCTTCAACCCGGATGCCCCCGCAGCCCTCAGCAAAGTGACGCAGACGCGATGACCTCATCATCAGCTAAAGTGATCGTCGGTGCCCGCTTGTTCGATGGTGTCGACTGGCATGAGGACGCGACATTGGTGATCGAGGACGGCAAGATCGCCGCACCCGACACGCATACGACATCGCGCGGCAAGATGGAGCAGATCGATGCCTGCGGGTATCTCCTGGTACCGGGTTTCGTCGATCTACAGGTAAATGGCGGTGGTGGGGTTCTGTTCAACAACATGCCAACCGTTGATGGCATCGCGCGCATCTGTTCGGCACATGCTGCATTTGGCACCACGGCGCTGCTTGCGACGCTGATTACCGATACGCCTGAGACAAGCGTGCTGGCAGCTGCTGCGGCAAAGGCCGCACGAGAGGCTCGCATACCTGGCTACCTCGGACTGCACATGGAAGGTCCACACATTTCACAAGTCCGCAAAGGCACCCACGATCCGGCCCTGATCCGTCCGATGGAAACGGTGGATCTGGAGGCGCTTTGCCGCTGGCGTGACGCGGTGGGTACGTTGCTTACCACTATCGCCCCGGAGAATGTCTCTCCAGATCAGGTGGCTGCGCTTGCGCGCGCTGGCATCATCGTCAGCCTCGGCCACAGCGATGCGTCGTGCAGGACTGCGAAGACATATGCGGCCGTGGGCGCGACGATGGTCACCCATCTCTTCAACGCGATGAGTCCGCTCGGCCACCGCGAGCCGGGACTTGTGGGCGCTGCTCTCGATACAGGAACTCTGCATTGCGGCCTGATTGCTGACGGCTTTCACGTCGATCCGCTTACGATGGGGGTGGCGCTTCGGGCAAAGCGAGGACCGGGGCGTCTTTTCCTGGTGACCGATGCCATGTCGACGATCGGCTCCGATCAGGACGGCTTTGAACTAAACGGGCGGCGAGTTTATCGACGCGACGGTCGGTTGACGCTCGCCGACGGCACCCTGGCCGGCGCCGATATCGATATGCTGTCCTCGGTGCGTTACGTCCACGAGCGGCTCGATCTGCCACTGGAAGAAGCCTTGCGCATGGCGTCTGTCTATCCGGCCGAGGCGATCGGTGCACCGAACAAAGGATACCTCAAGCCGGGCTATGACGCCGATTTCCTTTTATTGTCGCCTAACCTCAACTTACACTCAACATGGATCGGCGGTAACTGCGTATTCAGTGCTCCGGCCGGAAGTGAAGATCTGCGCGTCTAGTTGTGGAACCTCGACAGATCATCGCGCTTCAAAGAGAGGTGCCCGATAGGTAGCCTCGAGTCTGTCTGCCGTGAGCGCGATGCCAGCTGTAAATATGCGTCCGGGTGGACAGGTGTAATTTCAAGCTGTCCGATGATGGCGGATATCGTTCAACACCTCGACATTTCCGCGATCGGTCGACGTCCAACGGCCATGCGACAGGAGGCCGCGCGAATAGCTTTCCAGCACCTTCCGATAGTCGTCAATCCAGTCGAGGATGACGACAGAAACGGGGAACACCGGCCCTGGCGGATTGAAACTGCGCGCTCGATCTGTGAGATATGGCTTTGGGTCAGGCCGCACCGTGCGGCGAGCTCGTGCTGGCTCAAGCCAGGCTCATGCTCCCGCCAGTTTGTCACCTTGAACGTCATTTTGCCAATGCGATGACCGATGGCGGCGTCATGCTTATGCGACATGGCAAGTCAATCGTACTGATTTCGATCTCAGGCGCACAGACGCTAACCATTGAGATCTGATCCGTGGACCAAGACCGGCATCCATCGCATCAGTTCAAATGAACCGAACCCTTTTGGCTTGTACGGCTTACAACTGTACGCCACGTGTCAGCGCGCCATCGACAACGAGGTTCGTTCCATAGATGAAACTTGCCGCCGGGCTTGCCAGGAATGTCACGGCGTTAGCGATCTCCTGCGGGGTTGCCATGCGGCCCGTGGGGTTGAGCGCAAGAGAGTCCGAGAACAATTCTGGATTGCCGTTTTCGATCTGGTTCCAGACTCCTCCCTCGAAGTAGGTGTTACCAGGAGAAACGGTGTTTGCACGGATCCTCTTCGAGGCAAGGTTGTAGGCAAGCCCCTGCGTATAATGGATCAACGCCGCCTTGAATGCGCCGTAGGGACCTGCGGCAAAGTCGATTTCGCGACCCGAAACCGACGAGATCGTGACGATGGATGCCGCCGCGCTCTGTTCGAGGAACGGCATGGCCGCATCGATGAGCCGCACCGTGCCCATGATGTCGACGTCGAAGCCTTTTTTCCAGCTTTCCTCGTCATTTCCGATCGAAAGCGCGCTGACATTGGCGATAACGATGTCGAGACCGCCAAAGGACGCCGCCGCTTCACCGACCCATCCGGAAAGGGCCGCGCCATCGGCCACATCAACACCCTTGCCAAGCGTCGGGACACCGTAAGCGGCAAGTTTGTCCGCTGCCGCTTTCGCGTCCGCGTCGTTACGACTGCAGATTGCGACGCTGCAGCCCTCAGCGGCGAGCGTTTGCGCAATGCTCAAGCCGATGCCCCTTGTCCCGCCCGTTACAACTGCCCGTAGGCCCTTCAAGCCGAGATCCATCTGGTTTCAATCCTTCGCGATGAGTTTGCCACGTACGTACGCGTGTATGATCCGCCATCGAAACTGCGTCAGGCAAGAGGAAGGCAAGGTTGTTTTTTTGGATTTCCGGCTTGACAGCGGGGCCGGAAGGCTTCAGCTTAAATTCCAGGCGTAGGGCAAAGTTGCCCAAAATTACGTCAGGTGCAGGATCATCTTACAATTCGGCAACGTCGCCGCCCGCAGCAATTCTTGCTGACGGGCTTTTTTGTGTACGGGCTTCGCCATGATGAGAGACTACGCCATTGGCATCCTGTTTTCCGCCTCCGGTTCCTATGGGACCGTAGGCCGCACGATGCGTAATGGTGCCGATCTCGCCTGCCGCCAGGTGAATGCGGATAGCGGCTCGGGCGTCCGCCTCTCTCCCGTATTTCGCGATCCGGGAAGCGATCTTTCCGCCTATGCGCCGGCTGTCGAGGATTTCTTTGCAGCCGGGATCCGCCAGGTAGTCGGCTGCTATACCTCCGCAAGCCGCAAGGAAGTCATCCCGCTCTTCGAAAAGCGCGACGCGCTGCTCTGGTATCCGGCGCACTACGAAGGTTTCGAGAGCTCCGACCATGTCATCTACACCGGCGCCTCACCGAACCACCATATGCTGCCGCTGGTGGATTACCTCGTCAGCCATGTCGGCCGAAATGCTTTCTGCGTCGGCTCGAACTACGTCTGGGCATGGGAGAGCAACCGGGTGCTGCGCGAGGAGATCCTCAAGCGGCGCGGCACGGTGGTCGCGGAACGGTATCTTGCCGTCGGCGAAACAGATGTCGACCGGATCATCGAGGCGATCTTCGAAACCAAACCGGATTTCGTCTTCAATGCGCTGATCGGAGACTCTGCCTATTCCTTCTTCCGCGCCTTCCGCAAAGCCTGCGTAGAGCGAGGCATCGAGCAGATCACGCGGTATCCCGTCGCCAGCTGCAATCTTTCCGAACCCGAGCTGCAGGCCATCGGCGAAGAGGCCGTCTCGGGACATCTGAGTTCCAGTGTTTACTTCGCCTCGATCGACACGCGTGAAAACCGCTCCTTCGTGGCAGATTACAATTCGGCTTTCCCGGATGGCCCGGCCCCCTCGGCCGAGGCGGAGGCCGCCTATATCGCCGTCAAGCTTCTCGCACAGTCTCTTGCCGCTGCCGGAACCGATGAGCTGCGTGCCGTCAAGTCCCATGCCGCCAATCAGACCCTCGTCGCGCCGCAGGGCAAGGTCATGATCGATCCCGACACCTACCATGCCTACCTGACGCCGCGCATCGGCAGGTCGCTCGCAAACAACCAGTTCGACGTCGTTTACGATGCCGGCCGGCCGGTACGGCCCGATCCCTATCTCGTCAATTCATCGTCGACACTTGAAGCTGCAACCCGTTATCCGAACCTGAGGATCGTATCATGAGCCCGCACCGCTTCGTTCAGAACTTCAGCCAGCGCCGCGCTTTGATGGTGACGAATGAGACCAGGGTTTGCGAGACGTTGACGTCGACCTTGCTGAAGCTTGGGCTGAGCGTGCATCAGTGCAATGCGGTGGCCGCCGATATCCTGGCGCTGCTGCCGACGCTGGAGGCGACCCAGGACATTCTTTTCATCGATGGCGATCTCAACTGCCTCCAGGAATTGCTTGGCGGCCATGGCTTTGCCTTGCCCCCCGCGCCGGTAATCGGTGTGGTCGGCGTGGGAGCACCGAGCCGCCTGCGGGCCCTGATGCAGGTGGGAGCGACAGCATTCCTGTCGAAACCTGTCCACAGCAGTGCCGTGTTCTCGGCCGTCTATCTGGCGGTCAATGTATTCGAGCAGAAGGCGACGCTCAATCGTTCGATCGACGAACTCGAAAAACGCCGCCGCGCCCGCCGTCATGTCATCAAGGCGGTCGCACTGGTGATGAAGTCGCACAGCCTCAATGACGAGGGGGCGTTCACGCTTCTCCGCAAGGAGAGCATGCAGGCCCGAATGAGCCTTGAATCCTATTGCGAGACCGTCGCCCAACGAAGCGCGACGCACCATCGACGAGACGCGGTATCCGACGATCTGTCCATGACCGCGGATCGATCCAGCTAATCTCACGGAGAATAAAATGATAAAGGGAACAGAACGCGCCGTTTCGGCGCTCGGGAGCTTGTTGCTTTTTTCCGGCCTGGCCGTCGCGCAGGAGCCTATCAAACTGGGCGTGCTCGAAGATCAGTCGGGCGATTTCGCGGCGGCGACGATCGGCAAGGTGCATGGCATCCAGATCGCAACAGACGAGATCAATGCGGCCGGCGGCATCGCCGGGCGTCCGCTGGAACTGGTCGTGTACGACACGCAGTCCGACAATACGCGGTATCAGGAGTTTATGCGCCGCGTCCTGCAGCGCGACAAGGTGGATGCCGTCTTTGCCGGCTTCTCCAGCGCCTCGCGCGAGGCCTATCGCCCGATCGTCAACCAGTTCGACGGTCTTGCCTTCTACAACAACCAGTATGAGGGTGGCGTTTGCGACGCCAACATGATCGTCACCGGCGCCGTGCCGGAACAGCAGTTCTCCACGCTCATTCCCTACATGATGGAGACCTACGGCAAGAAGGTCTACACGATAGCCGCCGACTATAATTTTGGCCAGATCTCGGCCGAATGGGTCCGCAACATCGTCAAGGAGAACGGCGGCGAGATGGTCGGCGAGGAGTTCATCCCGCTCGGCGTCTCGCAATTCTCGCAGACGATCCAGAACATCCAGGCGGCCAAGCCCGATTTTGTCGTAACGCTGCTGGTTGGTACCGCGCAGGCCTCCTATTACGAACAGGCGGGTGCGGCCAGCCTCGGCCTGCCGATGGCCTCTTCCGTCAATGTCGGCCAGGGCTACGAGCACAAGCGCTTCAAGCCACCGAGCCTCGCCAACATGTTCGTGACGACGAACTACATCGAGGAAGTCGATACGCCGCAGAGCAAGGCCTTCGTCGAGAAGTGGCACAAGAAGTTCCCCGACGAGCCCTATGTGAACCAGGAAGCCGAGAACTCTTACATCGCAGTCTATCTCTACAAGCAGATGATCGAGCGCGCCGGCGGTTCCACCAAGAAGGAGGATCTGCTGAAGGAACTTGCCAAGGGCGATGTCTGCTTCGATGCTCCGGAAGGCAAGGTCTGCCTCGACCCCAAGAGCCAGCATATGTCGCACACGATCTATCTGGCGAAGGTCGGCGAGGACCACTCGATCACCTTCCCCAAGGTCTGGAACGACATCAAGCCCTATTGGCTGGGCGAGGCGGGCTGCGACCTGACGCAGAACGATCCGAGCGAGCAATACACGCCGTCGAACCCGCCGAAAAAGACAAACTAGCCGATCCGGGAAGGGGCTGTTCCATCGGCTCCTTCCCATCCCTCCCGTTTCCAACTGGTGTCAAGGATCCCTATCGGTGGTCAATTTCCTCTACGATCTCTTCAGCTTCGCCTATCAGGTGGGTGATGCCTTCGCCTTTCTCGTGCTGTCGGCCTGTGGCCTTGCCATCATCTTCGGCATGATGGGTGTCATCAATTTGGCCCATGGCGAGTTCATTCTGTGCGGCGCCTATGTCTGCTCCTGGTGCACGCGATCAGGACTGCCACTGCCGCTTTCCATCCTCGCCGGGGCACTGGTGGCGGGCTTCATCGGCATGCTGATCGAACGTGTCGTCATCCGGCCGCTCTACGACCGGCCTCTGGATACGATCGTCGCCACCTGGGGCGTATCGATGATCGCCACGCAGGGGACGCTGATCCTGCTCGGATCGACCATGCCTGGAACCGGCACGCCCTTCGGCAGCTTCATGGTGGGACCCTATTCCTATTCCCTCTATCGGCTGGTGCTGATGGCCGCTGCCGTGGCCACACTTGCCGGCCTCTGGCTCGCCTTCACCAAGACACATTTCGGCATTCTCGCCCGCTCGACCATCCAGGTGCCCCACATGGCGCAGGCGCTCGGCGTCAATACCGGAGCCGTCTACAGCCTCACCTTCGGGCTCGGTGCCGCCCTTGCCGGCCTTGCCGGTGGGCTCTACGCCCCGACCATGACGCTGGTTCCGACGATGGGCAGCAGTGCCTTTGTCGTCGAGGCCTTCGTCACTGTCGTGGTCGGCGGCGGGGATGTGTTCCTGGGTACGGCGCCGGCCGCGGTCGTCCTCGGCATCGTCAAGGCAGGTCTCACCTCCTGGCAGGGACAACTCGCCGGCCAGATCGGCATGCTGGTCGCCGTCATCATCGTCATCCGGATCCTGCCGCGGGGAATCTCCGGTTGGATTCTGCGCGAGAGGGACTAATATGACGATCGGAACCCGCCTCACGAATACCGTCAGACTGATCGAAGGCCCCCAGACGCTCGGCCGCGGCCCGGCCTTCTGGAGCAGCTTTGCCCTCGTCATTCTCGCCGCCTGCCTTTATCCGCTGTTTGCCGACGGCTATGACGTCGGGAACAATGTCTACTTCTTCAACTGGGCCTTCATGGCGCTGGGTCTCAGCCTGATCTGGGGCTACGGCGGCACGCTCAGCTTCGGCCAGACCGCCTTCTTCGGCGTGGCCGGCTATACCTACGGGGTCATCTCGATCAATTTCGGCGATGCCTATGGCCTGACCATCCTCGCTCTTCTCGGCGCCATCGGACTGTCGGCGCTGCTGGCCGCCGGCCTTGGATACTTCCTCTTCTTCGGGCGCATCAGCGGTGTCTTCCTCGGCATTGTGACGCTGTCGGTCACGCTCGTGCTGGAGCGGTTCATGGCACAGACGGCGGGGCCGGAGTGGCACGTTGGCAGCGCTCGTCTCAATGGTTTCAACGGAATGGGCGGCATGCCGTCGCTCACCATTCCATGGTTCAGCGGCGACATCGCGCTCTTTCCCGACGTGCCGCTCTATTATGTCACGCTCGGGTTGCTGGTGGTTATCTATCTAGCGCTGCGCATCCTGGTGAACTCGCGCTTCGGTAACGTGCTCGTCGCCATCCGCGAAAATCCGCTGCGGGCCGAAATGCTCGGCTACGACATCCGCATGTATCAGCTGGCGGCCTTCGTGATCGCCTCGGCACTGGCCGGCCTGTCGGGCGTCCTCTACACTTCCTGGGGCAACTATATCACGCCTTCGTCGATGGGGATGACGGCGGCGGCGCTGCCGATCGTCTGGGTCGCCGTTGGTGGCAGGGCGGATCTCACCACCACGGTGCTCGGCACCCTTCTGGTGCTCGCCGGCTTCCAGGCACTGACCATCTACGGCAGCCAATACGCGTTGGTTGTCATGGGGTTCCTGCTGGTGCTGACGGTGCTTCTCGCGCCGACCGGGCTGATCTACGGGCTGACGGCCTTTGTTGCGAAACAGGTCCGCCGCGCCCGCGCCAAGAAGGAGGCCGCGTGATGGCGCTTCTCGAAACCCGCGACCTCAATAAATGGTTCGGCGGCCTGCATGTGACAGGCGGGGTCAACTTCGCGCTCGAACCCGGTGAAATCCACTGCCTGATCGGCCCGAATGGCGCCGGCAAGAGCACCTTCTTCCGCCTGATTCTCGGCGAACATTCTCCCTCGAGCGGCCGGATCATCTATGATGGCGAGGACGTGACGAAGGCGAAACCCTTCCAGCGTATCCGCCGCGGCATCAGCGTCAAATTCCAGGTGCCGGGCATCTTCAAGGCGCTGAGTGTCCGCCAGAATCTGATCATTGCGCTTCAGCACCACCACGCGCCGGCACTGCTGTCCAAGGAGGTCGACCGTCTGCTCGAATTCCTGAACCTCGGCGAGGCAACGGATCAGCTGGCAGGCAATCTCAGCCATGGGCAAAAACAATGGCTCGAAATCGGCATGGCGATCGGGCTGAAACCGAAACTGCTGCTGCTCGACGAGCCGACAGCCGGAATGACGCCGGATGAAACAGCGGCGACCGGCGAGATGGTGCAGGCGCTCAACCGCGAAGGCGTGACGGTGCTGGCGGTGGAACACGACATGGCCTTCGTTCGCCAGATCGCCCAAAGGGTCACCGTGCTGCATTTCGGCAAGATCTTCGCCCAGGGCACCATCGATGAAATCATGGCCGACGAGCGTGTGGCAGCGATCTATCTGGGAGACGTCCATGCGTAGCGAGGTGCTCCTTAACACAATGGGCCTGTGGTCCGGCTATGGCGGCAAGCCGGTGCTGCAGGGAATCGACGTCGAAGTCAAAGAGGGTGAGATCGTTGCGGTGATCGGCCGCAACGGCGTCGGCAAATCGACGCTGATCAAGAGCCTTATAGGACTGTTGCCGGCAGACAAGGGCTCGATCGTCTTTCAGGGCAGGACGATCGACCAGGTTCCCGCTTATCATCGCGCGCGCCTTGGTATCGGTTATGTGCCGCAGGGACGCGATGTGTTCCCGCGCATGACGGTGCTCGAAAATCTGATCGTCGGTCAGTCGATCAGCCGCGTCCCGGTGCCGAAGGACCGGATTGAGGAGATCTTCGGATATTTCCCGATCCTGAAGGAGCGGCGCGACCAGCGGGCCGGAACCATGTCCGGCGGGCAGCAGCAGCAGCTTGCGATCGGGCGCGTGCTGATGGGGGCGCCGGCGCTGATCCTGCTCGACGAACCATCCGAGGGCATCCAACCGAACATCGTCCAGGATATCGCCCGCATCATGGTCGAGCTCAATCGCAAGACCGGGGTGACCGTCGTCTTCGTCGAACAGAACATCGACATGATCCGCGCAATGGCACAGCGCAGCTACGTCATCGACAAAGGGCGCATTACCGCGGAGATCACCATCGACATGCTCGAGGACAGGGACACGGTGCGCCGGTACCTCTCCGTCTAGCCAATCCAATCCAATCCACCAGGACAAAACAAGGAGGTTTCACCTATGAGCTGGTTGAGCGAATCCATCATGAGCCGCCGCGGCGTTGCCAAGGGGCAGCCGGGCGAAACATACTCGATCACGGAGAAGACGCAGGGACAGTATCACTACGTCTACGGCCCCTTCGCCGAACCTGTACTCAGCGTCGATCCCGGCGCGGTCGTCTCCGCCGAGACGCATGACGCGTTCGAAGGCAAGATCAAGGCCGAGACCGACATGCCGAGCCAGATCCTGAACTTTCCCTTCCTCAACCCGCAGAACGGCCCCATCCACGTCAACGGGGCCGAGAAGGGCGATTGCCTCGCCGTCTACATCAAGAGCATCGTTCCCCGTGGCCCGCAGCCGCGCGGCACGACCGTGATCATGCCGGAATTCGGCGGGCTGGTGCCGACGATGGATACCGCGCTTCTGACCACACCATTGCCGGAACGGGTGCGCAAGCTCGAGGTGGATATTGAGACAGGTGTGAAATGGAACGACAGGATCACGCTGCCCTACGAGCCCTTCATCGGCACGATCGGTACGGCGCCCGAGATCGAGGCGATCTCGTCGCTGGTGCCCGACTATTATGGCGGCAACATGGACCTTCCCGATATCGGGCCCGGCAGCGTGATCTATCTACCGGTGCAGACGAAGGGGGCCTATCTCTATCTCGGCGATTGCCACGCGGCTCAGGGCGATGGCGAACTCTGCGGTGTCGCGATCGAGCATCCGACCGTTACCACCATCCAGATCGATCTCATCAAGGGCTGGGCGATCCGCGCGCCGAGACTGGAGAATGACAGGTTCTTCATGACGATCGGCTCGGCCCGGCCGATGGAGGATGCCGCCCGCGGCGCCTATCGTGAACTGATCCGCTGGATGGTCGCCGATTTCGGTTTCGAGGAAATCGACGCCTACATGCTGCTGACGCAGTGTGGACGCATCCGTCTCGGAAACATGGTCGATCCGAAATACACGCTCGGTGCCTCCGTCCTCAAATCCATCGTCGGTGCCCCGCATTAATCCGCAAGGGGCGTCCGGCTTGTTTGCGGACGCCCCGTTCGCCATTCAACGGAGGTTTTCATGACTGCGCCATTCAAGGCAGCCACCATCCAGTTCGAGCCGACGTTCGGCGACAAAGAGCGCAACGTCGCAACTTTGCTGGCGTTTGTGGACGAGGCGGCGCAGGCTGGCGCAAGATTGATCACGACCCCGGAAATGGCGACGACCGGCTATTGCTGGTATGACCGCCGTGAGGTTGCCGATTTTGTCGAGCCGGTGCCCGGGCCGACGACGGATCGCTTTGCGTCGATTGCCAGGGAGCGCGATTGCTTCGTCGTGTTGGGAATGCCGGAGGTCGATCCTCTGACCAATCTCTACTACAATTCCGCTGTATTGATCGGCCCGGATGGTGTCGTCGGCACCCACCGCAAGACCCATCCCTATATTTCCGAGCCGAAATGGGCCGCATCCGGCGATCTCGGCCACCAGGTGTTCGAGACCAGCATCGGCCGGATCGCGCTTTTGATTTGCATGGATATTCATTTCATCGAAACGGCACGGCTCGTGGCGCTCGGCGGGGCCGATGTCATCTGCCATATCTCCAACTGGCTGGCCGAGAGGACGCCCGCGCCCTACTGGATCAGCCGGGCTTTCGAGAATGGCTGCTACCTGATCGAGAGCAATCGCTGGGGTCTGGAGCGCGGCGTCCAGTTCTCCGGCGGCAGCTGCATCATCGCGCCGGATGCCGAGGTCCTCGCTGTCATCGATGATGGCGACGCCATTGCCTATGCCGTGATCGAGCCGGAAAAGGCGCGGGCGCGCCTGGTCATGGGTGAACCGGTGATGGAGCAGCGGCGTCCCGAGATGTATGCCGAGCTGATGACCAACACCTTCAGCTGGAATCCGAAGGACTTCTTCAGCCTCTACGGTCACGAGGCGATTCCTTCCGGACGCAGCGCCCGCATCGCGGTGGCCGAGATGGCGCCATCCGAAGTGCTCGCCTCCAACCTCGCTACCATTACGGCTCTGGCGGAGCAAGCCAGCCAGGAAGGCGCTGAACTCGTGGTCTTTCCGGAACAGGCGCTGACCGGCCTCGCAGGCGCCGCCGCCAGTGCGATCGAGCCCACTGATCCGGCAATGTCGGCGTTGGCGCGACTAGCCGAAAGCCTCAACCTGTTCTTGGTCGTAGGCTATGCGGAGCAGGCGGGGGAAACGCTCTACAACAGCGTTGTCGTTCTCGGCCCCAAGGGCGAAAGGTGGAATTATCGCCAAATTCATCTGGCAACTGGAACGCGCATATGGGCAAGCGCGGGGCAGGATTGGCTGGTCTGCGATCTTCCATTCGGCAGGCTCGGAGTGCTCATCGGCCACGATGCGGCCTTCCCCGAGGCCGGCCGTGTGCTGGCGCTGCGCGGCTGCGATCTGATAGCCTGCCCTTCGGCAATCGCGACGAAATTCGTGATGGACCATGCGGGCACTGCTGTCTCGCACCCCGAGCCGATCCCGACCGGAGCCGATACCCATCACTGGCACCATTATCGGGTCCGCGCCGGCGAGAACAATTGCTACATTGCCTTTGCCAACGCACTGCATTCTTCCGAACCCCATTCCTGCTTCAGCGGTATCTTCGGTCCCGATACATTTGCGTTCCCACGAAACGAGACGATTATCGTTCCCGGTCAGAATCTTGCCTTGGCCAATATCGACATCGCTGATGGAAACAGCCGCTGTCCCGTTAATGTGGTCAGGCGAAAAGAACTCGTACTGATGCGCCTGCCGCACCACTATAATTCCTTAGTCCTCTGAGTTTCTGACACGACCAGGGCGACCTCGGCACGCGGAGGGCCGACGAACCGGATGCTTGCGGGAAGCCTCGTCGATGGAAAGCCGGCCGTCGGGTCGATCAGCGCTTCTGCGACAACTCAGGGCGGAAGGCGGTGACGGATTGCGAAATGCTGTCAGAAGATGGAAGCGGTTGAACCGGGACGGTGTCATGATCGGTGACGCCGGCCTGTCGGATGACGGCATAAAGGAGCAGTCCCCCGATTATCCAGTATCGCTTCTTCATGCTGAAGCCCTCGCCCTGGAGCTTGGCGCACATTCCGACGATCGGCAAGCATTGCCTGCAGGGCGACAAGATTCGCCTTTTCGGCGAGTTGCGGTTACGATTTCCGCGGCGGCAACAGGAGAGGCATCATGGCAAGTGGATGGGACAAGTCACCGGGTCCTGATAACGACTATGCCAGCGGACCGTGGTCCGCGGCCCGGACGATCGGCCTGGTTGCCTTGATGTTGGTTGTCTTCGGGGCTATCGGGGCGTTGGCATTCTTTTCATAGGATTGAGTGACGACGTAATCCGGAATCCCGTTCAGGAGAACAATCCAGCCGCATGCCGTGTGTTTGCAGTTGTGTTGAGGGCAAAATCGGCCCGCGATACTGGCATGGTGGCCATGTGCCTGGTCGGGTGAGGGGCGGAAAACGGGAGACGGGCTGTTTGCAGTCTTGCTCCGTCTGTTGCCGGATTTCGCGACGGCTCGCAGCGGCAGCACCTTACCTTCCTACTTGTCGCTGATGTTCCAGGCATTGCCTTGTTGAACGAGGTCATCGCCTTTCGCGCTCCTCTTGCGTTTCGGCGAGAGCCGAGCGCCCATCCCGAGACAGAGACGACTGTCTCCAACCGCATTGGCGGTTCCCTTCAGGGGCCGGAGAGACGGTGGCGCGCCGTTCAAGTGTTGCACGCGCCGGCAAAACGTGACTTTCCGCCGCTTGAGATGCGTTTTGCGCAGCACAGCTATTTCAGGGCCGGTGGAACGACCAGCCGCAGGGGTGGTGTAATCCCTCTTTGCAGCTGAGGTGTCTCCAGACCGGGCTGCAGAACTTGCGGCGGCACGCAACGGTTCTGCCTGGGATCCCAGCGCATGTTGCGAGGGCAGACGCAGGCCTTTTGTTCCGGATTCCAGATGCGTCCTCCCGTGCAGGCAGGCGGCTGCGGGGCTTGAGGTACGACCGTTTCACCGCGCCTTGCACAGGTCAGACTGCCGATCCGCCTGATCTGCCACCCCTGCCGGGTCAGCGCGGCGGCGCGGGCCGGATCGACCTGTTCCCATCCACGCGGACAGCTCGCCTGGGGTGGACGGGCGCAATAGAGCACCCGGTCGCCACTGCGTCGCGTGACCACCTCCCAGCCTTTCGGAACCCGGTTTTGGCTCGTATAGGCTTGGTAACCGGACGGGCAGGAGAGCGGGGCAGGTGCGGAGCCGCAGTAGATGGTCTGGCCGGCGCGCGTGACCGGCGCGATGTTCCAGCCCTGGGCGCGAAGTGCACTCATCCGCGAGGGATCGATCCTTGTTTGGCCGGCAGCGCAGACGGGCGGCGGCACGATGGGCTTCCGGATAGCCACCGTCGTGCAACGGTTGTCGTTTGCCGCATTGGCGTCGCCGTCACCCCAGGTGACGAAGAGCCTGCGCAAGAGGGCGGTGTCGATCTGACCCGTTACGGTCTGTCCGGTGCTCTTCTGGTAGTCCGCTATCGCGCCGCGCGTTTTGCCTCCGGCCTGTCCGTCGACCGGGCCTGCCTGGAAGCCGAGCCCGTTGAGCGCATTCTGGACCGCCATGACCCGCGTGCGCTCGCTCCAGTCGAGGCGGGCGCAATTGCGTGCCGTTCCGGAGGCATTACGGCTCGCGTTGAGGCTTAGCGATAGTGTGCGCGATTCCCCGGGACGCAACGAGGTCGTCGGGTGACTGCAGAGAAAGTTCCCCCGTGTCTCCCGGCAAGACCAGGGCGAGGGGCCGAATGCGTCGATCCGTGCGCCACCCGGTTCCATGGTGTCGCTGAGCTGCAAGGGACCCACATAGGTTGTCCGCCCGGCATTGGTCACAGTGATCAGGAAGTCGCAAGGAGCACCCGCGACGCAGGCATCGCGCTCGGCGGCTTTGTTCACCGCGAGGTCGGGGGCCAGGACGCTCACCGGCGGGGGAGGGGGAGGGGGCGTCACTGCGGGAGGTGTCACCGGCCGCGCCGGAGCCTCGGGCTCCTCCGGTTGTACGATCATGATCGTGCTGGTGTGGCGGTCATTCTCCGGCTTGCGGTCCTTCACATTCGCGTCGGGCCACAGCATCTCCTTGCGGTGCACGATGCGCCGGTGCGGGAAGTCCGCCGGGATGTCGAGCACCAGCGCGATTGCAGCGGCGGCGCCCGGCTTGAGCGTGATATCCGTGCCGTTGCATTCGTAGCGCCCGGTTCCGGTTATCCGGCAATCAAGGCCGGCGGTCCGGCTCTCGATGCTGCTAATGGTGACGCTTGGATCAAGCGTGCCGCGCAGGCCGGCGGCGCCCTTGAACAGTCGGCCGCCCCGGTTCTCGATCCTGACCTCGATGGGACAGGGCTTGCCCAGTTGGCAGGTCGTCGCGCCCCATGGGGCGAGGTCGGCGGCAAGCACCGGCACGGTGGCGCAGGCAGGGCCATCGGTTGCAGGATCGTCGTCTTCGGTGAAGGTCGCTCCGATATACCAGTCGGGCGCCGCCGCGTCCCAATTCATCGTGGCGCAATTCTCGACCGTATCGCCTATGACCGGATCGGGGAGGCGCGTATGGATCGTCGAATCCTGCGTCGTGCCGGGCGGTAACACCGCCCCGCCGACGTTGCAGGTCACGGTTCCAGGCGCCGCGCTGTCGCATGAGAACGCGCCAGTTACGCCCTCGAGCGTGGAGCCGGCAGGCAGAACGTCGGTGAACGCCGTGAACCCGATGAACGGCATCGGGCCACTGTTGGTGACGCCGACCGTAAAATCGCAGGCTCCGCCCTCGTAGCACTCGGCCGGGCCGGTCTTGGCAATCTCCAGATCGAATCCTTCGTTGGCCAGTGTCGGGGCGCAGACGTCATCCGGCCTGTCGGTGCCCCCGGGCGCGGGATTGTCGTTCGGCGGCATGCCCGCAGCGGCCCAGTTGAAGGCGACGCAATTGAACATCGGGTTCGCGGGGGCGGGATCCGGTACCGCAACGGTCAGGGTCAGCGTCCGGCTATCGCCGGGATGCAGAGTGTGTGGGCCGCCGTTCAGCGTGCAGTCGATCGGAATGGCGGCAACGCAGGTCCAGTCGGGATTGGATCCGACATAGGTGACGCCCGGTTCCGGCGTGTCCTGAACCACCATCTCGCCGGTATAGTCGTCGGGCCCGTCGTTGCTGACAGTGATATTGTAGGTGCAGTTGCCGCCGGCATTGCAGTGGGCCGGACCTTGCTTGGTGACGAAGAGGTCGAAGAAGCCTGTCCCGTCGAGCACGTTTACTGTGAAACAGGCCTGGTCGGGATGAACGTCCGCGGCTCCGTCGTTGGCGGTCATTGCTCCCCAATTGATCTCGGCGCAGTTCTCGACCGTTCCGCCAGCGATGCCATCCGGCAACCTTATTCCTAGAAGGATGTGTGCCGTCCCGCCGACGGGTAGTGTCATGTCCGGCGTCTGGCAGAGAACATCGCCGCCGCTCGGCGCACAGGTGAACGTACCGGGGCCGCCGGCGCCGACGACGAACGTTGTCCCGGCCGGCAGCGGATCGCGGACAGCCACCTTGCCGTTGAATTCGCCGGGACCGTGGTTGACGACCTCGACCAGGAACAGGCAGTCGGCATTCTCGACGCAGTTGACCGATCCGTCCTTGATCATGCCGAGATCAAAACCGTCGCTGACCGGGGTGTCGACGCAATCCTCGTCGTTGCTGTCACCTGGGCCGTCGTCGGTGCCCATCTCGAACCAGTCGATGGCGGCGCAATTGTGCACGCTTGGGCCGGGCACATCAGCCGGCAGCAACAGGTTGATCTCGATGGCCGCGGTCGCGCCGGGCGCCAGCAGTGCATGGGCGTTGGTGATGCAATTGAAGGAGCCCCCGACGGGAACGCAATTCCAGCCGGGAGAGGTCGAGGCGAGCGTCGCACCCGCCGGCATTGTGTCGGTGATCGCCAGCGGGCCGATATAGGCGATCGCTCCGAGATTGCGGACCCTGACCGTATAGCGGCACTCAACGCCCTCCTGGCATTGGGCGGGTCCCGTCTTGCGGATTGCAAGGTCGGTGTCGATTGGGAAGGGTGGCGGTAGGAACCATCCGTCGGCCGGGGGTGGGGCGGGCAGCCAGCCCTCGGGCGGCAACTCCTCGGGCCATCCGGCGATCTCCGGCTCGACCGGAGGCAGCCCTTCGCCTTCGCCCGGCAAGGGCTGGAAGATCGCGACATCGCCCACCCGGGTCGTGTCGGCATTCAGGGCCGCATCGACCATGAACGCGCCGTCCAGGCCGCTCGCGGAAGTGACGGGACCGGGCGACGGATAGGGCTGGAAAGCGGTAACAGGCTCGAATGCCTCGTAGGGCCGTGCAGCGCGTCCCTGAATGCCATTCACTGGCGAGGAATCGGTGTGCCCGTTGGCGCCGGGATCGAAGCAGAGGCCACGCGGCGAGCAAAGGCCATCTCCACTCATCCAGACGAAGGTATCGGGCCGCGCGCCGTCCACCTCCCAGTTCTCGTCATAGCCGGGACCGAAGGAGACGCCGCCGGCGGAATTTGCACGCATGTAGGGTGGGCCGTCCTCGCTTCGATCGTAATAGCCGACGTCGTAGCGCCCGGAGCCGCGCCATGAGCCGGCGTCGGTCAATTCGTAGCGCAGGACGCGGGCCTCGTGCGGATAGGCGAAGGCGTCCTTGGCGGCGAGGCCGAGATTGCGCACACCGCCGCGCTCGGCGACCAGCATGACGGTCTGATCGCGGTTAGCCGGGAATGCGATATCGGAGACCGGGTGGCTGCGACCCGCCCGGGCGATGGCCTCAGGCGAGCGGAAGAAATCGGGCAGGAGGAATTCGCGGCGCAGGCTGCCGAGGTCGAAGCTTCCATCGGCGCCGACAGCGATGGACCACACTGCATTGCGCCGATCGTCCTCGTCGGAGCTGCCATAATCGGGATTGCCGAAGCCCTGGCTGCTCCAGGTGGCATAGTAAAGCCGGCTTTGCCCGTTCGCCGGATCGAGACGGACGCCGAGACCCCAGACACGGCGTCGGAAATCGGCGAAATTCCAGCAGGACGGCGTACGGGAAAAATCGCCGCTCTCGCAGTCGGCAACGCGCGCCGCGGTGGCCGGGTCGAAGCGAACCTCCGGCAACGAACGGAATTCTCCCGTTGGCACGTCGAGGAACGCAGTACGTCCGGCGGCGCCGTGGTCGAACGTGCCCAGATCCGCACCGTCCGCAAGGCGGAGCCTGTGGATCATGCCGGTCTCGAGGTCGGAGACATAGAACTGCCGGTTTCGTGCGTCGAAAGCGATGTTGCCGAGCGCGGCGCCGGAGTTCGCGCGACCCTCAAGGGCGACTTGCGCGAAGACCTGCGGCCGGTAGCCGTTTGCCGCCGCCAGTTTCCAGACTGTACCAGGGCCGCCATTCGCGCCCCACATGCCGGGCATCCAGTCGGAATTGTCGGCATTCCGGTGCAGGCCGAAGGCAGATGTGGCCGTCAGATAGATATTTGGCGGCGCTGCGTCGTCGAGCGCTACGCCGAAGACCTGGCCGACCTCGCCCGCGGTGGCAGCCATGCGCTGGACCTCGTTTAACCAGCGCGCACCGACCGGCGGCCCGCCCGGCTGGCGCAGGTTGAGGATGCTGGCGACGGCCCCGTCGGGGTCGATGACCCTGTGGCCGGCTTGCTCGGTCGCGCCCGAGAAGCGCGTGACGATGGCCTCGCCCGGTTGCAGCGCTTCTTGCGCACCGGCCTGGAATGAAAGCCCCAGCGTAGCGCAACAGAAGGCAATAGTCGCGATGAAGCGGGGAACCTGCCTCGACAGCGGCACGTTAGTGCGTTCCGCTGCTGTCGGGACGCGCTGATTGCGAAAATGGAGGTTACGGAAACGCATCCGGTGGAAACCGTCGAATGCTCCTGACAATCTGTTCGCTGCCATTTGCCACTCCTCCATCTGGCATCAAGAGCGAGCGTAGGCTACATCAAGTCTCTCACTTTCCCGGCTGCATTTTCATATCAATATTCCACTCACGCCTCGCTCCTTAGTGAAGACTACAGGACTCAGGCTCGTGGCGTTTTGATACAAGTCAAACCGGTGATCTGGGTTTCTTGTTCCCCGCAGTCTTCTGGCGAGCCTTGGACACGCCTGGAATCGGCGTCAATATTGGTCAATCTCATTTGCCTCGACGGAGGTGTCTGGCCCTGACGCCGCTCTATTTCCACATCGTGCGCATGCGCGCGCCAACATCAATACGGATCTGGCGGGCGCTGCGCTCACACGCGGCTGCCGGAACTGTGGGCCATGTCGCCGTTTCGAAGAACTGCAGGAGCGTCGCGGGGATAAACCGGGTTCTCGACGCATACACGTGGCGGTCGCCTTGCGGGTTCTGCCCATGCGTGAAGAAGCGTTGCGGCGTGATCAGCGTCAGGCTGTCCTTTGCCCGCGTCATTCCGACATAGAGCAACCGGCGCTCCTCCTCGATCTCGTGCGTGGTCCCTGTTCCAAGATCGGACGGGATACAGCCATCGACGACGTTCAGCATGAACACCGAGCGCCATTCCTGCCCCTTGGCCGAATGGATGGTCGACAGAATCAGGTAGTCCTCGTCCAGGTTCGGCACCCCGGCCTGGTCACTGGTGGCATCCGGCGGATCGAGCGTCAGCTCGGTCAGGAAGCGTTCCCGGCTCGGATAGCCGCTTGCGATCTGCTCGAGCTGCAGGAGGTCGGCCTTGCGGGTCTCGGCGTCCTCATGGATGCGATCGAGATGCGGCTCGTACCAGTTGCGCGCCTGCGCCATCTCCAGCGGCCAACCGGTCTCCGCCTTGCGCAAACCCTCGAGCAGCTGAACGAAGGACGTCCAGTCTGGTCCGGTTTTCGGGGGAGGTGGGATTTCCGCGAGCGCCAGCAAGGGCTCGGGATTGGCGGCGATTGCATCGAGGATCTTGCCGGCCGTCTGAGGTCCGATGCCCGGCAGCATCTGTAACAGGCGGAACCCCGCAACCCGGTCGCGCGGGTTCTGGGCGAAGCGCAGCACCGCCAGCATGTCCTTCACATGCGCGCTGTCGAGGAATTTCAATCCCCCGAACTTGACGAAGGGGATGTTGCGGCGAGTGAGTTCCACTTCAAGCGGCCCGCTGTGATTGGAGGAGCGAAACAGCACGGATTGCTGTTTCAGAGCCATTCCCGTCTCGCGGTTGGCCAGCACCTGGCTGACGATATAGCTTGCCTGGTCGGCCTCGTCCTTTACCGCCACGAGTTTCGGCCGTTCCGCCGACTGCCGCTCCGTCCAGAGGTTCTTGGTGAACCGTTCGCGCGCGAGATCGATCACGCCGTTTGCGGCGGCAAGAATGGTCTGCGTCGAGCGATAGTTGCGGTCGAGCGTGATGACATCGGCCGGCGGCGAGAATTCCTGCGGGAAATCGAGAATGTTGCGGACGGTAGCTGCCCGGAACGAATAAATCGACTGTGCATCGTCGCCCACAACCGTCAGGCCGCGGCCACCCGGTTTCAGCGCCATCAGCACCGAGGACTGAAGCCTGTTGGTGTCCTGGTACTCGTCAACCAGTACATGGTCGAAACGGTTGCCGATGTCGTCGGCGAGATCCGGGTCGCTCACCATCTGCGCCCAGTAGAGCAGCAGATCGTCGTAATCGAGCACGTTTTGGGTCTGCTTTGCCTCGACATAGGCGGCGAACAGCTCTTTCAGCTGCTCCTCCCAGCCTGAGACCCAGGGGTAATGGCTCCTCAGAACCTCCCCCAATGGCGTCTCGGAATTGACTGCGCGCGAATAGATCGACAGACAGGTCCCCTTGGTCGGAAACCGGCTCTCTGTCCTGGAGTATCCAAGTTCATGGCGCACCAGGTTCATCAGGTCGGCGCTGTCCTCGCGATCGTGGATCGTGAAATCCACGTTCAGCCCGATCTGCTCGGCATACATCCGAAGCAGACGTGCCCCGATGCCATGGAACGTCCCCGCCCAGGCCAGCGCATCGGTCAGGATGCCGGAGTTGGCGCCGATCACCTGCTTGCAGATGCGCTCGACACGCCGCGACATCTCGGATGCCGCGCGCCGCGAAAACGTCATCAACAGGATCCGTCGCGGATCGGCGCCGTTGACGATCAGATGCGCGACCCGGTGGGCGAGCGTGTTTGTCTTGCCGGACCCGGCGCCGGCGATGATCAGCAATGGACCGGCGGTCTTGCCCTCGGCAAGTCCGATACCGTGTTCCACGGCGCTGCGCTGCCGTTCGTTCAATTTATCCAGATAGGCAGCCGCCATGCCTTGATCCCCAATAAGTGCCTGTTTGTTCTATCTGATCCGCGAACCGCGGACATCAATTGCCGCGTCCGTTGGACAATCCTCGCCATGCCGCCCCTCGGAAACAGGTGATGCATATACGCGTCAAGAACAAATAACGAACATAACAGTCCGAACAAGTGTTGAATAGCCCTCGATTGACAGATGCCGCCCATGAATGACGCCGCGCGGATCCGGCATTTGCCAGGTCTCAGGCTTTCATCCAGCCTCTCGAAGGCGGGCTCACCTATGGATGCCGCTGCCTTGCTGTCAGAAGGATGCGATCAGCCGCAACTTCCTTTCGACCCACGGACCAGAGTCTATCCCGAAATGCTGGCCGACGGCCAGGTTCGCGGCAGCAAGCATTGTTTCCCTCGATCGGAGTTTTCCTTTGTCCCGCAAGGTCGGGCTGGGCATGCGCGATCGTGCGGCGCGCAGGGCGAGATGCCGTGAAAGCTCCAAACAAGCGGCACCGAGCCCCTCTCTCTCGTCTGGTTTCCCTGATCCAACCTCGTCCTTCACGATCAACCCATGAAGGGTCCGCTAGCGAGCTGCGGCCCTGCAGCTTCGCTTCCAGGTGATCGCGGTCGTGGCCGGACGAAACGGGCGCCGTCGAGCGGGGATCGGCCCCGCTACTCGAAGGAGCCAAAAGCAATGTCGCATGATCTTAGCCTCGCACGGGACCACGCATATGATCTTGCCCGGATACTGATGGTTCCGGTCATCCTCTTCGAGGTCGAGGGACAAATCGGCATCATGCCTTCCGCCGAGTATGACGGTGACGAGGACGCCGTCATTCACGAATACGATCCATTCGATCCCGGTCCGGCTCGCTGAGCCGGATCCTGTGTGCCGCTTGCGCCCGCAAGGGCGCAAGGGAGGCTTCGCCGCGGCCGCCCCGCGTTGATACCACAGCTTGTCATCCGCGCCCTTGCGCCCTTCGGTCTTCGCGGCAGGGTGCGCGGGGAGGTCTCAAGCAGAAGAGGTATGGAGAGACGGTATGGAGAAGATCGAAATCGAGGCATTACGAGCGCGCGTCGGCTGTGCCGCCGTGCTGGAGCATGAGGGTTTTGCAATCGATCTCAAGGAGAGCACGCGCCGGGCGATGAAGTTCCGCCGAACCGACGACATCATCATCGTCATTCACGAGGGCAAGGGATGGTTCGATGCGCGTTCAGATGCCAAGGGCGATGTCTTCGCGCTGGTCGAGTTTATCGCCGGCGGCGGATTTGCAGAAGCGCTGGTCTATGTTGCCGCCCTCACCGCCTACCGACCGGCATTGCCCGCATGGCAGCGGCCATCTCGCCGCGCGGCAATATCCGCTTCAGTCGCGGAGCGCTGGGAGCAACGCAAGCGGCCATGGCGGGCTTCTTCTGCCTGGAGCTATCTGACGCAGAGCCGGTCCATTCCATCGATCGTGGTTCGCTCTGCGATCGAGAGCGACCTGCTGCGCGAGGGACCCCGTGGCAGCATGTGGGCCAAGCATGTCGATGCCGATGGCGCTGTGATCGGCTGGGAGGAACGCGGACCGGACTGGCGGGGCTTTGCAGCTGGCGGGACCAAGGAGCTGTTTCGCTTCGGTGACGCTTGCGCATGGCGGATATGTGTGACCGAGGCGGCGATAGACGCGATGAGCCTGGCGGCGATCGAGGGTACGCGAGAGGGGACGCTTTATGTCAGCACTGGCGGTGGATGGTCGCCTTCGACGGCAGCCGCGATTCTGGCGCTTGGAACGCGCAAGGGTTCGCACCTCGTCGCGGCAACAGATGTTGATCCGCAGGGTGAGGTCTTTGCCCGACGTATCCGGAAGACGGCCGTGGAAACGGGATCGGATTTCTCCAGACTGAAACCGGGCAGGAAGGACTGGAACGAAGAACTGAAGGAAAGAGGGGAGAAAGGGAAACTGCCGCATGCGCGCCAGCCGATTCAAGGGTGAAGCTCCGCCCGCCCGGATAGGCGGCCCTTGATCCGGCAGAACGCGAGGCGGCGGCGGCGGAAGGGTGATCAAAAGTCCGAGGAAGGAAGCAGAAGCTGTCCCGACTTCGGCCAGAACCCCCGAAGGAGCAACCAATGTTCGATCCGTCCACAATCCGCCCCAGGAACCGCAAGGTGTTCGAGGGTGTCGCGAGCCGCCGCGAAATGTACGCACTCTTCAATCGCCACAGTGAGGCGCCATTCGATGAGTTTCGCATGAGCGGCCGCCGGCATGTCGGCGAGTGGTTCGAGGTCAGCCAAGCCGAATATGACCATATGTTCAATATCCTGCCGCCATTGTTCATCCGCGGCGATATGTTCGCCATGGGCGAGCGCCTGGCCGAAAGCGTCACCAGCATTTTCCTCTCCCTCAGGATCGATGGCCGCTTGCGTTGGTTCCACGGCCATTGCGATCTGGCCGATAGCGGTTCGCCTGACCGCTTGCGCGCGACGATCATCGAACGGGAATCTCGACCGGTTCGCGCGATGGCCCGCCAGGAAAAACTTGACCACATCTGGAGCACGACCGGAGCCGGTTTCCGGGCCTATGCCGATGACCGGTTCCCCGCCGGCTTGCGCGGGCGGCCGATCGTTCTTGTCTATACGGCTGCACAGGCAAGGATCTGGAAGCTGCTGGATAAGCTGACGGACGACGAGATCGCTGCGAAGCTGCCCGTCCAGTTCCGGCGACAGGACGAGACCGTCACGGTCTGAACAGACGCAATTCCTCCCACTCCCATTCAACCGACGCCTCGATGACTTGCCTTCCGGGCAAGGGCCGAGCCGCGCGCCTTCTCGCAGGAGCTTTCCATGGCGCATGATGATCCGTTTACCCTCGACCTCTTCGGCAACTCCGCACTCTCGTCCGGTTTCGATCTTGGGGTAACCGCGTTCCCAAGAGCCTTCGACGAGACCATCCATGACAATGATCAGCCACCCCTTGCACCAGCGCCGACGCTTGCGGTCGCGGCGGCGTCAGAACCGATAACGGCCGTGGCCTCGAAGGGCGAGAACTTCCGTCTGCTCGGCGCGCGCGGCCTTGCCCGCTCGTGGCGCAACCGCGCACGGGACAACATTGCGGCGATCCGTCTGGCGGCCGAGATCGAACGGCAGCAACGGCCGGCGACCAGGGCCGAGCAGGGCATGCTGATCAAGTTCACCGGGTTCGGATCCACCGATCTGGCAAACGGGGTCTTTCGCCCGCCGGGCGAGGATGGCTTCCGCAAGAGCTGGGAGGAAATCGGTCGCGACCTGGAAAGGTCAGTCGGCACCGGCGAGTACGCCTCGCTTGTCCGTTCCACCCAGTATGCGCATTTCACACCTGAATTCATCGTTCGCGCGATTTGGGCGGGGCTGACAAGGCTCGGTTTCCATGGCGGCCGTGTGCTCGAGCCCGGGATTGGAACGGGAATGTTTCCGGCGCTGATGCCGCACGAGACGTCCGTCGCCAGCCATGTGACCGGCGTCGAACTCGATCATGTGACCGCCCGGATCGCGCGCCTGTTGCAGCCGCGCGCCAAAATCATCACTCAGGATTTTGCCCGCGTCTCGCTGCCTGGTCATTTCGATCTGGCGATTGGCAATCCGCCGTTCTCCGATCGCACGGTGCGTAGCGACCCGGCATACCGCTCGCATGGCTTTCGGCTGCACGACTACTTCATCGCAAAGTCCATTGACCGGCTGAAGTGCGGCGGACTGGCAGCCTTCGTTACATCGTCGGGCACTATGGACAAGGCCGATAGGCGGGCACGCGAGCATATCGCTCAGACGGCCGATCTCGTCGGCGCTATCCGGTTGCCGAAGGGTAGCTTCCGGGCCGATGCGGGCACGGATGTCGTCGTTGATATCCTCTTTTTCCGAAAACGCCGACCGGACGAGCGGCCTGGTGACGATCGTTGGCTCGGCCTTGCCGACGTTTCGGCACATGGCGCTGAGGCGGCCGTACACATCAACCGGTGGTTCGCCGATCATTCCGAGAGGGTCCTTGGGCGTCACGCTGTAGCTTCGGGGCCGTTCGGTGAAGTCTACAGTTGCTTGCCGCGCGATGGCGTGGATCTCGAAACGGCGCTGGCGGCCGCGATCCATTCGCTTCCAGAGAGCATCTATGACGGCGAGCCGGAACCGATCGATTTCGATCTGGAATATGAAGCCGCCGTTGCAGCGGTCGAACGCCCGGACGATCCGATAATTCGCGAAGGCAGCTATTTTATCGGCAAGGGCGCCGCACTGATGCAGGTCGTCAACGGGCAAGCCGTGCCGGTCGAGGTCAGAAAGGGCAAGGGTGTCGGCGGTGTCCTTGCCAAGCATGCCCGGATCATCCGCAAGCTCATCCCGATCCGCGACACCGTTCGCGCGGTTCTGAAACTTCAGGAGCGCGATCTGCCGTGGAAACAGGCGCAGGTCGCCTTGCGCGTTGCGTGGTCGAGCTTCGTGCGCGAATTCGGGCCGATCAATTTCACCACGGTCTCGACCATCGAAGATCTGGAAACTGGCGAGGTGCGGGAAACCCATCGCCGCCCGAATCTCGCGCCGTTTCTTGACGATCCCGATTGCTGGCTGGTCGCCTCGATCGAGGACTACGACCTGGAGACGAACACGTCCAAACCGGGCCCGATCTTTTCCGAGCGGGTGATCGCACCACCGCCGGCGCCGATCATCATCACTGCCGCCGATGCGCTCGCGGTGGTGCTGAATGAGCGTGGCCATGTCGATCCAGACCATATCGCAGAGTTGCTGCATAGCGATGTCGATGCGGTCATTGCAGAGCTTGGCGATGCGATCTTCCAGGATCCGGCGACGGGCGCCTGGGTCATGGCGGACGCCTATCTGTCCGGCACCGTTCGCTCCAAGCTGGCAGCGGCCGAAGCCGCAGCAGCCCTTGATCCGGCATTTGAGCGAAATGTCGCCGCGTTGAAGGTGGTGCAGCCGTCGGACCTTCGTCCTTCCGACATCACCGCCCGCCTCGGCGCGCCGTGGATTCCGGTGGCCGATATCGTCGCCTTCGTGAAGGAGACGATGGACGCCTGTATTTCCATCCATCACCTGCCGGAACTGGCCACCTGGACGGTCAATGCCCCGCAGCTCGAATGGTCGGCGACCGGTACCACCGAATGGGGCACCCATCGCCGCCATGCCGGTCAACTGCTGTCCGATGCCCTGAATTCGTCCGTGCCGCAGATCTTCGACACGATCCGTGATGGCGAAACCGAGCGTCGGATCCTCAACGTCGTCGAGACGGAGGCGGCCAGGGAAAAGCTCGCCAGGATCAAGACCGCGTTCCAGTCATGGGTCTGGTCGGACCCCGACCGCACCGACCGGCTGGCGCGGATCTACAATCACGCATTCAATAATATCGCGCCGCGGCACTTCAACGGCGATCACCTTCAGCTTCCAGGCGCCTCGGGCGCCTTTTCTCTATATGGGCACCAGAAACGCGGCATCTGGCGGATCATCTCGGCGGGATCCACCTATCTTGCCCATGCCGTGGGCGCCGGCAAGACACTGACGATGGCTGCGGCCGTCATGGAGCAGCGCCGGCTTGGGCTTGTCAAAAAGGCGATGCTCGTGGTGCCCGGCCATTGCCTGGCACAGGCTGCCCGCGAGTTTCTTGCTCTCTATCCGAACGCTCGCATTCTCGTGGCCGACGAAACCAACTTCGTGAAGGCGAAGCGCCATCGTTTCCTCGCGCGCGCGGCCACCGCCAATTGGGATGCGATCATCATAACCCATTCGGCCTTCCGCTTCATCTCGGTGCCTTCTGCATTTGAAGCGCAGATGATCCAGGATGAGCTGGAGCTCTACGAGGATCTGCTGACCAAGATCGACAATCAGGACCGCGTGTCGCGCAAGCGCATCGAGCGGATGAAGGAAGGCCACAGGGAACGGCTGGAAGCGCTCGCAACCCGCAAGGACGATCTGCTGACGATCTCCGAGATGGGCATCGACCAGATCATCGTCGACGAGGCCCAGGAGTTCCGCAAGCTCTCGTTTGCGACCAACATGTCGACGCTGCGCGGCGTCGATCCGAATGGATCGCAGCGCGCCTTTGATCTTTATGTGAAATCCCGCTTCATCGAAACAAAGAACCCGGGCAGGGCGCTGGTGCTGGCGTCGGGCACGCCAATCACCAACACCCTTGGTGAGATGTTCTCCGTTCAGCGGCTGATGGATCCCCTGGCACTCGCCGAACGCGGTCTGCACGAATTCGATGCCTGGGCCAGCACGTTCGGCGACACGACAACCGAGCTCGAGCTGCAACCGTCCGGCAGGTACAAGCCGGTCACGCGCTTCAGCCAGTTCGTCAACGTACCGGAACTGATCGCCATGTTCCGCTCGTTCGCAGACGTTGTCTTGCCAGCCGATCTTCACACCTACGTGAAGGTTCCGGAGATATCAGGCGGAAAGCGCCAGATTGTCACGGCAGAGCCGACCCCGGCCTTCAAGAGCTATCAGAAGCAACTGGACGCGCGGATCAAGGCGATCGAGATGCGTGACGGGCCGGCAAAGCCCGGCGACGACATCCTGCTTTCCGTCATTACCGACGGCCGTCACGCGGCGATTGATCTCAGACTGGTCGATCCCGCCAATGACAATGAAGAAGGCAACAAGCTCAACGCGCTGGTCCGAAATGCCTTCCGCATCTGGAAGGAAAGAGGCGCGGCGGAGTATCTGCGAAAGGATGGCAAGCCCTTCGATCGCACCGGCGCCGGCCAGCTGATTTTCTCCGATCTCGGCACGATCGCGGTCGAGGTATCCCGAGGTTTTTCCGCGTATCGCTGGATCCGCGATCAGCTCGTTCATATGGGCGTACCGGCGTCCGAGATCGCCTATATGCAGGACTTCAAGAAATCCGAGGCCAAGCAACGGCTGTTCAACGACTTCAATGCCGGCAAGGTCCGTTTCATCATCGGATCGTCCGAGACGATGGGTACCGGAGTCAACGTGCAGGCACGTCTGAAGGCGCTGCATCATCTCGACGTGCCCTGGATGCCGTCGCAGATCGAGCAGCGCGAGGGCAGGATCATCCGTCAGGGCAACCAGCATGCCGAGGTCGACATATTCGCCTATGCGACGCTTGGAAGTCTGGACGCCACGATGTGGCAGAACAATGAGCGTAAGGCCCGCTTTGTTGCGGCCGCCCTTTCCGGCGACACCAGCGTCAGGCGGCTGGAAGACATGGGCGAGGGGCAGGTCAACCAGTTCGCCATGGCCAAGGCCATTTCATCTGGCGATCCAAGGTTGATGCAGAAGGCGGGGCTGGAGGCGGAAGTCGCCCGGCTTGATCGCCTGCGTGCCGCCCATGTCGATGATCAGCACGCCATTCGCCGGCAGGTTCGCGATGCGGAGCGCGACATCGAGATCTCGACTCGCCGCATAGGTGAGATTGGACGGGACATCGAGAGGCTTGTCGCGACATCCGACGATGCTTTCACGATGGATGTCTGCGGCACGACCTTCGTTGAGCGCAAGCTGGCCGGTCGGGCGCTGATGAAGGAGATCCTGACGCTGGTCCAACGGCGGCAGGAAGGCGCGGCCATGATCGCATCGATCGGTGGCTTTGGTCTGCAGTATGCAGGCGAACGTCTCGGCAAGGACGGCTATCGATACAGCACCGTGCTTCTCCGCACCGGCGTCGATCACGAAATCGAGCTGCCTGTGACAGTCACGCCGGTCGGCGCGGTATCACGCCTGGAGCATGCCCTGTCGGGTCTCGCAGCGGAACAAGCCAGCTACCGCCACCGGCTGGAGGATGCGCAGCGCCGTCTGTCTTCCTATCAGCCCCGGATCGGCGAAGACTTCGCATTCAAAGCCGAACTCGAGTTGAAGCTGGAGCAACTTGCCGCGATCGAAAGGGACCTCGCAGCCACAGGAGACTGCGAGGTGTAGACGAAAGGCGTCGTGACCCGCGGCCCACGCATCGTCAGGCCTTGCTTTGCATGGCCAGTCGCAATGTGTCGTTGATGCGGTCCTGCCAGCCAGGGCCGTCTTCCTGGAAAAAGGCGAGAATGTCACTGTCGATCCTGAGCGAAACAAGCTCCCTGGTGTTCGGAAGCGCCGGTCGTTCTACCGCTGACGCCGGCGTCTTTTTCGCTGGCTTGAACAGTGCTTCTGCGGCATCGATCGGGTTGAGAGGTCTACGAGGAGGGTTTGCCATAAGGGCCGCTTTCTATCTTGAGTGAACGGTATCCGGTTGCCCGTCGGGTTGACCTGACCAGGCTTTGAAGAGGCGCCCCCCGAAGGGTGGAGCGCCCTTTCCCATGGGATATAGCAAGGTTGCCTGAGGATTGCGAAGAGACTGATCGCAGATCGGCCCATCGGCTGAAAGTTTCCTCAATCGCGCCGGTCGCCATGCCATGCCTGCGCTCGTCGCAAGGCTCAAGAGCCTCGCTTGACCGCATACCGGGCATGCTCCGCCGCAATTGCAGCCTCAGGTCTGATCTGCGGTTCGGGAGCGGTCTTCGAGAAGAAGACGAGGAAGGACGGACAGCGTGTCCGCCCGAAACCCGAGAGGTCATTCCCATGCAGTTGATATCCGCCGATCCGCGCAGCCTGAAGGAAGATCCCGACAGGCTTCGCCAGTCGAAATCCACGCCACAGTCCGACGCGCTCCTGTGCGCATCGATCAGGGCCGTCGGCGTCGTGCAGCCGCCGGTCGTCAAACTCGATCCACACGGTGGCAACAGCTACATCATCGTCTTCGGCCATCGTCGTGCGGCCCAGGCCATTGCCGCCGGTCTCTCGGAAATCCCTCTACTGCTGGCCGAGCCATCCGACGATCTCGGTGCCATGCAGTCCTTCGCCGAAAACATCGCCCGCGAGCCGCTGAACCCGGTCGACCAGTGGAGAGCCATCGAACGGCTGGTCGCGCTCGGATGGACCGAGGAATCGGTCGCGCTTGCTCTGGCCTTGCCGCTCCGCCAGATCCGCAAGCTTCGGCTGCTGGCCAATATCCTGCCTGCGATGCTGGACAAGATGGCGCGCGGCGACATGCCGAACGAACAGCAATTGCGCACAATCGCAGCAGCCGGCCAGGACGAACAGGCGGAGGTCTGGAAAAAGTACCAGCCGAAGAAGCAGGATCCGCAGGTATCGTGGTGGGAAGTTGCCCGCGCGCTGACCAAGACCCGGATGCTGGCAAAACATGCCAGCTTCGGCGAGGATCTGGCGCAGGCCTACGGCATCGCATGGGCCGAGGATCTGTTTGCCCCTGCCGATGAAGACAACCGTTACACGACCGACGTCGAGGCATTTTTCGGCGCGCAGCAGGAATGGCTGGCAAACAACCTGCCGAAGCGCGGGTCAATCATCGAGGCCAATGAATACGGGCAGGTCAAGCTGCCGGCCAAGGCGCAACAGGTTTACGGCAAGCCAGGCAAGGGCGATCTCACTGGCTGGTATGTCAATCAGCGGGACGGCTCGGTTCAGTCGGTCGCCTACCGCATGCCGGAGACCAAAAAGGCGAAGATGGTTCATGGCGTCACGGCTTCCGCCGAGGTGGAGGAAGCAAAGCAACGTCCCGACGTTACACAAAGGGGTCTCGACATGATCGGCGACCTGCGCACCGATGCGCTCCACGAAGCGCTCGCGCGTGCCCCGATCGAGAAAGACACGTTGATGGCACTACTCATTCTTGCTTTCGCGGGCACGAATATCACTGTCGCAAGCGGCTCCTCGGACAATCCTTACGGTCACGCCAAATGCGGACGGCATGCCGCACGGCTGATTGGTGAGGATGGAAGACTTGCATTCGATTGCGAGGCACTGGTCCAGGTCGCGCGTTCGGTCCTGATCGACGTCATGTCCTTGCGGCGCAACCGCTCCGATAGCGGGCTTATGGCCCGCATTGCCGGCGAGGCAATCGGTGCCGACAACTTTCTGCCCAATATGGCCACGGAGGACTTCCTCTCATGCCTGTCACGCCATGCCCTGGAGACCGCCGCGGATGCGGCCGGCATTCAAGGGCGCATCAAGGTGAAGGACACGAGAGCGGCCCTGATAGAGCATTTCGCGGAAGCGAAGCTCGTTCATCCGGCAGCACTGCTTGCACCAGCGGTGGAAGACGTCCGGGCCTGGGAAGCTCGTCACGCCCCCATCGAAACCGAGGAAGAGGGGAGCGAAATCACGGAAGACCCGGTGGATCGACCCGCTGGCGATGGTCTCCAGGACGATGGAAACGCCGTTCAGGACGAGGCCGAAGAAAGCCCCCGCGCGGCGGCCGAGTAGGCACATACCCAGGGTCCGAACCGACGCCGCCGGCCCCCGCTGGCGGTGTTTCCGTTTCAAAGGCAGCACAGGAGACAACGATGTCCACTGACGATCAAACCCGGAACCCGACACTCTACGGCCGCATGCGTGACGGCCATTTGGCAGCGCTGGTTGGCGATGATGCATTCGCCATGCTTCCGGTCGATGACGGTACGTTCTATCTCGCCAGGGCCTGGCGGCTCGGAAGCTCAATCGATGACTGGACGCTGGCCGACTTTTCCCGGCAGCGCACCGATGTTGTGACCGAAGCCTCCTTCCGGGGACAGGTTGAGGAGGCGGCGGAACATCGACGGCAGCTGATGAAGCTTGACCGCCATAGCGTCGCCGCTCGGCGGTCGACACCCTGGGGACCGTCCCGGCACGCGGTTATCTATGGCGAGGGGGTCGTCGCGCATGCTACCGCCAGCCATGGCGGCTTCGCGCTCACACCTGAGCGCAACGCTCGTATCCATGTCCTGCTGCGTGCCGACGACGGATTCTACGAGGAGGATTGCGCATGGGCCGCGGTCGCACAAGCCTTTCCGGAGCTGTTTACGGAATTGGAGAGGCGGACTGCCGACCGGACGCTGTGCGACTCCTACCCCGATGCATGGGAGGCAATTCATGGCCACGTCATTCCGCCCGGCGGCTCCCGGGTCAAGGACCGAAGAGATTTCGATGCGGTGAACGCCGGCCGGTGGATTGTCACATCCGCAATCCTGTCGAGCCATCAGCCGGGTTTCATCGAGTGCTTTGCGTCGCTCGGAGGGCAGCGCCACGGCACCAACAGCGAACGGCGCTTTCTGATACCCGAGGACGAATACGACATCGGCGCGTTTGGGTTCGTCGTCGATGAGGCCCGGCACCGGGAATACACGGGCCCGTCGGATTTCATAGGCTGGGCGAAAACGGCCCAACCGTGACAACGGTCACTTGCGAGAGGGCCCGTCAGCGGATCATCGGCCGCCACCCCCAGGGCCGGTCGGTGTCATCAGGACACGATTCTTGCGAGCATGGCCGTGGCGAGATGGAAGACCATCGGCTGGGTTCTTGGCGATAGCCTCGATCCACGGCCGCAGAGCGAGGGTGCGGCGGGCGCGACTGACGAAGTTGGAGGCTGCCATGATCTGAGGAACGAGCCGGTAATCGGCAGACGGGATGCCACGCCATGATGGAGTCCTTCCGCGTGATGGCCTGGAATCCTCCTGAAGCCAGCCATCTGTCCGGCCCATCTCCTCGGTTTTGCTGCGGTCTGACATGGACGCGTCCCGGTCAAAGGCCTCTGTCGCGCCGCGTTGCGGCAGGACGCCCGCGTCTTCACAAGGCGGGGCCGCGTCTGTCGCAGACCGCCAGAGCGGTTTGCGCCATCTGCAACCCAACCTTGCTCAGCCTGCGGCGCCCTGACCTTGGTCCGGGCCGCTGAGACCCATGTCCTGTTGACCGCACCCGAGGAACAGAGCCGGACATGCGACCGGCAGCCTGCGGGCTTCGCTGAAACATCACAGACAAGGATCCCATCATGCCCACGAACCCTCGCTCCACCCAAACGGCTCGCTCCGCCAAGTCAAAGCGCGCAGCCACCCTCGAAATGGTCAGGCTCGCCTGTCCGGACACCATCCAGGCACTGCGCATCTCCGAGAGTTTCGGCCTCTCCGTCATCGACAGCGATGGTATCCGCGATCTCCATCGCGGCCAATTGATCGAGAGCGCTGAGGCGCTGAAAGACGGCCTGGGTGAAAAGGCCATGCAGATTCACATGCAGCGCATCGTCGGTTCCTTCGTTGGTTCTGCCTACGGCGCCGGCCAATTCTACAGCCGCTCGGTCACGCAGGCCCGCGACCTCACCACGAAGCTATCCAATGACTATCGCGACGAGGACCTGGAGGGCCCTGTCGGTTTCGACAGCCGCGCACAGCGCAAACGAGAATTCGCCGCCGATATGGGCCTTCAAGCTCACGTGCTGCGAATGGCAGCCGAAGGCGCGGTCTCCGCCTACGAAGAGATCACGGGTGAGGCCTGGAAGCCTTATGAGCGCGCCGCAGAGCACCCCGGCGCATCCCTCGAGCGACAGGCCGCCAGCGCCCAGATGGCAGCATTTGAATAGAACGATCGCGGGGCTGAAGCCCCGCTTTCTCTTTCCCAATTGAACGGGTCGCCGCCGGAGGGCGCCGACTTCTTGATTGGGGGTCGCGCCCATCGCGTTCCGCCCCGGCTCACGGCCTGGCTTCGGCCGGCAGGGTGCCGGCGCAACGGCGAGCCGCCCTCCACTGCGTTTCGGCCCGCATCTCTCCTCCCGAATTCTCCGACACCGCCAAAGGGTGCGCCGCCTCCGGCCTTCGCTCTTCGTCCGCCGTGACGGACCGCGATGGGCGCCGTCCTTAAATCGAGGAGACGAAAATGGGACAGGAAAGAAGGAAGAGCGGCCGCGATACGCGCGTCGATATCTATGCACGGATCACCGATTGTATCGTTGCGGCGCTGGAGAAAGGTGTGCGTCCGTGGATTCAGCCATGGAATGCCGGCCATGTGCAGGGCAGGATAACACGCCCGCTGCGGCACAACGGCGAGCCCTATACCGGGATCAATGTCCTCCTGCTCTGGTCGGAGGCGGTCTCGCGTGGGTTTTCCTCGCCGACATGGATGACGTTTCGCCAGGCAACAGAGCTTGGGGGCCATGTTCGCAAGGGCGAGACGGGCTCGATAGTGGTTTATGCCAACCGGCTCAGGAAGATGGAAACGGCCGAGAATGGCGACGAGATCGAACGCGATATTCCGTATCTGAAGGCCTATACGGTCTTCAATATCGAGCAGATCAATAATCTGCCGGATGAATTCCGGCCCTCATCTGTCGAGGACGCTGGCGCGAATCTGGAGCGTATCGCCGCGGTAGATGCATTCTTTTCAGCGACTGGAGCCTTGATACGCCATGGCGGAACCAAGGCCTTCTATGCTCCGGATTCGGATGCAATCCAGATGCCTCCGATCGAAAGGTTCCGGGACGTGGCGTCCTACTATGCGACACTCGCGCATGAAAGTGTGCACTGGACCGGCGCAGGGCACCGGCTCGATCGCGATCTGTCGCGTTACAGCAAAAACAGATCCGAACGCGCTCGCGAAGAGCTTGTCGCGGAACTCGGTGCTGTGTTCCTTTCGGCAGATCTCGGCATCGTGCCGGAAATGGAACCCCGACCCGATCACGCAAGCTATATTGCATCCTGGTTGACCGTTCTCAAGAACGAGAGACGGTTCATCTTTTCCGCTGCTGCGCATGCGCAAAGGGCGGTTTCGTATCTGCACGATCTCCAGCCTATGGCGCAACAACAGGCTGCCTGAGACGGCATCCATTCCGGTGCATCCGCGCGATCACCGGCTCCAAAGCACGCCACCAACTTGAGGGCTTTTGCCAAATCGAGCCGATCATGTGATCCACGCCTGCAGACCGCCGGCCAAAGCGCGATATACTGACTTTCTTTTGGTTTCTCAGGATCGCCGTCAGGGAAACCGCCAGAGCGGCCGCTGCCATCCATCCGCCACCCGGAAATTCCGGAGCTTTCCGTTCCCCCTCCAGATTTCCGGTGCACATGGCGCTGCGATCAATCAATGGTCCTTGGAGCAATGACCCCGTCCTTCGGAGCGATCGCCGATATCAAACCGGGCCGGGGCCCTGGGGACAGTCCTTTGGTTTCGACCTGAAAGCAGTTTGAAAGATCGAATTGGCGCCGCACCTGCGCAGGCGGAGATGACAGGACTCGTCACCGACGTCTTCAAGGCTGCCCGACGTTTCGTCCATAGTGCGAGCGCACGAAAGGTCCCCTCATGAGGGCGAAGCGAATTGCGAATGTAGCGACCTTGGTGTTCGTGGGTCGACATGATGGAGCGTGAGCGGTTTCCAACCGGCCCCTGCCACAGGGTGCCTGCTACCGTATTCCGTGCGTCTGCCAGACTTTCCGCCCACTGCGGTCTCGATGGGGCATGTCTGACCGAGGAACGTCCGAGCTGAAGCTCGGCTCGATCGCCATCCGCAACGGCCAGCTCGCTTTCTTCCCCTGTGCGCAAGCGCCCATTCCTCGCGGAAGCCAAGAAAGCCTCGCCCTTGGCCGTCCTCCACTGCGTTCCGGTCCGTTGGATGAGTGCCGATCGTCCCCGGTCCTGTCGACTGCCATCGAGGCCGCGATGGGCGCGGCCCGATCAACTCAAGAAGGACTACGACAATGGCAACCATCGGCTCTTTCACCGTTTCGGGCAACGGCTTCAACGGCACAATCAAGACCCTCAATCTCAACGTCAAGGCAACCGTCCGCGCAGTCGAGCGCGCCACCGAAAAGGGGCCCGACTTCCGCATTCTCGCAGGTAACGTCGAATTCGGCGCAGCCTGGAAGAAGACCTCGAACGAAGGCCGCGACTACCTCTCGGTCAAGCTCGACGACCCGAGCTTCCCGGCTCCGATCTATGCAACGCTGATCGAGGTCGAAGGCGAGGAAGGCTTCTCCCTCATCTGGTCCCGGCCGAACCGGGACTGATGGCCAGGATGGCCCTGCCGAAAGGCGGGGCCATCGGTTTCCGAAAAGCTATTTGTTCAGTGCATCCTTGAGCGCCTTGGCCGGCGCAAAGGTCAGTTTCTTCGAAGCCGCGATCTTCACAGTCGCGCCTGTCGAAGGATTGCGGCCTTCTCGCTCCGGGGATGCCTTCACCTTGAATTTGCCGAAACCCGGAATGGATGTCTCCGCATCGGCGCTTGCAGCATCTGCGATCGCCTTGAACACGGCTTCGACGATGCCCTTGGCCTGAACCTTCGTCAGGCCATTTTCGGCTGCAATTTTGTCGGCGATTTCATTTGTCGTGGTCATGGAATTCCCTCGCAACATTTTCGACGATTGAAACTCTGTCATCTCGCAGGGTCTTTGTCATTGCGCTGTTGCGGCAAAGAATGCTGGGAATGCTGGGAATGCTGGATTTCCACAACTCGTTTCGGACGATAACCTCGATTCCGCTTTTTCCGGAGAAGTTCGAGGAACAGACCGACGGCGTACTTCTCCTCATTGAAGACGTGCACCATCTGCTGGCCGCGCGATCCGATGCGTCCCCAGCATCGCACCAGCGACACCTCTCCAAACAGTGTCGGCTGGACGGAGAGCGCGTAGAACCTGGCCATGTTCCTCTCCGGCTCAATGCGTTCGACATAAAGATGATAGGGCTGAACGATCATGCAAGCACAATCGCGCGCCTGGATTCCGGCGTCCAATGAGAGTTTTGAATCGGACCGGCGCCATCGATTCATCTTCGTGATGTCGGGGAAGGATGGCGATAAGCATCAGCATGGTTGCACCCTCCCGAGCGCCGGTCAAGCCTCCCGGCGACAAGTCGCCGGACAGTTGTGCCCACACCTCCTTATCTTGCTGGCAAGCACCCTTCATTTTCGCAGACTATAGAACCGGCTCTCACCGATAGAGGCCTTCATATCCCGTCGCCTGAACCAGATGGCTCTTCCGCATCTCAGCGGCGCGTTGCCGGCTGTGAAGACGATCTGTTCGTCTGTGCGCATGTGCAGGACTTCATGGGTCTGAATAAGCGGTCTTGCCGTCAACTGCTTGGAACGGGTCCGCGACGAACCTGCCATCGTCGAGCTTCTTGACGTTTGATCGACCTCGACGGTCGTCATGCCGCATCTTTTCGAGATGTAGTCCGCGGTCTCGGGATCGTTGACTGCAGCGAACGAGACCCAGGATGCGCTTTCGAACCATTTCGATGTCGCGTCGCGGCCACCATATGCTTCCCGCATCTGACCGATCGACTGATAGAGCATCGTAAGAGTGATCCCGTACTTTCGGCCGGCGTCCCTTGCGGTTTCGAGGATGCGCAGGTAGCCAAGCCTCGCAACCTCGTCCAACAGGAACAGCGCACGTCCGCTGATGTCGCCGTTTCGATTGTATATGGCGTTGAGGAAGGAACCGATGATCACACGGGCGATCCCCGGATGGTTCTCCAGCGTTTTCAGATCCAGATTAATGAAGACATCGACGTTGCCGCTTGCCAGGTCGTCAGTTGCGAAACTGGTGCCGGAGACCAATGCTGCGTAGTTCGGATAGGAAAGCCAGTGCGTTTCCTTCGCCGCATTGGCATAGACACCGCTGAACGTCTCCGGCGTCATGTTGATAAACGGCGCAACGTTCTCTTTCACGAATGACGATTTCGACTGGTCGTAGATATCCTGGAGCCGGGCGCGCAGTTGCGGCTCCGGCTCTGACAGATTGGTGCGGACCTGGCGCAGGTTCTGGTTCTCCAGCTTCGTATTTCCTGAAAGGCAGACATCAGCGATGATGGCAATCAGCAACTGCAAGGATGAGGCGCGGAAGAAACTATCCCGCCCCGCGTTGTGACGCGGGTCGTCGCTGACGATCCACGACGCCACCGCTGCGATATCCTCTTCTTTCGTCGAGCCGAACAGGCCGATCCAGTCGAGAGCGTTGAAGCCAATGTCGGGTGACTTGGGATCAAGAACATGGACCTTGCGCCCTGCGGCTACGCGCTGTTTGATGACTATCGGCGCCACTTCGTTTGACGGGTCGAGAGCGACAAGCGTGCTGCCCCATTTGAGCGCCGTCGGGATTGTGACCGATGTCGTCTTGTAGCCACCCGATCCGGCGAAAACGATTCCATGTGACGAGCCGAATGATCCGTCGAAGCAAAGCAGCGATGCGCGTCCGCCAGTGCCCCAGCTTGCCGGATCGTTGGCCCGGAATATTGTCGTGGAAACGCTGTCCCGATCGACCCTGTAGGCCTCGCCGACGACGATGCCACCTGTCTCCGGAAACAAGCGCGCGGCCAAGGGAGAGCTCATCCAATCGGCATCTCCATGAACCGCGCGCTTTCCCCTGATGCGCCTTGGCGCGACAGATGCAAAGGCTGCGTTGCCCTCGAATGAGACGCGCAGCGCGAACGCGCAGCCGAGCGCGACAATTGCCGCTCCAATCATGGTGGCCGGGTCGAGATAATTCCAGATCGATTGACCCAGTGGAATCCTGTCAGAAAACCGCGCAAGGCGGGTGGTTTCCTTTACGATCGCGATGGCGACTACAACCATTGTTCCGGTCGCGACACCTCGGGCCGAAACGCGGATGGATCCCGTACCTGCCGCAGCGAACAAGTACAGGACGGCAATCAGGCCAGCCACGACATAGGGCAGCGCGGTTGCACATTGGCCGAGGAACAATTTGGCGGAGGGCGCTTTTCCCAAACCGGTAATGGCGCCTTCATGTCCGGTCAATGCAATCGAGCTGACAAGGATGAGCACGATCGGCGCAACGAAGATGATCACTCTAGGCAGAGTCATTGCCGAACATCTCGGCGCCGAGCGCTTCCAACCGCTTGCGCTCACTGTCATCGTCCGCAATTTTGCGAGATGCGTCGACAAGAATACCCAGCAGCAGGGCACGTTTCTCGAACCTCAGGCCAGCCTTGACGATCAGGCCACCCAGCGCGATCTTCTCCCGCGTATCCTTCTTGCGGGCGTCGGATATCGATGCACGGACCATGCGCTCAATCCTCTCCACGCCCGCCCGAAGTCGCGCCAGTTGGGACCGTCGGTGTCGCAGCTTTCGACTTTTGCCCCAGACTTTTACGAAACCGGTTGACGACCTCCTCGAAAGCAGTCTGAAGCCCCGCCTCGTCTATCTCGATATCACCAAGCCCGACCTTTAACGCGATCCGGCCAATTCGCTCGGCCTCACGCGTTTCAGCCTGTCTCAGCTGCTCCTGGAGCTTGGCTATTTCTTCCCTGATTTTCGACGAGGGCTTCTTCATTCCGGATGATCCTCTTCTGTCTGGCCGAGATGCGATGCACCGAGACTCCTCCGGTTGCGTCCATAGTTCCACTCGCAAAAATGCGAGTTGGCGAAGCCGAGGCTTCCGGAGATGATCCCGCCGTTCCGAAGGAGCGGATCCAAGGGCGCAGTAATACGTCGCTGAAGCGACGTGCTGGTTTTCAAGGCTCTGCCCCGGCCTCCGCTTTCGACGAACGCCTCATGTCTTGTCGTCGTCGGGAGGGCCCTGCCTTGGCCATCACGCATTTCACGCCCCAGCTGATCAGTCGCGGTGATGGCCGAAGTGCTGTGCTGTCGGCCGCCTACCGTCATTGCGCCCGCATGGAATTCGAGCGGGAGCTGCAGGTGGCCGACTATTCGAGCAAGCGCGGACTGCTGCATGAGGCCTTCTCGGTGCCGTCGGATGCGCCGGAATGGGCAAGGGCGCTGATTGCTGATCGCCCGGTTGCCGGCGCAAGCGAAGCCTTCTGGAACCGCGTCGAGGCCTTCGAGAAACGCTCCGATGCGCAGCTGGCGAAAGAGTTTATCATCGCTTTGCCGGTCGAGCTCTCGACTGGGCAGAACATCGCCCTTGTCCGGGATTTCGTCGAAGCGGAGGTGCTCGCCCGCGGCCAGGTCGCCGACTGGGTCTATCACGAGAGCCCAGGCAATCCGCATGTACATCTGATGACCAGCCTGCGGCCGCTCACCGAAGACGGCTTCGGCTCCAAGAAGGTGGCGGTGCTGGATGAGCGCGGCGCACCTCTGCGCAACACGGCGGGCAGGATCGTCTATCGGCTGTGGTCGGGAGAGAAGTCGGAGTTCCTGAGCCAGCGCCAGACCTGGCTCGATTTGCAGAACCGGCACCTGGCGCTGGCCGGTCTCGATGTGCGGGTCGACGGCCGCTCCTATGCCGAGCGCGGCATCGACATCGTGCCCACCGCCCATATCGGCGTGGCAACCAGGGCCATCGATCGCAAGGGCGGTGATAAGAGCGGCTGGTCGCCGAAGCTCGATCGGCTGCGGATCTTCGAGGAAACGCGGCTGGAGAACAGGGCGCGGATCCTGCGCCGTCCGGAACTGGTGCTCGATCTGGTCAGCCGCGAGATGAGCGTGTTTACCGAGCGCGATGTGGCCAAGGTGCTGCATCGCTATGTCGATGATGCGACTGTCTTCCGGCAGTTGCTGGTCCGCATCCTGCAAAGCGCGCAAGTGGTGCGGCTGGAGCGCGAGCGGATCGCGTTCGGGACCGGCGTTCGGGTGCCGGAGAAGTTCACCACGCGCGATCTGGTCCGGCTCGAAGCCCGGATGGTGATGGAGGCCACCTGGCTTGCGAGCCGACCCTCGGGCGACGTTGGCGAACGGGTGCTGGAGCAGACCTTTGCGCGCCACCGCCAGCTGTCGGACGAGCAGAGGGCGGCGATCGCCCATGTGGCCGGCGAGGGGCGGCTGGCGGCTGTCGTCGGCCGGGCAGGGGCGGGCAAGACGACGATGATGAAGGCGGCCCGCGAGGCCTTCGAGGCGGCAGGCTACCGGGTGGTCGGTGGTGCCCTTGCCGGCAAGGCGGCCGAAGGTCTGGAGCGGGAAGCCGGCATTGCCTCGCGCACGCTTTCCTCCTGGGAGCTCGCCTGGAGCAAGGGCAGGGATGGTCTTGATGCAAGGGCCGTCTTCGTGCTCGACGAGGCCGGCATGGTATCATCAAGGCAGATGGCCGCCTTCGTCGATGCGGCCGTGAGGACGGGTGCCAGACTGGTGCTGATCGGCGATCCCGACCAGCTGCAGCCGATCGAGGCGGGGGCAGCCTTCCGGGCGATTGCCGAGCGGACCGGTTATGCCGAGCTGGAGACCATCTACCGCCAGCGCCAGCAATGGATGCGCGATGCCTCGCTCGATCTGGCCCGCGGCAAGGTGGGGGATGCACTCGCGGCCTATGAAGGGCAGGGCAGGCTTCATCCGAGCCGGCTCAAGGATCAGGCTGTCGCCCATCTGATCGACGACTGGAACCGTGACCATGATCCGGCAAGGACCCAGCTGATCCTCGCGCATCTGCGCCGCGATGTTCACGCCCTGAACGAGATGGCGAGAGCCCGCCTGGTGGAACGTGGACTGGTCGCAGAGGGCGATCCGTTCAGCACGACGGAGGGAGAGCGTCGCTTCGCAGCCGGAGACCAGATCGTCTTCCTGAAGAACGACCAGGGGCTCGGTGTGAAGAACGGCATGATCGGCCATGTGGTGGAGGCGAGATCCGGCTGGCTTGTCGCCACGGTCGGGGAGGGCGGACACCGGGCCCGTGTCGAGGTCGATCAGCGCTTCTATGCCCATGTCGACCATGGCTATGCGACGACCATCCACAAGAGCCAGGGGGCGACGGTCGACCGGGTCAAGGTGCTGGCCTCGCTGTCGCTCGACCGGCATCTGACCTATGTGGCGATGACCCGCCACCGCGAGGATGTCGGACTCTATTATGGCGCGCGATCCTTCGACAAGGCCGGCGGTCTGATCCCGATCCTGTCGACGCGTCGGGCCAAGGAGACGACGCTCGACTATGAGCGCGGCAGTCTCTACCGCGATGCGCTGCGCTATGCCGAGGCGCGCGGACTTCACCTGATGCGTGTCGCCCGCACCCTGATGGCCGACCGGCTGCAATGGACGGTCCGGCAGAGGGAGCGGCTGGCGGAGCTTGGAGAGAAACTTCTGGCGATCGGCGCCCGGCTTGGCATCGGCAAGGCAACGCTCTCCCGGACGCAGACAGAACCCGTGGCACAGGAGGTCCGTCCCATGCTGGCAGGCATCACCACCTTCTCCAGATCCATCGCCGACACGGTCGAGGACCGGCTTGGCGCCGATACCGCACTCAAACGGCAATGGGAGGATGTCTCGCTGCGGTTCAGGCTGGTCTTTGCCGATCCGGAGGCGGCCTTCCGGGCGGTCGACATGGATGCGGTGCTGGCCGACACTGGGACACGCGAGAAGACGCTCCAAACACTCGCCAGCCAGCCGGAGAGTTTCGGAGCCATCCGCGGCAGGACGGGGCTGATGGCCTCGAAGGCCCAGAGGCAGGCGCGGGCCCGGGCGGACGTCAACGTCCCGGCTCTGGTGCTCGATATCGAGCGCTACCTCAAAATGCGGGCCGGGACCGAGACGAGGTTCAACGCCGAGGAACAGGCGGTCCGCAAAAGGCTTGCGATCGACATTCCGGCCCTATCCTCGGCAGCGCATCGGATGCTGGACAAGATCCGCGATGCGATCGACCGCAACGATATGCCGGCGGCAATCGGCTTTGCCATGGCCAATCGCGAGATCAGGGGTGAGATCGACCGGTTTACCAGCGCTGTCACGGAGCGCTTCGGGGAGAGGGCGTTTCTTGGCATCGCAGCTCGGAATGCGGATGGGCAGGCGTTCCAGACCATCGCCGCCGCTATGACGCCGGCGCAGAAAGTCGAACTTCAGTCGGCCTGGCCAGTGCTTCGGACGGTTCAGCAGCTTGCCGCGCATGAGCGGACGGTGGAGGGGCTCAAGCAGGCGGAGACCTTGCATCTGAGGATGGGGCATCGGCAGAGAATCATTTGAAACAGATCGTCCCAATGGTCCAGCTGTTCTGGCTTTCGCTGACGGATGCAGAACGTGCGGAGGTTCGTCAGCTATCGCTAGGATGGACGTGAACTCCGCGTTCCGGGCGTTTAGTTTGTCGCCGTGCTCTTTTACGGCCTCGACTAACAAAGTGCCCTTGAGATAGAAGTCCTTTTCTCGCGATCGATCTTCTCGACCTCCACTGGCGCTGCATTGATGCCGGCGCGTCCTGGATTTCCCATTCCTCCTCCGGGGTTCGGCTGCGCTTGCCGCTTGCGCGTGTCGGGAACCTTCACGAAGCGCTGTCGGTTCCAGACGATCTTGCCAGTATACATCTCGTTGTCGAGAATGCCGTTCCCGCGCATCGGGTTGCCGTTGATTGTACAGAAGTCCCAATCAGCACCGGAGGGGGAGGATGCCTTCCTTGTTGCGCGCGAAGGCGATCATCCTGGCCGACTTTCTCGATCTCCGGTTCCGTCAAACACCTTATCTCGGTGTCCGCGAAACCGGCGGCAGGCCAGTAACCACTGGTGACTTAATGGGGTGAACTGCCTTCCCATTCGGTCAAGACCTGTTCCGCGTCCGCCAATTCATCGAAGATTTGGCTTGAAGTGCCGCCACAAAAACGTGCTCTGGCGGCGCCCCGGCAGTGGCTTTACCCGAGAAGGTCTACCAGCAAGGATGACATCTCCGGAATGGCTGCGACGATGGCCAAACCGATAGCAGCCGTTACCAGGAACGGTATGGCGCCCTGGGCGACACGTTCAAGGGGCAAGCGGGTCACATTGGCGGCCACGTAGAGATTGATGCCTACCGGTGGGGTAAAGAGGCCGATGGCAAGGTTTATCATCACCAGGATGCCGAACCAGACCGGATCCCAGCCGAGCTCGCGCGAGACCGGCAGGAAGATCGGCAAGCAGATGAACATGATGGTGATTGCGTCCATGAACATGCCTGCAATCAGCAGAATGACCATGATGATGAGCAGGATCACCCACTGGTTGTCGCTGACCCCGAGAAGGACGGAAGAATACCGGCCGATAAGATCGTCGACGGTCACGACCCAGCCGAAGAGGCTGGCATAGGCGACTACCAGCATGACGACCGCTGATGAGGCCGCGGCGTCAGTGAGCGAGTCATAGAGCCCTTTGAAAGTCAGTGTACGGTAGATGACGCCGCCAACGAAGAGGGCGTAGACGGTGGCCACCAGCGCCGCTTCCGTCGGGGTAAAGGCGCCGGAATAAATGCCGCCCAGAATCACGACAGGCGTCATCAGGCCCCAGAACGAATCGAGGAAGGAGCGCCACAGGCGGCGGCCGTAGGGAAGTTCCGCATAGTGCGCCGGCATCAGCCGGTTGAGATTGGGCGAGCCTTCCGCGATCTTCGTTTTCTTGGCGAACGGCAGGGTGAGAAGCATCAGGATGCCCATGAACAGACCAGGAATGATGGCTGCTATGAAAAGTTGCGAGATCGAGGTCTCGGCGATCACGCCGTAGATGACCAGACCGATCGATGGCGGGATGACTATGGACAGAGCCGCGCCCGTACATACCAGTCCTGCCGCAAAGACGCGCGTGTAGCCGTCCTCCTCCATCCCTTTGACGATGAGCGGGCCTATGGCGGCGACCGAGGCCGGGCCCGAACCGCTGACGGCACCCCAGAATAGACAGACCACTGTGCCCACCACGCCCATGCCGCCAGGCAATGTGCCTATCAACACACGGAAGAAGCCGATCATGCGTTCGGCGATTCCCAGGGAGCCCATAAGTGCGCCGGCGAGTATGAAGAAGGGGATGGCGAGTAGCGAGAACTTCGCGATGCCAGTGGCGATGAGGTCGCCCACAAGATCCAGGCCGAAGCCAAGTATCCACATGGCGTAGAGAGCAGAAAGGCCAAGTGCGAAGGCGACCGGAAGGCGCAACACAAGGAGGACGAAGAAGAGGATGAGCATCTGCGTGCCAGCGCCGAGATCAGCCATGGTGGGCCTCCTCGTCGCAAAGCGTCTTCCAAGTGTCGAGAATATGTTGAACGTAGCGGATCAGGATCAAGGCAAAGCCGAAAGGCATGCCGACGCTGTAATACCAAGCAGGAATCTGCAGGGCGTAGGAGCTAATGCCGCTCGATATCTGGTTTGAAACCAGAACCCAGCTGAACCAGGCTGAGAAGGCCAGGAGCGCGACCGACAGGAGGCCTGCCAGAATGAGAACCAGCTTGCGCAGAGGCTTTGGCAGAAGCTCGAAGAACAGGGTGACAGCGAGGTGGTCGCCTTTGCGTGCTGCGATCGCTGCGCCAAGAATGGTGAGCAGCAGGAAGCCGTTGGTGAGAAGTTCCTCGGACGAGGCGAGGGAGTAGCTGATGGTGTAGCGGACCACGACATTGACGAAGCCGAGCGCAGTCATGGCCAGGAAGATGATCGCACAGGCGATCTTCTCCGCGTCACGCAGGATGAAGGACATCGCTTTTCTCCAGGAGACTGATGGAGAAGGACCGGCCTTTTGGGCCGGTCCCGGTTCGGATTGCGCTGCGGTCAGTTCGCGCCCGCTACGGTATCCTGGAAGCTCTTTATCAGCTCGTCGCCGACCTTGGCAGCCCAGGTGTCGAAGGCGGGCTTGGTGGCGTCGCGGAAGGCCTGCAGCTCATCGGCTGTGGGCTCATAGACTTCCATGCCCTTTTCGCGAAGGAAAGCGATGCCTTCCTCGGTGCTCTTGCGGGTGATTTCCTTCTGGTAGACCATGGCCTCGGTAGCGGCCTTCTGGATCTTCTCCTTTGTCGCGTCGTCGAAGGAATCCCAGCGCTTTTTGCTGACCCCGATGAAGATGGGGTCGTAGGAGTAATGCCAGGTGGTCAGGTATTTCTGTACTTCATAGACGCGCTGCGGGATGATGACGGCGCCGATCGGGTTTTCCTGACCGTCGACAACGCCCTGCTGAAGCGCGGTAAAGGTTTCGGTCCACTGCATCTGCTGAGGGTTTGCACCGAGAGCATTCATGACGTCGATATACATCGGGCCGGCGACGCGCATCTTCAGGCCCTTCATGTCGCCGGGCGACTTAATGGTGCGCACGTTGTTGGTGACTTCACGGAAGCCATTCTCGCCCCAAGCGAGAACCACGATGTCGCGAGCGGCCATGATCTCGGTCATCTTCTTGCCGGGCTCGCCGCCGGTTGTGGCATCGACCTGCGCATAGTTGGAATAGAGGTAGGGCAGCGAGAAGACTGCCATCTCTGGAACCAAAGGGGTGACATTGATCGCCGAGGTGATGACGAAGTCCAGCGCGCCGCGGCTGACCATCTCGGCTTGCTTCATCTGATCGCCGCCCGACAGCGTGGCGTTCGGGAAGACGCGAACCGTGAGATCGCCATTGGTGGCCGCGCTCAGTAGCTCGTTGAACTTTTCAGCGCCCTTGTGCCAGGTGGTGGCATCGCCAGTGTTGTGGGAGAGGCGCAACGTTTCGGCGCTTGCCGAGCCGAACACGGCGAAGCACGCGATAGCCGACGACAGGGCCATCGCGCTCAGCTTTGAAAATCTCATAATTTCTCCTCCGTCAAATTTGCCGTTGCCGGCATATGGATCGCATGACCTCCATCACGCTCAAGATCCACATAATGGATCAGTTTCCACATCTGTGGAAGGGGCAATGTACATTCTAGTCCTGTTACTGCAAGATAATTCGTGAGGCTTGATATTGAGAGTGCAAATCGAATAGAATTATATTCCATATTATGGACCTATGGGGAGCATGTCAGTGACAGCGTTGAACGGTGCACAAAGCGTCGATCGGGCCTTGGCGCTTCTATCAACGGTCGGCAGGCATGCCGACCGAGGTGCCTCCTTGAGGTCACTCGTCGAGGAAAGCGGCCTCAACAAGCCGACCGTGCGCCGGCTGCTCCTCGCGCTGATCCGTGGCAGGCTGGTGGAGCAGGACGAGGAGAGCCGGCTCTATTATCTCGGTGAGGAAGCCTATGTTCTGGGCACGCTGGCCTCGCAGCGTTTCAACCTTCTCGAGATTTGCCGAGCAAGTCTCAGCCGCCTTTCGGATCGCACCCAGGACACAAGCTTCCTGTCGGTACGCCGCGACATGCTTTCGCTTTGCCTCTATCGCGAGGAGGGTACCTATCCGATCCGCACCCATGCGCTGCAGATGGGTTTCGAGCATCCGCTCGGCATCGGGGCGGGATCGCTTGCCATGCTGGCTGCTCTCTCCGACGCCGAGGTGGAGGAAGCGATTGCGGCAAATGAGGCGGTATTGCTGGAGCGCTATCCGAATCTTCCGCCGGAACGCGTGCGGGCCGACGTCGCCCTGACCCGGCAGCGGGGCTACTCGCTCAACCCCGGCCTGATCGTCGCCAATTCCTGGGGTGTTGGCGTTGCATTTCATTTTCCCGATGGCCGGCTTGCCGGCGCGCTGAGCATCGCGGCCATCGACACCCGTATGCAGGAGATCCGGCAGATAGAGTTAGCTGGCTATCTCAAGCAGGAAGTCGCACGCATTGAGGAGAAACTCGCGGTCATGTTTTCCGCCCGCACGAGCGCCGCGGAGAAGCCGCAGATGAGGAGGCAAACCAGATGACGAAAGCACAGATCGTTGGGTGGGCGCATTCACCCTTCGGGAAATCCGAACTGGAAGATACCGAACAGCTCATGGCTTCGGTCGCCACCCCGGCGATGGAACACGCGGGCATCGACATGAACGATCTCGACGGAATTTTCGTCGGCGTCATGAACAATGGCTTTTCGAAGCAGGATTTTCAGGGCGCGCTTGTCGCCATGGGCAACGAGAAGCTGGCGCATGTGCCGGCGACCCGGCTCGAGAATGCCTGCGCGACCGGTTCGGCGGCGCTCTACAGCGCCATGGATTTCATCGAATCGGGCCGTGGTCGCATCGCCCTTGTGGTCGGTGCGGAAAAGATGACCGCGCTGCCGACCTCCGAGGTTGGCGATGTCCTCCTTGGGGCGAGCTACCGCAAGGAAGAGGCGAATGTCGAAGGTGGTTTTGCCGGCTTGTTCGGTCGTATCGCGCAAGCCTATTTCCAGCGCTATGGCGACCACTCCGAGGAACTCGCCATGATCGCGGCCAAGAACCATGCCAATGGTGCGCTTAACCCTTACGCCCATATGCGCAAGGATTTCGGCTTTGACTTCTGCAATACGGTTTCGGAGAAGAACCCTTACGTGGCCGGTCCGCTGCGGCGCACCGACTGTTCGCTGATCTCCGACGGGGCGGCGGCAATCGTGCTTGCCGACGAGGAAACGGCGGCTTCGCTTAAGCGCGCCATCGGCTTCCGTGGGCGTCGCCATGTCAATGACATTCTCGCGCTCAGCCGCCGCGATGTGCTTGCCTTCGAGGGCGCGCGCCGCGCCTGGGCCGGGACGCTTTCGGATGCGGGGCTGGGCATCAACGATCTCTCCTTCGTGGAAACGCATGACTGCTTCACAATCGCCGAGATGATCGAATACGAGGCCATGGGCCTTGCCAAGCCGGGCGAAGGACACCGCGTCATCCGCGAAGGCATTAGCGCAAAGGGCGGCAAGTTGCCGGTCAATCCATCGGGCGGTCTGAAGTCGAAAGGCCATCCCATCGGCGCGACGGGCGTTTCCATGCATGTCATGGCCGCGATGCAGCTTGCCGGCGAGGCGGGCGACATCCAGGTGCCGAATGCGGAGCTTGCGGGCGTCTTCAATATGGGTGGCGCCGCAGTCTCCAACTACGTCTCCATCATGGAGCGAGTGAAATGACGAATGCAGCTCCCAAGGGGGGTGTCGCACCATGTTCGACGCGCGTGATGAATCTGGCCAATTTCCTCACGCAGGCGGCTCGCCGTCATCCGGACGATCCCGGTTTCGTGTGGGGCGATACGGTCTGGAGCTGGTCGGAAATGGAGGCGCGCGTCGAGGCCATGGCCCACGCGCTCGTCGCCGATTTCGGGGTCACCAAGGGCGACAGGGTGTTGGTACAGTCATCGAACTGCAACCAGATGTTCGAGTCGATGTTTGCTTGTTTCCGGGTAGGGGCCGTCTGGGTTCCCACCAATTACCGCCAATCGCCGGATGAAGTTGCGTATCTCCGTCAGGCGAGCGGGGCGCGGGTGATGATTTGTGGCGCGGCGTTTCCCGAACACGCCCGTGTCTGCAAGGATACATCGCCCGAGTTGGAACATTTGATTTCCATCGGTTCTGCCGATTTCGCCGAGGATTACGACGCCGTGGTCGACCGCCATCTCGGCAGGAAGCTGCCAAGCGTCGCGGTTGACCGGGACGATCCGTGCTGGTTCTTCTTTACTTCGGGCACCACGGGTCGTCCTAAGGCTGCGGTGCTGACCCATGGCCAGCTCGCCTTCGTCATCACCAATCATCTCTGCGACCTGCTGCCGGGAACGGGCCCGCACGACGCTTCGATTGTCGTTGCACCCCTTTCGCATGGTGCGGGCGTGCATCAGCTCACCCAAGTGGCGCATGCCGCCAAGACTATCCTGCCGCCATCCGAGAAGCTGGATGTGCCGCTTGTCTGGTCGCTGGTCGAGAAATGGAAGGTGACGAACATGTTCACCGTTCCGACCATCCTGAAAATGCTGGTGGAAGACCCTTCCGCAGAACGGTTCGACCACTCGACGCTTCGCTATGTGATCTATGCCGGCGCGCCCATGTACCGGGCAGACCAGAAGCGGGCGCTGGCGACGCTAGGCGCGGTTCTCGTACAGTATTTCGGCCTCGGCGAGGTGACGGGCAACATCACCGTTCTGCCGCCGGCCGCGCATTCGGCCGAGGATGGCGAGTACGCGCGCATCGGCACCTGCGGTTTCGAGCGGACGGGTATGCAGGTGCAGATCCAGGATGAGCTGGGCAATGAGGTTGCGCTGGGCGAGCCGGGCGAAATATGCGTTATCGGGCCCGCCGTCTTTGCCGGTTACTACAATAACCCCGATGCCAACGCGAAATCCTTCCGTGATGGCTGGTTCCTCACCGGCGATCTGGGGCGCATGGACGAACAGGGCTTCGTCTATATCACCGGGCGATCATCGGACATGTATATATCGGGCGGCTCCAATATCTATCCTCGCGAGATCGAGGAAAAGATCCTGATGCATCCCGACATCAGCGAGACGGCGGTTCTGGGCGTGCCCGATCCGGTCTGGGGCGAGGTCGGCGTTGCCGTATGTATCGCACGGCCGGGCGTGGATGTGGCAGCCATCAATCTGCGTTCCTGGCTCGATGGCAAGATGGCCCGATACAAATTACCCAAGCGGTTCTTTTTCTGGGATGCAATGCCCAAGTCGGCCTACGGCAAGATCACCAAGAAGATGATCCGCGAAGAACTCGAAAGGCGTGGCGAGTTGCCAGACTTCGGCACTGCCAAGACGGGCTGAAGGACGATGGGAGGAGAGGAAATGAAGAGTGTCGCCATCACGGGCGGCGCGTCCGGGATTGGTTTTGCCTCGGCAAGGCTTCTTTTGGCGCGCGGTTTCGCACCCTGGCTTCTGGATCTGAAGCCGCAGACGCTGGCGGACGCCTGCGCCAAACTCGGCCTTCCGGCGGAACGCGGCATCGCGTGCGATGTGGCGGACGAGGCGTCAGTGGCCGAAGCCATCGGTAAGGTAGCGCAGGCGGGTCGACTTTTGGGTATTGTCAATTCGGCGGGCATTGCGGTGGACCGTTCGGCAGTCGATACCAGCGTCGAGGATTTCCGCCGCATTCTGGACGTCAACCTGATCGGTTCTTTCATCGTGTCGCGGGCGGCCGCCCGTATCTGGCTCGAGCGTGGTGAAGCGGGTTCCATTGTAAACATCAGTTCGATTTCGGGCATGCACGGCAACAAGGGGCGCAGCGCCTACGGGGCCTCCAAGGGCGGCGTCAACGCCATGACCATGGTGATGGCGAACGAGCTGGGCCCCAATGGTATTCGCGTAAACGCTATCGCACCCGGTCCGATCGACACCCCGCTTGCACGTGAGGTGCACACGAAGGACGTGCGCGCCCAGTGGCAGAAACGCGTGCCGCTGCGCCGCTATGGCACGATTGACGAGATAGCCGGAACAGTCGCCTTTCTCATGTCTGAGGATGGCGGCTATGTAAACGGGCAGGTGATTGCCGTCGATGGTGGTTTTATCACGGCGGGGCTTTCGGAATGAGTGTCCGCAGCATCCGGCATCCCGGTCCGGTGACGCAGGAGCGTCATGCTGCGGTGGCGTGCCAGGCGCAATCGCTGACGCTTACGCTGCAACCCGGCAAGAGCTTCAATGCCAGTGTAGCCGATGCGCTATCTGCGCACGGTTTTCAGGCGGCTTACGTTCTGCTCGACAATGTGCCGATGAAGCGCATGGATTATGTGATCCCTGCGGGAAGTCCCGGTGAAAGTCATGCCGCCTGGTACAGTGAGACCTATGCGCCGCCTTCAGGCGGCACGATATGCCGTTCGGGGCTCCATCTGGGGCGCCGGGACGGTGAAGCGTTTCTGCATTGTCACGGGCTTTGGGAGGTGCCGGGCGAAGGACTACGCATGGGGCATCTCCTGCCCTTCGATGCGGAGGTGCGCGATGCCACCCAGGTGCGCGCCTATGGCATTTCAGGGGCGCTTCTCGATGTCGCAGATGACGCAGAGACGAATTTCCGGCTTTTCTCGCCACGTGCTTTGACCCTAGCAAACCAGGCGCGGTTGCGACGGGCGGTGCTGGCCACTGTGCGGCCCAATCGCGACATCTGTGAAGCGATCGAGGCAATTTGCGCCGAACATGGTTTCGAGGAGGCTCAGGTGTTCGGCATCGGCAGCCTTGTCGGAACCGATTTCGAGGATGGAGGTCATGTCTCTTCCTATGCCACGGAGGTCCTGATCCGTGAAGGGCAGGTGAACCGCACAGCGGAAGGGCCTAGGGCGCGGCTCGATATCGCCATGGTCGGCATGGACGGTGAGATTGCCGAAGGCGTGCTTGTTCGCGGGGCGAACCCCGTATGCGTCACCTTCGAACTCCTGATCCTCGGGTGACAGGCGTGGGGGTTTAGGTTGCCGTTCCGGCATATATCTGTGCGGGTAGCCATTCCTCCAGTGTCACTTCAATAGTCATGCAGATCGGATTTCCACCCGCAACGAAGGGGCCGCCATGAGCCTTGCCTTCCGTATTGGCCACGACACCACTGAGATTGGCGCGCAATGGCGGGCAATCCCAGATTAACACCTATGGGTCCAAAACGCTTGGACCACGCGTCGCAATAGCCCTGCCATCCCCGGTATCCACGTGGTGAGCGCGACGAAGACGAGAACCTCGCGGATCGGGTCATGGAAGCCGTACCCCATCGCCCGGTCGATCCGATAGGTGCTGGTGGTATGCATCCCAACGGGAATGGCTTGCCCCAGACCGCCGGCTCGCAGGTGAACCTGTCCCGTAACAAGACGTAGAGCCAGGACATTAGCGCGAATAAGAACGGGATCCACCAACTCGCCCAGAAGAAGAATGCGAGGCCGCGCCGAAAAGGCAGAAAAGGCCCCGCACCCAGATCCCGCTCCGGAGTACAGGCGCCATACCAATGCTTTGGCGGCTAGCCCGTTGATAGCTGCAGCCGCCGACAAGTCCCCGAAACCCGTGCCTTTGCTGCGGCGCAATGGCTTTAATATACCATCACCAGTTTCCCGCTTCCAAGCCGATCTCAAGCAGGGATTCAGCTCATGCCATAGCGGCTCGGCACCAGCGCTGCCTGAAACCAACGCACAAGAGTCTCGATGGAAAACGTCGGAAGCCCTGTCGCTTCACGGATGTCGGCGGCATAAGGAACCATATTGGTGCATTCCAGCACCAGCGCGCCCAGATCGGGATTTGCCGCCGCGAGCGCCCGGGCGGCGTCGATGTTGTCCGCCCGCGCTGCCGTCACGTCCAGTTCCATCGCGTTGCCGAGAATGGCACGGGTGAATTCCCGCCCGCCTTCCGTGGTGCCGATCGGGGTGCCTTCGGGCACACCTGCCTTCTCGAGGTGCGCGCGCGTGAGGGTCGAGGCGGAGATTGTCAGAATGCCAGCCCGGCGTCCTGGCGAAAGCAGTCGGTTGACCATCGCCACCTGCATCAGTGACGAGGTCGCCACCGGCACCGGGAGCGCCACCGCGAGCTCCTCCTGGAACAGCGAAAGGAATCCGCAGTTGGTGGTAACGCCATCGACGCCATCCTCGACCAGTTCGCGGGCTGCGGCGATGAAGGTCTGCAGCAGGCCTTCTGCGCCCTTGCGCACGACCCGGTCGGGTGAAGCGCCGCGCACCACCTTGTAATGCACCGGGAAGGGCCAGGTGGTGGCATTGCCCATATCACCAGGAATGCGTGGAAACTGCGCCTCCAGCATCAGTATGCCTACCGATGCTCCGTAGACCGTCTTGCCGCCCCGCACTTTCATTTGATGCTTTCCTCGTTGAGGAGCCTACGCTCAAACAGTTCCTCAGGCCCGGCGACATAGATGTTCGAATAGCCCTCGCGCACCGAGCCGACGATCTGGTCCATGCGTTTGACGATATGGCCGCGCATCAACGGGACCGCCGCCTGTGCGTCCCGCCGGAGAATGGCATCCATGATGCGGCTGTGCTCGCCCTTGGTGCGGGTGACGGCAGCGGCCATGTCGACCCAACGGATGAAGCGGATCCGCTCGTTGATCAGCGCCAGTTGACGGAAGAGTTCGCGGTTCCCAGAAAGCCGGGCGATCGCCAGATGAAAAGCCTCGTCCGCTGCGCTGGCCTCGCGGATCGTTCGGCCCACATAGAGCAGGCCGTCCTGATACTCGTTTTGGAACAGGGCGGAAATGTCGGCGTCGGTGGCGCGCTCGCAAAGGAAGCGGACGGCGGCTTCTTCCAGAACCGCGCGGATTTCATAAAGCTCGTAGATCGAGCGGGCGTCGAGCTCGCGGCAGAAGAAACCCTTACCGGGCTGGAAGTCGATCAGTTGTTCGGCGACCAGTCGGTTCAGCGCCTCGCGCAGCGGTGTCCGGCTGGCGTTGAGCTCGCGCGCCAGCATGACCTCGTTAAGGCGTTCGCCGGGGCGGATGCGAAAGTTCACCGCCATTTCCTTTAACTGCGCGTAGAGAGCCTCGACCCGTCCCTCGCTCATTCCTGCTCCCTGGTTAAATTGGTCCGCCTTCTTGACACAGGTGGTGCCGATACTCAACATACAGATCTGTATACAGGTCAGCATGCACAACTTCTTATGCACATCGCGCAGGGACCGTTTCCTCCATGACAGACCAGAGCCGCCCCAATACGCTGACAGCCGCCGAGGCGATGGTGCGCATGCTTGAAGCTCATGGAGTCACCCACATGTTCGGTCTGTGCGGCGACACGAGCTTGCCCTTTTACGATGCGCTGGCGACTGTCGACCACGGCATAACCCACATCCTCACGCGCGACGAGCGCCATGCCGGCTACATGGCAGACGGATATGCCCGCGTCACCGGAAAACCGGGCGTTTGCGAGGGCCCCTCCGGGGGCGGCGCTACCTATATCCTGCCCGGCCTGGTCGAGGCCAATGAGAGTTCGATCCCGATCCTGGCCATCACCAGTGATGTCTCCACGAATTCGCGCGGCCGCTATCCGTTGACCGAACTGGATCAGGTGGCGCTGATGCGGACGGTGACGAAATGGAACACCTCGATCGATGATCCTTCGAGGCTTCCGGCCATGATGCGCGCGGCCTTTCGGGCGATGACCACCGGCAGGCCCGGTTCCGCCCATATCGCTCTCCCGTTCGATACCCAGAAGGGCACGTCCGATCCGGCGGAGATCTGGGCCGATCTCCATTATCGGTTCTACCCGACCGAACGTGCCGCACCCGATCCGCAGGCTATCCGCGATGCCACCGATTCTCTGCTTTCGGCGAAAGCCGCGGTTGCCATCTGTGGCGGCGGGCCTGTGATTGCGGGTGCGGAGGCTCTACTGCTGCGTCTGGCGCGTCTTCTGGATCTACCTATCGCCACCACCGTTTCCGGCCAGGGGGCGATTGCCGAGACCGATCCTTTGGCGGTGGGTGTCGTCGGTTCCAATGGCGGCGTGCCCTCCACCCGCGCCGTCGTCGATGAGGCCGACCTCGTGCTTTTCATCGGCTGCCGGGCAGGCTCGGTCACCACCGAACGCTGGCGGTCGCCGAAGAAGCAAACCCGGATCGTCCATATCGACAGCGATCCGCTGGTCATCAGCGCCAATTACCAGACGGAAGTGGCGATCTGTGCCGATGCCAGACTGGCGCTCGCCGCGCTCTGCGAGGAAATCGAGGGCCGTAGTACCACCGTTTCCCATAACGGTGCCGCGCGGGCCAAACGCGCCTGGGACCTGAAACTTGCTGCCTTCACGCCGCTGGCCGAATCCTTCGACAGTCCGATCAAGCCGGAGAGGGTGGTCAAAGCGCTCAGTTCGCTGCTCGACGACGATGCGATCATCGTTGCCGACCCCGGTACGCCCTGTCCGTATTTCTCCGCCCATTACCGTTGGCGCAAATCAGGGCGCAACTTCATCACCAACCGCGCCCACGGCGCGCTCGGTTATGCGCTCGCCGCCTCGATAGGCGCCCATGTCGGCCGGCCCGGCGTCAAGACCGTCGCCGTCATGGGCGACGGCTCTTTCGGTTTCTGCTGTGGCGAATTCGAAACCATAGTTCGCGAGAGGATGCCGATCACGGCGATCGTCTTTTCCAACGCTACCTTTGGCTGGATCAAGGCCGGCCAGAACACCGGCTTCGGCAAGCGTTTCTACAATGTCGATTTCAATCGCACCGACCATGCCGCCGTCGCCAGTGCCTTCGGCGTCAAGTCGTTTCGTGTGGAGGACCCCGAGATGTTGATCCCGTTTTTGAGCGAGGCCCTTATGCATGACGGCCCGACGCTGGTCGATATCATTTCCCAGCCGTTGCACGAAGCTGCGGCACCCGTCAGCGAGTGGGTTGCCTGATGACAACTGCCGAACCCAAACATGTCGTCATCGTCGGGGCAGGCATAATTGGCATCTCGACCGCCGTCTGGCTGTTGCGCGCCGGGCATCGGGTGACGATCGTCGATCGGCTGGGAGTAGGCGAGGGCACCAGCTACGGCAATGGCGGCGTGCTGGCGTCCTGCTCGATTGTGCCGGTGACCGTGCCAGGGCTGATGCGCAAGGCGCCGCGCATGCTGTTCGACCGAAACCAGCCCCTCTTCCTGCGCTGGTCCTACCTGCCGAAGCTGGCGCCCTGGCTGGTCCGCTATCTCGGGCACTGCAATCCGAGGGATGCCGAACGCATCGCCGCGGCCCTGCACGGCATCGTCGGAGACAGTCTTTCGGACCATCAGGCGCTGTCGTCCGGAACGGGCGCTGAACGATACCTGGTCCCCTCGGACTATGTCTTCGTCTACAATGATCGCACCCATTTCGAAGGTGATGCGTTCGGCTGGGCCATCCGCAAGGCCCATGGCATTGCCTGGGATGAGATGGAGGGATCCGCCTTCCAGGACTATGATCCCAGCTTCGCGCCGGTGCTCGGTTTCGGCGTGCGGCTCGGCGGCCACGGGTTGATCTCAGATCCGGGCGCTTATGTGAAGGCGCTGGCCGCCCATGCCGAGGCAGGCGGCGCCGCGTTCCGCAAGGCCGATGTCAGCGATATTGTCCATGCGGAAGGCAGGGTCATCGGCGTTCGCATCGGTGGCGAGACGCTTGCCTGCAACGACGTCGTGATTGCCACCGGTGTCTGGTCGAGGCCGCTTGCGCGAAAGCTCGGGCTTAACGTGCCGCTCGAAAGCGAGCGCGGTTATCATATCGAGCTGCTGGAACCCAACGTCATGCCCCGTTCGCCGGTGATGATCGCATCGGGTAAATTCGTTGTCACGCCAATGGAGGGCCGCATCCGCCTCGCCGGTGTGGTCGAATTTGGCGGGCTGCTTGCGCGCGCCTCGCGCCCCCCGTTCGAACTTCTGCTGCGCAATATCAAGGCGGCGATGCCGACACTGACCTGGAAGGACACTCGCGAATGGATGGGACACAGGCCGGCACCGACGGATTCCATTCCGGTGATCGGTGCAGTGCCGAAGATCTCCGGCGCCTGGCTCGGGTTCGGCCATCATCATATCGGCTTGACCGGCGGACCCAAGACCGGGTGGCTGCTGGCGCAGATGATCTCCGGTCAGAAAACCAATTTCGATCTTGCGCCTTACGCGCCGATCCGATTTCAATAGTGCCACGAACAAAAAAGGGGAACATGCAATGAAAAAGAAGATTTCACTTCTCGCCGGCAGCGTCTTCAGCCTGGCATTCGCGACATCGGCCTTCGCCGAAAAATGGGATATGCCGGTCGCCTATCCGGCCAGCAACTTCCATACGGAAAATGCCGTGGCCTTCGCCAAATGCGTAGCTGACAGCACCAAGGGCGGTCTCGAAATCGTTGTCCATGCCAACGGCTCGCTGTTTGCCGGCAATGACATCAAGCGCGCAGTGCAGACCGGACAGGCCCCGATCGGCGAGCGCCTGCTTTCGGCGCATGCCAACGAGAATCCACTGTTCGCGGTCGATTCTATCCCGTTTCTTGCCAGCTCCTTCGACGCTTCCGACAAGCTCTGGTCGGCGGCACTCGACAAGGTGAACGTCGCTCTCGAGGCCCAGGACCTGATCTATGTCTATTCCGTTCCGTGGCCTCCGCAGGGTCTCTATACGAAAAAGGAAGTCAATTCGGCCGCCGACCTCAAGGGAGTAAAATTCCGCGCCTATAACGCGGCGACTGCCCGCATCGCCGAGCTAGCCGGTATGGTACCGGTGCAGATCGAAGCGGCCGAGCTCAGCCAGGCGCTGGCGACCGGCGTTGCCGACAGCTTTGTCTCATCGGGTTCCACAGGTGTGGACTCCAAGGTCTGGGAAAGCCTGAGATACTTCTACGACGTGCAGGCGTGGTTGCCGCGCAACGTCGTCTTCGTCAACAAAGGCGCTTTTGACGGTCTCGACGACGCCTCCAGGAAGGCGGTGATGGATTGCGGGGCCAAGGCGGCCGAAGCCGGTGAAACCACCTCCAGGGAACTCACGGCCAAGTACCTCAAGACGCTCGCCGAAAACGGCATGACCGTCGGCGATCCCGGCGCGCAGTTGAAGAACGACTTCGAAGGTTATGGCGCCACCATGACGGACGAGTGGCTGGCACAAGCCGGGGCCGATGGCAAGGCGATCATCGATGCCTACAAGGCAAAGTAATCCCGCAGTAGCGACGAAGCCCGGCTACAATCGCCGGGCTTTCCTTTCAAGGCGCGCCGCGTTCAAGTGAATTCTCGCATGCGCTTTATCTCTTGTTTTGCCGCATGTCGCCTTCCCGAAACCCGTTCCAGAATTTGGGCGAGATGCTCTCGTGTTGAGGGATATCATGAACGGATCCATCCGCAAGCATCCGGTGCGCCGTATTCTCGACCGACTTTATGACGCGGCCGGCGGTGTCGCCGCCCTGTGCTTGGTAGCCATTCTGCTGGTTATCGTGACCCAGATGGTGGCTCGCTGGTCGAGTGTGACCTTTCCGGGCGGCGCCGAATATGCAGGTTATCTGATGGCCTCGGCCTCATTCCTCGCTTTTGCCCATGCCCTCAACCACGGCGCCCATATCCGCGTCAACCTGCTGCTGACGGCGCTCGGGAGGAACAGGTTCTGGGGCGAGCTTTGGTGCCTGCTGATTGCCACCGCCGGATCGACCTACGTCGCTTGGTATGCCGTCAAGCTGGTCTACTGGTCGCGTAAGCTCGGCGACATCAGTCAGGGTCAGGATGAAACCATGTTATGGATCGTGCAGTTGCCAATGGCGGCCGGCGCCATCCTCTTAGCTATCTGCTTTGCCGACAACCTTCTTACCCTGATCATCACCGGCACAGACAATATCGCATCGGATCTGGCAGAGCAGAGTCACGGTGAATAGGTGCACTATCATGATTGCAGAACTCGCCCCTGTCGCCATTTTCCTCTTTATCCTTTTCCTTCTGCTGGGTACAGGCGTCTGGGTGGGCCTGGCGCTGCTGGGCGTTGCCTGGTTCGGCATGGAGGTCTTTACCAATCGCCCGGTCGGCGACGCCATGATGACGATCCTTTGGCGCTCGTCCTCCTCTTGGTCGCTCACCGCACTCCCGCTGTTCATCTGGATGGGCGAGATCCTGTTTCGAACCCGCCTATCGGAGGACATGTTCAAGGGGCTCTCGCCTTGGATGGCCAAGCTGCCCGGTGGCCTGCTGCATACCAATGTCGTCGGCTGCACCGTGTTTGCCGCTGTCTCCGGTTCCTCGGCCGCGACCTTGACCACCGTCGGCAAAATGTCCATCCCGGAACTCCGGCGCCGCAACTATCCGGAGAAAATGGTGATCGGCACCCTGGCGGGAGCCGCGACCCTCGGCCTGATGATCCCGCCGTCGCTGACCCTGATCGTCTATGGCGTCACCATCAACGAATCGATCACCAAGCTTTTCGTCGCCGGAATTGTGCCCGGCTTGGCGCTGGCCGTGCTGTTCATGAGCTATGTGGCGATCATGTCGAAATTGTCGAAAGACTATCGTCCGGATCCAGAGCCGGAGATGAGGTTCAAGGAGAAGCTGGCCAATTCGCGCTTCCTGCTACCCGTAATCTCGCTGATCCTTGTGGTCATCGGCTCGATGTATCTCGGCTTTGCCACCGCCACAGAGGCTGCCGCCTTCGGCGTCATCGGATCGCTGTTACTGGCCGTTGCGCAAGGATCATTGAACCGAAAGTCGCTGACGGAAAGCCTGATGGGCGCCACCCGGACCTCGGCGATGATAGCGCTGATCCTCGCCGGCGCCTCGTTCCTGTCGCTCTCGATGGGCTTTACCGGCCTTCCGCGGGCGCTAGCGGAGTGGATCGGCTCGATGGAGCTCAGCCGATTCGAGCTGTTGATGGCACTTCTGGTGTTCTACATCGTCATCGGCTGCTTTCTCGACGGCATTTCCTCGGTCGTGCTCACGATCGCCGTGGTCGAGCCGATGATCCGCCAGGCCGGTATCGATATCATCTGGTTCGGCATCTTCATCGTCTTGGTTGTCGAGATGGCGCAGATCACCCCGCCGATCGGCTTTAACCTGTTCGTGATGCAGGGCATGACCGGCCATGAGATGGGCTTCATCGCCCGGGCGGCCTTCCCGATGTTCCTCATCATGGTGGTAATGGTCTTCATCCTGATCGCCTTTCCGGATCTCGCCACCTGGCTACCGGCGCACATGCACCAGATCCCAGCAGGCTAGGGCAGGCTTTGGTCTCCGATCTCACCTCCTCGCCGCTGCTGCTGTTGGCGATATTTGCCATCGTCGTGGCCGCTGCCATCGTCCAGGCCGGACTTGGCATGGGCTTCGGGCTGACGGCCGCGCCGCTGCTGGCGCTGATCGATCCCGCGTTGGTGCCCGCACCGGCGCTATTTCTCGGCATGTTGACGGCGATCTGGGGGGCATGGCGCGAGCGCGATGCCATCGCCTGGAACGAAGTCAGCCTCGGAGTTGTTGGGCGCCTCTGTGGCGTGTTCGCGGCGACCCTCGTGCTCGCTGCGCTGCCGGACCGACAGACCTTCACGCTGCTGTTCGGATTGATGATTGCCGCGGCGGTAGTTCTATCGGTGATCGGCTGGAAGCTCACTTTCAATCATGCAACTCTCCTGGCAATGTCGGGAGTTTCCGGACTGATGGGCACCATAACCTCAGTCGGCGCTCCACCGCTGGCGCTCATCTACCAGGATCGCGCCGCCCGACAGGCGCGCCCGACGCTGGCTGCTTTCTTCGCCGTCGGCTGCATCCTGTCGCTGGGCGGACTCTATGCGAGCGGCTGGGCCGGGCCAAGGGACGCGGCGCTGGCGGCCATGATGGCACCACCGATGGTGCTGGGAACCCTTGTCGCCCGCCATTTCGGCTCCCGTTTCGACAGGCGTTTCCGCCCGGTATTGCTGGCCGTATCGGCTGCCGCCGCCCTGACCCTGATCCTGCGAGGCACGTTGTGAGCCGGTTTTATCTGTCCCTCCACTTTTTCGCCCGCCATGGCCGTTATGTACTGGTGAGCGGGTTAGTTGTGGGCGTTGCCTTTCCGGCACTTGCCGCCCTGCTGCGGCCCCTGATCCCTGAAATGGTTGCGATCATGCTGTTCGTCGCAGCACTCCGGATCGGTCCGGCCCAGGCATTTGGCCGCGTTGGCGAGATCCGCGCGTCTCTCGGCATGGTGGGCCTTTATCAGGTACTACTCCCCTGCGTCCTGGCACTGTCTTTCCTTCTCCTCGGTCTGAGCGGACCGCTCGCGACCGCGGCGGTGCTGGTCACCGCGGCCTCGCCGATTTCCGGCAGCCCCAATCTCACGCTCCTGACGGGCAACGATCCAGCCCCCGCCCTGCGGCTGCTGATTGCTGGCACCGCGCTTCTGCCGTTGACTGTGCTGCCGGCATTTGCATTGTGGCCGGCATTCGGCTCGGCCGGCAGCGTGATCTTCGCATCCCTCAAGCTGGTCTGCCTGATCGGCGTTTCGGCCGCACTCGCCTTCGCAATCCGGCATTTCCTGTTGCCGCAGCCATCCGTGCGCACCCTTGCCGCCATCGACGGCTTTTCCGCGCTGGTGATGGCCATCGCCGTGATCGGCCTGATGTCGGCAATAGGCCCGGCTTTTGCCACCCGCCCGGGGGCGCTGATCGTGAGTCTGCTTGCCGCCTTCGCGGTGAATTTCGGCCTCCAGTTGCTGGCATTTTGCGCCATGCGCGCGCGCGGACCCTCATCGGCCGTCGTCGCCTATGCGATCATTGCCGGCAACCGTAACGTCATGCTGTTTCTGACCGCGCTTCCGTCCGCCGTAACGGAACCATTGCTATTGTTCATCGCCTGCTATCAGGTGCCGATGTACCTGACCCCCATCCTTCTCGGCAGGCTCTATGCGGCCGATCCACATCGACCGTAGGACGAGATCGGAACTATTGTCCGATCGTACCTCCGGTCGCCTGCCGGTATCCTCTGAGCCACCCTGGTGTGCAACTCGCTATTCCGATACCGAGACCAAAGAGAATCCCGAATAGGCCTCGCAATCGGCGATAGCCAGCATAGCAGATCATCCGGGCGACTTGGCGCCGCGCTCCGGATGTCCGTTGATCCGCACGACCTCTCTGTCTCGAAGATTGCAGAATGCATGGAGGACCGTCCTGGCACTCGCGAAACCAGTTGCGATGTTGGTGCGCCAGACTCCGATCAAGTGGCAAAGCTCCGAGGAGCGTCCTTTGTTGTAGAGACACGGAAGGTTCTGCCTTGCAGGGATGTGCGAGTCATCCACCTCTCCTGAGTGGGCGCCATCAGGGCGCCGAGCAGGCGTAGTACAGATGCAATCGGAAAGGGAACCCGCCTACCATTTCCAGAGCTCTATGCGGTTGCGCCCAGTTCGCGCCGTCGAGCTATCCCCTGGTTGGCCAGCACCGGCGCCGTTATGGCAAGCCCGACCAAGGACGAAATAAGCTCGGGCACGACGAACAGGATCGCCGCCGCGATCAGAAGGAGCTTCTCCCAGATCATGGTTCTGACAAGCAGAAACCCTGACAGCGCGGAGCCGAGGCAGAAAATTCCGAGCACGCAACCGGTAAAGGCGACAGCGAACTTGGTCCAGGTAAAGTCGGCGGTCACCAGCAGCAACGAGGGCGAAAACACGAACACGAATGGCACGAGCACCTTGCCAAGCCCGAGGCGGAAGGCGGTATTGCCGGTCTTGAACGGATCCGCCCCGGCCATCCCCGCCGCCGCATAGGCTGCCAGCGCCACTGGCGGGGTGATGTCGGCGAGAACACCATAATAGAACACGAAGAAGTGTGCGACGATCGGCTCCACACCGAGCATGCCCAGCGTCGGGGCGGCAATGGTGGCCATGATGATGTAGTTGGCCGTCGTCGGAATCCCGCAACCCATCAGGATGCAGACAATGCCGGTCATGATCAGCGTGAACAGCAGCGTCAGGGTCGACGCACCGAACCAGGCGACTGGAACCATCGTGCCCACCCAGGCCGCCATTTCGGAAGCGGTCGTGGTAACGATATAGGAGATCTTGAAGCCGACCCCGGTAAGCGTCACGACGCCGACGATGATGCCGACCGTGGCGGCCGCAGCGCCGACGGCAAGCGCATATTTTGCTCCGTCGCGCAGACCTTCGAGAATATCGGTCACGGACATCCTGCGGCTCGGGTTCAACAGACCGACGGCAATGCACAGCGTAATGCCCCAGAATGCCGCCAGATAGGGCGTATAGCCCGAAAGCAGGATGCCAATCAGGGCGACCAGCGGGATGACGGTCGGCCAGTCGCGCTTGAACGCCTGTTTCAAATCCGGCATTTCCTCCGGCGTCATGCCGCGCAAACCTTCCCGCTTGGCCTCGAAATGCACCTGCACCAACACGCCAAAAAAATGCATGAATGCCGGTACGATCGCCGCCAGGATGATCGTGGTGTAGGGCAGGTTGAGAAATTCAATCATCAGGAAGGCCGCCGCCCCCATGATCGGCGGCGTGATCTGGCCGCCAGTCGAGGATGCGGATTCGACGGCGGCGGCAAAGGTGCGCTTATAGCCAAGCCGGATCATCGCCGGAATGGTCAGCGAGCCGACTGTCACCGTATTGGCCACCGATGAACCTGAAATCATCCCGAACAGAGCCGAACCGAAGATCGAGATCTTGGCGGGTCCACCGGCATAGCGCCCGGCGACCCAGGCGGCACAGTCGAGAAACAGCTGTCCGAGGCCGATGCGAGTGGCGAACACGCCGAAAAGAACGAAATGGAACACATAGGTGGCAACGACGCCGAGCGCGATTCCGTAAATACCCTGGCTGGTCAGGTAAAGATGGTTGATCAACTGTGAGATGGTGGCGCCCGGATGCACGAGGATACCGGGCATGTACGGCCCGGAAAGCGCGTAGGTCATGAACAGGACTGCAATAATCGGCAGCGGCCAGCCGACCGAACGACGGGTGGCTTCCAGCAGCACCACCACGAGCAGTCCACCTAGCACGACGTCGGTGGAAGTCGGATTGCCGACCCGGAATGCCAGATCGTCCAGCGGGATCAGCGGTACATGCATGACCGCGATGATCGCCCCCAGTGCCAAGGCCCAGTCGATCAGGGAAATACCCAGCGGTCGCAGTAGTCCGGACGCGGAGGGTTCGGTATAGCTGGCACGATTGACCGGAAAGACCAGGAAGATCAGTCCCAGAACGAAGGACAGATGTATGCCGCGATGCAGCACTTCCGACAGCAGACCGAAGCCGGCGGTATAGTAATGGAATAGTGACAGCAGGATCAGCAGTCCGCCGACCAGCTTGGCGGCGAGAGGCACCAGCGGGCGGAAACGGATCTCGGCGTCGAATTGTTCTTCCAGCGCCCGCGCGTTAGCCTCGTCCAGTTCCATAGCGGACACTCTGCCCGTGCCGTTTGGTGTCATCGCCGTCTACCCCTCGATAATCTTCATCAAACGCAATGCGGCGGCCCGCAATGCCGGCCGCCGCACCGCTGATCGAAATGCCTGCGGGTTATTTCAGGACACCGGCTTCCTTGTAGAAGCGATCGGCGCCCGAATGCAGCGGAATGCCCAGGCTGGTGGTGGCATTCTGCAACGTGATCATTTTTCCTTTGGCATGGCCAGCGTCAAGGGCCGCCCGCGTGGCATCGTTCCACAGGACCTTGGTGATGTTGTAGACAAGGTCTTCGGACTGCTTAGCGCTGGTCACCCACTGCGCGGCAACCGAAATGGTTGGGGTCGCGCCGACATCCGCGTAGGTATCGGCGGGAACCGTGTCCTTCGAAAAGAAGCTGTATTCGGCGAGCATTTTGTCGACCTCGGGGCCCTCGATCGGCACGAGCGAGATGCCGCTGGACGTGGCAAGCTCTGAAATCGCGCCGGCCGGATAGCCGCCCACGAAGAAATAGGCATCGAGGCCGCCGTCACGCAGCCGGTCTCCTGCGGGTCCCGGCTTCATGTGCTCCGCCTGGATGTCCGATTCGCTCAGGCCAAAGGCGGCCAATACGATGCGGGCGTCGACGATGGTGCCGGATCCAGGCTCGTCAATCGAGACGCGCTTGCCCTTCAGATCTGCTACCGACGTGATCCCGGCATCCTTGCGGGCCACCAGGTGAATGGTTTCCGGGTAGAGCGTGCCGATAAGGCGAAGATCCTCGACCTTGCCCTTGCCGTCATAGAGGCCGGTACCGCTATAGGCCCAGTAAGCGACGTCGGACTGAGTAAAGCCCGATTCCATAGATCCACCCTGGATGGCGTTAATATTGGCGACCGAGCCGTTGGATGCAACCGCGGTGGAGACGAGGCCGAGCACGCCCTTGTCGCCGGCGCCGGAGATCGCGTTGGCGATCAGACCACCGATGGGATAATAGGTGCCCGCCGTTCCACCTGTCCCTATCCGAAAGAAGGCGGGCGTCTGCGCGACTGCCAGGCTGATGCCCAGAGCAAGCGTGCCGATCGCCACACCGATTGCGAAAGATCGCCTTTTAAAGATCATGATGTTCCCTTTCTCCTGTTTTACGCAACATGGAGAAAAAAAGCCGGCATTGTCAACCGGAAGGGCAGCGCCAGCACGGCGCGTTCCGTATGAGCCGCCCGGATGGGGGTGCCGTTGACATGCTGACCAGCGGTTCATCGGTCTCAGCCCGAAGCGGGAAGTCTCTTCTCTCCACTGATTGGTGAAGTGATCGTTGTTCATGGGCCGATCCTTTACCCGGGTGAACGAAGCGGTTGCCGTGCGCAGTATTGCCGTAGCATCGTGGACTGCGGCAGGTATTTCGCGCATGGCTGCACCTCCCGCAAAGCGTCGTGTTTCAGACGGCCCACTCCTTCCACGGCAGTTTTTCCGCTTTGCCAATCCGAGATCGACAAGGAACGCTGCGCGGAAGCGCAGGGACGCTCTCCAGAAGCTCTGCGCGGCCAGACCCCGGCTGCGAGCCCAATTCGAGCGTGGCAATCGCAAAGATGCCTGAGGAGCGCACCCGTGGTGCCCTCCAGATGCCGGCCTTCGAAGGTCTGGTGCGCACCGAACGCAACCGCGGGGCCTTTGTCTCCCATCCCACACCGGAGGAGGCGCGGCAGGTCTTCGCCTAACGTCGCCTCATCGAGCCCGGACTCATCGCTGCCGCCATCAAGCGGATCACGCCTGAAGACATCGAGGCGTTCCGCAAGCAGATGGAGGAGGAGGGCCGCTTCATGAACGAGCGGGGGCCGGTCATGCGGCGCGCCGAGATCAAGGCGTCGGGCGACTTCCATCTGATGCTGGCGTCCACTGCCGGCAATGCCATCCTGCAGCGTTTCATGTGCGAGCTGATCACACGCTCATCGCTTGTCATTGCGCTCTATGGGCGATCGGGCGTATCGAGCTGCGGCCACAGCGAGCATGCCGCTCTTCTCGACGCTCTCGAAAAAGGCGATGAGAAACGCGCCACGGACCTAGAGCTCCATCACATCGACCATATCGAGGCCGACCTTGACCTCCAGGTCAAGGACGAGATGATCCTCAAGGATGCGCTAGATCTCTAAGGCCTGCCCCAGAGCGCTCCTTTCCAGTGCCGTTCTGGGTCTTTGACACCCGTGTCAATGTCAAAGGGATTCTCATTGGGCACTCGCGGATCTCGATACGGGCCCTAAGGCCACTCGCAGAAATGCCAGTTGTCGATGCGCGGCCAATCACTATCGTCCCTGCTCGTCGGTTGTGATCCCCATCCTCAGTGCGTTTGGATTGCCAGATCGTTGGGAGACGGCTCACCGCAGCCGGTCAGTTCGCATTCGGTTTTGTCGCCCAATACTTCGGTTCAGGAAAAGGAAGTGTGTTCTGAAGCCTGACGGTCGAAAAACTGGCAACTTGGCTCAGCAGATCGGGTGGGCCCTGGCGTTCCTGATAGCCGTGACGGGGTTGGCCTGGATGGCTGGCCTTCGCGTCAATGTAACTCCGAGCGAACCGCTGGGGCTCTGGCGGATCGAGCCGATCGCTCGCCGCCCCGCAGTAGGTGATCTGGTCTTCATTTGCCCGCCGGACACGGTGGCGATCCGTGCGGCACTGGCCCGCGGCTATCTTCGCCGCGGCTCGTGTGCCGGTGGCTTTGCCCCCCTCATCAAGACCGTTATCGCAACCGGCGGACAGCGCGTCACGATAGACCGAAATGTGCGAGTGGATGGTCACGTCATTCCGGCTTCCTTCACGCGGCCAGGAGACGGAAGAGGCAGGGTGCTCACGGCCCATGGTGGTGGCACGATTCCTCCGGACGATATTTTTCTGCTTTCGAGCTTCGTCCAATCCTTCGATTCGCGGTATTTTGGTCCGGTCCCCGCCACGGGTGTTCTCGGCCTGGCCCGAAAAGTGTTGACCTATGCGCCTTAGCTCGTTGGCTCCAGCCGTTTTGGTAGCGGCGTCGGTTGCGAGCGGATGGATCGGCTGGAGCGGCGTACCTGAGCTTCTGCCGTTCACGTTGCTATTTCCGCTTGTTTGGTCGTTGGCGGCGACGAGGGTCGCCGCTATGCTGGTTTCGGCCGGCTATTTTCTGGCCGCAACGCGCAACTTGCCACAGGCTGTCGCGATCTTTTACGCAACCGATATATGGCCAGGGTTGGCGTTGTGGCTGGTCGCATCTCTGGCCTTTGTAAGCGTGTATACGGTGCTCTGGACGGGGAAGGGGGAGCTTGGTCATGCTACGAGGTATCTTATCGCCAGCCTGCTCATGGCGCTGCCTCCATTCGGGATTGTCGGTTGGGCGCACCCGATCACTGCAGCGGGCGCTCTCTTCCCCGGCTGCGGCTGGTTCGGACTTGGAGCGACAGCAGCCGGGCAGATGATGTTAACGACGCGATGGCGGCTAGCTGTGGTCGTGGCTCTGGGCGTTTCGTCGGTGTGGTCCGCCTCAACCTGGACGCCATTGACAGTGCCTGAGGGTTGGCATGCTATGGATCTGGAATTGGGATCGAGCCTCGGTCGGGATGCCAGTCTTCAGCGACAGCGGAATTTGCTTTCGACCATCCGCACGAAAACATCGGGCACGGCTCAAATAGTCGTCCTGCCTGAAAGCGCATTCGGATTCTGGACGCCGACTGTAGAGCGTTTCTGGCAAGATGGACTCCAAGGTTCGCGCATAACCGTGATCGCAGGCGCGGTGGAAGTAAACTCTTTCGGTTACGACAATATCATGGTCGCGATGGCGGAGAACCGACCCAGTATTGTCTATCGACAGCGTGTGCCGGTTCCCGGCGCGATGTGGCAGCCCTGGCGCGTCTGGTTGGGGGAAACCGGTGGTGCAACGGCCTCCTTCTTTCGCAACCCCTATGTGGATCTTCCTGGTCACAGGGTGGCAACGCTCATCTGTTACGAGCAGCTCATCGTCTGGCCGATCCTGCAGTCAATGTACCGTTCCCCAGACATTGTTGTCGCTATTGGCAACGGCTGGTGGACGGGCGGAACGCCGATCATTTCTATTCAACAGGCTAGCGCGCGATCGTGGGCGCGTCTGTTCAACAAGCCTCTGATCTCGGCCTTCAACAGATGATTGCCGCCGGCGTGTGAGTTTATGGCGGATCGCGACTTGCAGACTTTTAGAGCCTAACCCGTGCGCCTGATCTGGATGCCTGTCGGGCTGCCGCTTTCCGGACTGCCGCAACAGGCCAGCACTCTTCTATCGGCGGCACTGGCCGCGGAAGACGTCGTCCGAGCATTCTAGATGTTCTAAATGGCAATCAAGTCCATCAGAGTTCACGAATGCTGGCCGAATCCGGTCGAACAAATATATTGCCTTCTATTGTGAAAGCATCGGCTCAAGGAACTCCCTTGACAGCAATGTTTCTGTATCGATGCGATGGTGTGCAACAGCGCCTTGGGGTGCTATTTCTCCCCGATGCAGCATCGACAGCAGTGTCGCGGCATAACCGGTCGCAACGGAAGTCAGGGCGTTGAACGGCCCGAGGCTCCGGTTCGGCGAAAAGCGATGGCAGATTGTGCGCTCGGTCGGCTGGCGACCTCGATAGCCGCGAGCCGTCACGACCAGGAGCAGCACGTCGTCCTCAATCACCGGCAATCCGTTGTAGAGCAGCGATCGCAGCATGTCGCGACGATTGCGAAGCCCGAGATCATCGAGCAGGAAGCGCATGTACTCGAGATGTCCGGGATAGCGGATCGTCTTGAACGTCACGTTCTTCGGGGCGGATTCGGAGAAGATCGACAGATCCTCGACACCTCCCGACGTGACGAATTCCTCGTAGTTCACGCCATCGATACTCAATTGGCCGTACTCCTCGAGCGGCGACACGCTGACCGACTTGCCGTCGCGGATCGCGGCGCTTGGCCGGGTATATTCGTCGATCAGGCCGTCGACATTCCAGATCTGGCCGTAGCCGAGCCGGTTGGTCGGATAGCGAGGGATGGCCCCGACACGGATGGTGAGATCCGTCACGGGGGAGAAAGCGCTCAGAAGTCCGTAGGCGACATTGCCGATCAATCCCGGTGAAACGCCGCATCCGTTGAAGACGGCACGGTGCTCGGCGAGTGGTGCGAGGATCGCCCGCGTTCCCGGCCGGGCGCATGAAAAGTCCAGGTAGTGTACCTTCGCCTGAACTGCCGCCTGCGCCACTTCATTCACGGCCCTTTCAGGCACTGCCGCGACTGCGACATCCTGGCCGGAGAGCAGGCCCTGCAACTCGTCGCCGTGGCCAAAGGCATGCAGTGTCGCCTTGATGTTCATCTTGCGCAGGCGATCAAGCGCCTCCTCCGACCGGTCGACGACCTGCACGGAAAAGTCCTCGCTCGCCGACAGCGCCGTGGCGAGCGCGATGCCGATTTCGCCTGCACCAAATATACTGACCTTCAGTTTCACCATGATGATGCTCAGCCTTTGAACCGCGCAACGAAACCCTGAAGTCGCGGATTCTGCGGGTTGAGGATTACGTCCTCGGCCGTTCCCGTCTCGGCGATCACGCCCTGGTCAAGGAAGAGGACACGGCTCGCCACGTCGGCGGCAAAGGCCATTTCATGGGTCACGATCGCCATGGTCATGCCCTTGTCCGCCAGCCCGCGGATGACCGCAAGCACTTCGCCCACCAGTTCCGGGTCGAGCGCGCTGGTCACCTCGTCGAGCAGCAGCACTTCCGGCTCCATGGCAAGTGCCCTGGCGATTGCGACCCGCTGCTTCTGCCCGCCGGAAAGATGGTTCGGATAGGCGGAGTGCTTCTCGGCGAGGCCCACCTGGGCGAGCAGGTCCATGGCGAGTTCCTCCGCCTCTCGTTTCGGCCGCTTGCAGACCACGATCGGCCCTTCGGTGACGTTCTGCAGCACCGTCTTGTGCGGGAAGAGGTTAAAGTGCTGGAACACCATGCCGACATGGCGGCGCAGCGTGCCGATGCCGATCTCGTCGTCCTTGTCGCGAAACCGCTCGCCGACGGCCTTCTGGCGAAAGCGAATCGTACCGGCCGTCGGGATTTCCATCATGTTGAGACAGCGGATGAAGGTCGACTTGCCCGACCCCGAGGGGCCGATCAGTGCGACGACCTCGCCGCGTTCTAAGCTGAGATCGAGCCCCTTGAGGACTTCGAGGGCGCCGTAGCTCTTGCGAAGCGCGGAAGCTTCGATCACGGGTGCCTTGAGTGTGGAGTTCTGTGTCATGTCCGTGCATCCGTTCCGTTAGTCGCTGACCCTGAGGCGTCGTTCGATCCAGTCCGCGGCCTGGGTGAGCGGCAGAAGCATGGCGATGTAGAGGCCGGCCATGAGGGTGTAGGACTCAAGTGGTCGGTAGGTCTGGCCGTTCACCACCGCCGCCATGTAGGCAAGATCCGCAACCGAGATGACTGAGACCAGTGAAGTGTTCTTGAACTGGATGACCGACTGGTTGATGAAGGATGGCAGCACGCGCTTCATCGCCTGCGGCAGGATGATCCGGTGCATTGACTGCCAGGGACTCATGCCGATCGCAGAGGCCGCCTCGCGCTGCCCCTTGTCGATCGAGACGATCCCGCCTCGGAAGATTTCCGCGTAGAAGGCGCCGACATAGAGCGACAGCGTCAGCATGGCGGCAACGCGGTTGTCGATCGAACCGCCGACGAGCAGCGGGAAGGCATAGTAGAACCACAGAAGCTGGACGAGCAGCGGCGTGCAGCGGAAGATTTCCTGGTAGACCCGGGCAATGCCTGAAAGGAGCCGCCAGCCGGAAAGCCTTGCCGCGCAGGTGAGGAAGCCGATCAGGACGCCGAAGAAGATCGAGCCGAAGGTGTAGAGGACGGTGATCCAGAGACCCCAAAGAAAGAGGTCCCAGTATTGCCATACGGAATGGAAATCCCAGTTGTAGCTCATCGGGCACCTCCTGCGGTCTTGTCCGCCCGGCAAGACGGATGATGTCCGTACCGCGGACACCGATCCTCGTCAGTCTTGTTTATCATTCTCGTTCCCCTAGTCTTGCGTCGGCTTCCGGCTGAACCGGGAGCCGACGGTTGATAGTCCTACGTCCGTTCGTTACGGACAATGCAAAGCTGATGCCGCCGCTTACCGCATTTCTTGGAAGGAGGCCGAGGCCGAGGTGAAGCGGCCGAGTATGCCGGCGAGCCGTTCGCGGTTGGCGGCCGACACCGGAACCATCGGCAGGCGCATTTCCGGTCCGGCAAGGTTGGAGAGCGCGAGCGCCGCCTTGACGGGCCCCGGATTGGATTCGATGAACATGCCGTCGGTCAGTTCGGCGATCAGTTCGTGCAGTGCCAGCGCACGGGCCGTGTCGCCCTTCTTCCAGGCCTCGACCAGCTGCACCATCTCGCGCGGAGCCACATTGGCGACGACGCTCGTCACGCCGATCGCACCGAGCGAAAGGAAGGGCAGGGTCAGGCCGTCGTCGCCCGAGTGGATGATCAGCCGATCGCCACAGGCGCTGCGCAGCTGGGTGACGCGGGCGGCCGATCCGCCGGCCTCCTTGATTGCGATGATGTTGTCATGCCTGTCGAGCAGCGCCGCGCATGTCTCCGGAGCGATCTCGACGCCGCAACGACCGGGCACCGAATAGAGCATGACCGGCAGCGAGGTCGATTCGGCGGCTGCGCTGTAGTGGGCGATGAGGCCCGCCTGGGTCGGCTTGTTGTAGTATGGCGTGACGATCAAAACGGCGTCGGCGCCCGCACTTTCGGCGCGTTTCACCTTTTCGACCGTCTTCTTCGTGTCGTTGGCGCCGGCACCTGCCATCACCAGGGCACGCCCGGCGGCGAGCTTCACGGTCCGGGCAATCAGCGCATCGGCCTCCTCGTCGGAAAGCGTCGCGGCTTCCCCAGTCGTGCCGACTGGAACGAGGCCGGCGACACCGGCTTCGATCTGGCGCTCGACCAGTGCGTCGTAGGCGGCGGTGTCGACGGCACCGTCCTTGAAGGGTGTGATGAGGGCGGTGAAGACGCCGTTGAAGCGGTTGCGAAGGTCCTGCATGGTCATGTTCCTCTCAAATATCATCAGTCGTTCAGGCTGTCCGCAAGGCTGTAGTTGCCGGCGGGACGCGGCGTGGAAACCAGCCATTGCGCAGCGGCGAGCGCCCCTTCGGCATAGGCTGCGAGCGTGTGGACCCGGTATGTGAACACCGCCTCAGCCGAGCCCATGTCGAAGCGGATCTCGTTGACGCCGACGGTGTCACCCTCGCGGTTGACGGTGATCGCCGGTTCCGGTGCGGCAAAACCCATGGCGCGGCTGCGCGCCTCGAACACCTGGCGAGCCAGCAGGCGCGAGGTGCCGGACGGTTCCGCCTTCTTGCGGGCATGGTAGATTTCGCCGACAGCCGCGTCGGCATCCGGCATGCGCCAGGCAAAATCGACGGCCGCCTGCCGGAATGCCTCGAACCCATGGGCGAAATTGGCGCTAACCAGCAAGGGGCGATACTGACTGAACGCGGTCAACCGCTCTTGCTCCTCAGGTGTGAAGCCCGTGGTTCCGATCACCATCGGGATGGCTTTCGTGTTGATCTCCTCCTGCAAGGCGAGGCTTGCGGCCGGCGTGGAGAAATCGATCATCACGTCGCAATGGGTCTTCATCGCCGCGTCTGCCGGACGGTATTCGATGCTGCGGCCGGCGACCGGCGTCCCTACAAGCTTGGAGCCGGGAGAGACCAGGGCCGCCGCCAGTTCCAACCCCGGATTGGCGAGGATCAGTTCGACGAGCCGGGTCCCGACCCGACCCGATGCTCCCATGATGGAGATGCGCATGGCTTGACTCCTCAGTCGATCACCACCTTGGGCTCGGACATTTCGCGCAGCGCGATGCGCACGCCCTCGCGGCCGAGGCCGGAGCGCTTGACGCCACCGAAGGGCACGTGCTCGGCGCGGAAATCAGGTCCTTCGTTGATCATCACGCCCCCGACCACGAGGTCGCGCGAGAAGGTCTTGATGAGCGCGTGGTCATTTGTGAAGACGCCCGCCTGCAGGCCATAGGCGCCGGCATTGACCTCGGCGATTGCCTCGCGCGGATCGCTGAACGTGCGGATCGCGATGATCGGGCCAAATGTTTCGTCGGCGATCACCGGCGCGTCGGCTGCCACCCGCGAGATAACTGTCGGAGCGAAGACCGTGCCGTCGTGCGTGCCGCCGGTTAGCAGCTTGCCGCCATTGCCGGAGATGCTGGCGTTGACGCGTTCTGCGACGGTCTTTGCTGCAGCCAGGTCGATCACCGTGCCCATGTCGGTGTCGTCCTTCGACGGATCGCCGAATTCGACGGCGTCGACGGCGGCGAGCAATTTGTCGGTAAAGACCTTCTCGATGTCGCGGTGCAGGTAGAGCTTCTTGACCGCAGCACAGCTCTGCCCGGCGATCTCGAAGCGATGGCCGATGGTGGTGGCGACCGCCTTGTCGAGGTCGGCGTCGGGAAGCACGAATAGCGGATCATTGCCGCCCAGTTCCATCAGTGTGCGGATGAGCCCGCTGGAGTTCTTGAGCGCGAGGCCAGCCCCCGGACCGCCAGTGAAAGACAGAAGGTCGATCGGCGACCGGGCCAGCGACAGGGCAGCTTCTGCCGCGCCGTGCACGATCTGGAACAGGTCGGCCGGCCAGCCGGCCTTCAGCGCCAGCTCGCGCAACCGCGCGGCGGCAAGCGGCGCCTTGGGAGACGGCTTCGCGACCACGGCATTGCCGGCGGCGATCGCCGGGCCGAGCTTGTGGCAGAGCAAGTTGAGCGGGTAGTTGAACGGGGTGACGGCGCCGACAACGCCGACCGGCTCATAGGTGATCGTCGCCAAGCGGTCCGCGCCGCCCTCGACGATCGCGCAGTGAAGGGCCTCGCCGTCGAGGAAGGTCGCGGCGTCGCCGGAGAGCTTCAGCGTGTTCTGGGCGCGACGGACCTCGTTGCGGGCCTCTCGAATGGTCTTTCCCATCTCGCTGGAAATGATGCGCGCCATGTTCTCGGCATCGGCGGCAATCTCGGCTGCGAGCGCGTTCAGCATGGCGCGGCGCACGGCCGGCGTCGAGCGGCGGAACTCCCACTGGGCTACCTTGGCGCCGAGGACAGCTGCGGTGATTTCCGCTGTCGAGCTCACCGCGACTTCACCGACCTGCGAGCCGTCGAAAGGATTGCGGACCAGGATCGCATTGGTCGTCTCAAGGGCCAGGCGCTGGGCTTGGGTCATGTCGGTAAACCTCGTCATTCGTTATCGGTGTTTGTTGGGATGGCGCCGGTCAGCGCCGCGATGGAAACGGGACGCACCGGCCAGCGGCGGCCGGTCAGGTCCTCGGTCGAAGGCGCGGGGCCGCCTGGGTTGATCTCGGCCATCAGCGCCGCGGTATTGGCTGCGCAGAATCGGCCCTGGCAGGCGCCCATGGCAAAGCGGCCATTGTGCTTGATCTCCCGGCCCGTCAGCCGATCCGCCCGGTCGCAAAGCTTCCGCAGGTCGCCGACCGTCTTGCCTTCACAGCGGCAGAGGATGGTCTCGTCCGGCAAGGATGAAAGGTTCTGTGCGCCGTGGACCGGAGCAAAGAGTGCCGCCAAGGTCGCTTGCGCTGTGCGGGCGCGCTCGATCGCTCGATCAACGAGTGCTCGGTCACGGTTCCCCGACAGGAGATCCGCGACGGCCCGGCCAGCGCGCCGTCCGTCCGTCTCGGCGGCGAAGGCGCCGAGCGCCTCGAGGCAATCTCCAGCCTTGAGGACTACAGGTCCGGACGTCGGTTTTGTCGTCTCGTTTGGCAGGCCGAAGTCGTTGGGACGAATGCCGTCATGCAGGCCGATGCGATCGACCGCGATCCGCCGCTCCGTGCCGTCGCGCGGCCGCACGACAGCCTGAAGGCACGCCCCGTCCCGCTCGATCGCGGCAAGCTGTGTGCCGCGCATCCACGGAATGCGCCTGAGGTAAACGTCGCCGAGATAGCCGGCAGCTTCTCGCAGAAGCGCGGCATGGCCGAGCATGGAAATCCCCGGCCCGACGCGACGAAACGGATCGCCCGCCTCGACGATCGCTGCCGGCGGATTGCCGAGCCGAGCCATCTGCGCCGCGACCGCGATTAAGAGCGGTCCGCTGCCGGCGAGCAGGACACGACCCACGGGTGCGCGTCCCGTCTCCTTCATCATCACCTGCAGTCCGCCGGCCGTAGAAACCCCAGCGATCTGCCAGCCTGGTCGTGGATAGACCTTCTCGACCGCGCCGGTTGCAATGATGACTGCCTTGGTACGGAGATGCTCGACCCGGCCGGTTTGGCGGTTCTCGATCAGCACCAGTCCGTCACCGTCGACGCCGAGGAAGACACACGCATGACGCACCGGGATGCTTGCCGCCGAAAAGGCTTCCGCAAGTGCGTTCCAGCGGGCCTTGGGGCCGGCCGCCTGGCTGATCGGCGCAACGCCTTCGATCGGCTGGCGGTGGATCGCGCCACCCAGGCTTTCGCGCTGTTCGACGATTTCGACCGTGCAGCCGGAACGCGCAGCTTCGATTGCCGCCGCAAGCCCGGCCGGGCCGCCGCCGATGATGATGACATCGGGCTCAATCATGGCGTCTCTCCAGCGCTTCGACGTTCATTCCCATCCTCGCCGGCGTGATGCACGCTTCCCGGACGACGCCGTCGACCCGCAGCAGACAGCACTGGCAGGCGCCTACGCCGCAGAAATAGCGAGTCTCCTGGCCGAGTGCGTCGGGGCCGAAAGTGGGGATGCCGGCGGCCTCCAGCGCGGCCGCGATGCTCTCTCCGGTGCGAAACGGGATGCTCCGCCCCATCCATTCGAAGGTCTGCGCGTTCATGCGGCCACCCCATGGCTGGAGAACCGGGCTGGATCGAAGGACGCAAGATCGACGTCCGGTTCTTCACCGCAGATCAGCTGGACGATCGACTTGCCGGTGACCGGGCCGAGACAGATGCCGTCGCCCTCGAAGCCGGTCGCCACATATCCGTTTTCCAGACCGGGGATCCGTCCGACCAGCGGCAGGCCGTCGACGACGGCGGTGCGGACCCCAGCGAAACTCCTGAGCAGCCTCAGCGCGGCAATTCCCGGAACAAGCGCCACGGCGTCTCTAAGGATGCGCGAGACCGCATCGATGTCGTTGGTCTCCCGATTGCCGAAATCCTCGCGCGTGCCGCCGATCAGAAACTGTCCGGTGACGAGCGGGTCGATCACCAGTCCCAGTCCGCGCGGCGGCGGCGCATGGCCGGCCTTCTGGCTTCCCTTGCTGAGCAGGTAGCGGCCCGACATGATCGCGCCGGGCATCGAGGCGTTGAGCGCCGGCGCCCGTTCCGTTACCAGCAATTGGCCCTTGCGCGGCGTGAGCACGCCGGAAAAGCCGAGAAGCGCCGCCGATCCATTGCCCGCGGCAATCACCACCACCTCGGCCGACATCACACCACGGTTCGTCATAATCCCCGTGACACGCCTGCCGCCAGCTTCATGAACCAGGGCCTCGACCCGCGTGTCGCGATCGACGGCAATGCCGGAGGCGGTCAACAGGCGATGAACAATCTGGTAGCCGATCGCATGACCCTCTCCCTGCACCTCGACCGCCATCTTCGCCCGAGGGGAAAGGATTGGGAAATGCTGGCGCAGCGTGGTCGCGGAGAGTGTCTCGACCTTGACGCCGGCGCTCGAGAGGGCCGAGGAATGAGCGTCGAGCACGGCGCATTCCTCATCCGATGCCGCAACGATGAAGGTCGAGCGGCGCTTGAAGGCCCCGGCGAGAAGGCCATCGTCCGCGAGTTCCCCGTAGAGCCGGACACCCTTGAGGGCCGCCGCCATCATCGGTCCCGGTCGCTTGCTGGCAACCGAGACGGCGCCGTCGGCAGCCCCCGTCGCTTCTGCCGCCGGAGCCGACGCGTCGATCAACCTGACGGCGATGCCACGCTTGGCCAGAAAGTAGGCCGTGGCGGCTCCGACGATGCCGGAACCGACGACGATGGCACTGGATGGGGGGCGGGATTGCATGTTTCGAGCCGGCCTTGTTGGTTGTCGACCAATATTGGCGGCGGCAGGGCTTGACCGTCGATACAAGATGACGGCCTTGCTTGTTCACGAAATTTGTATCCGTTAGAAAGTTACGACCCCTTAACAAAGAGAAGGAGGGGGACGCACGCCATGGCAAAGATCAGCCTCACACTTATCCAGACCTTTTATCAGGTGGCGCGGCACGGCTCGTTCTCCGGTGCCGCGCGCGACCTCAATCTGAGCTACCAGTCGGCGGCCAACCATGTCCGTCGGCTCGAGCAGATCCTGCAGGGCAAGCTGATCGATTCCGAACAGGGTGCCAAGCGGATCTCGCTCACCCCGCGCGGCCGCGCGCTCTACAGTCTTCTCCATCCAGAACTCGATATCATGCTCGAGCGGCTGACCAAATTGATCGAGAACCAGCGCTCGTCGTTGCGCGTCGGCATGCCCCAGGCGATCTTCTTCTATCTGTTCCCGAGGGTCCTGTCGCGGTTCCGCGAGGCCTTTCCCGAAATGGAGTTCGCCGTCTACGAGCGCGACACAGTGCTGGCGGAGCTCGTCAAGAACGGCAGTCTCGACGTGTGCATTTCGGAACGCTATTTCGGCGATCCTGTCGTGCCGCAGCGCCTGCTCGGCAGCTACCGGCTGAGCCTTGTCTATCCGCAGGTCTGGGGGGAGCCACCCGAGCAGCAGGACATTCCGCGCTGGGCGGAGGGCCGCCCCTTCATCACCTACGAGCCCGGCCAGACGCTGCGAAACCTGGCGGTCGACTTCCTCGGCCGGGATGGGGCGGTCATCCAGCCGGCAGTCTCCACGTCCGGCAGTTCCAGCGTCAAGCGCTGCGTCGAGGAGGGGCTCGGCTTCTCGATCATCCCCTCGTGGTGCGTCGGCCCCGAGGATGTGTCGATCCGCAGCACCAAGCTCACCAACCTGCCGGAAGTGCGTGTCTATTTCGGCAATGCCGGCTTCTTGCAGAAGCATCCCATGGTGCAGCAACTGTTCGAGGACTGCCGCCGCGAGCTGGTCGGTCCGGTCCTCGATCCACCGCGCAGCAGCGAACTCTCCCTGCCGCCGCTTTGACCGCGACATATAAAAAAGCTGATAAGTGGCTCGAACTCTCTAGCATTGTTCCCGGTCAATTCGCGGATAGGCTGATTTTTGGCCGGTAAGCCCGCGAACGAGATGCTCGTTGCACGGGGAGACGGGCATCAGAGAGATTTCGGGGAACAAAGGAGAACCAGACCATGAAATTGCTTTCGAAGATCTGTGGCGTGGCGGCGATGGCGCTGTCGCTGCTGGGCGGCACCGCGGCCTCAGCCGGCACCATCGACGACATCCGCGCCCGCGGCGTGCTTCGCCTTCCCGCGATCCTGAACGAGACGCCCTACTTCAACAAGGATCCCCGCACCGGCGAATGGCAGGGCTTCGTCATCGACATGGCGAACGACATCGCCAAGACCCTCGACGTCAAGCTCGAAGTGGTCGAATCCAGCTGGGCCAACGCCATCCTCGACGTCCAGAGCGGCAAGGTCGACATGGCCTTCGCCGTGACCGCGACCCCGGTTCGCGCCATGTCGGTCTCTTTTTCCGACCCGACCTACTACAACAGCTTCGTGCTCGTCTCCGCCAAGGAAGAACTGACCGGCAAGACCTGGAGCGAGCTCAACGATCCGAAGTACACCTTCGCCGTCGATCTCGGCTCCGCCCAGGACCTGATCACCCAGCAATACCTTCCGAAGGCCAATATCCTGCGCTTCAAGACGCGTGACGAGGCGATCGTCGCCGTCACCACCGGCAAGGCCGATGCGCTGGTCAATACCATGCTGAACGGCCTGGTCATATCCAAGAAGGCGCCGACCATCGGTGTCGTGAAGGTCCCCACGCCGATCCTGTCCACGCCCTCGGTCGTCGCGCTCAACTACGGCGCCGACGAAACCTTCAAGAGCTTCGTCTCCGCCTGGGCCGAATACAATCGCCGCATCGGCAACAACCAGACCTGGATCCTGAAGAGCCTCGAGCCCTTCGGCATCACCCTGACCGACATGCCGGTCGGCTTCGGTTTTGGCGGATAGTAGCCATCCTACTCGGTCCCGACCCTTCCCTCTCAGGCAGAGGGGAGGGTCACGTTCGTTCTGGATAAGGTCCTCCGCAGTGCGTTGGATGGAATTGGTAGCGGCGACAATTGAATGTTGCACGAACGTTGCTCCTGAGTACCGATGGCGCCTCAGACCGTTCGCTCCAGGAGAAGGCACCATGGGGCGCGTACGAATCTCATGATGTGACAGCTCACCTGTTACACCGGCTGGCCGTTGGGGTCGATCTCGCGGCTTCCTCGTAGGCTGGCGGGAAGCAGTTGAAGACGGAGAACACGATCAGCACGCTGAAGGGCAGGGTCCAGGTGAGATAGACGCCAACGGCCAGCCGGTGTACCAGGTGGGCTGAATGCGGGGCCGCTGGATATCGCGCCGCTCCTTCGCGCGCCGCCTCGCATATTTGCCGCAGCACACGCCGGCGGCGCGGGAAATGCGGGCCATTTCGTTACCGAGCCAGACGCCCGACACCCGCGAAGCTCGAGCCGACGATGCGCCGTCCCGGCAGAGAAGCGGGGAACGTTAGAGGTTTTCCTTCAGCAGAACCTCGATCCGGATATTCTCCTGTGAGGCAAGCGGTTCGCCGAGATCCGTGCGTGCCCGCATGATGCGGATGGCGCTACGCACGGCATGTCCCGGATCCTGCGCGATGATCTGCTGGTTCCAGCTCGAATGCAACGCTGGTCGGAAATCTACATGCTTTGCCGTTCCAAAGCCAACAGATGCCGGCTGAAGATCTCGTTCGGCGTCTGGAACCCCAAGCACTTGCGTGGTGTGTCGTTGAGCCTGTCACACAGGGAGCGGATCTCCTGATTGGTCACATCCAATACGACGGTTTCGGGCGGTAGGTAGCGTCGGACACGCCTATTGGTGTTCTCGACAGTACCTTTCTGCCATGGCGCTTGCGGGTCACAGAACCAGGCTGTCGTCCCCATGCCGTTCTCCAGTTCGCGCCACGAGACGAACTCCAGGCCTCGATCGAATGTTAGGCTGCGCCGGGCTTGCGCGGGCAGGGGCGCCAGATGACGGATCAACTGGTTCATGATCGGCTTGGATCGTCTGTCATTGTTGCGGAACAGAACAGTGTAACGGCTCTTGCGCTCGACAACGGTTGCGATGTTGGCGGAACCATGTTCCTTCCTGAAGATCATCAGATCCGCCTCCCAATGGCCGAATTCGCTGCGGGAATTGATGACCTCAGGTCTGTTTCGAATGGCGCACTCCATTGGAAAGATCAAACTTTTCGGCTTGCGCGCATATCTCGGCCGCCGTTTCCTTCGTCGTTCAGGCAGATGGCGAGCCAAGTGCTGTTCCTGGCCTTCCTCGGAGTAGACATACTGATAGATCGTCTCATGGCACAATCTGGCGGACGAACTGCTGGATAGCCTAAGTCGCCCGGAAATCTGTTCCGGGGACCAGCCGTTCTTCAAGCGATCAATGACCGCAGCACGCAGCTGCGGATCACGCCATAGTTTGCGATACTTCCTGCGCCGAGCTGCAGCCATCCCATGCGCAGCCACATGCCAGTATCCTGCGGCAATCGGGACGTCGTGGTCATGCCAGAAATTCCGTCGCCGCTCCCGACAGATGGTCGAGCGATCACGGCGAAGGGTACGCGCGATCTCTGCCTGACTGATCTTCTTCTCATGCATCCGCGCAATGACGCGGCGTTCGTCCATGCTCAACTGCACAAAAGAGCGGGCCATTCCATCCTCCTGAAACTATGGCCAATATTCTCTTCGTTGCATTTGAAAATGGAACCCACCCTTCCATATACAAAGATCGCATAACATATATTATGGAACATCAAGCACGAAGCCCAAAACTTAAGCGGCTGTGGTTGTTGATTGCCACCGAGAACTGAGCCGGTTATGGAGTGAA
>DPXQ01000071.1 GCA_003527225.1 Rhizobium sp.
CGAGACGACGATCGTCATCCCGGCGGACAAGCAGTCGCTGATCTCCTGGGCCTACGAGAATGCCGTCGTCGACGGCCGTGAGGACCACGAGGACGGCTCCGTCAGCCTCGACGTGCGGCTGACCGCCCGCCAGGCCGACGAACTGGACCGCAAGCTGGGCAGCGGGCAGAAGGCACAGAAGGAAGACTGGGAGCGGTAGGTCTTCCGGCTCCGATCAAACCGGGCTTTTCAGATGGCGGATGGTGATCTCCAGCAGTTCAGGGAAATCCGCTTCCGCTATTCCTCCAACGCTGTCTATCTGGCGGCAATTGTGGCGGCGGTCATCGTCTGTCAAGCGTTTGTCGGTCTGTTCGAACTCGTTGCGGGCGACGCTGTGTCGTCCTTGACCCGTGTCCTCGTGGCGATCGGTCTTTTCGTGCCGCTCGTGTCTTCAGCTCTTTGGCTGGCGCATCGCCTCCCCATGAAACGCACGCAATTGGTGATATCCCCTGAAGGCATATTGCGCCCGACCCGGGATGAGAGGCCTCTGCCGTGGTCGTTGGTGGCGAAGATCGAGCTCGCAACTACCAGTCGCCTTGGCCTCACGAGACGCGTCCTGGTCGTTTTTCGCGACGATCTGGACGGTGAGGATCGTGCCAGGGTCATCAGAATGAATGGCGCGACCGGCATGAGCATGGCAATCGACATGAGGCTGCTGGTCGACGAAGATACGGGCGCGACGGCGGGCAATGCCGACTTGCTGGAGTTGATGAGCGCATACCGCCGCCGGTTCAGCCCCGCGCCCGGGCGGTCGGAAGACGCGAGCGCATTTTCATCCTCCGCCTGGACCGGGCTCGACTAGATCGGCGCCCGCCCAGCATGCGTCCAAGATGACCGAATAACTTCATCGGTCGCTTCAAGAATATCGCATATCAAAAGGAAGTTATTACGCTATCTCGAATGTCGCCCGTAGCGGTTCGTGACGATCGAGTGCGACGACGTTCGGTCCGGAACGATAGCGGACCGAACGCAAGATTCCTTGTGCTGCCCAGACCCTCAGCCGTGCGTCGCCGACATGCCTCCGATCGAGTCGAGTTCGCGGATCGCATCGTCAGGCAGAACGAGATCCACCGCCGCCAGGTTCTCCTTCAGATGCGCGACCGACGACGTGCCCGGGATGAGAAGGATGTTCGGCGCGCGCTGCAGGAGCCAGGACAGCGCCACCTGCATGGGCGTGGCTCCGAGGCGTTCGGCGACGTCGGAAAGGGTCGCCGATTGCAGCGGGGCAAAGCCGCCGAGCGGAAAGAAGGGCACGTAGGCGATGCCGTCGCGGGCGAGATCGTCGATCAGCGCGTCGTCATGGCGATGCGCGACATTGTACATGTTCTGCACGCAGACGATCTCGCAGATCTTGCGGGCATCGGAAACCTGCCTGGCGGTGGCGTTGCTGAGCCCGATATGGCGGACCAGTCCCTGGCGCTGAAGCTCGGCCAGCGCGGTGACCGCCTCCTCGATCGGCCCTTCGGCAGGGCCATAGACATCGAACATCAGGCGGAGGTTGACCACGTCCATGGTTTCCCGGCCGAGGTTGCGCAGATTGTCCTGCACGGCTTGCGTCAGTTCGGCGGCCGTGAAGGCCAGGTCCCACGTTCCCTCGGGGCCGCGTCTTGCGCCGATCTTGGTGACGATGGTGAGAGTGTCCGGGTAGGGGTGCAGTGCTTCGCGGATGATCTGGTTGGTCACATGCGGTCCGTAGAAGTCGCTGGTATCGATATGGTCGATCCCGGCCTCGATGGCGGCGCGCAGCACCGCGACCGCCGCGTCACGATCCTTCGGTGGCCCGAAGACGCCTGGCCCGGCGAGCTGCATCGCGCCATAGCCCATTCTCGTCACCTTGCGATCACCCAGTGCAAATGACCCGGCCTTGTCTATCGTGCTCACGTTCATCTCCTTGGTTGTGGTGAAGATGATTTAGCGCTTGCCGCTCTGCCCGATAACCGGATACGAAGCGCACGGGCTGTACGGTGAGGCGCACAATGAATGTTGAGCTCGGCGATCTCTCTGCTTTCGTGACCGTAGCGCGGGCCGGCGGCTTTCGCGAGGGCGCCCGCATCAGCGGCAGCAGCGCCTCCGGCCTGAGCGACGCGGTGCGGCGGCTGGAAGCGCAGCTCGGCGTGAGACTGCTGAACCGCACGACCCGTAGCGTGGTCCCGACGGAGGCCGGCAGGGGCCTGCTGGAGCGACTGGTTCCGGCTTTGTCGGAGATGGAGGCCGCGCTCGACGTGGTCAACGGGTTTCGCGAACGGCCAGCCGGAACGCTGCGTCTCAATGTGCCGGTCAGCGCGGCACGTCTGGTCCTGCCACAGATCGTTCCCGCCTTTCTGGATGCCTATCCGGATATCCAATTGGAGGTCATGACCGAAGAGAGCTTCGTCGACGTGATTGCCGCCGGCTGCGACGCCGGCATCCGCTATGACGAGCGGCTGAGCCCCGACATGATCGCCGTCCCGATCGGCCCGCGGATCCAGCGATTTGCGGCCGGCGCCTCCGCCGCCTATCTCGACCGGCACGGGCGGCCCGATCATCCGCGCGATCTGCTGACCCATGCATGTCTACGGTCGCGCTTTTCCAGCGGTGTAATGATCCCGTGGGAGTTCGAGCGCGAGGGCGAAATGATCGTCATCGAGCCGGCCGGTCCACTGCTCGTCACGGCGGGCGGCGGCAGCGACCTCGCGGTCAGCGCCGCGATCGCCGGCTCGGGCATCGTCAAGCTCTTCGA
>DPXQ01000020.1 GCA_003527225.1 Rhizobium sp.
CCCGTTGATCCGCTCGAAGCGTCAGCTGCTTCCTGTCTTGCAGGCGATCGATGAGGCGCCGGGCATTGTGCTCTATACGATCGTTGATCCGGACCTCGCCAACCTGCTGGAGACCACCTGCCGGGAAATGGGCCTGCCGAGCGTCAACGTGCTTGCCCCGGTGATCGAGAAGTTCCAGGCTTATCTCGGCGCCCCGTCGCGCGGCCGGGTGGGGGCGCAGCATGTGCTGAATGCCGAGTATTTCGCCCGGATCGAGGCTCTCAACTTCACCATGGATCACGATGACGGTCAGGCGCCGGATGACTATGACGATGCCGATGTCGTCATCATCGGGATCAGCCGGACCTCGAAGACGCCGACCAGCATCTATCTGGCAAACCGCGGCATCAAGACGGCGAACATCCCGATCGTCGTCGGCGTGCCGCTGCCCGAAAGCCTGATGCGGGCAAAGCGGCCGCTGATCGTCGGTCTCATCGCGACCACCGACCGGATCTCGCAAGTGCGCGAAAACCGCGAACTCGGATCGACGCCCGGCTATGATCGGAGCGACTATACCGACCGCGCAAGCATTGCCGAGGAACTGAAATATGCCCGCGCGCTCTGCGCCCGCAACAACTGGCCGATCATCGATGTGACGCGTCGCTCGATCGAGGAAACGGCAGCGGCCATCGTTGCCCTGCGCGTGAAGCTGCGTTAAGCCGAATCCAACGGATACATTGCCTCAGGGAACCTTATCTTTATGGCCGAAACGCTCGTGCTTGCCTCGGCGAGTTCATCACGCCGCATGCTGATGGAGAATGCCGGACTCACTTTCAGCGCCATTGCTGCGGAGATCGATGAAAGAGGAGTCGAGCGGGAGATCGAACATCGCGCGCTCGGACCGGGCGACCTGGCGCTCGAACTGGCCGCCAGGAAGGCGCTTGATGTGAGCGGCCGTTTTCCGCAAGCGCTGGTGATCGGCTGCGACCAGACGATGTCGCTCGGATCGCAGGTCTTCCACAAGCCGGCGGACCGCGACGAAGCCCGCGCCAATCTTCTGTTGTTGCGGGGCAGGACCCACCGGTTAAACAGCGGCGTCGCTCTGGTCCGGGACGGTCGGGAGATCTGGCGGCACCTGTCGACGGCCGACCTTGCAATGCGCGAATTCTCCGATGCCTTCCTCGACGACTATCTGAGCCGTTGCGGCGACGACGTCTTGAGGAGCGTCGGCTGCTATCAACTGGAAGGGATCGGAATCCAGCTATTCAATTCGATCGTCGGTGACTACTTCACCATCCTCGGGCTGGCGCTGCTGCCGCTGCTCGGACAATTGCGGGTCCTGGGAGCGCTCGATGCCTGATTCACGTGAAACAGTTAACCATCACGCCTTTGTCGTCGGCTACCCGATCAAGCATTCGCGGTCACCGCTGATCCACGGCTACTGGCTGAAAACACTCGGCATTGCCGGCAGCTACGAAAGGGTCGAGGTCGCTCCCGAGGCCTTTGCCGAATTCATCGGCAAGCTGAAAGGCGGTGAGGCCGGATTCTGCGGCGGCAACGTCACCATTCCTCATAAGGAGGCGGCCTTTCGGCTGGCTGACGAGACCGACCCGCTGACGGAGGAGCTCGGGGCGGCCAACACGCTCTGGATCGAGGGCGGAAAGCTCAAGGCCACCAATACAGATGGCATCGGCTTCACCGCCAATCTCGACGACCGTCATCCCGGATGGGATCGCGGCGCAAAGGCGGTGGTGCTCGGCGCCGGCGGCGCCAGCCGAGCGATCATCCAGGCATTGCGCGAACGCGGCTTTTCAGAGATCCACGTCGTCAATCGTTCTGTCGAACGGGCGGAGGAGCTGGCCGATCGCTTTGGTCCGAAGGTCCATGCGCATGCCATGGCGGGACTGAACGAGGTGATGCGACAGGCGGACTTCTTCGTTAACACGACCTCGCTCGGTATGGGTGGTGAACCTGTTCCCGAGCTGCCCTTTGAAAGCCTTGCCCCCGGTGCCGTGGTAACCGATATCGTCTACGTGCCTCTCAAGACCGCCTTCCTCCGGCAGGCGGAGAGGGTAGGGCTCGCCACGGTGGACGGGCTCGGCATGTTACTGCACCAGGCGGTGCCGGGGTTCGAAAAGTGGTTTGGCAAGCGGCCTCTGGTGGACGACGCCCTGCGCAATCTCATCATCGCCGACATGGAGTCGCATGCATGATCGTGCTTGGGCTCACCGGATCGATCGGCATGGGAAAGTCGACGACGGCCAAGCTCTTTGCTGAGCAGGGCATTGCGGTCAACGACGCGGATCAGGTCGTTCACGATCTCTATCGCGGAGAAGCCGTCGCACCGATCGGCGCGATCTTTCCCGAGGCGGTACGAGACGGCTTCGTCGATCGTGCTGTTCTCGCTGAGAATCTGGCAAAGAATCCGGCTAAGTTCAGTGAACTAGAAGCGATCGTCCACCCGCTGGTCCGCGCGCGGGAACGGCAGTTCCTCGAGGCGCAAAGAGCAGCGGGCGCCGATATGGTGGTTCTGGACATTCCGCTCCTGTTCGAAACCGGCGGAGCGGAGCGGGTCGACCGCATCGTCGTCGTCAGCTGCGATGCCGACATCCAGCGCAGGCGAGTGCTCGAAAGGCCGGGAATGACGCGCGAGAAGTTCGAAATGATCTTGTCGCGCCAGCTGCCGGATGCTGAAAAGAGGGCGAGGGCCGACTACGTCATCGACACGGGCCACGGCATCGAGGCGGCCCGGAAGCGGGTCATCGAGATCATCGCCGAAGTCAGGGCAGGAACCGGGAGTGCGCGGGATGCGTGAGATCATCTTCGATACGGAAACCACGGGGCTCGAGTTCAAGAACGACCGTGTGATTGAAATCGGCGGTATCGAACTCCTCAACCATTTCCCGACGGGCCGCAGCTTCCATGTCTACATCAATCCCGGCGACCGGCGTGTTCATCCCGATGCGCTCGCGGTCC
>DPXQ01000101.1 GCA_003527225.1 Rhizobium sp.
ACGTCCCTTCTCCCCGCAGGCGGGGAGAAGGTGCCGGCAGGCGGATGAGGGGCAGCGGGTACCGGTCCTGGGAGGGCCTATCTCTACGGCATCAACTGTCCGCCATTGATGTCGATCGTCTGGCCGGTGATGTAGCCCGAGAGCAGATCGGAGGCGAGGAAGAGATAGGCGCCGACGCAGTCCTGCGCCGTGCCGGTCCGGCCAAGCGGTACACTGGCGGCGACCTGGTCGAGCTGCCCGGAAAGGGCGTAGCGATCCTGGAACGGCGTTGCGATCACGCCGGGCGCCACCGCATTGACGCGGATATTGTATTTGCCGAATTCGAGCGCCATGCCCTTGGTGACGGCCGCGACGAAGGCTTTTGACGAGCCGTAGACGCCCGATCCGGCGGTGCCGCCGCTGCGCGCGGCGACCGATGTCGTGTTGATGATGAAGCCGCCATTCTTCTTGAGATGGGCGACGGCGGCACGGCTGGTTGCGATCACCGAGCGGGCGTTGACGTCCATGACCTTGTCATAGTGCGCGTCGGTCATGTCTTCGTAAAGCACACGGGCGATCATGCTGCCGGCATTGTTGACGAGCCCGTCCAGGCGCCCGAAAGTCCGGGCGACGCTGTCGACGGCGGCAGCCATCTCATCGGACTTCGCCGCATCCGCCCTCACCAGCGCCACCTTGCCGCCGGCACGCTCGATGTCGCCGGAGATCGCCTGCGCGGCCTCCTCGCCGGAATGATAGTGAAGGCCGACGGCTGCGCCCTGCGCGGCGAAGGCGCGGGCAAGCGCCGCCCCGATCCCGCTCGACGCTCCCGTAATGAGCACGGCCTTGCCGGAGAGATCGGGGATGGTGAGTGTATCGGACATGGTCTGGCTCCTTCCAAAAGCAGGTGATCCAATAGATGTCCGGTTGTCCGATCTTTCAAGGGGGCAGACGCATCGCCCACCCTTGTGCACGTTCTTCCTGCCGCAAGACCGCGGAAGAAATGCTGGTGTTCAACCCTGCCTCCAGTCGAACGGCAGCGGCGCTTCGCGGAAGGCGAAGCGGTCGAGATGGCTCGACACCAGGCCCTTCATCCGCTCCAGCACTTCGTCAGAATCCGCTTCGACTTCCACCGTCAGAGCCTTGTCGTCGGCGCTCATGGTGGCCACCGCCTCCGGGAAGCGGACGATGCCGCTTCTCTCTCCCAGTTCCACCTCGAGTTTGTGGCTCCAGTGCTTGCAGAGCTGCTGCAGGTATTTCCAGCCGTTTTCGGTCGGCACCACCGCGATTGCCTTGGCCATGCTCAGAGCCTCTCGATCTTGCCGGCCGCCTCGTCGATCAGGCGGGCGACCTCAAGCTGGATTTCGCGCGTGACGTTCTCCTGGGACAGCCGGTCCTGCAGGGCGGCCTTCAGGTTCTGCATGGCGCGGCGCACGGGCGCGGCATCCGTGCGCGCGCTGACCTTGGCGAGCGCTGTCAGCCGCGCCATGGCGGTCGCCACCTCGTCGGCCCGCTCGGCGAGATGGGCGCGTCCGGCCTCGGTGATGGCGAGCAGCTTGCGCGGCCCTTCGCTCGCCTCTTCCCCGGCAAGGCCCATGTCGAGCAGCAGCGTCATGGTCGGATAGACGACGCCGGGGCTCGGGGCATAGGCGCCGCCGGAGCGGTTCTCGATCTCGCGGATCAGGTCATAGCCATGCCGCGGCTGTTCCTCGATCAGCTTCAGGAGGACGAGCCGCAGCTCGCCGCTCTCGAACATGCGACGGCGCTCGCCGCCATGGCCGCGGCCGCCCTCGGGTCGTCCACCGAAGAATCCGTGCCGCATGGCGTGGCGGGCAGCGTCGTGCTCTCGGTGGGCGGAATGAAAATGTCTCATGATGTGCTCCTTCGAGAATATGTTTGAACTGCATCTAAGATATATCGTAAAGCGACCGGTACAAGTGTTTCCGCGCTTTTTTCTCGGAGGGTCACCAAATCGAAACAGCGGACGCCCTTGGATGGGACAGAGCCCCGGCGTAACTTGGTGCCGGCAAATCACCAGGAGGAAACTGTTCATGTCCGGCAAGCACCACGAATACAGGGTGACCGTCACCTGGACCGGCAATCGCGGCACAGGCACCTCGGGCTACCGCGACTACAGCCGCGACCATGCCATTTCTGCCAACGGCAAACCCGATATTCCTGGCTCGTCCGATCCGGCCTTTCGCGGCGATTCCGAACGCTGGAACCCGGAAGACCTGCTGGTCGGCTCGATTTCGGCCTGTCACAAGCTCTGGTACCTGCATTTATGCGCGGTCTCCGGAGTCGTCGTGACGGCCTATGAGGACCATGCCGAAGGCACGATGGTGATGGACGAGGAGGGCAGCGGCCGCTTCACCGACGTCGTGTTGCGGCCGCGCGTGACGATTACCCAAAAAAGCGATCCGGCCGTAGCCGAGGAACTGCACGGCGACGCGCACGAGAAATGCTTCATCGCCAATTCGGTGAATTTTCCGGTCCGCTGCGAACCGGTGATCATCCGGGGCTGAGGCGAGACAAGCTCCGTCAGTTCGCCTGCGGATAGAGGAAGGCGTAGGCGAAGTGATGGACGTCGCCGAGATCGTCGCGGGGCAATGCTAAGCGTCTTGTCGGTCGAGCCGTCGTCGATCAGGATCAG
>DPXQ01000102.1 GCA_003527225.1 Rhizobium sp.
GAAGAGATAGGCGCCGACGCAGTCCTGCGCCGTGCCGGTCCGACCAAGCGGTACACTGGCGGCGACCTGGTCGAGCTGCCCGGAAAGGGCGTAGCGATCCTGGAACGGCGTTGCGATCACGCCGGGCGCCACCGCATTGACGCGGATATTGTATTTGCCGAATTCGAGCGCCATGCCCTTGGTGACGGCCGCGACGAAGGCTTTTGACGAGCCGTAGACGCCCGATCCGGCGGTGCCGCCGCTGCGCGCGGCGACCGATGTCGTGTTGATGATGAAGCCGCCATTCTTCTTGAGGTGGGCGACGGCGGCGCGGCTGGTCGCGATCACCGAGCGGGCGTTGACGTCCATGACCTTGTCATAGTGCGCGTCGGTCATGTCTTCGTAGAGCACACGGGCGATCATGCTGCCGGCATTGTTGACGAGCCCGTCCAGGCGCCCGAAAGTCCGGGCGACGCTGTCGACGGCGGCAGCCATCTCATCGGACTTCGCCGCATCCGCCCTCACCAGCGCCACCTTGCCGCCGGCACGCTCGATGTCGCCGGCGATCGCCTGCGCGGCCTCCTCGCCGGAATGATAGTGAAGGCCGACGGCTGCGCCCTGCGCGGCGAAGGCGCGGGCAAGCGCCGCCCCGATCCCGCTCGACGCTCCCGTAATGAGCACGGCCTTGCCGGAGAGATCGGGGATGGTGAGTGTATCGGACATGGTCTGGCTCCTTCCAAAAGCAGGTGATCCAATAGATGTCCGGTTGTCCGATCTTTCAAGGGGGCAGACGCATCGCCCACCCTTATGCACGTTCTTCCTGCCGCAAGACCGCGGAAGAAATGCTGGTGTTCAACCCTGCTACCAGTCGAACGGCAGCGGCGCTTCGCGGAAGGCGAAGCGGTCGAGATGGCTCGACACCACGCCCTTCATCCGCTCCAGCACTTCGTCAGAATCCGCTTCGACTTCCACCGTCAGAGCCTTGTCGTCGGCGCTCATGGTGGCGACCGCTTCCGGGAAGCGGACGATGCCGCTTCTCTCTCCCAGTTCCACTTCGAGTTTGTGGCTCCAGTGCTTGCAGAGCTGCTGCAGGTATTTCCAGCCGTTTTCGGTCGGCACCACCGCGATTGCCTTGGCCATGCTCAGAGCCTCTCGATCTTGCCGGCCGCCTCGTCGATCAGGCGGGCGACCTCAAGCTGGATTTCGCGCGTGACGTTCTCCTGGGACAGCCGGTCCTGCAGGGCGGCCTTCAGGTTCTGCATGGCGCGCCGGACCGGCGCGGCATCCGTGCGCGCGCTGACCTTGGCCAAGGCTGCCAGCCGCGCCATGGCGGTCGCTACCTCGTCGGCCCGCTCGGCGAGATGGGCGCGTCCGGCCTCGGTGATGGCGAGCAGCTTGCGCGGCCCTTCGCTCGCCTCTTCCCCGGCAAGGCCCATGTCGAGCAGCAACGTCATGGTCGGATAGACGACGCCGGGGCTCGGGGCATAGGCGCCGCCGGAGCGGTTTTCGATCTCGCGGATCAGGTCATAGCCATGCCGCGGCTGTTCCTCGATCAGCTTCAGGAGGACGAGCCGCAGCTCGCCGCTCTCGAACATGCGGCGGCGCTCGCCGCCATGGCCGCGGCCGCCCTCGGGTCGTCCGCCGAAGTATCCGTGCCGCATGGCGTGGCGGGCAGCGTCGTGCTCGCGGTGGCCGGAATGAAAATGCCTCATGATGTCGTTCCTTCGAAAATATGTTTGATCTGCATCTAAGATATATCTTAAAGTGACCGATACAAGTGTTGCCGCGCTTTTTCTCGGAGGGTCACCAAATCGAAACAGCGGACGCCCTTGGATGGGACAGAGCCCCGGCGTAACTTGGTGCCGGCAAATCACCAGGAGGAAACTGTTCATGTCCGGCAAGCACCACGAATATAGGGTGACCGTCACCTGGACCGGCAATCGCGGCACAGGCACCTCGGGCTATCGCGACTACAGCCGCGACCATGCCATTTCTGCCAACGGCAAACCCGATATTCCTGGCTCGTCCGATCCGGCCTTTCGCGGCGATTCCGAACGCTGGAACCCGGAAGACCTGCTGGTCGGCTCGATTTCGGCCTGTCACAAGCTCTGGTACCTGCATTTCTGCGCGGTCTCCGGCGTCGTCGTGACGGCCTATGAGGACCATGCCGAAGGCACGATGGTGATGGACGAGGAGGGCGGCGGCCGCTTCACCGACGTCGTGTTGCGGCCGCGCGTGACGATTACCCCAAAAAGCGATCCGGCCGTAGCCGAGGAACTGCACGGCGACGCGCACGAGAAATGCTTCATCGCCAATTCGGTGAATTTTCCGGTCCGCTGCGAACCGGTGATCATCCGGGGCTGAGGCGAGACAAGCTCCGTCAGTTCGCCTGCGGATAGAGGAAGGCATAGGCGAAGTGACGGACGTCGCTCTCGCGCCCGAAGATGTGGGGCAGGGCGATCGTCTGTGCCTCGCCGATCTCAGGCCGGCCATGCGCGGCAAGCCACAGCGCGACATCGTCCGGCAGCGGCGAAACCCTGGCTCCGCGAGCGTGGCGGTGAGACGATCGCGCGCCGCGTCGAAGCCGGTCTGCAGGCCGCCTGCCTTGCCGAAATTGCGCTGGAACCCGACGATCCTCAGGTCAAGACCTTCGCGGCCGAGATCGTCGCGGGGCAATGCT
>DPXQ01000137.1 GCA_003527225.1 Rhizobium sp.
AGATGTCGCCATTGTTGTGGAATGCACCGCCGCCTTCGTACTGCCAGGAGCCGAGAACGGTCGCCACGGAGAGCGCCGCATGCATGCCGACCGAGCCATTGCGTTGCCGGGCAAAGCCGTAACCGAGACGGAAGAAGGACTTCTTCGTCGTGCCGACGAGCCGGGCAAAAGCCTCGATTTCCTCGACCGAAAGACCGGTGATCGCGGCCGCCCATTCCGGAGTGCGGGTCTTGAGATGCGCTTCAAGTCCGGCGGGATCGTCGGCATAGCGCGCCATGTAGTCGCGGTCGGCATAGCCGTCGCGGAAAGCGATGTGCATGACGGCACAGGCCAGCGCCGCATCCGTGCCGGGGCGCACGATCAGGCCGAGATCGGCCTGCTTCATGGTCGCATTGTCATAGACGTCGACCACCACGATTTTCGCACCGCATTCCTTCCGGGCCTTCATCGCATGAGTCATCACATTGACCTGCGTGGCGACCGCATTGGTGCCCCAGATGACGACGCAATCGGCCTTGGCCATCTCCCGCGGATCGGGCCCGCGCAGCGCCCCGGTACCCATGACATAGCCGGTCCAGGCCATGTTGGTGCAGATCGAGCCGAAGAAACCGGAATAGCGCTTGGCGTGGCGCAGCCGTTCGATCGAATCGCGCTGCACCTGCCCCATCGTGCCGGCATAGAAGTAAGGCCAGACGGCCTCCGAGCCGTGCGCCGCCTCCGCCTTGACGAAGGCTTCGGCGATTTCGTCCAGCGCATCGTCCCAGGACACCTCCTGCCAGGCGCCCTCGCCTTTCGCGCCCTTGCGGCGCTTCGGCGTCAAGAGCCGGCCGGGATGATAGAGCCGCTCGGCATAGCGGGCGACCTTGGCGCAGATGACGCCGGCCGTGTAAGTGTTGTCGGACGAGCCGCGGACGCGGCCAATGCGGCCGTCCGCCTCGAGATCGACGTTGAGCGCGCAGGCGGATGGACAGTCGTGCGGACAGACCGTATGACCAGTGGTTCGGATAGGGCTCGCGATGTTCATGACGTTTGTATATGGCATGGCCGGACGGCTCAAAAGCCCCATTCCAACAAATCATCGAACGATCAGGACGACAGATGAACTATCGCCACATCTACCATGCGGGCAATTTCGCCGACGTGCTGAAGCATGCGGTGCTGGCGCGGCTGATCGTCTATCTGCAGCAGAAGGACAAGGCCTTCCGCCTGCTCGACACCCATGCCGGCATCGGCCTTTACGACCTGTCCTCCGAGGAGGCGCAGAAGACCGGCGAATGGCGGGACGGCATCGGCAAGCTTCTGGAAGCGGAACTGCCCGCGCCCGTCGCCACGATCCTCGCACCCTATCTCGACGCGGTCCGCAGCCTCAACCCTGAGGGCGAGATCACGCTTTATCCCGGCTCGCCAAAGCTTGCCCGCATGCTGTTCCGGCCGCAGGACCGTCTCTCGGCCATGGAACTCCACCCCGACGACAGCCGTCGGCTGGCGCGGTTGTTCGAGGGCGACTACCAGGTGCGCGTGACGGAACTCGACGGCTGGCTGGCGCTCGGCGCCCATCTGCCGCCGAAGGAAAAGCGTGGCATTGTCCTGGTCGACCCGCCCTTCGAGGAGGAGGGCGAATACGACCGGCTGATCGACGGACTGGCACGCGCCTGGCGCCGCTTCCCGGGCGGCGTCTATTGCCTGTGGTATCCGATCAAGAAGGGCGCTCCGATTGTCGCTTTCCACGAAGGGCTGAAGGCGCTTGAGATACCCAAGATGCTTTGCGCCGAGCTTTCGGTGAAGAGCGACCGCGACACGACCGGCCTGTCCGGCACCGGCCTCATCATCGTCAACCCGCCCTTCACGCTGAAGGACGAGCTGCATGCGGTTCTGCCCGAGCTGAAACGCGTCATGGCTCAGGATCGCTATGCGTCGCACCGCTGTTTCTGGCTGCGCGGCGAGGCCACGGGTTCGGACCGGCAGGACGACTGAGAGCCTCGCACGAGCCCACCCTCGCCGCCCTTGACCTCGCCCTGCTTTGCCAACATTCTGACGGCAAAAGGGAGAGCCACCATGTCCGCCCGCCTGCCGTTTCGCACGACGCTTTCGCTCATCAGCCTCCTGTTTCTGAGTGTCGCGACCGGAGCTTTGGCGGGTACGCCGTCCTGCGAACAGGTGACCGGCACGGTGTCCAGCCGCTTTGCCCAGAACATGCGCGGCTTTCTCGGCCTCGACCTGTCGATCGCCGAGTTCGGCCCCGTTCACCAAAGCAGGCTTGAGCCGCGCGACGGCACGCATCCGGTCGAACGGCGCTACTGCGAGGCCAAGGTTACCACCACGGATGGCGAACGGCGCCGGCTCTGGTATGTGGTCGAAGACAATTGGGGCTATGCCGGGCTCGGCTCGTCGGTGGAGTTCTGCATGAGCGGCCTCGACCCGTGGCACGTCTACGGCGCGCACTGCAAGTCGCTGCGCTAGCTCAGCCCTCCCCGCCGCCGCCCGGCGCCTGGCCGGCGCGAAACTGCAACCGCTCGAATATCGGGATCACCGGCAAGGCGATCACCAGCGGGATCAGCAGATAGAACAGGCGGAAGACCAGCAAGGCGGCGATGACGTCTGCCTGGTCCATTTCCGGCAGGCCCATGACGAAGACGAGTTCGAGGACGCCGAGACCGCCCGGCGCATGCGAGATCAGCGCGGCGGAGAAGGACACCAGGAAGATGCCGAGCACCACGACGAAGCCGGGATTTCCGACGTCCGGAAGGGCGAAATAGATGATGCCGGCAGCTCCGATCAGTTCGAGCGGGCCGACCAGCAATTGCGGCAGCACGACGCGCGGTGCCGGATAGGTGATCTGGAAGGTTCCGATGCGCAAGGGACGGAGCCGTAGCAGGCTGGCAAGCGCATAGAGGCCGACCAGGGCAAGGATGACACAACCGGTCGCCGTCGAGGCGCCGATCGGCAAGAGGTCGACGAAGCGCTCGGTGATGTCGGGTTCCAGCACGAGGACCAGACCGACGAGCAGCGCTGCCCCAAGCAGAAAGGTGAAGGAGCACATGGCTATGAGGCCACCGATCTCGCGTGCGCTCAAGCCCTTGGAGGAATAGGCCCGGTAGCGCACCATGCCGCCGGAAATGACCGAGGCGCCGACATTGTGCGAGAGCGCATAGGCCGTGAAGGAGGCGATGGCGATGAACA
>DPXQ01000005.1 GCA_003527225.1 Rhizobium sp.
GTCCAGTTTTTGGGGATCAGAGCAGGGATCAGAGCAGATCAGAGCAGTCAAGCCTCAGAGCCATCCAGGCCGACACCGCGCGCCAGGCGGCGCTCATATAGTCGTTGGCTTGATAAAGGGCGGTGTCCGGTTCCGCCTGCAGTGCCATCATCCGTGCGCTGAAGTCGTTGAAGTCATCAAGGATGCGGAGAGCATCCGCTACCTTGGCCGGGTGCTGGCCTGCCAGGCCCTCGATCTCCTGCCGCGCCCGCTTCTGGAAGACGCGAACGCCGCGTCCTTCCTCTCGCCAGAGCCTTCGGGTCAGGAAATCCAGCGCTTGCATGCCCGTCGTGCCTTCGTAGATGGTCATCACCCGGGAATCGCGCAGATATTGCTCGAGCGGCCAGTCGCGCGTGTAACCGGCGCCGCCGAGCACCTGGATGGCGGCATTGGCGACGTCGAAACCGGCCCCGGCGCCGAAATTCTTGATGAGCGGCAGCATCCAGCCGGCGAAATCGGACAATTCCGAACGAAGGTTCGGATCGGGTTCGAGGCGGGCAAGGTCCATGACGGTGGCAAGTTCCAGCACCGCGGCCCGCAGCACCTCCGTGCGCGAGCGGATTTCCTGCAGCTGCCGGCGCACGTCCGGATGGTCGGCGATCGGCACCGGCGGACGCTCGGGCGACCCGCCCTGGCGACGCTCGGCGGCGTAGGTCTCGGCGATGTCGGCCGAAGCCGACGCAATGCCGAGGCCCTGGCAGGCCGTCAGCAGGCGCATCAGTTCGATCATGGCAAAGAGCTCGGGCAGGCCGCGGCCCTGTTGGCCGATCAGGATACCGCGTGCGCCGTCGAAGCGCAGGGCGCAGGTCGGCGAACCCTGCAGCCCCATCTTCTCCTCGATCCGGTCGAGCGAGATGCCATTCGGCTCACCGTCGATCCGGTTGGGGACGAGAAACAGACTGAGCCCCCGCGTGCCGGGCGCTTCGCCGGTGCGGGCCAGCAGGCAGTGGCCGATGCGTTCCGTCATGTCGTGATCCCCGAAGGAGATCCAGATCTTCTGTCCGCTGATGCGCCATTCGCCGTTACTGAGTTCCGCCCTTGTGCGCAGCCGCCCGACGTCCGATCCTGCCTCCGGCTCGGAAATGCAGATGGTCGCGGCCCATTCACCGGCTACCAGTCGAGGCACCCATTCGGCAGCGGTCTCCGCGTCCGCCGCCCGGGCGAGCAGGTGGGACGCCGCGCGGCTCGATCCGGCCGCCATCATCAGGGCGACGCAGCCCCGCTCGAAGAGTGGCGCGCAGGCGGCGTGAAGAGTAAGCGGCAGGTCCTGGCCGCTAAACTCTTCCGGCACATCCATGCCGAGCCAGCCGGCTTGCGCGTACTGCCGATAGGCGTCGGCAAAGCCGGCCGGCGTCCGGACGCGGCTCTCGCTCACCGTGCAGCCCTGACGATCGCCGATCGTGTTGAGCGGCTGAAGCACACGCTCGGCGAAAGCGGCGGCCTCGTCGAGGATCGCCCCGATCGTCTCGTCATCGCAATCGGGGTGCAATGCCTGGAGCCGCTTCCAGCCGGGCGTGATTTGAAGCAGGTATGCGGTTCGTTCCGCCTGTCGCGCGAAAACCGACATGCGCGTCATTTCGGCTGCATGCGGATCGCTCCGTCGAGACGAATGACTTCGGCGTTGAGATACTGGCTTTCGATGCAGAAACGGACCGCGTCGGCATATTCCGCAGGATCGCCGAGGCGCGAGGGATAGGGAATGGAAGCGGCCAGGCTTTGCTGGACGTCGACGGGCAAGGATTTGAGCAGCGGTGTGGCGAAGATGCCGGGTGCGATGGTATTGACCCTGACGCCGAAACGGGCGAACTCGCGCGCCGCCGGCAGTGCCATGGAAACGATCGCGCCCTTGGAGGCCGAATAGGCCACCTGACCGATCTGTCCGTCGGTTGCAGCGACGGAGGCGGTATTGACGATCGCGCCGCGCGCCTTGTCGGCGCGCTCGGGCAGATCCGCCATTCGCGCCGCGGCGAGCCGCATCATGTTGAAGGTGCCGACCAGATTGACGCGAATGACCCGTTCGAAATCGGCAAGCGGCATCGGGCCATCGCGGCCGATCACCCGGGCGGCAGGACCGATGCCGGCGCAGTTGACGAGGATTCTCAGGCCATCGCCGGCTTCGGCGGCGCGGGTGATCGCCCGTTCGGCATCCGCCTCGCTGGCGACATCGCCTGCAATCGCCACGCCGCCGATTTCCGCGGCGACCCGTGCGGCAGCGCCCTCGTTGAGATCCATGACATGAACGATGGCGCCACGGGCGGCGAGCATACGGGCCGTTGCCTCGCCAAGACCCGATCCACCGCCTGTTACCAGCGCGCTGCTACCCTCGATCTTCATTGTGCCATCTCCTTCTCAAAACGTATGACGTCCTTGCCACCTTCATAGAGGGCAGCCACCAGATCGGCGCGGTGCGACAGCATTGCGCGCTGATTGATGGAGCCCTTGTCGGTTATTTCTCCACGCTCGAACCGGGGCGGATCTTTCAGCAGCATGATCCGCATGACGCGGGTCGCCGAGCCGGACGCTGAGCGCGCATGTTTCGCGAGCTTCTCTGCCAGGGCGGCGTGGATCTGCGGGTGTGCGAGGATTTCGGCATCGCTCATGCCGCCGCTTTCGTCAACCAGAGCCCTCAGAGCGGGAAAGAAGGGGACGATTAGCGCGCCGAGCTCATCTCGGTCGGCGCCGGTGATCACGGCGTCGCGGATGAGGCCGCCGAACTGGTCGACCAGCTGGGCACGCAATTTGCCGACGGAGACCCAGGTACCGGTCTGCAGCTTGAAGTTCTCGGCGGTCCTCCCGTCGAAGAAGAAGCCGTGCCTGGGGTCACGGTCGACGGCGAACTTCACCGCGTCGCCGATCATGTAGAATCCCTCGTCGTCGAAGGCCGCGGCCGTCAGCTGCGGGCTGCGCCAGTAACCGGGGGTGACATTGGGGCCCTTCAGCCGCAGCTCGAACTTGTCCTCGACCGGAACAAGCTTCAGGGTGATGCCCTGCGCCGGAATGCCGATATTACCGGGCCTGTCCTGCGGATCGGTGCAGTAGAGCGAAAACGGCGCCGTCTCGGTCGAGCCAAGGCCGGTGCCGATATGCACCGGCTCGCCGCCCGCCTTTATCGAAAGTTCTTCGAGGGCGTCCCAGGTGTGCTGCGCCATGCCAGCCCCGGCATACATCAGCATCTTCAGGTCGCGGAAGAAGGTATCCCTCAACACCTCGTCCTCGCGCATCGCGTGAACCAGCATCTCGTAGCCCGCCGGCACGTTGAAATACCAGGTCGGCGAGATCTCGCGGAGATTTGTGATCGTCTCCCGGATGCCGGTGGGCGTCGGCCGTCCCTTGTCGATATAGAAGGTGCCCCCATGGTAGATGACCATATTGAACACCTTGTTGCCGCTGGCGGTGTGGTTCCATGGCGCCCAGTCCACGACGATCGGCGGATCCTCGCGCAGGAAGGCGTAGCAATCCGCAATCATCTCCTGGTTGGAGCACAGCATGCGCTGGGTCTGGATCACCGCCTTGGGCGAACCGGTGGTGCCGGAGGTGAACAGGAACTTCGCCACGGTGTCCGGGCCGACTGCGGCATGGGCCGCATCGACTGCTGGACCGGGCTCCACGTCATAGAGATCGGACAGCAGGCGGACGGGCCGGTCGGCCGGCGGATTGCGCAGGCAGACCACCGGGATATCTGGCCGGAAGGTTGCGGCTATGGCGGCATGGAAGGGTCCCGCGTCCTCGGCGAAGACGAGGCCGGGAGTGATCTGGCCGACAATATCCTTCAGCTTGTCGAAGTCGTTCGAAACCGTGGCATAGGCGGGCGAGATAGCCGCCGACGGGATGCCGACATGCTGGGCACCCAGCGCCATCAGTGCATGTCCGATCGAATTGTCGGACAGGATGATCAGCGGGCGCTCGGCAGAAAGGCCGAAATCGAGAAAGACCTGACCGATCGCCCGGATACGGGCCATGGCCTCGCCATAGGAGAGCTTGCGCCAGCCTCCCTGATCGTCGCGCTCGGCCATCCAGATCCGATCTGGCGTTGTCGCGGCCCAATGGGCGAAGCGTTCGGTGATCTTGTCGGGATAGGGCCCGAGCGCATCGTTGCGCCAGATCAGGATGGAGCCATCGGATCGCTCCTGCCACTCAAGCTCGGGTGACCATAGCTTGATGTCTCGCATGTGCCTTGTCGTCATGACTCTCCTCCCAGAATGCCAGCAACGATATCAATAGCCCCTCCCGGGCGTTGGAATTTTGTTTACAAAGAAACAATCCCCTTGTAAACAATCGACAAGAAAACAAAATCAAAACACATCTGATCCAAGGAGCTGCCGACGATGGGCGTAGATATTGCATCGCATTTCGTAACCTATGAGACCGTGGGCGAGATCGCGCATATCGGCCTGAACCGGCCAGAAAAGCGCAATGCGATCAGTGACCGCTTCGTCGAGGCCATTGCGGACGCCGTTGCCAGGGCCGAGCGTGAGGCGAAGGCCGTCGTGCTCTACGGGCACGGCAATCATTTCTGCGCCGGCCTGGATCTGGCCGAACATGTGAAGAAGTCGGCGATCGAGGGTGTGCGCGGCTCCCGCCGCTGGCATGCCGTCTTTTCCGGTATCGAGCATGGCACCATCCCGTGGTTCTCGGCCCTGCATGGCGCGGTCGTTGGCGGCGGTCTGGAACTGGCGGCCTCCACACATATTCGCGTCGCCGACGAGACCGCGTTCTTCGCCCTGCCGGAGGGGCAGCGGGGCATTTTCGTGGGCGGCGGCGGATCGGTACGGGTTGCACGACTGTCAGGAGTCGCGCGCATGACGGACATGATGTTGACCGGCCGTGTTGCATCGTCTGCCGAGGCGGAGCGCTGGAACCTCGTGCAATACGTCGTTCCGGCCGGCCAGGCGCGGCAGAAGGCGCACGATCTGGCGGTGGTCGCTGCCTCGAACGCGGCCCTGTCGAACTACGCGGTCATCAATGCCTTGCCGCGCATCCAGGACATGGCGAAGGAGGACGGCCTCTTCGTCGAATCCTTCATCTCTTCGTTCACCGCCACCAGCCCGGAGGCGGAGGAACGGCTGCAGGCCTTCCTCGACAAACGCGCGGCGCGCCTGAAGGCGCCCGGCGCGAATTGAGGAGAGCATCGTGGATCTTTCTCTCCGCAGCGTGGATCAGGTGAAGGTGGGAGCGCTTTCAGGCTCGCTGGGCTTCCTTTTGCGGCTGGCGCAGTTGCGTGCCTTCGAGGATTTCTTCTCCGACCGGGGACCGCGCGGCCTGAAGCCCGGCGAATTCTCCGTCCTCTGGGTCATCGCCTGCAATCCCGGCATCCGCCAGAGCGCGCTCGGCCAGCGGTTGATGATCAAGCGCGCCCACATGACCAAGCTGATCCGCGCCTTGGAGGAACAGGGTTTCGTTTCGCGGGAGATCCCGGATGCCGACCGGCGCGCGGTCGAGCTGACATTGACGCGGACAGGCGAGGATGCCGTCGAGGCGGCAGCTGCCGCCTTCTTCGGCTACGAGGAGACGACCGGCGCGCCGCTCAGCAAGCGCGAACAGACGCAACTGATCGCGCTCCTGCAGAAATATGTCGGTCTGGAGGAGGAAACATGCCGATAAACATCGACGATCTGGTTGCCATCGACTTCCACACCCATGCGGAGGAGCCGTGTTGCGGTCCGCGCGACGACGGATACGATGAGTTCCAGGCCGGCATGGCCAATTACTTCAAGAATCCGGCCGGAGCACAAGGCATGCTCCCGACCGTACATGAGACGGCGACCTACTATCGCGAACGCAAGATCGCTTGCGTAATCTTTCCGGTCGATGCCGAACGGGAGACCGGCTTCCGGCGCTACGAGAACGAGGAAGTCGCGCGGATCGCCGCGGAAAATGCCGACATCATGATCCCCTTTGCCTCGATCGATCCGGCCAAGGGCCGGATCGGTGCGCGCGAAGCCCGTCGTCTAGTGAGGGAATTCGGCGTCAAGGGCTTCAAGTTCCACCCGACCATGCAGGGCTTCTACCCGTACGACCGCAGCGCCTATCCGCTCTATGAGGCCATCGCCGAGGAGGGCGCGATCACCCTGTTCCATACGGGCCAGACTGGCGTGGGCGCTGGGATGCGCGGCGGCATGGGCATGCGGCTGAAATATTCCAACCCAATCCATCTCGACGATGTGGCGGCCGATTTCCCCGATATGCCGATCATTCTCGCCCACCCCTCCTTCCCCTGGCAGGAGGAGGCACTTTCCGTCGCGACCCACAAGCCCAACGTCTATATCGACATGTCTGGCTGGTCGCCGAAGTACTTTCCGCCGATCCTGATCCGCTACGCCAATACCATGCTGAAGCACAAGATGCTGTTCGGCTCCGATTGGCCGGCGATCACTCCGGACCGGTGGCTGGCGGATTTCGAGACGATCGATATCCGTGATGAAGTCCGTCCGCTGATCCTCAAGGAAAACGCCCGGAGACTACTGAAGCTCTAAGACTATCGACCCGTAACGTGTTCTGAACTGGGAGGAAATGAACATGAAACGCATGCTGCATATGATCATGGGGCTTGCTGCCCTGGCTGCCACTACCGCCGATGCCCGCGAATTGCGCGTCGCACCGGGCGCACCACCTGCCCATCCGTCCAACAGCCATCTTTATGGAAAGCTCGTCGAGTATCTGCCGGAGGTCTCCGGTGGAAACCTGACCGCGCAGATGCTTGGTCCCGAAGTGGTCGGCCTCGGCCAGATGAAGGACGCCCTGCAGAGCCAGCTCGTCGAAGTCGGTAACCTGCTGCCGCTCTATTTCCCGGCCGACCTGCCGAACATGTCGCTGGCCGGGGAACTCGCGCTTTCCGGTCGCGAACCGCATGCGATGGCGGCGGCGATGACTGAATACATAGTGACCTGCGATACTTGCGAGGCAGAACTGAAGAAGTTCGGCGTCGTCTACCTGGGGTCCGGTTCCTCGGACGTCTATGCGCTGCTGACCACGAAGCCGGTCAAGACCGCGGCCGACATCAAGGGCCTCAGGCTGCGCAGCGGCGGTGCACCATTCTCGCGCTGGGCCGAGAATTTCGGCGCCGTGCCCGCCAATATCGGCGTCGGCGACACCTTCGAATCCATGTCCCAGGGCGTGATCGATGGCTCGATGGCTTCGATCGGCGATCTCCTGTCATTCCGGCTGGTAGAACTGGTGAAGAACATTACCTTCATACCGCTCGGCACCTACCACGCGACCTCGGATTTCACGGTCGCCAATTCCGCCTGGGAAAGCCTGTCTCCCGAGGAGCGCAAGCAGCTGGCAACCGCCGCCAACAAGGCCAATGTCGTCTTCACGCAGCGCTGGGGCTATGAGATGGCTTCCATCGCCAAGGATGCCGCGCAAAAGGCGGGCATCCAGTTCCTCGAGCCCGATGCTGAATTCCTCAAGGCATCCGAGGCTTTCGCTGAGGCGGACAAGGCGACTGCCGCCAAGGTCTCGCAGGAGCGCTTCGGTTTCGACGATGCGCAGGCTCGCGTAGACCGCTTCGTCGCTCTGGTCGAGAAGTGGAACGGTATCGTCAAGGAAGCAAACGGCGACACGGACGCGATCACCAAACGCCTGGACGAGGAAGTCTGGAGCAAGATCGACTTTGCCACTTACGGCATGTGAGGTCGGGGCCGGCGGGCCAGGCGCCCGCCGGCCGGTCTCGTTCGACAATACCATTTCAAAGAGTCGTCCATGCCCCACATATTCGCACTTGCCGACAGACTGTCGCGGACATTGGCGTTCGTCGGTGCCATCGGCGTGATCCTGATGATGATCCATGTCTGCGCCGACATCATCGCACGCGCGATCACCGGCGCTTCGCTGCCGGCTACGGTCGAAATCGTTTCCTATTATTACATGGTGCTCGTCGCCTTTCTGCCGCTGGCGTGGGTTGAGCGCAAGGGTGGCATGATTTCCGTCGAACTCATCGAATTCATGATGTCGCCGCGCATGATGAAGATCTCGGACGCAATGGTCGCCGCTCTCGGCACGGTCATCTATGCAGTGATGGCCTATGCCACCTGGATCACGGCCGTGAAGAACTACGTCACCGGCACTTTCGTCGTCGCGCTACAGGTCAAGATCATCACCTGGCCCGGCTATTTCCTGCCGTCCATCGGCTTTGCGCTTGCGGCGGTCATCCTGGCCGTGCGCCTCCTTCAGATCGCCACAGACAGTGTCGATGGAACGCGGGAGAGTGAGGCATGAGCGTCGAAACCGGTCTCTACGGCATCGGCATACTGGCACTGCTCCTGCTCATGCGTATTCCCGTCGCGCTGGCGATGATTTCGGTCTCGTTCGGCGGCATCGCTTTTCTGCTTGGCTTCAAGCCTGCGCTCGGGATGATCACCTCGACTCCCTACAGCTTCGTGGCGAGCTGGACGATGAGCGCCGTGCCGATGTTCCTGCTTATGGGTTTCATCTCCTTTCACGCAGGGCTTACCACCAACCTCTTCGACGCGGCGAAGGCGATCCTCGGACGGGTTCCCGGAGGGCTGGCGATCTCCTCGATCTTCGCCTGCACCGGCTTTGCCGCGGTCAGTGGATCCTCGATCGCCTGTGCGGCCGCCATGGGTCGGATCGCCATCCCGGAAATGGTGGCTGCCGGCTATCGGCCCAGTTTCGCCGCAGGCGCGCTTGCCGCCGGCGGTACGATTGGCGCATTGATCCCGCCCTCGATCCTGATGATCGTCTACGGTGTCTTCGCCGAGACCTCGATCACGCAGATCTTCGTCGGCGGCATCGGCGTCGGGCTTCTGACCGCACTCTCCTATTGCCTCGTCGTGCTTGGGGTGTGTTGGTTCAGGCCCGACATCGTGCCGCGCACCCTGACGGTAGTTTCCGGGGAGGGGGGCAACCGTGCCGCGATCCTGCGTATCTGGCCGCTGGCGATCCTCGTGCTGCTGGTATTCGGTGGCCTGTTCTCCGGCTATTTCACAGCGACGGAAGCGGGAGCGGTCGGTGCCGGTGGCGCATTCCTGCTGTCGGCGATCACCGGCAAGCTCAGCATGCAGGTCGTCCGTGTCTCGCTTTTGGAAACGCTGACCACCTGCGCGTCGCTGTTCATCATCGGCATCGGTGCCTCGATGTTCACGCGGTTCCTCGGCGTCACCGGGCTTTCGTCCTTCATCGGCTCCTTCGTTGCCGGTGCGGATCTCGGTTATGCCGAACTGATGACGATCATCGTGGTGATCTATCTCATTCTCGGCATGTTCATGGAGCCCTTCGGCGCCCTATTGGTGACGCTGCCGGTGCTGCTGCCGGTCCTCAAGAGCGAGGGTGTCAGCCTCGTCTGGTTCGGGGTTCTGGTGGTGAAGCTGCTGGAGATCGGCATGATCACGCCGCCTGTGGGGCTCAACGTCTTCGTCATCAAGAACGTGGCGTCCCGCTATGTCACGGTGGTGCAGGTGTTCAAGGGTGTGACGCCCTTCATGCTGGCCGATCTTCTGGTGGTGATCCTGACGATCGCCTTCCCGGCAATCGTCCTCAGCTTGCCGCAACTGGTCTTTTGAAGGGTAGCGGGCCGGTCTATGTTGAGAGTCCAGAAAGGCGGGAGCAGCTCCCGCCTTTGTCTATCTTCGAATTTTCGTCGTGCGCCGGATGACCGGTCACGACCTTGCCGTCAGCGGTCCATCCGTTCGAGTTCGCCTGGCTCCTTGTTTTCCTGACGGCCCACCCATTCGCCGGCCGCCTTGATTCCGCCCAAGGGGAAGAGGTGCAACTGCTCGATCAGGCTGTCGGGATTGCTGGCCTTGTAGTCTGCGAGCCCTGCCACGACCTCGGTCGGCTCGTAGGGAGCGAGCAGCCGGGTCACGTCCAGGGCCCGCTTCTGCAGCACCTTCAGGGACGGACCGACGCCGCACGAAAGAGCATACTGGACGAGCGTCTGCAGCTTGGCAGGCCCAGCAATGCCGACATGGATCGGCAGCGTGATGCCGGCACGCTGAATGCGTTCGGCCCAATCGGTGACGGCGCGTGCGTCGAAAGCAAACTGTGTGACGATTGCCATTTTGGCATCGGTTCGGGCCGCAAAGTCCTGCTTCCAGGCGAGCGCCTGGTCGACGCTGCGCGTCGAGCCGTCCCGGTCGATGTCGCGATTTCCCTCCGGATGGCCGGCGACATGCAGGCGGGTGAATCCATACCGGTCGAACAGGCCGGTTTCCATCATCTGGATCGAGCTGTCGAGGTTGCCCGCTGGTTGCTGCTGACCCCCGCCCAGAAGCAGTGCCTCCTGAACGTCCGCTTCGTTGCTATAACGCTTGATCCAGTCCTCCAGCGTTGCAGCATCGGGAATGCTGCGGGCCGGGAAGTGCGGCATCACCGGAAAGCCTTCCTCGCGCAGGCGGCGCGCGGTTGCGATCATGTCTTCGATCGGTGTGCCGGCGATGTGAGCGATATAGACGCGCGTTCCGGCCGGCAGGAGTGCCCTGAAGTTGTCGATCTTGGCTGCGGTGCGCGGCATGACCTCGATCGACCAGCCATCGAGGATGTCACCTAACCGAGGGGATGGCGCTTGCCGGCTCGCGCGGCTCTTGAAATCCAACAAAGCCATTCTCTCCTCCTGAAACATCGATAATTGTCGGAGCGGTGACCCGGCGCATTGCCGCGCACGGCGGAATGGACAGGCCGACGAAGGGCTACTTCCGCGCCGTCATGGGTTCGCTGATGCGGTTCGCCTGAAAATTGTCCGGCAGTGGCGTCAGTTCGATCGAGGCGACGATGCCGGCCCTGTTGAACGGGTCGCCCTCTGCGAAGGCGTGGGCATGGGCAAGGTCCGCCGCCTCGAGAATGCCGAAATTTCCGATGGACGCACCGCTCCCGTCGAGCAGCGCAGATCCAATCAGCACGACCGCCGCCCCGTCGCCGCCGGATGTAACCCAGGAACGGTGTGCTGGCCGATGGGTGTCGCGAGCCGCGTCTTGTCCCGCGTGGTGAAGGCAGCGCATGAGGAAGTACATGATCTCAAACCGTGTTTTCGAGCACGACCATGCCGGCGCCCGTCATTGAGGCCGGCGCGTGATAGTGCTTGTGGAGCAGGCTCACTTCTGGGTTCATGGCGGCGCGCATGACCAGCCACATGATCAGTTCCGCCCCTTCCGAGCCGAACTGCTCGACATAGTCCTCCCGGCTCATCGCCCGATAGGGTTCCGGATTGGCGGCGATGCCGTCGAGCCAGGCGCGGTCGGCCGCCTGATTGATGAAGCCGGCGCGAGCGCCCTGGAGCTGGTGGGACAGACCGCCCGTCCCCATGATGACAACCCGCGCGTCGCCAGGCCAGCTCTCGATCGCCTCCCGCAGGACCAGTCCCATGTCCCAGCAGCGTTGCGGAGTGGGGATCGGATACTGGATCGTGTTGACCCAGATCGGCAAGATCTGGACCGGCCAGCGCTCGGGGCGGCCGAAGAAGAGTTCCATCGGGACCTGCAGGCCGTGGTCGACCTCGATCTCGCGGCAGACCAGCGGGTCGAAGTGTCGCTCCACGAGCTTGTCGACAAAATGCCAGGAGAAATCCACGGCACCCTCGAAGGGCGGAATGGCGCGCGGACCCCAGCCCTCGTCCACCGGCTGGTAGGTCTCGGCGACACCCACGGCGAAGGTCGGCACCTTGTCGAGGAAGAAGGTGTTGCCGTGGTCGTTGAAGATGACGACGGCGATGTCGGGTTTTGCTGCGCGCATCCACTCATTGCCGACTTCGTAGCCGTCGAAAAACGGTTTCCAGTCGGCGCTGTCACGCAGGCCCTTGTCGAGTGCGGCACCGATCGAGGGGACGTGGCTCGTCCCGATGCCGCCGATGATCTTAGCCATTGCGTTTCTTCCCCAGTCGTTCGTAGAGAAAATCGTCGTGCGACATGCCGGCCTGTGCTGCACCGATCTGCGTGATCGGGGTGGGGTCCACCGCCGAGATCTTCAGGAAGAAGAACAGGTTGCCGCCCAGCCGCACCATTTCGTGCCAGTCGCGCCGCATCACTGCCGCCTTTTCCTCGGCGGTCAGGCCGAAGCGGTCGAGATAGGTTTCCTCATTCGCCTTGAAGGCCTCGCGATTGGCCGGCTGGCCAAGCGCCATGGCCATCTTGTTGATCCTGTATCCGCGGATCGATGCCTGGCGGTCGAAGAGCGGTGTATCGGGTATGGCTTTCCTCGCGGGCATCTTCCCTCCAAATCTGCGGCTAAGCCAGTCGCAAATGGCGTCGGCGACGTCCTCGGCGCGTTCGACCGGGGCAAAATGCCCCGCGTTCTCGATGACGACCAGTTCAGTGTCGGGCGCCGCCTCGGCGATTTCCCTATGTTGTGCAATGGGGCTCCAGCCGTCCTGGCGGGCTGCAACGAGGAGGATCGGGCAACTAATATCTGCCATGTAGGCGCCGGCGTCGGGGCGGTCGAGCAGAGCGCGGGTCTGTCGCTCGTGCATGGCTGGACCGGCGTGCAAGACCATGGCCTTCAAGCGTTCAAGCAGTTCCGTGTCGTCCGTGCGGGAAGGATCGAGCATCGGCGGCAGCCATAGGTCGGCCAGTGCCTCCATGTCGCGATTGCCAAGATCGATCATCTGCTGGCGTTTGGTATCCTCTCCGTCCCGCCTCGGATGATAACCGGTGTTGGCGAGCACCAGCCCGCGAACGCGCGCCGGCGCTTGTCGCGCCATCTCCATCGCGACGCGTCCGCCCATCGAGTGACCTATGGCGATGAGATGGCCGTCGATCTCGCCTAGAATTCGCGATGCCATGGAGGGGATGGAGGCGTTGCGCGTGACGTCTGCGTGATGAATCGGCATCAGCGCCTTTGCGGCCTCTGCGATCGGTTGCCATACCGACGAATCGGACAGCAGTCCCGGAATGAATACCAGCGTCGTCAAAACCATGATCCTCCCGGCGCAGATTTGCAGTGTGTATACAGCAAAGTCAAGCGAATGTATACATTGCGTATGTGTTCTTGCTGAAATATGCGATTATTAGGCCTGTTTCGTCCGTCGCATTCTTTCTAGTGCATACAATCTGCGGAATCAGCTGGATTGGACTGCAGGCAGCTTTCGTCGTGTGCGGTCCTAGTGCTATAGAATCCCAAGTAAAATGAGGTGTATTCATGAAGGGTTCCGAAGTCGCAACGCATGGCCGTCGGGCGGTGATCGAGTTGCGCGAGAAGATCGTCAGCGGCGAATTGCCGGGCGGTACGCGCCTGTTCGAAGTGTCTCTGGCCGAGGTGCTGGATATTTCCCGCACGCCTGTGCGCGAAGCGCTGTCGCGGCTGGCCGAAGAGGGGCTCCTCGACCGGTTGCCCAATGGCGGCTTTGTGGTGCGCCGCTTCGGCTATGCCGACGTGATCGATTCGATCGAACTGCGCGGCGTGATGGAGGGGACGGCGGCTCGCCTCGCTGCCGAACGCGGCGTGGCGCCAGAGGCGCTGAGGCACATTAGCGATGTTGTCCGGAAGCTTGATACCTGTTTCGGGCCGGGCGCTGACGAGGTCGACTTCGACACCTATGCCGACCTGAATGAAGAGTTTCATCATCAGCTCGCCGGCCTGGCGGGCAGCGAAATTGTCCGGCGCGAGGTGGAGCGCGCGAGTTCGCTGCCCTTCGCGTCGCCCTCGGCCTTCCTGCCCAACAAAACCGATATTGAAGCCTTTCGGCGTTCCTTGCGCTCGGCCCAGGAACAGCACCATGCTCTGGTCGAGGCCATCGCCGCGCGTGAGGGTGCTCGTGCGGAGTGGATTGCCCGCGAGCATGCGCGCACCGCCCGGCACAATCTCGAATACATTTTCAGCCAGGACCCTGAACTGTTGCAGAAAATTCCGGGCCTGGCGCTTATCCATCGCTAGGAGATCGTATCATGGCAAGGATAAGGGGAGGGCGGCTAACGGGCCGCCCTCGGCGTTTCCAAGGGGGAAAGAAAGGGGCTTGCATTCTCTCCGGCGATCGGCATTGATGTATACATCAACGGGCAATACTCAGGGAGGAGTACCATGGCCAATTCCAGTCTTCATGATGTTTTGGGTGAAAAACAGGATGCAGTGGGATTGCTGCGCAATTCCCAGGTCGGTGTCTATGTATACCCTGTCGTCGCAGCCGAGTTCGCCAACTGGCGCTCGGAGCAGGCAGCATGGAGAAATTCGGCCGTCCTTTTCGATCAGTCGCACCATATGGATGAACTGATCGTCGAAGGGCCAGATGCTGAGAAGTTTCTCGCCTATCACGGTATCAATTCCTTCGCCAATTTCGACCTCAATCGCGCCAAGCATTTCGTGCCGGTCACGCCGAACGGTCACGTCATCGGCGACCACATCATCTTCCGCGAACGTCAGGACAAGTTCATCCTCGTCGGCCGTGCGCCGACGTCCAACTGGCTGATGTTCTGCGCCGCCTACGGCAAGTGGAGTGTGCGCCTCAAGCACGATCCGCGCTCGCCGTCGCGTCCGGAAGGGGAGCGCGTGCTGCGCACGCATTACCGTTACCAGATCCAGGGTCCCGACGCGCCGAAGGTCCTTGAGCAGATGAATGGCGGCCCTCTGCCGGAGATCAAGTTCTTCCACGTCGACTGGATCAATGTCGGATCGAAGAAGGTGCAGGCGCTGCGCCATGGCATGTCGGGCGCGCCGGGTCTCGAGATCTGGGGGCCGTACGAAGACAAGGCCTATATCCTCTCGGTCATCCTCGAATCCGCGAAGGCCGCCAAGGTCGATCTCGTCCGGTGCGGCAGCCGCGCATATTCGACCAACACGCTGGAATCCGGCTGGATCCCGTCGCCGCTTCCCGGCATCTACACCGGTGACGGCATGCTCGCCGAATACCGCAAATGGCTCGGCGCCGACTCTTACGAGGCGACCGGCGCGATCGGCGGCTCGTTCGTGTCGGACAATATCGAGGACTACTACGTCAATCCGTTCGAGCTGGGTTACGACTTCTACATCGGCTGGAAGAAAGACGACTTCGTCGGCAAGGCCGCATTGGAACAGATGAAGGGGCGCAAGAACCGCAAGAAGGTCACCTTCGAGTGGAACCGCGAGGATGTGCTCAAAGTCATCGCCTCCGGCTTCGAGGACGGCACGCCCTACAAGTGGATCGACTTCCCGCAGCCGAACTACGCCTCTACCAGTGCCGACATGGTGATGAAGGGTGGCAAGATGGTCGGCATGTCGATGTTCAACGGTTACAGCTTCAATGAACGCTGCATGCTGTCCCTTGGTATCGTCGATCCGGACGTTGAAGAAGGCGACGTGCTGACGCTGATCTGGGGCGAGCCGGATGGCGGCTCGCGCAAGACCTCCATCGAGCCGCACAGACAGGCCGAGATCCGCGTTCGCGTGGCACCGACACCCTATGCGCGCGAGGCCCGCGAAAACTACGCCGACAGCTGGCGTAGCCGAAAGGACTGAAGGTCGATCCACACGCAAGACAAGCGGCTCCTTCGGGGGCCGCTATTTTTTGGGCGAGCCCTGAGGATCGCATTCAACGTCTTCGGGAGGTCAAATGCTCAGATGGGCGTCGAGGATCTGAGGAGAGGCCAGCAGCGATGCCGACGTGTCGTGATAGACGACCCCGCCGCGCTCGAGCACGATGACCTCGTCGGTCAGAGGCAATATCTTGCGCGCCTTCTGTTCGACGATGATGGCCGAGATGCCTTCGTCGGTCACGATTCGGCGCATAGCAGCCAGAAGTTCGTCGACGATGATCGGTGCCAGACCCTCCAGCGGTTCATCGAGAAGCAGGAGATTTGGATTGAGCATCAGGGCGCGTGCGACCGCCAGCATCTGCTGTTCGCCGCCCGAGAGCTGGTTGCCGAGATTGCGCCGCCGCTCCTTGAGGCGCGGAAACATGCCGAAGGCGCGCGCAAGCGTGAAAGGTCCCGGCCGGGCCGTGGCGGTCAGGTTTTCCTCGACCGTCAGCGAGCGGAAGATGTTGCGTTCCTGCGGCACCCAACCGATGCCCAGCGCCGCACGCTGCTCGGGGCGAAGCCGGGCGATGTCCCGGCCGGCCAGGAAGATCGCCCCGGAATGATAGGTCGTGGTGCCGACGATCGTGTCGAGCAGCGTCGTCTTGCCGGCGCCGTTGCGGCCTAGCAGCGCCAGCGACTTGCCCTCCTCGAGCGCGAGATCGATGTTGAAGAGGACGCGCGCCTCGCGATATCCGGCCGACAGCCCTTCAATGCGCAGGAGTTCCGCCACTACGCGTCCTCCCCGAGATAGATGGCCTTGACCTGGCGGTCCTTCGAAATTTCCTCGACCGTGCCCTCGGCGAAGAGGCTGCCCGCCGCCAGCACCGAAATGCGATCGGCAAAGGAAAAGACAAGATCCATGTCGTGCTCGATCAGTACCACAGTGACGTCCGGCGGCAGGTCGCGGACGATCGACAGAACTTCATGGCGCTCTTCCTCCGGAACGCCGGCCGCCGGCTCGTCCAGCAGCAGCACCTTGGGGCGAGAGGCAATCGCCAGCGCGATTTCAAGGAGCCGCTGCTTGCCATAGGGAAGGAGTGAGGTGGCCGTGCCCATCGTGTCGACCAGGCGGAACCGCTCCAGCAGTTGTGCCGCCTCGTCCGCCACTTCGCGGTCACCCGAGAGCGGCTTCCAGGCGCGCCAGCCCTGTCCTTTGCGCTCGCCGATCGCCAGCATCATCGATTCCAGCGGGGTGAAATCGCCGAAGAGCTGATTGATCTGGAAGGTGCGCGACAGGCCGCGTCCGACCCGGGCATGCGCCGGCAGATGGGTGATGTCCTCGCCGCCGAGCAGGACCTGGCCGCTGCTGGGCGTGAGGGCCCCGGTGAGCAGGTTGATCAGCGTGGTCTTGCCGGCACCGTTCGGACCGATCAGAGCGTGCCGCGCGCCCTGCCGGATGCTGAGCGAGACGTCGTTGGAGGCAAGAAAGGCACCGAAGCGCTTGACCAGGTTGCGGGTCTCCAGTGCAGCCGTCATGGCGTGTTCTCCCCCGCCGGCGCTTTCGCCTCCAGCCGGCCGGCTGCCCCGGGCAAAAAGGTCCGCCAGCGTCCGAGGCGCTCGCGCCCGACGAAGACGATGATGATCAGGATCAGACCAATCCAGAACATCCAGTATTGCGGGGTGATGACGGACAGCCAGTCACGCAGCACGGAAAAGATCACCGCGCCGAACACGCCGCCATAAAGATAGCCGACCCCGCCGATCACCAGGACCAGAAGCACGTCGGCGGAACGGTGGAAGGCGAGCACGTCGGGCGAAACAAAACTGGTCGTCTGGGTCAGAAGCGCGCCGGCGATACCGGCATAGGCTGCCGAAAGGGTGTAGATGGCGACGATCCGCCGCGTGGGCGATATGCCCAGCATGGAGGCGCGTCGCTGGTTGCGCTTGATCGCCTTCAGCGACAGGCCGAAGGGCGAGTGAACGATGCGGCGCGCCACGTAGGTCAACGCCATCAGCACCACGAGCGCATAGATGTATCCGTTGCGGCCCCAAAGGTCGAACTCGAACATCCCGAGAATGGGCGTGACCGTCACGCCGCTGAGGCCATCCGCGCCGCCGGTCAGCCAGGTGGCCTGATTGGCAATCTCGGCTAGCAACATGGCGACGCCGAAGGTCGTCATCAGCCGGGTGAGGTCGGAGCCGCGCAGCACCAGGAAGCTGGTGACAAAGCCGAAGACCCCGCTGACTAGGCCCGCGATGAGCAGGCCGCTGACGGGCTCGGAAAAATAGTCGCGAGCGAACAACCCTGCGGCATAGGCGCCCAGCCCGAAGAAGGCGGTGTGGCCGAGCGAGACGATGCCGGCATAGCCGAGGATCAGGTCGAGCGAGATGGCGAAGAGCGCCAGGATGGCGATCTCCGTCAGGATCAGCATCTTGGAGGGCAGGACGAAGATCATCGCCACCGCCAGCAGCCACAGGCCCAATTCCCAGAGGCGCCAGCGGTTGGCCTGCCTGAGAAGCGCCTGTGCGGTCTCGACGGCCGATGCGTTTTCAGTCGTGCTCATCGGCCGCCCTCACGCGCGAATAGGCCATAGGGCCTGAGGATCAGCATGACGATCATCACGGCATAGATGATGAATGAGCCGAGCTGCGGCACGTAATACTTGCCGGCCACATCGGCGATGCCGAGCAGGAGCGCGGCGATGAACGGACCGGTAATCGAAGAGGTGCCGCCGACGGTGACGACGATCATGAAATATATGAGGAACTTGAGCGGGAAATTCGGGTCCAGACCGAGGAGATCGACGCCGAGCGCACCGCCCAGGCCGGCAAGGCCGGAACCGAGCGCAAACGTCAGCGCGAAGATCACCGAGACATTGATGCCCAGACCGCGGGCCACCCGCCCGTCGTCGACGGCGGCGCGCAACTGGCTGCCGAACCGGGTGTGCGTCAGCGCCAGTTGCAGTGCCACGGTGAGCACCGCGCAAAGCACGATGATGAATAGCCTGTAGCGGCCGACACCGATGCCCAGAAACTCGAAGCGTCCGCGCAGGAGCGGCGGCAGGCTGATCATCTGCTGTTGGCCACCCATGAAATAATCGACCGCCGCGATCGACATGAAGACCAGCCCGATCGAGAACAGTACCTGGTCGAGATGCGAGACGCCGTAGAGATGCCGGTAGAGCGTCCGCTCCAGCACCGCCCCGACGAGCGCGGTGACGAGGAAGGCAGCGGGCAGGCACCAGTAGAAGGAGATGCCGTAGCGGTTCATCAGGATCACGGTGACGTAGCCGCCCGCCATGGCGAAAGCGCCGTGGGCAAGATTGACGAAATTCATCAGGCCCAGCGTCAGCGACAGGCCGCAGGCAAGGACGAAGAGAAGCATCCCATAGGCGATGCCGTCGAACAGGATTGTCAGCATGGTCACTCGCTATGGCGTGGAGGGCCCGGTCTGAGGCCCTCCACGCGGCTGTGGTGCTTAGTTGGCGTTCGGGTCGCGGATCTTCTCGTAGGTCTTGAGCTCGACATTGTAGAGCTCGCCGTCGACTTGCTTGACTTCGCGGATATAGATGTCCTGGACGATGTCGCGGGTGGCCGGGTCGATCGCGATCGGTCCGCGCGGGCTCATCCACTCCATGCCCTTCATCGCCTCGATCAGCTTCGTCCCGTCAGTATCTCCGCCGGTCTTCTCCAGGGCCGCATAGGCGAGGTGCATGGCATCATAGCCGCCGACCGACATGAAGTTGGGTCGCATGTTGTTATTGGCCTTGCGGACCTGTTCGACGAAGGCCTTGTTCTCCGGGCTATCGTGGTTGGCCGAATAGAAGTGGCCGGTCACCACGCCCACCGCCGGGTCGCCAATGCCATTGAGCAGGTCGTCGTCGGTCACGTCGCCGGTTGCGATCAGCTTGATGCCCGCCTCCTTCAGGCCGCGATCGGTGAACTGCTTCATGAACAGCGAGCCGACGCCCGAGGGGACGAAGACGAAGACCGCGTCGGGCTTGGCATCGCGGACGCGCTGCAGGAAGGGGGCGAAGTCGGGGTTCTGCAGCGGCACGCGAACCGCCTCGACGATCTCGCCGCCTTCCTTCTTGAACTGGTCGGTGAAGCCCTTCTCGATGTCATGGCCGGGGCCATAATCCGTGACCAGGGTGACGACGCGCTTCAGCCCGTTTTCCACCGCCCAGGTCGCGACCGGCAAAGCCGACTGGGGGCCTCCCATGCTGGTGCGGACGAAATAGTCCGACTGCTTCATGATCGCCGACGTCGTTGCCGAGGTGATGATCGCCGGCACCTTGGCCTGATTGAGCACCGGCGCCACGGCCATGGCAAGCGGGGTCAGGCCAAAGCCGGCGAGCATGGAAACGGCCTCATTGACCACGAGTTCCTGGGCGATGCGGCGTGTCTGGTCGGCGGTGCCGGCATCGTCGCGCAGCACAAGCTCGATCTTCTTGCCGGCGACCGTGTCGCCATGCAGGGCCATATAGGCGCGAACGCCGGCCTCGACCTGTCGGCCGGTCGAGGCGAAGGGGCCGGTCATCGGCAGGATCAGTCCAATCTTGACGGCATCCTGCGCCAGTGCAGACCCCGCAGCCAGCATCGAAAGCAGAGTGCTGGCAATGAAAATTCTTCTCGTAACCATGTATACTCCTCCCGTTGATCTTGTCCGGCTTCCCAAGGCCGGATTCCGCTGCGGTGCAAACGTTTCTCGTCACTCCCAAGACGAGGCGCCGCTGCACAACAATCGCATCCCGGCATTTATGTATACATATATCGTGGCCAGCCACAAGGCAGATGAAACTGGCAGACGGGCAATTTCGCTGGGGGGATTGTAAGGCGGACCAATGACTGCCCATGCTGTCAGCCTTGGTATTCTGCGCTCGACCAATCGCAGGAATCGGGTGTTGCGAGCCCCGCATCCAAATCAGACAAATACGCACAAAGTGCGCGCCTGCAGGAATGCAAGCGGGCTTCTTGCGTTCAAGCACCGCCAAAACTTGGGATGGGGCCGATCACTTTGCGAGATTTTCTTCAAAGTGTCGGTGCGAAGAGCAAATAGCTACCGTTTCCATTGCGCCGAGGCGCCACGCTGGTTACGTTTAGAAGTGCGGGATTGAGGCGTGTGTTTCTCTGGCACTGCGCCTGGAAGTGAACAATTGGCCGTTCAAGACGCGATTGAGATGGGATCAGTGCATGAAAGACCCTTATGAGATCCTCGGCGTAGCTCGTTCCGCGACCGACAAGGAAATCAAGGACGCATTCAAGAAGCTGGCGCGCAAGTTCCATCCCGATCTGCATCCGGGTGACAAGACGGCGGAAGAGAAGTTCAAGGCTATCTCCGGCGCAAACGATCTACTCAAGGACAAAGAGAAGCGGCGACGGTTCGATGCGGGCGAGATCGACGCTAGCGGAGCGGAGAAGCCACAGCAGCGTTATTACCGTGATTTCGCCGATGGACCGGGCTACGCCTCGCACGCAGCGCAGGATGGCTTTGCCAGCAACGAGGATCTGGAGGATTTCCTGGCGCGCGCTTTTGGGGCCGGGACGCGACGGTCGCAGGGCACATTCCGGGCGCGCGGGCAGGATGTCAGTTATGTGCTGCCGGTCAGCTTCATGGACGCAGCCAATGGCGCCGTTCGCACAATTACATTGCCCGAGGGCAAGACGCTGAATGTGACGATTCCCGAGGGCGCGGACGACCGGCAGATGTTGCGGCTGAAAGGCCAGGGCATGCCGGGTTTCGGCGGCGGGCCGGCAGGTGACGCGTTTGTCGAGCTGCATGTCGAGCCGCACCCATTTTTCCACCGCAAGGACGACAATATCCATGTGGAGGTACCCGTTACGCTGAAGGAGGCCATACTGGGTGGGCGGATCGAGGTTCCAACTTTGAGTGGCCCGGTCACGATGACGATCCCGAAAGGCGCAAATACCGGCCAGACTCTCCGACTGCGCGACAAGGGAGTCCTCGACCGCAAGTCCGGCAAGCGCGGGCATCAGTTGATCACTCTGAAAGTCGTTCTGCCCTCTGGCGAGGAGCCAGAATTGGCAGCCTTTCTGGAGACCTGGCAGCCGAAGACGCCGGATGAGCCGCGCAAGGAGATGCTGAAATGATGCGCGTTGACGAAATCGTCGAGCAGATCGAGGCGCTTCAGCGGAGCGATCTTGACGCCTGGATCAGCGAAGAACTGATCTCGCCGCAGGAAGATGCCGGAGCGTTGCTCTTCTCGGAAATGGAATGCGCACGCATCCGCCTGATCTGCACCCTGCATTATGAGCTGGAGATCGACGCGGAGACGTTGCCGGTCGTGCTGTCTTTAGTCGATCAGCTTTACCAGACCCGTCAGCACCTGTTGAAACTGACGGCCGCCGTGGCGGCACAGGATGAGGCTGTACAGCGGGCAATTCTCGCTGCAATCGACGCGGGCAACAAGATCGACGAAAAGACATAGCGCCGAACGGTGGGCTGAACTTCATCCCCCCGACACGACTGGCCGACACATCAATAATTTCACGATGCCTTTTTGCACGGACGTTATGGCAGTCAGCGCGGGATAATCGTGCTGTCGATCTTGGATGTCTCCTTGAGCTTGCTCATGACGACCGTCGAGTCGGTCTTGCCGATGCAGCCCAGCTTCATCAGGCCCTGTTCCAGGAAATGGAAATGACTTCTCATGTCGGCGGCCAAGACCTTGAGTGAATAGTCGTGCCCGCCTGTCCCCACGTAGCATTCCAGAACCTGCGGCGATTTTTGCACGAACGCCGCAAAGGCCGCGATTGTCTCGGGAGTATGCCGGTCCAGGCTTACATTAACCAGAATCGTCTCACGCAAACCCAGTTTTTCCGCATCCACGGTGACACGGAAACCCTCAATCACGCCGGCATCCTCCATCGACCGGATACGGCGCCATACCGATGACGGTGAACTGTTGACCCGCTGGGCGATTTCCTGGCTCGACAATCGGGCATCATCCTGCAGCACGTCGAGGATCTTGCGGTCGAGCTCCGAAAGTTCGAATTTATCTTCCATGTATCTGCTATATTCTGACGTTTGTGTTTCAACTTCACGCCGCAAGTATCCAATTTTGGTCAAATTTGTCAAATGAACAGGTCTAGGCTCTTCATCAATGGAGGAGCCCATGAACGTCGTCACCCCGCTGTCACCATTCCGCGAGATCAACGAGGAATACAGGCTGGACGACTGTTATGACGGGCGGGAGGTGTTCCTGACCGGCACTCAGGCGCTTGTCCGCTTGCCGCTCGAGCAGGCGCGGCGCGACCGGGCCGCCGGACTGAATACGGCCGGTTTCATAACCGGATACCGTGGCTCGCCTTTGGCCGCCTACGATAGTGCCCTTGTGTCTGCCGGCAAGAGATTGCAGGAGGCCGGGGTCACGTTCAAACCCGCGGTGAATGAGGAGCTTGCTGCCACCACTCTTTTCGGCACGCAGGAAGTCTCCACCGATACTCAGCGGACCAAGGACGGCGTCTTCGGTATCTGGTACGGCAAGGGCCCCGGCGTGGACAGGGCAGGGGATGCGCTGAAGCACGGCAATGGTTTCGGAGCATCCGCGAAGGGCGGAGTTGTCGCACTTCTGGGTGATGATCACGGATGCGTCTCTTCCAGCATGCCGCATCAATCCGACCAGGCGCTCGCAAGCTTCATGATGCCGGTCATTCATCCAGCGTCGGTCGGCGACTACATTCCCTTCGGCCTGTTCGCCATCGCAGCTTCCCGCTTCTCGGGCGCCTGGGTGGGCATGAAGACGATCTCCGAGATACTGGAAAGCGGGGCGACGGTCACCGTGGATCGTGACGTCACTTTCATTGCGCCGGCAGACTACCAATTTCCGCCCGGTGGGCTCAACTATGATCCCACGAAGAATTTCGGTCCCGCCATGGAAGGGCGCATGCTCGCGCGCCTCGATGCCTTCCGCGCTTTCGCCAGGGTCAATCCCATCGACAGGCCTGCCTTTGGCGCGGCCAAGCCGGAACTGGCGATCGTCGCGGTCGGAAAGGCTTTTCTCGACGTGATGGATGCTTTGACCAGGCTGGAGATCTCCGAGGCAAAAGCCGTCGACATGCGGCTCGGTGTCTACAAGGTGGGGCTAGCCTGGCCGATCGAGCCGTCCGGGTTCGAAACCTTCCTGGCAAATACCGGCAAGGTCCTTGTCGTGGAGGAAAAGCGCGACTTCGTAGAGACGCAGTTGCGAGCTCTGCTGTTCGGACGCGAAAAACCCCTGCAACTGATGGGAAAACGGGATGCGTTGGGCGCTGCGCTGTTGCCGGAAGCGGGGGAACTTCGTCCTGCGCTCGTAGCAGAAGCGCTGATAAGGGCATTTGGAAATGATGCCCTGGGGGTCGACTCGGCCAATACTCAAACGGAGGCGGTGCACCTGCCGGAATTGCTCGTGCAGAAGCGTACGCCGTTCTTCTGCTCCGGCTGTCCGCACAACCGGTCCACCAAGCTCCCGGAGGGAGCGGAGGCTTTTGCCGGCGTCGGTTGCCACTTCATGGCGAGTTGGATGCCCCGCAATACGTCCGGCGTCGTGCAGATGGGCGGCGAAGGGGTGAACTGGATCGGCCGAAGCCTCTACACCGAGCGGAGGCACATGTTCCAGAATCTGGGCGATGGAACCTATTTTCACTCCGGTCTGATCGCCATCCGCGCGGCGGTCGCGGCCGGCGTCAATATCACCTACAAGATCCTCTACAATGATGCTGTCGCCATGACCGGCGGCCAGCCGATCGACGGTAGCCTTCGGGTCGAGGATATCGTGATGCAGCTGCGGGGTGAAGGCATTCGCCGTATTGCCGTGGTTTCGGAAAATCCCTCCCGATTCGGCAAGGCGTTCAGCGGCATGCCGGGGGTCACGCTTACCCCGCGCGATCAACTGATGGGCATTCAGGAGGAACTCCAGGCGATCGATGGCGTCACCGCCATCATCTATGACCAGGGGTGTGCCGCCGAGAAGCGTCGCAAGAGAAAACGCAAGATGATTGAGGATCCCGGCAAGCGCGTTTTCATCAACGAAGCCGTGTGCGAGGGATGTGGCGATTGTTCGGCCAAGGCAAACTGCATCTCGATCGTGCCGGTCAAGACCACTTGGGGCGTCAAGCGTCAGATAGACCAATCCTCCTGCAACAAGGATTTCTCCTGCAGCGATGGCTTCTGTCCGAGCTTCGTGACCGTTTCCGGATCGGAACTGAAAAATGCCGGTGACAGCGAGCGCCGGAAGGCGTTGTTGGCCAGCGCCGAGCAGCTGCCTGCCCCGGCTATTCCCGAGACAGGCGAAATCCTGATCGTCGGCATCGGCGGCACGGGCGTCGTGACGATCGGTGCGGTGCTCGCGATGGCTGCACATATCGAGGGCAAGGGCAGCACCGTCCTTGATTTCATGGGATTTGCCCAGAAAGGCGGCGCGGTCATCAGCCACCTGAAGGTGACCGGCAAGCGTATGCAAAGCCATGCTACAAGGATCGAACAGGGGCGCGCCGATGCACTGATCGCCTGCGACATGGTCGTCGCAACCATGCCCGATGTGTTCACCGCGCTTTCTCCGGATCGCACGCGCACGGTCGTCAACAGCAACGTGGCCCCCACAGGCGATTTCGTAGCTCGCGGCATCTCCGACCTCGAGGAAGAAAAGCGGCTTGAGGTGCTTCAGCAAAAATCCCGCTTGCTTGCTCCGGTTCAAGCAAATGCGCTCGCGGTCGCGCTGTTCGGCGACAGCGTCTACGCGAACATGCTGTTGTGCGGTTATGCATGGCAGACGGGCCTTCTGCCGGTTTCTCTGCGTGCGGTGGAGCGCGCGATTGAACTCAACGGACGTTCGGTGAGGGCCAATCTCGACGCCTTCAAACTCGGCCGTCTGCTCGCTGAGACGCCTGCTGCTTTCGATGGTGAGAAGGACGTCGCACAGCCGGCCATGGAAGGCCTGGATGACTTGATCGCTTCGCGCGCTGCATTTCTGACCGATTATCAGGATGCTGCTTATGCCGCCGATTTCAGCGCGTTCGTGGAGAAGGTCCGCCAGGCAGAGGCGCCTCTCGGCACAGACGAACTTGCTCGCACGGTCGCGCGCAATCTCTCCCGCCTGATGGCTTACAAGGACGAGTACGAAGTGGCGAGGCTCCATCTGGAAAGTCCGATGCTGGACAGCGCCCGAAAGGGCTTTGCAGCTGGTGCGAGAGTCCGCTTCCACATGGCGCCGCCCCTTCTCTCGTTCCTCCGCACGCCGGACGGAAAGCCGCGCAAGATTGCAATCCCAGGGCCGATTGCGCTGCCGGTACTGAAGCTGTTGCGCGCCATGCGACCCTTGCGCGGAACGGCGTTCGACTTCTTCGGGCTCGCGCGTGAGCGCCGTGAGGAGCGCCGTCTGATCTCCGAATATCGGCACCTTGTGGAAGGTCTGTTGCCCGGTCTCTCGTTCGACTCCCACAAGGACGCCATCGAAATCGCCGGTCTTTCTGACATCATCCGCGGCTATGGGCATGTCAAGACAGCCGCGATCGGCAGGTACCGTCACGAACTTCGCGCCCTGGCGGACCTCCAGAAATCCAATACGTCCAGAAGAGTGGCCTGACGGCAATCATTGCCGTCCATAGCGCGTGGAAGGGTTCGTCTGTCGGCGACTGTTCGTCCAGCGAGAACGTCCGTTTTCGAACTGGCGTTAGAAACCCGCATGTCGCTATCGCGTTCTCCACGACCCGTGACCGCAAGGGGAAGGTGCGCGGTCGCACAGATTTTAGGCAAAAGCCAATCCGCACCTCCATACTGTTCAATTATTCGGCAGTGACAGCAGGCGCGTATCTTAACAAAATCAGATAACTACATCTTGGCATACCGATTGCATGGAGCATTTCGAGTTGGCGGCTAGGGTTCCGATGTCTGAGAGGCATGTCTGGTCCGAGAGCTGCCACCGGTGCGGGAGACATCCCACCGGGTGCACGGCGGGACAAAAACCCGGGAGACCTCGTTAGCCAGGGGATTGGCAACGTTTTGGTCTGCGCTGATCCCTTTTTCAGACTACGCAAAAAGGGGAATTTCAATGCAGACTTTTTCGAGACTTCTTTCGATCACCGCTGTGACCGCGTCGCTGGCCTTTGGCATCGCCGCGCCGGCCTCGGCTGCGCCGAAGACCGATTTCAAGGTGGCGTGGTCGATCTATGTCGGCTGGATGCCCTGGGGTTATGCCGCCGATCACGGCATCGTCAAGAAATGGGCCGACAAATACGGGATCACCATCGCAGTCACCCAGTTCAACGACTATGTGGAATCGATGAACCAGTATACGGCGGGTGCCTTCGACGCGGTGACACTGACCAATATGGACGGGCTTTCGATCCCGGCTGCCGGCGGCGTCGACACGACGGCCGTCATCGTCGGCGACTTTTCCAACGGCAATGATGCCGTCATCCTGAAGGACAAGGACAAGCTCGCCGACATCAAGGGTCAGAAGGTCAATCTCGTCGAATTTTCCGTATCGCACTACCTGCTTGCCCGCGCGCTTGAAAGCGCAGGTATGACCGAGCGCGACGTTACAGTGGTCAACACCTCCGACGCCGATCTCGTCGGCGCCTATGCGTCGCCCGACGTCACCGCCGTCGTCACCTGGAACCCGCTGGCCGCCAGCATCATGGAAGATCCTACAGCGAAGAAGGTGTTCGACAGCTCGCAGGTTCCAGGCGAAATCATCGACCTGATGGTCGCCAATTCCGACGTCCTCAGGGACAACCCGGACTTCGGCAAGGCGCTCGCCGGCATCTGGTACGAAACCGCCGCGCTGATGACCTCCGACACCCCTGAAGGCAAGGCCGCAAGGGAAGAGATGGGCGCTGCCTCCGGCACCGATCTTGCCGGTTTCGAAAGCCAGATGGCCGCCACCAAGCTGTTTGACAAGGCGGGTGATGCCGTCACCTTCACTGCTTCATCCGACCTTCCGAAGACCATGGACCTTGTCCGTAACTTCCTGTTTGAAAAGGGGTTGCTCGGCAGCGGCGCGTCCTCGGCCGACGTCATTGGCATCGAAATGCCCGACGGATCGGTGCTCGGCGACAAGGGCAATGTGAAGTTCCGCTTCACCAATACCTTCATGGACGCTGCTGCCAAGGGCGGACTCTGAGAGTAAGCCGGCCGGAGCCATTGACGGTTCCGGCCGCCCGACCCCTCTTGAGAGCGGAGACTTTCCGATGCGCTGGATCAATTCACGGCCAAGCAATGGAGCACGCCTGGCGCTGACGCTTGTCCCCTTCGGGGTGGTGCTCGTCGCCTACACGGTAGGATCGGCCGCCCGGCTGGCGGAAAACGCCAATGACAAACTTCTGCCGGGCCTTGCCGGTTTTGCCGATGCCATCAACCGCCTGGCCTTCATTCCGGATGTCCGCACGGGCGATTACATCCTTTGGGCTGACACGGTGGCAAGCCTTGTACGGCTATTCGCCGGGCTTGGCATATCAACATTGACCGCCCTGCTCGTCGGCATGGCGATCGGCATGCTGCCCTATCTGCGCGCCCTGCTTTCGCCCTTCGTCGCCGCCGTCTCCATGGTGCCGCCGCTTGCGCTCCTGCCCATCCTGTTCATCGTCATGGGCCTTGGAGAAACCTCGAAGATCGCGCTTATCGTCATCGGCGTCGCACCGATCATGGTGCGTGATCTGGCGCTCAAGGTGCTGGAACTGCCGCGTGAGCAGATCGTCAAGGCCGAAACGCTATCGGGCAATTCCTGGCAGATCGCCCTGCGCGTGGTCTTGCCGCAAATCCTGCCGAGGCTCCTCACTGCGCTCAGGCTGCAGCTCGGCCCCGCATGGCTGTTTCTCATTGCGGCGGAAGCGATTTCCTCCGATTCCGGCCTCGGCTACCGCATTTTCCTGGTCCGCCGATACCTCGCGATGGATGTCATCTTTCCCTACGTCGCCTGGATCACGCTGCTGGCCGTGGTCACCGACCTCCTGCTCGATCGCCTCAGAATATCGCTGTTTCCCTGGTCTGAACTGGAGAAGCAGGCATGAGCGCGATCAGGATCGAAAACCTCTGGAAGGAATTTGGCGATCAGATCGTCCTGGAGAGCATCTCGCTCGATATCGAGCCCCGCGCCTTTGTCGCCTTGGTCGGTCCGTCCGGCTGTGGCAAGACCACCTTCCTGCGCATGCTGCTGGGTCAGGAACGGCCGACCCGAGGAAGCATCCTGCTCGATGGCGAGCCGTTGCCGAACGAACCGGGTCCCGATCGCGGCGTGGTCTTTCAGCGTTATTCAGTATTCCCGCATCTGACGGTGCTCGGCAATGTCCTGCTGGGCAAGGAGATGCAGGCCTCCCGCCTGACCGCGAAGCTCTTCGGCGCGGCCCGCCGCCAGGCGGTCGATGAAGCCCGGGCGCTGATCGCCGAGGTCGGGCTCGCCGGCAGCGAGGACAAATACCCCGCCCAGCTCTCCGGCGGCATGCAGCAGCGGTTGGCACTCGCCCAGGCGCTGATCATGCGGCCCAAGGTGTTGCTGCTCGATGAGCCCTTCGGCGCTCTCGATCCGGGCATTCGCTCCGAAATCCATGTGCTGATGAAACGCCTGTGGCACGAGGCACCGATGACGGTAGTCATGGTGACCCACGACATGCGCGAAGCGTTCACCCTGGCCACCCGCGTCATCGCCTTCGAGCGGCCGCGCGACCGGCCGGAGGAAAAGGAGCGCTACGGCGCCATCATCAGCAAGGACATCACCATCTGGCCGCCACGCCGCGCTGGCCATGCCTCGCTCATTCGCCCAGACCGGGACGGCCCGGTTGCTTCTTCGGGTAAACACCGGGACGACCCGGTCAATTGTCCATAGGAGAATGCCATGCACATCCGCCGCTCCGCCGAGGAGATCGCCGCCAACCGGGCGCGTTATGAGGAACACCAGAGAAAGGGCCTGGAATTTGCCCCGAAGGCTCTGCCGGGCAAGAGCTCCTTGCCGACGCCTGTTGCCGATGCCGGGAGTATCGTGCACCGCGAGGTCATTCCGGGCGGCTGGTACTGGTCAACCCGCATCAAGCCCAACGAAACATTGCGGGTCAGCCTGGACGCCGGCTTTTCCAGCTTGACGATGGTCGCATGGAATGCGTTCGAGCCGAGTGAACGGCTGAACCTGCCGGACACGGCCAAGCTCCAGTGGACGACCGGCCTCGGCAAGGGCCGTGTCCTCTTCTCCGATATGGGCCGCGTAATGTTTTCGATCACCGAGGATAGCTCCGGCGCCCATGACTGCCTGATGGGTGGCTCCAATGCCCAATCGAATGCGGCGAAATATCCGGATACGATCACCCGCAACACCCGCGACAATCTCATTCTGCTCGCGACCAAGCTGGGCCTGGAGCGGCGCGACATTCCCGCAGCGCTCAGCTTCTTTGCGCCGGTTCGCGTCGATGCCGAAGGCCGTTTCGAGTGGCGCCAGGAACTGCTGAACGGCTCCGATTATATCGACCTGCGCGCCGAGATGGAGATGATCGTTGGCTTTTCCAACTGCCCGCACCCGCTCGACCCGAACTCCGTCTGCGCCCCAAACCCGGTAACAGTGACACGGCTCGCAGCAGTTCTGCCTGCCGCCGACGATCTTTGCCGGACCGCAACGGCGGAAGCCGTTCGCGGTTTCGAAAACAACGCCTTCGCAACGGCCTGACAGGGGAGCGGAACCATGAACACCTTCATCCAGACCTCGCCCCACCGCACTCGGGAAAACGCCGCGCAAGGCCACTACATCCCGGCCGAGAAGCCCTGGTCCGGTATCATCCGCAAGGGGCAGACCGTGCGCATTGAGGACAGCTACGGCCAACAGGCAATCGACACGTTGTTCTATCGCGCCGACGACTATGCGGAGCGCTATTCCAGCCAGGATACGATGCGAGCGCAGGGTGCCGCGTATATCGGCACCGGCACCAAGATCGTCTCGAACGAAGGCAGGGTCATGCTGACCATGACCGCCGACAGCTGCGGCCGGCACGATACCTCCGCCGGCGCGTGCTCCTGCGAGAGCAACACAGTGCGTTTCGGTCACGGAACGAAGTACCTGCATGCCTGCCGTGACAACTTCGCGCTGGAGGTGTCGAAATACGGCATGGGCAAGCGCGACATCGTGCCCAACATCAACTTCTTCATGAATGTACCGATCACGCCGAACGGCGAGATGACCATCGTCGACGGGATTTCGGCGCCCGGCGACTATGTCGAGTTGGTGGCGGAAATGGATGTTCTCTGCGTCATCTCCAACTGTCCGCAGATCAACAATCCGTGCAACGGCTTCGACCCGACCCCAATCCGGGTTCTGGTCTGGGACAGCGAGAACTGACATGTTTGGAAAAGTTCTCATCGCGAACCGGGGCGAGATCGCCGTCCGGATTATCAGGACGTTGAACCGGATGGGGATCGCCTCGGTCGCCGTCTATTCCGATGCCGACCGCTTTTCGAAAGCGGTCCTGATGGCGGACGAAGCCATCCGGCTTGGCCCCGCTCCGGCCGCCGAAAGCTATCTGAATGTCGATGCCGTCATCGCCGCCTGCAAGGAGACGGGTGCCGAAGCCGTGCATCCGGGTTATGGATTCCTATCGGAAAATATCGTCTTTGCCGAACGGCTCGCCGCGGAGGGTATCGCCTTCATCGGCCCGAGGCCGGAACACCTCTCGGCCTTCGGTCTGAAGCACCGTGCCCGCGAGCTTGCCAGGGAAAGCGGGGTACCACTCTTGCCCGGCAGCGAGCTGTTGGAGAACGTCGAAGACGCGCTGACGGCGGCGCAGATCATCAGCTATCCGGTTATGCTGAAGAGCACAGCCGGGGGCGGCGGCATCGGCATGCAGCTTTGCCATGACGCCGAGAGCCTCAAGAGCGCTTTCGAAAGCGTGCAGCGGACGGCACGCGCGAGCTTCGGCGACGCCCGTGTCTATCTCGAGCGTTTCGTCGCCAAGGCGCGCCATGTCGAGGTACAGATCTTCGGCGACGGCAAGGGGCAGGTGATTGCGCTCGGCGAGCGGGACTGCTCGCTGCAGCGGCGCAACCAGAAGGTCATCGAAGAAACGCCGGCTCCCGGTCTGTCCGATGCGGTCCGGGCCCGCCTGCATGCGGCGGCTGTCTCGCTCGGGCAGTCGGTCGGCTATGCCTCCGCCGGCACCGTCGAGTTCATCTACGATCCCACCCGCGAGGAATTCTACTTCCTCGAGGTCAACACCCGGCTCCAGGTGGAGCACCCGGTGACGGAAGCAGTATTCGGCATCGATCTCGTCGAATGGATGTTCCGCCAGGCGGCTGGCGAGGATGTGCTGACGAGAGCCGCCGATCTCAAGCCGAAGGGCGCGGCGATCGAGGCGCGCGTCTATGCGGAAATGCCCCATGCCGATTTCCGCCCGAGCGCCGGCCTGCTGACGGAAGTCGTCTTTCCGGACGGGGCACGGATCGACGGCTGGATCGAGACCGGCACCGAGGTGACGCCCTATTACGACCCCATGCTGGCTAAGGTGATCGTGACGGCAGGAGACCGTCCCGCAGCGATCGCGGCGCTGCAATCGGCCCTGTCGGCCACATCGCTTTCCGGCATCGAGACCAATCTCGAATATCTGAGGGCGATCGCGGCATCCGAGCTTCTGGCAAGCGGCGACGTGGCAACCACGGCCCTGCGTGAGTTCTCCTTCATTCCGGACGTGATTGAGGTGATCGCGCCCGGCGCCCAGTCCAGCCTGCAGGAACTGCCGGGCCGCATAGGCCTATGGCATGTCGGCGTGCCGCCGAGCGGGCCGATGGACGAGCGTTCCTTCCGCCACGCCAACCGGCTGGTCGGCAATGCCGACGAGACGGCGGCGCTGGAGTTGACCGTGTCGGGCCCGGCGCTGAAATTCTTCTCCGACAGCCGCGTGGCGCTCGCGGGCGCCGTCATGCCGATGCTGCTTGACGGCGAGCCGGTGCCTCACGACACGGCAATCGATGTGAAGGCCGGGCAAACGCTGGCGATCGGCGCGATTTCCGGGCCGGGACAACGGGCCTATCTGGCGGTTGCCGGCGGATTTGCCGCGCCTGTCGTGCTCGGCTCGCGCGCCACCTTCGGTCTTGGCCAGTTCGGCGGCAACGCCACCGGCACATTGCGCGCCGGCCACGTGCTCCGTCTCGCCCGCGCGGTGCAGTCGGACGCCAAGCCGGCGATGGAGCCGGCACCACTCACCCGCAATTGGGAAGTCGGTGTCGTCTACGGCCCACATGGCGCACCCGACTTCTTCCTCGAGGACGACATCGAGACGCTGTTCTCCACGCCGTACGAGGTGCATTTCAACAGCGCCCGTACCGGCGTGCGGCTGATAGGCCCGGCGCCGAAATGGGCCCGCGCGGACGGCGGCGAGGCGGGCCTTCATCCCTCCAACCTGCACGACAACGCCTATGCCATCGGCGCGATTGATTTCACGGGCGACATGCCGATCATTCTCGGTCCAGATGGCCCGAGCCTCGGCGGCTTCGTCTGCCCTGCCGTGATCGCCCGTGACGAACAATGGAAAATGGGCCAGTTCAAGCCGGGTGATACGATCCGCTTCCATCCGCTGAAGCGCGCTGGGGATCCGGTTGCGGGACCCGTGGTCAGACGCATCGCCGAAACCGCCGGATCGGCGATCATCGGCAGCAGCGATGGGGGTCCCGTACCGGTTGTCTATCGGCGGCAGGGAGATGACAACCTGCTCGTCGAATATGGACCGATGGCGCTCGATATCTCCCTGCGCCTGCGTGTCCATCTGCTGATGCAGGCGGTCAGGGAGGCCCGCGTGCCGGGATTGATCGACCTCACTCCCGGCATCCGCTCCCTGCAGATCCACTATGACGGCACAGGGCTCACCCGCATGTGGCTTCTCGGCCTATTGGCGGACATCGAACGGAGCCTGCCGCCGGCGCAGGCCGTGAAGGTGCCGAGCCGCATTGTTCACCTGCCGCTCTCGTGGAACGATCCGCAGGCTGAGCTGGCAATGCGCAAGTATCAGGATCTGGTGCGGCCGAACGCCCCTTGGTGTCCGTCCAACATCGAGTTCATCCGCCGCATCAACGGCCTGCCGGACGAACAGGCGGTGAAGGATACGATCTTCAATGCGTCCTACCTGGTGATGGGGCTGGGCGACGTTTATCTCGGAGCACCGGTCGCCACCCCGCTCGATCCACGCCACAGACTGGTAACGACGAAGTACAATCCGGCCCGCACCTGGACGCCGGAAAACGCTGTCGGCATCGGTGGTGCCTACATGTGCATCTACGGCATGGAAGGCCCCGGCGGCTACCAGCTGTTCGGGCGAACGATCCAGGTCTGGAACACCTGGCGCAAGACCGAGGTCTTTACCGAAGGAAAGCCCTGGCTGCTCGACTTCTTCGACCAGGTGCGCTTCTTCCCCGTAAGTCATGATGAACTGACGGAGGCCAGAGCCGCCTTCCCGCATGGTGGCTATCCGGTGACCATAGAGGAGACCGAGTTCTCCTACGCCGACTACGAAGCGGACCTCTCTGCCAATGCGGCACTGATCGGCGCCTTCAAGGCCAATCAACAAACAGCCTTCGAGGCGGAACGGCAACGCTGGAAGGACGAGGGACTGGACAGCTTTGTCGGGACGGATGCCGGTGTCGTCGACCTGGCGGGAGAGATTCCGACCGGTTGCTTCGGTATCGAAAGCGCAGTTCCCGGCAATATCTGGAAAGTGCTGGTTGAACCCGGGCAGACGCTGGCTCCCGGCGAAACACTCGCCATCATCGAATCCATGAAAATGGAAATCACCGTGACCACCCATGCCGCCGGGCGCGTCCGCGATTTGCGGGCAGGCCCCGGGCGCACAATCAAAGCAGGCGATATCATCGCCATACTGGAGGACCTATGATGCTTCCCCTCATGCTCGATCTTGCCTCCTTGAAGGCGGCCTTTGCCAACGGCCTGACGCCGCTCGCGCTCGCCGAAGAGATCATCGCGCGCCGCAAGGCGTCCAGCGATCCGGCGATCTTCATTACGCCCACCCCGGACGACGATTTGCGCGCCGCGGCAAATACCCTGATGCAGCGCGCGCCCGAGCCGAACAGCCTGCCGCTTTGGGGCGTGCCATTCGCCGTGAAGGACAATATCGACGTCGTCGGATTGTCGACCACCGCCGGTTGCCCGGCCTACGCCTATGAGCCCAACGAAGACGCAACGGTCATTGCCCGACTGAAGGCAGCAGGCGCCATCGTGATAGGCAAAACCAACCTCGACCAGTTCGCGACCGGCCTGAACGGCACCCGCTCGCCGCATGGCGCACCGCGCTCGGTCTTCGACCCGGCCTATGTCTCCGGCGGCTCGAGCTCCGGCTCGGCCGTGGCCGTCGCCTCCGGTCTTGCCAGCTTCGCGCTTGGGACAGACACGGCCGGCTCGGGCCGGGTGCCCGCGGCCTTCAACAATCTCGTCGGCATCAAGCCGACGCCGGGACTGGTGCCGAACACCGGCGTCGTCCCGGCTTGCCGCAGCGTCGATGTGGTCACGGTCTTTGCGGCGACCGTCGGCGACGGCGTGGCGATCCGCAAGGTGATGGACGGATATGACGCGGCCGATCCCTTTTCCCGCAAGGCTGCGCCTGCCCTGCTGCCGGCAACGGGCCTTCGGATCGGCGTGCTCGGTGACGCTGAGCACGAATTCTTCGGCAATAAGGATGTGGAAGCCCTCTACGATGCGGCGATTGAGCGGGCCAAATCGCTGGGGGCGACCATCGTTTCTTTCGACTACGCGCCATTCCGGCAGGCCGCGGAGCTGCTCTACAACGGTCCCTGGGTGGCGGAGCGGCTCGCGGCGGTCAAGGAATTCATCGCCACCAATGCGGAGGATCTCGATCCGACGGTCAGGACCATCATCGAAGGTGCTGCCGCCTATGATGCGGTCGACGCCTTCGAGGGGCGCTACAAGCTGGAGGCCCTGCGGCAGGCGACATTGGCCACATGGGAAAAGGTCGACATGCTGATGCTGCCCACCTCGCCGACCACCTATACCGTAGAGGAAATGCTGGCCGATCCCATCGTCAAGAACGGTCACTTCGGCCGCTACACCAATTTCGCCAATCTGTTCGGCTATGCGGCGATCGCCGTGCCTGCCGGCTTCGACGACAAGGATCATCTCCCCGCCGGCGTTACGCTGTTCGGCCCCGCCTTCTCCGACGATGCGCTCGCCCCCTTTGCCGACGCCATGCACCGCGCGCTCGCCCCTGGTATGGGCAAGGACAAGGCAGCGGCTATTCCGGAAGCGAGCCGCGTGCCGGCGCCCGACGACGGTCTCGTGCCAATCGTCGTGGTCGGAGCGCACCTTACCGGCATGCCGCTCAATCACGAACTCACCGGACCGGGTGGCAAACTGGTGAAGACCTGCCGCACCGCGCCCGACTATCGCCTCTACGTGCTGCCCGGCACCACGCCGCCCAAGCCGGGTCTGATCCGTGAACCGGGCTTCGCGGGCAAAGGGCTTGAGGTCGAGGTCTGGAAGGTGACGCCGGCAGATTTCGGGCGCTTCGTGCAGAACATACCGGCACCGCTCGGCATCGGCAAGGTTCGGCTCGACGACGATAGCACTGTTTCGGGCTTTCTCTGCGAGGGGCACGCAATCGCCGGAGCCCGCGAGATTACCGAACTCGGTGGCTGGCGCGCATACATCAAGGAGCACGCGGCCAAAGGCATGTAACTGGTCCCTGCCATCGTGTTTTGACGCGCTGAAGGCAAGGCTTGGGGTTTGACTTTGCGTTCGGCCGTTTGAAGGTGCGCGATATCGCTTCCAAGGTCGTGGCCCGACGCGGAGCGAGCTTGATGCGGCAGTTCGGCCTTGAAGTATCTGCTCGGTAGACGATAGGGCCGCTCGATCAGGGAGCAGGATATCGAGGCTGTCCAGCGATCGCGGCGCCTTGGTGCCCATCATCTGGGAATCGGGTGTTGCGTACCCATGCGACCAATAAGCTTTGTGATCCCAAGGGGCCGCTACCAATGGGCCATTTGCATTTCTGGTGATTTTGAAACCGCAGTCTGCGCCATGACTCTTCGAGCAATGCCGTGTCGCCAAGTGACTTGGCACTGCACTTTCATCCGCCTGGTTCGGGCGATGGCCGCGGGTGTCGCGAAATATTGCAGTCAAATGTATTGTTCACCGGTATTGGCCTATTCTTGCCTTGTATAAGACTTTGGTCTTACGACCAATCGTGGGCTTGGCACTTTCAATGCCGAGTCTAGTCTGCTTGGGCTACGTGGAGGATTCTGAATTACTGGTGAGCGGTCCAAGATCGGCGGCAATGNNTCGATGCCCGAGACTAGAGAGGGAGGACCACTCATGACGGACAAATCGTCCAATGCCTATTGGGCAGCGAATATTCGCGTTATCTACATATGCCTGGCCATCTGGGCGATCGTATCTTACGGATTCGGTATCCTGCTGCGTCCCATGCTGTCCGGCATTCCCGTCGGCGGCACTGACCTTGGTTTCTGGTTCGCCCAGCAAGGTTCGATCGTCGTCTTTATCGCGCTGATTTTCTATTACGCGATGTACATGAACAAGATCGACCGCGAATTCGGCGTCGACGAGCAGTAAGGCGGGCATTTCATATGGATCAGTATACCCTCAATCTTTTGATTGTGGGCGCGTCCTTCGCGCTCTACATCGGTATTGCAATCTGGAGCCGTGCCGGTTCCACTGCTGAATTCTACGCCGCAAACCGCGGCGTTCATCCCGTGCTGAACGGCATGGCGACCGCTGCGGACTGGATGTCTGCGGCTTCGTTCATCTCCATGGCTGGCCTGATCGCCGGCGTCGGCTATGCAAACTCCACCTACCTCATGGGCTGGACCGGCGGCTACGTGCTGCTCGCGCTGCTGCTCGCGCCTTACCTGCGCAAGTTCGGCAAGTATACCGTGCCGCAGTTCATCGGTGACCGCTTCTACAGCCAGGGCGCGCGCCTTGTTGCTGTCATCTGCCTGATCATCATCTCGACCACCTATGTTATCGGTCAGATGACGGGTGCGGGCGTCGCATTCTCGCGCTTCCTTGAAGTCGAAGCCTCGACCGGTCTTTGGATCGCGTCGGCCGTCGTCTTCGCTTATGCGGTTCTTGGTGGCATGAAGGGCATCACCTACACGCAGGTTGCACAGTATGTCGTCCTGATCATCGCCTATACGATCCCGGCGATCTTCATCTCGATGCAACTCACCGGCAATCCGCTGCCGTGGCTCGGTCTGTTCTCGACGCATACCGAGTCGGGCATTCCGCTGCTGCAGAAGCTTGACCAGGTCGTCACCGACCTCGGCTTCAACGCCTATACCGCACAGGGCTCCATGCTCAACATGACCCTGTTCACCCTGTCGCTGATGATCGGTACCGCGGGTCTGCCGCACGTCATCATCCGCTTCTTCACCGTTCCCAAGGTTTCCGACGCACGTTGGTCGGCTGGCTGGGCACTGGTCTTCATCGCGCTGCTCTACCTGACGGCTCCGGCTGTCGGCGCCATGGCACGCCTGAACATCATCGACACCATCTTCCCCAACGGTCCGAAGGCCGAGGCCGTCCTCTATGAGGAACGCCCCGACTGGATGAGGACCTGGGAAGTAACCGGTCTGTTGAAGTTCGAAGACAAGAACGGCGACGGTCGGATCCAGTACTACAACGACAAGGCTGCAGGCTTCACCGCCCAGGCGACCGAACGTGGCTGGACTGGCAATGAGTTGACCATTAACAACGACATCCTGGTTCTTGCTAACCCGGAAATCGCACAGCTTCCGGGCTGGGTCATCGGCCTCATCGCGGCTGGCGGTCTTGCAGCCGCTCTGTCGACGGCAGCTGGTCTTCTGCTCGCTATCTCGTCGTCGATCAGCCATGACCTGATCAAGGACTGGCTCGTTCCGGGCATCTCGGAAAAGAATGAGCTCATGGTCGCTCGTGTCGCCATGGCCGGTGCGATCTTTGTCGCAACCCTGCTGGGCCTCAACCCACCGGGCTTCGCCGCCCAGACCGTGGCACTGGCCTTCGGTCTTGCTGCAGCAAGTATCTTTCCGGTTCTGATGATGGGCATCTTCTCGAAGCGCATCAACTCAGCCGGCGCGACCATCGGCATGCTCGTCGGTCTGATTGTGACCTGCCTCTATCTGTTCACCTATCTCGGCTGGTTCTTCATCCCCGGTACGAACATGCTGGAGAACGTACCTGCCAACTACCTGTTCGGCATCCCGCCGGCAGCCTTCGGTCCGATCGGTGCGCTGTTGAACTTTGCGGCAGCCTACATCGTGTCGATGATGACCGCAGCACCGCCGGCTCACGTACAGGAACTGGTGGAATCGATCCGCGTGCCGCGTGGCGCGGGTCAGGCAACCGGTCACTGAGATCGCATAGACAAATGATCGGGCGGCGAAAGCCGCCCGCTCACTTTCCTCAACCAAGGTTTGACCGCACGACCGGTCCGTTGGGGTCATGATGGCTGCAGCCAGCTCTGATATCCTGAAGTTTCTCGAGACCGTTCATCCTTACGACAGCCTGCCGCGCGCTGAGCTGGAGCGTGTCGCCGAATCCTTTAGCTGCAAGAAGCTGTTGGCTGGTGCCGACGTTTATGGCCATGGCGATCACCTGCCGGGCCTTTTCCTGATTATGGACGGTAGTGTCGAGGTGAGAGACTCCTCCGGTACCGTCATCTCGCAGCTTTCCCCCCGCAATTCCTTCGGCGAGCGTGGCTTGATGGTCGATGGGCTCGCCGTGACCAGCGCGCGTGCCCTGACAGATATTCTCCTGCTGATCTTACCGGCGCACGAATTCAAGCGGTTGATGAGCGAGCAGCCGGTCTATGCTCGATTCTTCACCCGCGGTCGTGCCGCCGACGTCAGGCGCTCGGAAATGGCGCTGCGCAAGATTGGCGACCTGATGTCCAAGCCTGCGCTGGTCTGCGCCCCGGATGACAAGGTCCGTCAAGCCGCCGAACTCATGCGCGACCGGAAGGTCTCCAGCCTCGGAGTGGTGGAGAAGGATCGTTTTGTCGGCCTCATAACCACCCGTGATCTCGCATCCCGGGTCGTTGCCGAAGGGCTTGATCCGGCGACGACACCGGTCTCGACGGTCATGACGCGAGAGCCACTGGGACTGACTGAAGATGCCCTCGGTTCGGATGTGCTCAATTTTATGCTGGAGCATGGCGTCGGACACCTGCCCGTGGTGGAGGGCGACCGTTTGGTGGGTATCGTTACCCAAACGGACCTGACCCGCTTCCAGGCGACCACCTCGGCCTTGATGATCGGCGAGATCGCCGCCGCCGAACACGTGTCCGAACTGCGGCAGATCACCGACCGCATTCCGCAATTGCTGGTGCAACTTGTCGCCGGCAATCAGGCGCACGAGGTGGTGACACGCCTGATCACCGATGTCGCGGATGCCGTGACCCGCCGACTGATCGTGCTTGCCGAGCGTGAACTGGGTCCGCCGCCTGTGCCCTATCTCTGGCTAGCTTGCGGCAGCCAGGGACGCCAGGAGCAGACAGGCGTCAGCGACCAGGACAATTGTATCTTCATCGACGACAGCTTCGTCGAGAGTCAGCGGCCGTGGTTCGAACAACTTGCCCGCCGGGTCAGCGATGGTCTTGATGCTTGTGGCTATGTTTATTGCCCCGGCGATATGATGGCGACCAATCGGCGCTGGTGCCAGCCGGTGCATGTATGGCGGGGCTATTTCCTCGGCTGGGTCGAGGCCCCGGAACCCATGGCGCAGATGCTCGCCAGCGTCATGTTCGACCTCAGGCCCATCGCCGGGACGGGAGCGCTGTTCCACGATCTGCAGGCCGAGGTTCTCGAAAAGGCCAGCCGCAATTCGATCTTCGTAGCCCATATGGTCAGCAATTCGCTCAAGCACGCGCCGCCGCTCGGCCTTCTGCGTGGCTTCGCAACGATCCGCAGTGGAGAACATCGCAACCAAATCGACATGAAGCACAACGGCGTCGTGCCGGTCGTCGATCTGGGGCGGGTCTACAGCCTCATGGCGCGCCTGGCGCCCGTCAACACGCGCGCCAGGCTGCTGGCGGCAGAGGCAAGCGGTGTCATCTCCAATGCGGGTGCACGCGACCTGATTGCGGCCTATGATCTGATCGCCGAAATGAGGCTGCGCAACCAGAAGAACCAGGTAAAGGCGGGGCTCAAGCCGGACAATTATCTGGCCCCTTACGACTACGGAGATTTCGAGCGGTCCCATTTGAGGGATGCGTTCGTCGTTGTCAGAACAATGCAATCGGCGCTCGCAAACAGCGGACGAGCGCCCGCATAAAGGAATAGATGTAATGTTTTTCGAGTTGATTGCGGCTGTCGTGGCAGGTGTCGCCGTGGCTGGTATTGCAATGGGGTTGCGATGGATCAGCCGTGGGCTCCTGCCGAAATGGATCGTGCCGGCAGCGGCGGGTCTCGGCATGCTCAGCTTTGCGATCTGGAGCGAGTACAGTTGGTTCGAGCGCAATGTGGCAACGCAACCGACCGGAGTGATCGTGGCCTGGAACAACGAGCAGCGCTCTTTCCTGAGGCCGTGGTCGCATTATCAGCCGGTGGTTACACGCTACACCGCAGTCGACACGAGAACTGTGCAACGCCATCCCAACCTGCCTGATCAGGTGATCGTCGATCTTGTGCTGGCGGCCCGCTGGCAACCGACGGCGCGGATCAAGGTTCTGTTTGATTGTGCCGGTGCCCGGCGTGCGGATCTCATGGGCAAGGATGTCAAGGTTGCCGAGGACGGCACGATCAGCGGAGTGACCTGGACAGACCTGCCGCCTGGCGATCGACTTCTGGAGATCGCCTGCAAACGGGGTTGATACAGCAGTGATTATGAGAATAGGACTGCGTGGCCGCATTCTTCTCTTCTTCGTCGCCATCGCCCTCGGCTCGATCGCGGCGCTCGGGATAGGCCTTTGGTTCGGATATCACCGGCAAGGCAGCCCCGATATGCTGAACGCCTTTGTACAGGGCGCGGTGGTTGCGGGCTTTGGCATCCTTGCGCTCGTTGCCTGCGTCTGGTTCCTGTTCGATACCCATCTGGCGCGTCCCATGGAGCAATTGGCCTCGGCCCTGCGCGTGCGTACGCATGCGGATGTGGCGGGCGAGATTGACGCGGCTCAGGCACGGTATCTGGGTGACCTGGCCGAGGCTGCGGCCTCGGCTACGGCGACGCTTTCGAAAAGTCGCAATTCGCTTGCCGAGACAGTGGCGCGGGAAACGGCCCGACTTGCATCGGACAAGAACAAGCTCGAACATCTTCTGTCCGACGTGCCGCCGGCGGTGCTGCTGTGCACCGGTCGGCATCACATCGTCTTCTATAACAGTGTAGCCCATCGCATGCTGTCCGGGCCGAAAACCCCCGTCTGTCTCGGAAAGAACCTCTTCGACTATCTGAACGATGGCGCCATTCGCCAGGTGCATCAGCGCCTGCTCGAATCGGCTCCGCCGGGCTCCATCGTTGAATTCGTCTGCAACAGTCCTTGCGGCTCCAAGCGTCTGGCCGGGCGGATGCGGCTTGCCCGTGACAATGGCAGTGATGCCGCGGCCTATGTCATGACGCTGCGCGATGTGACGGGGGAGGTCGAAGCCTATGCGCGGCGTGACGTTCTGCTAAGCGAAATATTCGAACGGGTTCGCCCGACCATCAGCGCGCTCGCAGCTCGATTTGGCGCCGATCACGATGAAACGCTTTCGCCGGCGGCGGTGAAGGATGAGGTAGAACAGCTTGATGCGATCCTTGCCGATCTCGCTCGCCGGTTCGACAGCTGCCGTGCTGACGGCTGGCCGATGGCTCCGGTCGACGCCCGGGAACTGGCGGCGAGCGTTCACAGGCTGCTGGCGTCCGAAGATATTCCCCTTGATGTTGAGGCAAGCGCGCTTGCCGTCCGCTGCAATGCCTTCGACATCGTCTCGCTGCTCGCCCATATCGCCCAGAAGGTGGCGGCCGAGGCCAATGCAGAGGACCTTCAGTTGGTAATCCGCGAGACTGGCGACGCTGCCGAGATCCGGCTTGGCTGGCGGGGGCGAGCGGTCACCCAAACCGAGCTGGAGCTTTGGCTGGCCGAGCCGGTGGACGGCAATCCGGGCGGGCTCTCGGCAAATGCGATCCTGGCTGCTCACGCAACGATGCTTGCGCCGGAGGGGGAGGAAGAAAAGGCCTCGGTCGGCGTCTTCCTGCGACCGATCCAGCAGCTCGAAGCGACGCCCGCCGACACGCCCTTCTCGGTGGTCTATGACTTCGATCTGCTGTCGCGCGCCCAGTCGGAGCGGATGGCAGAGTCACGCCTCGACGATCTGGCATATGTTGTCTTCGATACCGAGACGACGGGCCTCTTCCCGGAGCGCGGCGACGAGATCGTCCAGATTGCCGCCGTGCGGATCGTCAATGGGAAGCGCGTGCCTGGCGAGACCCTCGATCTGCTCGTCAACCCCGGACGCCTCATCCCGCGCGCGTCCTCAGTCATTCATGGTGTCACTGATGCCATGGTTGCCGACGCCATCAGCGTTCAGGAAGCGGTCGAGCGATTTCATACCTTTGCCAAGGGTGCTGTGATCATTGCCCACAACGCTCCGTTCGACATGACCTTCCTGTGGCGCCGGGAAGCCGAGCTAGGCATACACTTCGTCAATCCCATCCTTGATACCGTTTTGCTCTCGGCGGCTGTTTTCGGTCTGACTGAGACCCATACGCTCGACGATCTGGTGATCCGGCTCGGGGTCGACCTTCCTGCGAGCCAGCGCCATACGGCGATGGGCGACACCCTGGCCACGGCCGAGGTCTTTCTCAAGCTCAAGCAGGTCCTCCAGGCCCGAGGCATCGAACGTCTCAACGAGGTCCTGACGGAAGTGAAGCGCTACGACAGGCTGCTGCAGGATATCAACCACCGGTCGGACAGCGCTGAAACCGGGTGACAGTTGGACGGCCGCGCGCCGCGCGTCCGAGAAGGCCTCGTTGGTGGTTATTCAGTAGTGTGCCGTGAATGAGTCCCGAAGCTAAATTGACAAAAGCGGGCAATTAGACGAGCAGGTCAGTTTCAGCATGTCACTGCCAGCCATGTGCTGGTGGCAGATTGAGCTGCTTGTTCGCCACCAGGCGCACCAGCCAGTCGACGAATATCCTGACCTTGTTGCTCAGGTGCCGGTTTGGTGGGTAGACGACATAGAGCGGGATGGGCTCGGAGCGCCATTCTGGAAGGACGCGTATAAGGTCTCCCTTCTCGAGCGCGTCGGAGGCCATGAAGTAGGGCAGTGGAGAGATCCCCAGCCCGTTCAACGCCGCCGTGAAATAGCTGCGCGCGTCGTTCACCGCGACGACATAGCGCGCGTTGACTTCGATCTTCTCGCCGTCCCTTTCGAACTCGAAAGCCATGGTTCGATTGTTCTGGGCCATGAAATAGCTGACACAATGATGGTTGTCTTCCAGCTCGGAGGGATGCTCAGGGATTCCGTTCTTTTCCAGATAGCTGGGCGCGGCGCAGGTGATCATCGAAACCTCAGTGACCCGTCGCGCGATCAGCGATTGGTCGGCGGGAACACCGCCACGGAGCGCGCAGTCGACGTTTTCCGCAAGATAGTCGACGGTACGGTCGCCAACGCCGAGATCGACGCGGATATCCGGGAACTTGGCGTGGAAGTCGTGGAGGGCCGGTATAACGATGCAGTCTGCAAATGCGCCTGCCATCTCCACGCGCAGACGGCCACTCGGCGCCATTTGTGAGTTCGAGAGGCTGGTGTCGAGCTCGTCGAGCTGGCTGATGATCTGCGTCGCCCTCTCGTAGTAAAGGGCGCCATCCGTGGTCACCATGACGCGCCGCGTGGTGCGGTTCAAGAGCTTGGTATGAAGATGCGCCTCCAGTCCCTGAATGAGATTGGTGACGGTCGCCTTGGGCAGGCTGAGCGCTTCTGCGGCGCGCGTGAAATTGCCCATCTCCACCACCCGGACGAAGGCGCGCATGGCCGATAGCTGATCCATGTGTCGGTTCCTGTCAGTATGCAACGCGATATTGTTCGATATATCGAACAGTGTGCTCGAATTCGTATACTTGTTCAGATCTGTGAATAAAGTAGATTGCATTGAAAGAAAAGCAAAGCGTTCCGACAGATGTCCACGGCTGCAACTGGCGGTCACAGGATGATCGGATTGCATTCCTGCATTTGAAATCTTGTCGACCCCGACGGCCTCGTCCGCGCTTCCGATGAGGATTCAAAGTGCTGCCGACAAGCACGAAAAGGTTTTTGAGATGCGCATTCCCCGTTATCTGCCGGCGCCGGTGATGCTCTTCGTGAGCTTCTTCCTGGCGTCATTGCGTCCGGAGTAACACGGTTCGATGCCTGTCGAGATCAAGGATATGACTCTGGACAACGTGGCCGTCGGCGGCATTGCCGCGCGCGTCTATCAGGGGGCAGATTGCGGCAAGGGCCCGCCGGTCCTGATCTATTTTCATGGCGGTGCGTTTCGCCATGCCGGGCTGGGCGACTGCCCGATGGCTGAATGCCTGGCTGGCACGGGAGCGATCGTCGTGGTGCCCGATTACAATGCCCTCGGTTCGGCTTTCCCAAAGCCGCTCGAGGTTGGCTTTTCGGTCTTCACCTATATGGCGAAGAAGCGGGCCGGGTTTGGCGATCGCAAGTCCTTGCTGCTCGTCGGTGGCTCGGAGGCCGGCGGCAATATCGCCGCTGCCGTCAGCCTCAAGGCACGTGACCATTTCGCCGACGAACTGGATGGGCAGGTACTGGTTTCGCCGCTGCTCGACCCCTTCATGGGAACGCCCTCGTTCCGCAAGGCCGAATCGATCGGCATGCGGGATCTCTGGGCAGAAGGCTGGAGCCACTATCTGGGCGGCGGCATCTGCCACCCCTATGCTGCCCCGTCCGCCTGTTCGCGGTTGTCCGGAATTGCGCCGGCACTTCTGCTTACGGCTGAGGACGATCCGCTTCTCGACGAGACCCTCATCTATGCTGAGCGCCTGAAGAGCGCGGGCGTCGAGGTTCGACAGCATGTCCTTCCCGCGGGGACCGGCTGGTCATCGGTATACGGCGGGAAAACGGAGGAAGTCCCGAGTTGGCAGGAAAGCGCAAGCAGCCAATTCGCGAGTTTCGTACGCGACATCGGCATTCACAGAGCTAATTTGAAGACCATTTGATCTTGAGCGGCATCCCAAGGCCGCAAGGAGTTGGACCATGACAACGAAAGTAAGACGCTGGGCCCTCGCGGGTACCGGCCTGGGACTGGCTGCGTCCATTTCAGCAGCCACATTGTTCTTCGATCTGCCTTTTGGCAGGGCGGCCGCAGAGACGGAGGCAACGGGCGCTCCGGCGGCCGCCCCGCCGGCGACGCCGGTCACTGTCGCCGTGGTGAAAAGCCGCGACGTCACCACCTGGCAGGAGTTTTCGGGTCGGCTGGAAGCTGTCGACCATGTCGAAATCCGCCCCCGTGTCGGTGGCGCGATTCAGTCCGTGAATTTCCGCGAGGGCGCGTTGGTGAAGGCTGGAGACCTCCTCTTCACCATCGATCCCGCGCCCTATGAGGCGACCGTGGCCCAGGCCGCCGGGCAGGTCGCCTCCGCGGAAGCCAAGGTGGCGCTGGCGAATACCGAACTCGAACGCGGCCGCCGTCTTGCGAGCAATCGCACGATCTCGCAGAGCGATCTGGATCAGCGCCAGAACGCCGTTGCCGAAGCGGAAGCCGCGCTGAAGACGGCTGAGGCCGTTCTTCGTTCCGCCCAGCTCGAGCTTGATTATACCAAGGTGCGCGCCCCGGTTTCCGGCCGCGCCGGCAAGGTCGCGATTACCGTGGGCAACCTCGTTGCCGCAGGCTCTGCCTCGTCGGTGCTCACGACCCTGGTGTCGACCGATCCGATCTATGCAAGTTTCAACGCCAGTGAGGAGATCGTCGCGCGCGCGCTTTCCGAGTTGCCGGCGACCGACGGCGCCCTGCCGCCTATTGATCAGATTCCGGTCGAGATCGGGACGCTTGCCGATGAGGGCACACCCATCAAGGGCAAACTGCAGCTGATCGGCAACGAGGTGGATGCGTCGAGCGGGACGATCGCGGTTCGCGCCGTGATCGACAATCCGCAAGGGCACCTGATCCCCGGCCAGTTCGTGCGCATCCGCATGGGCGAACCACGGCCGGACAACAAGATCCTCGTCAGCGAAAAGGCGATTGGAACAGATCAGGACAAGAAATTCGTCTTCGTCGTCGATGCCGACAACAAGGTGACCTATCGTCCGGTCGAGCTTGGTGCCAGTGCCGATGGCGAGCGGATCGTTACGAGCGGACTTGCCGATGGCGACCGGGTTATCGTGAACGGCCTGCAGCGCGTGCGCCCCGGCGCATTGGTCGATCCGCAGACCAAGGAGGCCGTTGCGGCCGTGAATTGAATTGACGGGGCGGGGCGTTGGCGCTCCGTCCCTTTCCGCATCGCATTTGATCCGCTGGGGGATATCGCTCCTCTGGCGAGAGGTTTCTTTGTCAAAAATTCCACCCTCGAGAGGGCTTCGAAATGAGCATTTCCCGCTTTTTTGTCGACCGGCCGGTGTTCGCAGCGGTCCTGTCGATCCTCATCGTCGTTGCAGGCCTGATCGGCATGCGTTCGCTGCCGATCTCGGAATATCCCGAGGTCGTGCCGCCTTCCATCGTCGTGCGCGCGGTCTATCCCGGCGCCAATCCCGTTGTCATTTCCGAGACGGTGGCGACCCCGCTCGAGGAGCAGATCAACGGTGTCGACGACATGCTTTACATGAACAGCCAGGCGACGTCCGACGGCGTGCTGACGCTGACCGTGACCTTCAAGCTCGGCACAGATCCGGACAAGGCACAACAGCTCGTCCAGAACCGGGTCTCTCAGGCCGAACCACGCCTGCCGGCGGAGGTTCGCGCGATTGGTGTCACCACCGTCAAGAGCTCGCCGGACTTCATCATGGTGGTCAACCTGGTATCGACCACCGACCGATACGACGTGACCTATCTGCGCAATTACGCCACGCTGAACATCAAGGACCGTCTGGCACGGATCGAAGGCGCTGGCCAGGTTCAGGTCTTCGGTGCCGGCGACTACGCCATGCGTATCTGGATCGATCCGCAGAAGGCGGCCGAACACGCGCTGGCCGCAAGCGACATCACCAATGCCATCCGCCAGCAGAACGTGCAGGCCGCGGCCGGCATCATCGGGGCATCCCCAAGCCCGAGCGGTGTCGACCTGCAGCTCAACGTCAATGCACAGGGGCGTCTGAGCACGCCCGAGGAATTCGGCGAGATCATCGTCAAGACCGGAAATGAAGGAGAGATCACGCGTCTCAAGGACGTCGCCCGTATCGAAATGGGCGCGGCCGACTACACGCTCCGTTCCCTGCTCGACGGCAAGCCGGCAGTGGCCATCGCTGTTCTCCAGGCGCCCGGTTCGAACGCCATCGAAATCGCCGACAATGTGCGCGCTACCATGGACCAGCTTCAGCTCGCCATGCCTGACGGCGTAAAATACGAGATCGTCTACGACACCACGGAATTCGTGCGCGCGTCGATCGAGAAAGTCGTCGATACGCTTCTGGAGGCAGTGGCCCTCGTGGTCCTCGTCGTCATCCTCTTCCTGCAGACCTGGCGTGCGTCGATCATCCCGCTGATTGCCGTACCGGTTTCGATTATCGGCACGTTTGCGGTGATGTATGCCTTCGGATTCTCGATCAATGCGCTGACGCTCTTCGGGCTGGTGCTCGCCATCGGCATCGTGGTGGACGACGCGATCGTCGTCGTCGAAAACGTCGAGCGCAATATCGAAAACGGGTTGTCGCCGCGCGAGGCGACCTATCGTGCCATGCGGGAAGTCTCCGGGCCGATTATCGCCATCGCGCTGGTGCTTGTTGCGGTCTTCGTGCCCTTGGCGTTCATCAGCGGCCTTTCCGGCCAGTTCTACCGCCAGTTCGCACTGACCATCGCCATCTCGACGGTGATCTCGGCGATCAACTCGCTGACCCTGTCGCCGGCCCTGGCTGCCCTTCTGCTGAAGGATCACCATGCGCCCAAGGATTGGCTGACGCGCGCCATGGATATGGTCTTCGGCTGGTTCTTCCGCGGTTTCAACCGGGCCTTCGGCGCCGCATCAAATGGCTACGGCCGCAGCGTCGGCGGTCTCCTGTCGCGCAAGTCGCTGGTCATGGTCGTCTATCTCGCGCTGATCGGCGCCACCTACACCGTCTTCAACGCGGTTCCGGGCGGCTTCGTCCCGGCGCAGGACAAGCAGTATCTCATCGGCTTTGCGCAATTGCCGGACGGTGCGACGCTCGACAGGACGGAAGAGGTGATCAAGCGGATGAGCGACATCGCGCTGAAACAGCCGGGCGTCGCCCATGCCATCGCCTTCCCCGGTCTGTCGATCAACGGTTTCACCATCGGCTCCAATTCGGGCATCGTCTTTGCGGTTCTCGACGATTTTTCCGAGCGCACGACGCCCGAACTCTCCGGCGGCGCCATCGCCATGCAGCTGAACCAGAAGTTCTCCGGCATCCAGGACGCCTTCATCGCGATGTTCCCGCCGCCGCCGGTCAACGGCCTCGGCTCCACGGGCGGCTTCAAGCTACAGATCGAGGACCGCGCCGGTCTCGGCTACCAGGCGCTGGACGAGGCGACCAAGGCCTTCCTCGGCAAGGCGTACCAGACGCCGGAGCTTGCGGGCCTGTTCTCCAGCTTCCAGATCAACGTGCCGCAGCTCTATGCCGATCTCGACCGCTCGAAGGCGGAACAGCTCGGGGTGTCGGTAACCGACGTGTTCGAAACGCTGCAGATCTATCTCGGCTCGCTCTACGTGAACGACTTCAATGCCTTCGGCCGCACCTACAGTGTCCGCGTGCAGGCCGATGCCGCGTTTCGTTCGAGGCCGGAGGATATCGGTCAGCTGAAGGTTCGTTCGCGCAACGGGCAGATGATCCCGCTTTCGGCCCTGCTGAAGGTCGACAGCACCACGGGGCCGGAGCGCACCACGCGCTATAACGGCTTCCTCGCTGCCGACATCAATGGCGGCCCGGCGCCGGGCTTCTCGTCTGGGCAGGCGCAGGCGGCCGTCGAGCGCATCGCCGACGAAACGCTGCCGAACGGCATCACCTTTGAGTGGACGGACCTGACCTACCAGCAGATCCTGGCCGGCAATTCGAGCATCGTCGTCTTTCCGCTCGCCCTGCTGCTCGTCTATCTCGTGTTGGCGGCCCAGTATGAGAGCCTGACGCTGCCGATCGCGATCGTGATGATCGTGCCGATGGGCGTGCTCGCCGCGCTGGCCGGCGTCTGGTACACGGGCGGGGACAACAACATCTTCACCCAGATCGGCCTCATGGTGCTGGTGGGGCTCTCGGCGAAGAACGCGATCCTGATCGTCGAATTCGCCCGCGAACTGGAATTCGAGGGCCGAACGCCGGTCCAGGCGGCGATCGAGGCGAGCCGGCTTCGCCTGCGGCCGATCCTGATGACGTCCATGGCCTTCATCATGGGTGTCGTGCCCCTGGTGATTTCGACCGGGGCGGGCGCGGAAATGCGGGCGGCGATGGGGCTGGCGGTGTTCTCCGGCATGATCGGTGTCACCTTCTTCGGCATCTTCATGACGCCGGTCTTCTATGTGCTCCTGCGGCGCCTCACGGGCAATCGCCCGCTGGTGCACCACAATGACGACGCGCCGGAAGTGGATGGAGTGCAAACCCATCGCATCGCGGCAGAATAGGATGTGAGAAAAGGACATGGAAGGAGGCCATCAAGTCGGGCCTCCGTCTACAAGTCTCTGTGTGATCGGGCCTAGCAGCCAAAATATAAAAGCACTATCAATCTCTTGCGCAAAGCTCCGCTTGGCGCTCGCCAGCGGGGCTTTTGCTTGTTCCGTACTGTGTCCATTCTTGAGCACCACAATCGTGCGAATGCGCTCCAGGCCGAACTGCAGGAGGATATCCCGTACCTTATTATCTCGTCCGCGGGCGGCTGCTGTCACCCGGTCGTGTGGCAGGTTACTGCCAATGAAGCCAGATAGGACGGCTGGAACTCTCCGACATAGTCGATCTCAAAGGCCAGCCCCTGTTTCAGGCCCTCAACAACTTTATGAGAGGTAACAGCTAGGGCGGCGATATCGTCATTGGCGAACGGGCTTTATCCCCCGTTGCAGCCAACGGCAGGGGCCGGCAAACGGATTCGACATCGAATGGAGGGGCGAAGGCCCGGAAAGCCTATCAGTTCTTCGATCCCGCGCTTCGCTCGGTGTAGAACATCGGACCGCCGCGCCAGCGCGGGAAACCATAGCCATGGATTTCGACGAGATCGATGTCGGAGGCCTTTTCGGCGATGCCTTCCGCCAGAATTGCCTTACCTTCCCGGGCCATGGCGCCGACCAAACGATCCGCGATCGCCTCGGCATCCAAGGTGGGACCGGGCTGGATCAGGGGAGCGAGAAGGCTTGCGACTTCGTCTGAAGGAAGCGGACGGCGATCGCCCGGTTTGTAGTCATACCAGCCGCCGCCGGTCTTCTGGCCCTTGCGCCCGGCCCGCACCAGAATGTCGCCGAGCGTTTCGGGTATATCCTGGCCCTCGGCACGCGCGCCCTCACGTTGCAGGAAGGCGATGTCGAGACCGCCGAGGTCCTGCGCTTCGAAGGGTCCCATGGCGAAACCGTAGCCACGCATGGCCGCATCGACGGCCGAAACCGCCACTCCCCGCCGGACCATAGCTTCCGCTTCGGCGCGGTAGCGTTTGAGAATGCGGTTGCCGATGAAGCCTTCGCAGATGCCGGCGCGCACCGGCACCTTACCGAGCATCCGGGCAATGGCGAAGCCGGTCGCCAGCGTCGTGTCGGCGGTCTGCTGCGCCGGCACGATCTCCAGGAGCTTCATGACATTGGCCGGGCTGAAGAAATGCAGGCCGATGAAACGGGCGGGATTGGGCAGGCCCTCGGCGATCGCCCGCGGATCGAGATAGGAGGTGTTGGTCGCCAACACCGCATCGGGGCGGCAGACGCGGCCCAGCCGCGCAAACACCTGGCGCTTGACCGAAAGCTCCTCGAAGACGGCTTCGATCACGAGATCGGTATCGGCAAGCGCGGCATAGTCCGTCGAACCCGTGATCCCGGCAAGCCGCGCTTCGGCGGCCGCCTCGGTGAGGCGCCCGCGCTTGACGGCTCCGGCGAAGATATCCTTGAGATTGGCGATGCCACGCTCGACGGCCGCATCATCCCGTTCGATCAAGATAACCGGCAACCCCGCGTCTCGCAAGGCAGCGGCAATGCCCGCCCCCATCGTACCGCCGCCGATGACGGCAGCATTCCTGAGCGGCAGGGTCTGAACGCCGGACAGGGCCGCCGGCCGCGGGGCCGCCCGCTCGGCGAAGAAGACGTGGCGGAGTGCCGCCGCCTGCCCGGAGGCGCGCAGTTCAAGGAAAGTGGCGCGTTCGAACAGCATCGCGGAGGCAAAATCGGCTTCCGTTGCCCGCCGCAGGCAGGCGAGGGCCCTGAGCGGCGCAATCTCGCCCCTGGAGCGCTTGGCGATCGCCGTCTCAGCCTCGGTCCAGAAGGAATCCGCTGCTGTGGGCGCGGGACGAATTGAGAGCGGCTGGGGAAGGGGGTCCACGAGCCGTTCCCGGGCAAAGGCGATGGCAGCTGTGCGGAGATCGCCGTCGACGATCCTGTCGATCAGGCCAAGCTCCAGTGCCCGAGGAGCGCGCACCGGTTTACCCGTGGTCACCAGATCGACGGCGGCCTCGACGCCGGCAAGCCGCACCGTGCGCACCGTTCCGCCGGCACCGGGAACGATCCCGAGTGTCACTTCCGGCAGGCCAACCGAGGCATCTGCTGTCGCAAGACGGAAACGGCAACCAAGTGCGATCTCGAAGCCGCCACCAAGGGCTGAACCATGGATCGCCGCGATCCAGGGCTTGGCCGCCAGCTCAATGCCCGAGACGACATCAGGCAGATGGGGAGGCTGGGGCGGCTTGTCGAATTCGCTGACATCGGCGCCGGCAATAAAGGTCCGCCCGGCGCAGAAAAGCACCGCGGCCGAGACATCGGGATCGCCGTCCAGCGCGGTCACCGCGTCCAAGAGACCTTGGCGCACGGCCTGGCTCAATGCGTTGACGGGCGGGTTGTCGATTGTGACGACAGCGATGTTACCCTCACGGGCGATGGTGACGACGGACATGTGTAATCAGATTCCCAGATAGGCTTCTCGAATGCGGGGATCGGCGAGCAATTCGCCGGCCGGTCCTTCCATGGTGATCTTGCCGGTTTCCATGACATAGCCCCGGTCGGCTACCGACAGGGCGCCAAAGGCGTTTTGCTCGACCAGGAGCACGGTGACCTTGAGGTCCCGCATGCTCCTGACCACGTCGAAGATCTGCTGGACCAGGATCGGAGCCAGCCCCATCGAGGGCTCATCGAGCAAGAGGCAGGAGGGACGACCCATCAATGCGCGCGCGATCGCCAGCATCTGTTGCTGGCCGCCCGACAGGCCACCTGCCGAGAGATTGCGTTTCTCCTTGAGGATCGGGAACATCTGGAAGGCATTTTCCATATCCCTGTCGACCCGGTCGTCGGCAAACAGGAATGCCCCGAGGCGCAGGTTTTCCTCAACCGTGAGGTTGGTGAAGATCTGACGGCCTTCGGGAGACTGGGCGAGCCCCCGCTTCAGGCGCTTGTAGGCCGGCGTGGTGGCAAGCGCTTCGCCCCGGAATACGATCTGCCCGGCACTGATCGGCTGCAGGCCGGACAGGCAGCGCAGCAAGGTCGTCTTGCCAGCGCCATTGGCTCCGACGATCGTGACGATCTCACCGGAATCAATGTGCAGATCGATGCCGTGCAGCGCTTCGATGCGGCCATAGCGCGACCGCAGCCCCTCAACTGTGAGCATGGGACGCCTCCTGTGCCTGGGTTCCGAGATAGGCCGCGATGACATCCGGATTGCGGGCGACGGCAGCGGGGTCGCCCTCGGCGATCTTCACCCCATGATCGAGGACGACGATGTGGTTGGAGATGCGCATGACCATCTTCATGTCATGCTCGACCAGAAGAATGGCGACGCCGGAAGCAGCCACCTCGGCGATCAGGTGGTCGATCTCCTCGGTTTCGACTGCGTTGCAGCCGGCGGCCGGCTCGTCGAGCAGCAGGACCTTGGTGTCGAGGGCAAGCGCGCGTGCAATCTCCAGCCGCTTCAGCGCACCATAGGAGAGATTTCCGGCCTCGAGTTCGGCGGCGTTGGCAAGGCCGACACGCGCCAGCAGTTCCCGCGCCCCGGCTTCAGCCTCCCTGGAACGCCGGCGCGAGCCCGGGAGCCCGAGCAGGTCCGCGAACACCGAGCCCTTTTCTTTCAGGTGAAAGCCGGCGATGGCGTTTTCCAGCACGGTCATGTTCTGGAAGATCTGCAGGTTCTGGAAGGTACGCGACATGCCGCGGCGCGCCAGAAGATGCGGAGAAAATCCGGTCACCTCCTCGCCGTTCAGCCGGACCTTGCCGGATCTCGGCATGTAGACGCCCGAGATCATGTTGAACAAGGTGGTCTTTCCCGCCCCGTTCGGCCCGATCACAGACACGATCTCCCCCGGATTGACCGAAAAGCTCACATCATCGACGGCGCGCAGGCCACCGAAGGCAATTCCCAATCCCTCGACGCTGAGAAGGCTCATGCTCCCCTCCCGGTGAATTGACGCAGCAGCGACGGTAACAGGCCTTCGCGCAAGAAGATCATGACCAGCATCATTACCAGCCCGAGCATGACCTGCTCGTATTCGGCAAATACCGTCAGCACCTGCGGCAGGAGGGTGAGGATGCCGGCGCCGAGGATTGCCCCGAGTACGGATCCGGCGCCGCCAAGTACGGCCATGGTGACCATTTCGATCGAGTGCATGTAGCCCGCGACGTCCGGCGTGATGAACTTGTTCTGCAAGGCAAGAAGGGAGCCGGAGGCCGACGCATAGACCGCCGAGATCACGAAGGCCTGGAGCTTCAGCCGCGGAACATCGACGCCTACGGTGCTTGCGGCGATCTCGGAACCGTGGAGCGCCCGCAAGGCACGGCCCGTCGGGCTGTCATAGAGATTGAGCGCAAGCCAGGCGCCGATCAGCAGGCAGAGCCCGCAGAAGAAATACCAGAACTGCGGAGCGGACAGGTCCAGCCCCACAGTTTTGAGCACTTGCCGCAGGCCGAGATCAGCAACCGCGATGCCGTCCGGTCCGCCGGTGAGCCAGGCCTCGTTTGACAGCACCATGGAGACCAGGATGCCGAAACCAAGCGATGCAACGGCGAGGTAGTAGCCCTTGAGACGCAGGATCGGTCGGCCGACCACGTAGGCGATCGACGCCGAAAGCACCGCGCCGAGGATAGCGGCGAAAGCCGGATGAAGGCCGAGATGTACGGGCGCCAGTGCCGAGGCATAGGCGCCGATACCGGCAAAGCCCGCATGGCCGAGGCTGATCTGTCCGGCAAAGCCCGTCAGGATGACGATGCCGACCACCGCTACCCCATTCACAAACAAGAGCGAACCGACGCGGAAATAGTAGGCGGAAGGAAAGAAGAACGGAGTTGCCGCAATGAGCAGCGCAAGCACCAGCAGCGTTGTCTGTTTTGTCGTGAGCCGCATCATCACACCCGATTGACCGTGTTGCGTCCGAACAGGCCTTGCGGCATGGCGAAGAGGACGGCGAGGATTACGACGAATGCAACGGCATCCTTGTATTGGGAACTGATAAACCCGGCCGTCAGCGCCTCGAAAAGACCGAGCAGGATGCCGCCGACGAGCGCGCCCTTCGGATTGCCCATGCCGCCGAGCATGGCGGCCGCAAAGCCTTTGAGAGCAAGCGCGATGCCGAGGTCGTAGCTGGTCAGCGTGATCGGGGTGACGAGCACGCCAGCGAGCGCGCCAATGGCCGCCGAAAGTGCGAAGGACAGGGTCATGACCCAGTTGGTGTTGATCCCGACAAGCTGGGCGGCGAGGCGATTGTTGGAGGTGGCGAGCACCGCCTTGCCGGTGAGAGTACGGGTGAAGAAGAGCCAGAGTGCCACGAAAACAATGACGGCGCCGGCAATGACCCAAAGGCTCTGCGGCAGGATCGTCGCGGCCAGGATCTGGATCGGCTCGTCGCCGGTGAATGCCGGGAAGCGATGCAGCTGCTTGTCGAAGACGAGCTGGGTGACACCGCGAATGAAGATCGATGCGCCGATGGTGATGATGATCAGCGACACCACGGGAGCACCCCGCGCGGGTCCGATCGCGAGCTTGTTCAAAGCAACACCGATGGCCGCGGTCACCACGATCGCGATCATGGCTGCAAGCGGCAGCGGCAGGCCGGCGTCGAACGCGAACACCGTGATCATGCCACCCAGCATAACGAACTCGCCTTGGGCGAAATTGACCACGTCCGAGGCGTTGTAGATGATGGTGAAGCCCAGCGCGACGAGAGCGTAGACTGCGCCGACCGTCAGGCCGGAAAGAAGAAACTGCATCAGTTCAGGCATCGAAGACCCCACTGTGGCCGAACATTTTTGAGGCGGAGTCTGCATGTCGCATGCAGGCTCCGCGCCAATGCCATCGTCCCGCGAACGGGGCGATTCGGGTGCTTACTCGATGATGGTCCAGCCACCGTTCTTGATCTCGAGCATACGGAATGCCGAGAGATCGAGGCCGAGGTGATCTTCCGCCTTCATCGTGACGACACCGGTGGTGCCGACTAGGCCGGACGTGGATTCGATCGCATCGCGGATCGCTTGCGGCTCTGCGGAACCGGCACGTCCGATCGCATCGACCAGGATGCGGAATGCGTCATGGGCATAGCCACCGAAAGTCGAGACGGCAGAACCAGTCTTCTTCTCGTAAGCCGTTTTGTAGGCCATCACGACCGGCTTCTGGGGATCACCATCCGCCAGGATGCCGGCAACCAGCAGCGCGGTACCAGGCAGGCGCACGCCTTCGGCAGCCTTCGCACCGGCGAGTTCGATAAAGCCGTCGGAGGCAACACCATGGGACTGATAGAGCGGCAGGCCGACTGCCAGCTGCGAATAGTTGCGCGTGACGATCGACGGCCCTTGGCCGAACCCGGGATTGAGTACGGCCTGCACGCCGGCCGCACCCTTGATGTTGGTCAACTGGGGCGTCATGTCCGCATCCTGCGGACCATAGGTCTCGTCGGCAACGATCTCGATGCCGTAGTCACCGGCAACGGCGACGCACTGCTTGTGCATCGAGGCGCCGAAGCCGTCGGTGCCGGAGATCACGCCGATCTTGCTGATCGCGTTCTTCTTCATGTCTTCGAAGATCTTCTGGCAAGCCATGCGGTCGGTATGCGGGGTCTTGAAGACCCAGTGCTTGACCGGATCGATGATTTCGATCGCGCCGGCGAGCGAGATGAACGGAACTTCGGAGTCCTCGGCGACCGGAATGATCGACATGGTCGTGCCCGTGGTCGTGCCGCCGATGATCGCCACTACTTCGTCGTCCTCGACGAGGCGGGTCGCGAAGGTGCGCGCCTTGTTCGGGTCGCCGCCGTCGTCATAGAGAACGAGCTTGAGCGGTTCACCGTTGACGCCGCCGGCGGCATTGATCTCTTCCACCAGCATTTCAAGCGTCTTGGCTTCCGGGTCGCCGAGGAATGAGGCGGGGCCGGTTGCCGATACGGTGGCGCCGATCTTGATCTCGGCCTGGGCGGCAGTTGCAATACCCAATGCCATGAGCGTGGCGAGTGCGGTAGTCGTTGTCGTTTTCATTATGTCTCCTCCCTGAGAACGTTGAATAAAGAAGTCGATTACGCCGCTTTCGGGCGGCGCCACATCGCCAGCCGGAACCGGTTGGCGACGAAGGCAGTATCGGTCAAGCTGGCATTCCCGGCGGGGTTGCCCCCGGTGACGTGAAAATCGGAGAATGCAGCGGACTGATTGACGAAGATGTTGCCGGTCAGGTTGATCGACAGGTTGACGCCGGCGCGGGCAAAGGCCTTGACCGCATGGGCGATGCGCGTCTCGTCCGTGTCGTAGAGCGCGGCAGTGATTGCGCCCTTGCGGCGGGCAAGGCTGGCTGCAGCATCGATGCCCGCTTCGGCGCGGTCGACCGCGACAATGAAGGCTACGGGTCCGAAGCACTCATCTTCGTGAACCGTCGTTTCGGCGGCGTCGACTGCGACAATTAACGGGGTCGCGCTGCTGCCGCTGGCAAGCGGCTGCGAATCGCGCACTATGCGGCCGAAGCTGCGGGCCTTGTCGACCCGCGCAAGCGTCGCCGGATTGGCGATCGCGCCACAGACGCCTGAAGCACGGGCCGGATCGCTCAGCAGCGCATCCACAGCCGCGCCGATCGCGGTCGCGACCTCATCAAAACTCTTGTGTCCTTCATCCGTCGAAATGCCGGTTTGCGGGACGAAGATGTCCTGCGGGGCGGTGCACATCTGGCCGGAATAGAGCGAAAGCGAAAACGCGATGTTGGCGCACATCCCGGCAAAGTCATCGGTCGCAGCTACGACGATCGAGTTCACGCCAGCTTCCTCGGTAAACACCTGGGCGGAGCGCGCATTGTCGCGCACCCATTCGCCAAAGGCGCTGGAGCCGGTGTAGTCGATGATCCCGATGTCGGGATGGGTGACCAACTCTTTGGTAATCTCGGCGCCCGCCTGATCGACCGCAAGCAGGACGACGTCAGCCGGAAAGCCAGCTTCGGCCAGGACCTCGCGCGCCACCTTCACGGTCAAAGCAAGTGGCAGGATGGCGCCAGGATGTGGCTTGACGATTACGGTGTTGCCGGTGACAATGCTCGCAAACAGACCCGGATAAGTGTTCCAGGTCGGGAAGGTCTGACAACCGATGGCGAGCGCAACACCGCGCGGCACGACCTGCCAGTTCTTTTCCAGAACGATCGACGGCGCTTTGCCCTGCGGCTTTTCCCAGGTTGCCTGGCCCGGCGTACGGGTCATTTCCAGCCATGCGGTGGCGACCGCCTCAAGACCACGGTCCTGGGCATGCGGACCACCGGCCTGGAAGGCCATCGGAAAGGCCTGTCCAGTCGTATGCATGACGGCATTGGCCATTTCAAAGCTGATGCGGTTGAGGCGTGTCAGGATTTCGAGGCAAACACCAACGCGCAGTTCCGGCGAGGCATCGGCCCAGGCGTCGCCGGCCGCCTTGGAGGCGGAAACGAGCGTCGCCGCATCGCTTGCCGGATAGAGAATGTTTAGGTCGAGCCCCCACGGCGACTTCTCGGAGCCGAGGCGCCTTTCGTCGGGGTGACCGGGAAGTTCGAACTGTGTGCCAAGGAGGGCCTTGAAGGAAGCCTCGCCATCGTCCTTGGCGGTCTCGCCATAGATCTTGCCGCTTGGAATTTCCGGAAACGGCGACCAGAAGCCCCGTTCGGACAAGGCTTTGACAGCCGCTTCCAACAGACCGCGATGGCGGGCGAACAAGTCGTCCATGGCAATTTCCTCCCTCTGCTGCGCTTTATCATTGACCGTCCGGTCGGTTTATGCAAGATCTTTTTGCGGCCCCCGGGAAATTTTGGAGCGGGGAAGAGGGAGAGAGCGATGCACCAATCCGACACCGTTCTGGTGACGATGGATCACGGCGTTCTGCGGTTGACGCTGAACCGTCCGGACAAACTCAATTCGTTCAACGAAGAGATGCACATCGCCTTGCGCGCAGCGCTGCAGCGCGCCCATGACGATGCCGCGGTGCGCGCAATCTTGCTGACCGGCGCCGGCCGCGGCTTCTCTGCCGGTCAGGATCTGGGCGATCGCGATCCGCGCCAGAGCGGTCCTGCTCCCGATCTCGGCCACACGCTCGAAACCTTCTACAATCCGACGCTGCGGCTGATCCGTTCGCTGGAAAAGCCGGTCATCTGTGCGGTCAACGGCGTGGCGGCCGGCGCCGGCGCCAATATCGCCTTTGCCTGCGATATCGTTCTGGCCGCCCGGTCGGCGAAGTTCATCCAGGCCTTCGCAAAGATAGGCCTCATTCCCGATGCCGGTGGCAGCTGGAACCTTGCCCGTATTCTCGGCGAACCGCGCGCCAAGGCGCTGGCCATGACGGCCGAGCCGCTGATGGCCGAACGCGCCGCCGAATGGGGATTGATCTGGAAAGCGGTCGATGACGACCAGTTGCTCGGCGAGGCCGAGACGCTCGCCCGCTCGCTGGCCGAAGGCGCGACACGAGGCCTTGGCCTTACCAAGCGGCTCATTCAGGCCGCCGCCACCAACAGCCTCGATGATCAGCTCGACATGGAGCGCGACTGCCAGCGCGAAGCCGGCCGGACGAGCGATTATGCCGAAGGCGTCACCGCCTTCCTCGAAAAGCGCAAGCCGGAGTTTTCGGGCAAATGACCATGAACGCACAGGAAATGGCCGAGGCTTGCGCCAACGCCATGTGGGACCTCGACACTGCATCGCAGAATCTCGGGATGCGCATCGAGCATATCGCGCCGGGACAGGCGACACTGTCGATGGAGATCACCAAATTGATGTCCAACGGCCATGGCAACTGTCATGGCGGATACATTTTCACGCTCGCCGACAGCGCCTTTGCCTTTGCCTGCAACGGTTACAATCAGCTGACGGTCGCTCAGAACTGCTCGATTACCTATATCAGTCCCGGAAGGATCGGTGATCGGTTGACTGCGGAGGCCCGCGAGATCTCGCGCAAGGGCCGGTCCGGGATTTACGATATTCGCATTTCAAATCAGAACGGCGACCTTGTCGCCGAGTTTCGCGGCCTGTCGCGGACGGTGAAGGGCACTCATCTGCCCGATCCCGCCTGAACCATTAAGCCTTCGAGGGAGGAAATCATGCTCGACTTTGTACCCCGTCCCCAAGATCTGGACCCGATCGAAATCGCCTCGCGGGACGAAATCTCGGCGCTCCAGTTTCACCGGATGAAGCGCTCCCTGAAGCACTCCTACGAAAACTCGCCGTTCTATCGTAAGCGATTCGACGAGCACGGTGTCCATCCGGAAGATCTCAAGACCCTTTCGGACCTCTCCAAGTTCCCCTTCACCACGAAGACCGACCTGCGCGACACCTACCCCTTCGGCATGTTCGCCGTTCCGAGGGAAAATCTTGTCCGTATCCACGGCTCTTCCGGCACCACCGGCAAGCCGACGGTCGTCGGCTACACCAAGCATGACATCGATGTGTGGGCCGACGTCGTTGCCCGCTCGATCCGGGCATCCGGCGGACGTCCCGGCGACATCGTGCATGTCGCCTATGGCTACGGCCTGTTCACTGGCGGCCTCGGCGCTCATTACGGCGCCGAGCGCCTTGGCTGCACGGTCGTGCCGATCTCGGGAGGCATGACCGAGCGGCAGGTCACGCTGATGAACGACTTCAAGCCGCGTATCATCATGGTGACGCCGTCCTACATGCTCTCTATTCTCGACGAGTTCCGTCGCCAGGGCATCGACCCGCGCGAAAGCTCGATCGAGGTCGGCATTTTCGGTGCGGAACCCTGGACCAACGCGATGCGCAGCGAGATCGAGCAGGCATTCAACATGCATGCCGTCGACATCTATGGCCTCTCCGAGGTCATGGGGCCGGGGGTCGCCAACGAATGCGTGGAAACCAAGGACGGGCTGCACGTCTGGGAAGACCATTTCTATCCGGAAATCATCGATCCGGTGACGGGTGCTGTGCTGCCGGATGGCGAGCTCGGCGAACTCGTCTTCACGACGTTGACCAAGGAAGGTCTGCCGATGGTGCGCTACCGCACCCGCGACCTGACCCGCCTTCTGCCGGGCACGGCGCGCTCGATGCGGCGCATCGAGAAGATCACCGGCCGTAGCGACGACATGATCATTCTGCGGGGCGTCAACGTCTTCCCGACCCAGATCGAGGAGCAGATCCTCAAATGCGGCGGACTTGCCCCGCATTTCCAGATCGAGCTGACGCGTGTCGGTCGGATGGACAACATGACCGTCCACGTCGAATGCGCCGCCAATTTCACCGATGCGGCGGCGCGCGCCCAGTCGGCCAAGGAACTGGCCCATCACATCAAGAGCGTCGTCGGCATCACCACCAAGATCGAGGTCAGGGATCCGACCTCGATCGCCCGGTCGGAAGGCAAGGCGAAGCGTGTTGTGGATAACCGCCCGAAGACCTGAACGGCCACCCGTGACAGGTCAAAGGCATACGTCGTAGTTGGAGAGAGGCAGATATGCCTCCCTTTTGCAGGCGTTTTGCAAGCAGGAAGCAAGAACATGGCTCGCACCCGGGCAAACGATTTTGAGGAGAAACGGCGCGGCATTCTCGACAATGCCGCCGCAGTGTTTGCCGAGCAGGGCATGGAAAAGGCCTCCATGTCCCAGATCGCCACCCATTCAAGCGTGTCCAAGGCACTGCTGTATCACTACTACCCCAGCAAGGATGCGCTGATCTACGCGATCATCATCACTCATCTGGAAGAACTCGACCAGGCGATCCACGCTGCCGACGTCCCGGATGAGGCTCCGGAGAAGCGGCTTCGGCGGCTGGTCGGGGTGGTGCTTGAGAACTATCGCGGCGCTGACAACCAGCACAAGGTGCAGCTCAACGCGACATCCGCCCTGTCCGATGAGCAGAAGGCCGGCATCACCGCGATCGAACGGCGTATCGTGCGCCGCTTTTCGAACCTGCTCAGGGAAATCAATCCCGAACTCGACAGCAAGGAGAGGCCCCTCCTGATGCCCGTCACCATGTCGCTATTCGGCATGATGAACTGGGTCTACATGTGGTTCCGCGATGGCGGTCGCATCACGCGGGAAGACTATGCGGATGTGGCGACGACCCTGATTCTCGAAGGCATCAAGGCGGTTCGCTGACCCCGGTCCCTCACCCTTCATTCCTCCTTCGTTCGTCTTCGAACCGACGGCCGGCTAACGCCCGCCGTCGGTTCTCGTTTGTGGTCAGGCCGCGTTCCAGGTCTTGGCGACCATGGTCAACACGTCATATTGCGCGACGACTGCGCCGTCCTGGTTGGTGACCTGGCAATCCCAGCGCACCTCGCCATGATCGGCATTGGCGCGCGGATTGATCTCCTTGCAGGTCAGCCGGACCTGCAGCGTGTCGCCCGGATTAACGGGGGTAAGGAAGCGCAGATTGTCGACGCCGTAATTGGCAAGCACCGGACCCGGGTCGGGGTCGACGAACAGGCCCGCCGCAAAGGAGACGATCAGGTAGCCGTGCGCGACGCGCCCGTCGAAGAACGGATTGGCCTTGGCCGCTGCCTCGTCCATGTGGGCGTAGAAGGTGTCGCCGGTGAAGCGGGCGAAATGTTCGATGTCGTCGAGCGTCACCGTGCGCTTGGCCGTGACGATCTGATCGCCGATCTTCAGTTCGGCCAGCGACTTGCGGAACGGATGGACGCTGCTATCGCCGGCACCCGCACCTTCGAGCCAGCGGCCGGTGACCGCCGAAAGAAGCCGCGGCGTACCCTGGACCGCCGTGCGCTGCATGTAGTGTTTCACGCCGCGCATGCCGCCCATTTCCTCGCCGCCGCCGGCACGGCCGGGTCCGCCATGCACCAGCCCGGCAAGGGGCGATCCGTGGCCCGTCGAGGATTTGGCCGAGGCACGGTTTCCGATCAGGACACGGCCATGATAGGGCGCCATGCCGATCACCATTTCTTCGGCGACCTTCGGATCGTTGGTGAAGACCGAGGCGACCAGTGAACCCTTGCCCTTGTGGGCGAGCGCAATCGCTTCCTCGATCCCTTCATAGGGCATGACCGTGGAGACCGGCCCGAAGGCTTCGACGTCATGAACGGCGGAGGCCGTAAACGGCTTGTCGCAATAGAGAAGCACGGGATTAAGAAAGGCGCCCTTCTCGGCATCGCCGGAGAAGACGCGGACATTGTCCGGATCGCCGGCGACGATCTCGGCGTCGGCGGAAAGGTCACGGATGCGTTCGCGCACCTCGTCGCGCTGGGCAAGGCTTGCCAGCGGTCCCATGCGCACGCCCTCGTCGGCGGGGTTGCCGAGCGCGGTCTTCGACAGGCGATCACCGAGCGCTTCGACCAGGGCCTGGACATGGGCCTTTGGCGCAATCACACGACGGATCGCCGTGCATTTCTGGCCGGCCTTGGACGTCATCTCGCGCGCCACTTCCTTGACGAAGAGGTCGAATTCCTCCGTACCCGGCCCGGCATCGGGGCCGAGGATAGACGCGTTCAGGCTGTCGGCCTCCATGGTGAAGCGAACCGAATTGGCAACCACCGCCGGGTGGGACTTCAGCTTGCGCCCGGTCCAGGCCGAACCAGTGAAGGTCACGGCATCCTGACCCCCGACGTGGTCGAGTAGATCGCCGACCGAGCCGGAAACGAGCTGCAACGCGCCGTCCGGCAGGATGCCGGTTTCGATGATCCGCCGGACCACGAGTTCGGTGAGGTAGGCGGTCTGGCTCGCCGGCTTGACCAGAGAGGGCACGCCCGCGATCAGCGTTGGGGCGATCTTTTCCAGCATGCCCCAGACGGGGAAGTTGAATGCGTTGATGTGGACCGCAATACCGTGCAGCGGGGTGAGGATATGCTGGGCGGAAAAACTGTTGTCCCTGGAGAGCAGTTCGACATCGCCATCAATCAGCACGCGGGTGTTCGGCAGTTCCCGCCGGGCCTTGGACGAATAGGACAGCATCGTGCCGATGCCGCCCTCGATGTCGACCCAGCCGTCGGCGCGGGTGGCGCCGGTCAGGGCGCTCTCGGCGTAGAATTCCTCTTTCATGTCCATCAGGACCTGGCCGAGGGCTTTCAGCATCTGCGCCCGTTCATGGAACGACAGGGCACGCAAGTTCGGTCCGCCGACCTCGCGGCCGTAGGCGAGTGCGGCGGCAAAATCGATGCCGGTCGAGTCGATGAATGCGATTGCGGCACCCGTCGAGGCATCGAGCAGCGGAACGCCCTGCTTTTCGCCGGGTGTCCACCGGCCACAGACATAGCTTTCGAGGCGGCGCGGAACGCGAGCCGAAACATTCATGAAGTCATCCTTCCTGGATCGGTTTATTCAGTGCGGCCGGCGGGGCACCCGTGGCCCCGCCGCCGGGGAGGTTATTCGTCGTAGGAGAGAACGACCTTCTCGGTCAACGGGTGACACTGGCAGGTGAGTACATAGCCAGCTTCGACCTCGTAGTCCTCGAGCGCATGGTTGGTGTCCATTTCGACCTCGCCTTCCAGCACCTTGGCCCGGCAGGTGGAGCAGACGCCGGCCTTGCAGGAGAAGGGAGCATCCATGCTTTGGGCGATCGCCGCCTCAAGAATGCTGACGCCGTGCTTGGGCATGCTGAAGGTCCGCGTCGTGCCGTCGAGCGTGATGGTCGCCTCCACGACGGCGGCCGCTTCCTCGGCGCTCACCGAGGCGACACGGTTCTTGGCGCGGCCCGGCTGGCCCGAGGCGAACAGTTCGAACTTGATCTGCTCGTCCTTCAGCCCGTGCGCCTTGAGGCTCGCGACGATGGTGAGCATCATCGGTTCCGGCCCGCAAATGAAGGCGGCGTCGATCGACTTCGGGTCGATCCAGCTGCTGAACAGTGCAGAGAGCTTGTTCTCGTCCAGGCGGCCGGTAAACAGGTCAATCTCCTGCACTTCGCTTTCCAGCACATGCAGGACGGAGAAACGGCCAAGATAGGTGTTCTTCAGATCCTCCAGCTCCTCGCGGAACATGATCGAGTTGATCTGGCGGTTGGCATAGACCAGCATGAACTGGGACTTCGGCTCGCGCGCCAGGACCGTCTTGATGATCGACAGGAGGGGCGTGATGCCGGAACCGCCGGCGAAACCCAGGTACTGTTTCTCGCTAGCCGGATCAATGTCCATGTAGAAGCGGCCCATCGGCGGCATGGCTTCGATCACATCGCCCGGCGCCAGATTGCCATTGGCCCAGTTGCTGAAGGCGCCGCCGTCGACGCGCTTGATGCCGACGCGCAGGACGCCCTCGTCCTTGCCCGCACAGATCGAATAGGAGCGGCGCAGTTCCTCACCGTCGAAATCATGACGGAAGGTCAGGTACTGGCCCTGGGTGAAGTCGAAGGCTGCGCGATCCTCCTCGCGCGGCTTGAGCGTGACGACCACCGCATCACGGGTCTCGTGGCGAATGCCGGTCACGGTCAGGGGATGAAAGCGTGCCATGCGTTATGTCCTCCGCATCCTCAGATGCACTTGAAATAGTCGAAGAGTTCCAGGCAGTCAGAGCATCGGTAGCTCGCCTTGCACGGGGTCGAGCCGAACTGGCTGACTTTTTCCGTTCTGGTCGAGCCGCAACGCGGGCAGGCGACGGCAAGGTTGGAGCCGGCAAGGCGGCTGGCCCGGGCCATCAATCGCCCGTCGGCGGCGGTACCGTCGATCGGCGGAGCGATGCCGTATTCACGAAGCTTGTCGCGGCCCTCGGCGGTGATCCAGTCCGACGTCCAGGCGGGCGAAAGACGCCGCTCGAGCCGCAGCTTGTCGATACCACGTGCCCGGAGCGCCGTCTCGATGTCGAGGTTGATCACCGTCGTTGCCGGACAGCCCGAATAGGTCGGGGTGACCGAAACGACTAGGGTATCGCCTTCCCATGCGACATCACGGATGATGCCGAGATCGGTCAGGCTGATCACCGGGATTTCCGGATCCGGAACCTCGCCCAGCCAGCGCCAGACTTCTTCCAGTTCGGGCAGTGTCCTGGCGTCCATGGCGTCAAACCTCACCAGACCGAGTTCGGATAGGCCCGCTGCAGGAACTGCATGTCCGCGAGAATGTAGCCCAGGTGCTCCGTATGGATCCCGCGCTTGCCGCCCTTGTGCTGATAGCTGCCTTCGGGAACGGCAAGCGTCGCTTCCGCGAGCACTTCACTGATCGAGCTGTCCCATGCCGCCTTGAGCGCTGAGGGAAGCGGTGCGATGCCGGCTGCCGCTACCGCCTCGTCGGCGGAATCGTCGAGGAACATTTCGGCCGTATAGGGCCACAGATCATCGAGCGCCTTCTGCATGCGGCGATGGCTTTCCTCGGTACCGTCGCCGAGACGGATGACGAGGTCGGCCGAGCGCTCGAAGTGGTAGGACACTTCCTTCAGCGCCTTCTGGGCGATTTCCACCACGCGCGGATCGCTCGAGGTGACGAGCGCGCGGAGCATTTCGATGTGGTAGGCATCGAACAGGAACTGCCGCATCAGCGTCTTGCCGAAATCGCCGTTCGGGCGCTCGACGAGCAGCACGTTACGGAAGGCCGCGGCATCGCGCAGATAGGCGAGATTGTCGGCGGTGCGCCCCTTGCCTTCGACCTCACCCGCCAGACCGAGCCAGAACTGGGTCTGGCCGATCAGGTCGAGCGCGACGTTGGCGAGCGCGATGTCCTCTTCCAGCACGGGCGAGTGACCGCACCACTCGGACACGCGGTGACCGAGGATCAGCGTATTGTCGCCCATGCGCAGGAGCCATTCGAAATATGCGGCCTGATCGACCGCCGGGGTCGCGGTTGCCATCACATATGCCCCACTTCAGCCGGGATGTCGAAGAAGGTCGGGTGACGGTAGACCTTGGAGTTCGACGGCTCGAACAGCGGGCCCTTTTCCGACGGCGACGACGCGGTGATTTCGGCCGATTTCACCACCCAGATCGACACACCCTCGTTGCGGCGGGTGTAAACGTCACGGGCATTACGGATCGCCATTTCGGCGTCCGGGGCATGCAGGCTGCCGACATGGCGATGGTTGAGGCCATGTTGACCGCGGATAAAGACTTCCCAAAGGGGCCATTCGCTGGACATTGCTATTCCTCCCGAGTTCAGGTGACGAGGGAAGCGGGCGGGCCGCTCCCGAATTGGATTGATCAGGCAGCCTTGCGCGCGGCCCTGCGTGCCTCTTGCTTTTCGGCATGGGCCATAAGGCCGTCGCGGAACCAGGCTCCCTCTTCCCAGGCGGTGACGCGGGCACCGAGGCGCTCGGCATTGCAGGGTCCGTTTCCGGCAATGACGTTGAAGAACTCTTCCCAGTCCGGCTCGGAGAAGTCGTGACCGCCCTTCTCCTCGTTCCAGCGCAGGTTCTCGTCGGGAATGGTGAGGCCGAGATACTTGGCCTGCGGCACCGTCTGGTCGACGAACTTCTGGCGCAGCTCGTCATTGGTGTTGATCTTGATCTTCCACTGCATCGACTGCGCGGAATGCACCGAATCCTTGTCGGACGGACCGAACATCATCAGCGACGGATACCAGAAGCGGTTGAGCGCATCCTGCGCCATCGCCTTCTGCTCCGGCGAGCCGGCGGCCATCTTCATCATGATGTCGTAGCCCTGGCGCTGGTGAAAACTCTCTTCCTTGCAGATGCGGATCATCGCGCGGCTGTAGGGACCGTAGGAGGTCTTCTGCAACTGCACCTGGTTCATGATCGCCGCGCCGTCGACCAGCCAGCCGACCGCGCCGATGTCCGCCCAGTTGAGCGTCGGATAGTTGAAGATCGACGAATACTTCATCTTGCCGGAATGCAGCAGCGCCAGAAGCTCGTCGCGGCTGACGCCGAGCGTCTCGGCGGCGGAGTAGAGATAGAGGCCGTGGCCCGCCTCGTCTTGCACCTTGGCGAGCAGGATCGCCTTGCGCTCCAGCGTCGGCGCACGGGTGATCCAGTTGCCTTCCGGCAACTGGCCGACGATCTCCGAATGGGCATGCTGGCCGACCTGGCGGATCAGTGTCTTGCGATAGCTCTCCGGCATCCACTCCTTGGGCTCGATCTTCTCGCCCCGGTCGATGCGATCCTGAAAGGCCCGCTCCTCGGGCGACATCTCGTTCAATGACTTCACCCGATCACTGTCGGTCTTGACCATTTGTGCGTACATGGCGGCTTCCTCCCTGCTCAGATCCGTTCAATGATAATGGCGATGCCTTGACCCACCCCGATGCACATGGTGCAGAGCGCATATCGCCCGCCGGTGCGTTGAAGCTGGTACATGGCGGTGGTGACGAGACGGGCGCCGGACATGCCGAGCGGATGGCCGAGCGCGATGGCGCCGCCGTTCGGATTGACATGCGCAGCATCGTCGGGCAGCCCGAGCTCGCGCAGAACGGCAAGCGCCTGGGCCGCAAACGCCTCGTTGAGTTCGATCACGTCCATCTGCGCCAGCGACAGGCCGGCGCGGGCCAGCACCTTGCGGACCGCCGGCACCGGGCCGACGCCCATGATGCGCGGCTCGACGCCGGCTGCCGCCATGGCGACAATCCTGGCCCGCGGCACCAGCCCCTGCTCCCTGGCCATGGCTTCCGACGCGATCGCCAGAGCGGCCGCACCGTCGTTGACGCCCGAGGCATTGCCGGCCGTGACGCTGAGATCCGGACCGTTGACACCCTTGAGCTTTGCCAACTGCTCGGCCGTAGTGCCGGGACGCGGATGTTCGTCGACCGAGACGACCAGCGGCTCGCCCTTTTTCTGCGGGATCGTCACGGGCACGATTTCGTCGGCAAAGACGCCAGCGGCCTGGGCGGCTGCCCAGCGAGCCTGGCTGCGGGCGGCGAATGCATCCTGGTCGGCGCGGCTGACATTATATTGCTCGGCGACATTGTCCGCCGTCTCCGGCATGGAATGGGTGCCGAACTTCTTCTTCAGTTCCGGATTGGGAAAGCGCCAGCCTATCGTCGTGTCGTAGACGGCATTCGAACGGGAAAAGGCCGCATCCGCCTTCGGCATGACGAAGGGGGCGCGCGTCATGCTCTCGACGCCGCCGGCGATCACCAGATCGCAATCGCCGCCACGGATCGCCCGCGCGGCCATTCCCACGGCATCCATGCCGGAGCCACAGAGGCGGTTAACGGTGGTTGCCGGTACATTGATCGGCATGCCGGACAAGAGTACGGCCATGCGGCCGACATTGCGGTTGTCTTCGCCAGCCTGGTTGGCGCAGCCGTAGATCAGGTCATCGACCCTGGACCAGTCGACACCCGGATTGCGCTGCATCAAGGCAACAAGGGGCAGGGCCGCCAGATCATCCGCCCGCACGGATGCGAGTGCCCCGCCATAACGGCCGATGGGCGTACGCACGGCATCGCAGATAAAGGCTTGCTGCATCGAATTATTCCTCCTTGGGCATCGCTTTCGGTAGGCTCAGCTCCGAATTAGCCAACCGATCGGTCAACTTATAGCGCCAAAGCATCACACTGAAAAGCATTTTCTTGTCATTTTCGTGATGTTTAAGATCAACGGCAGAGAAAGCCGCCATTTATCTGTTCTATTTCAAATGTTTAGCGCCGCGCCTCAGACGCAAGCGAATCCAGTCGTGCCCTGGTTTCGGCCGTTTCAATCGGTAGTGGGCCGTCCCGTCCCTCGAACTGGGCGCCGATATAGGCATCGGCCAAGGGCGAGAGCGAACGGTAGAGCCGGCCAAAGAGCTGGCGGGCCGCAAGACCTGGCCAATCCTCAGGAAGAGCGTTCGCCGGCAGTCGTGGATCTCGCAACAGCACGGCACGATAGGCCTGAACCAGCAGAAGCCGTGCGCTCACCGCATCGGCCGGAAGCAGCGTCTCGCCTCGCTCCAGGGCCGTCATCAACGGCGAGAACAGGTCGATCAACGCGCGGTACTCGTCGGCGAAGGACTGAAGGTTCCAGAGCGTTGCTGCATAGTCGGCGAGCAAGCCGCCGTCCTTCATCACCTCGGCGCGGAAGGTGAGCCCCGGAACCGTAACATTCTCCGGATGATTGGGGCGCAGATAGAGATCCGGACCCATGCGACCAAGACGGAAGCGGCGAGCAACCTCGTCGGAAAAACCCGACGCATGATGGATCAGGAAGCCGTCGGCCTCAGCCTGCGGACCGTAAAGCAGCCTTGCCGCGGCAGCGAATTCTGTGCGCGCGCCAGACGCCAGGCGATAGTAGGACCGCCGACCATCACGTTCCCCGACCAGTTGCTCGGCCGCGACCAGACGCGAAACCGCGGTGCGCACCAGCGTCTCGCTGATCCCGAGCCGCGCGCAGATCTCCACCAGCGTGCCCATCCAGAGCACGCCGCCACGCGGCACGACGATATCTCCGTAGATCGTGACGATCATCGCCGGGGCGCGAATAGTCAGGCCCTGCTGCAGCAGCGGCAACCACTCGGTTCCAGTCACCGCAAGGGACATTTCGCCTCCAAACATCCAGCCGGGTAAATACTTTCGGTCCGATGACCGCAGCCCGCCGTTTCAACGCGTCAATTTTGCGAGTTAGGCCCACCGCAGATGAATGTCAAATCGCCGCGCAACTCTACAGCCAGATCCACGCCCGAGTGGGTATTCGTCTGATCAATGAGCAGGATTCACGCACCGTTGGATGGAGCTGCATCGGCGTCAGGGACGGGAAACGGAGCATGTGGCCAGCAGGCATGCTCACCTCTTTGAAAGAGCCAGACGCTGCGAGCCCGGCCATGCCTTTGTCAACATAACCTTCTGCAGATGGACGCGCTCAGGACACCGGCGCGCTATCCAGTGCCTTGGAGGTGTCGCATTGTGCCGCCTTTCCCGGTTGCGCCGAATGACCCCCTGGGCGGCTGCAGCCGATTGGCGCGTGGAAGCGCAGCAGGGCGGCCAGTTCGTCATTGCCATTCACCAGGTCGGACAGGAGCACCTTGTCGAGCGACCTGTAAAACGCGTCGACGGCATCGCCGATCGCGTTGCGCAGCCAGCAGGCCTCCACGAGGGGACAAGTGTTGGATGCGCTGAAGCACTCGGCGAAAGGCAAGTCGGATTCGAAGATCCGGAAGACCGATCCGATATTGATCGCGGCGGGAGGGCGCATCAGCTGCAATCCGCCATTGCGACCACGCGTCGCATCGATGAACCCGTGTTGGCCAAGTGTACGGATCACCTGGGCCAAGTGGTTTTCCGAGGCGTTGCAGGCGGCGGCGATGTCGCTCTTGCGAACGGTGACATGTGGGTTGACCGCGCAGAACATCAGCGTTCTGATGGCCAGATTGGTCCGCATGGTGATGCGCATCGGTTTCAGTTCCCAAGAGTGCTCCTGACAACAATGCTGAATATATGGCATTTGCGTTTTGTACTTGATCTATGTCACGCAAGCACGATTGAGGCGAAGAAATTTGATCCAAATCATGTCTGTTTGGGTCTTTTCGGATAAATACGCATCTTGAATGCATCAATTGCCAGGACCGATTGTGACCAATCCCGAGAAGAAGAGCGCCGATCCGGGCGCCAGGAGACTGAAGGCGATCGAGCGGCGTGCCATGGGTGGCCTTCGGTCCGCGAGCTTTCTGGCCGCGAGTGCGGCGCTGATGGTGCTGCCGCAAAGCCTTCTCGCAGGTGACGTTTTTGGTTCACTTGTCGCGGGCACGCCGCCGCTTCTTTCCCTGCTGTCGAGCGTGGCCGCCTATGCCGCGCTCGGGTTCCTGCGCCACCTGCTGGATGCCTGGGGCGGACGTATCGGCTTTCGTGCGGCCCAGAAGGTTGTCGCGGAAGAGCGGCTGGCATTGGTCGCGGCGGAGAGCCGCGTTTCGCATTTTTCCGCAAACGGCATATCGTCTGCCGAAGGTGCCGCGCTGATCGGCAACAAGCTCGACCTCCTTCTGCCCTATCTTACGCGCTATCATCCGGCGTCGTTCAAAACCCGTGTCATTCCCCTTTTCATCCTGGCGGTCACGGCCTGGATCTCCTGGGCGGCGGCCCTGATCCTCCTTGTGGCCGGGCCGCTCATTCCGCTCTTCATGGCACTGATCGGCTTTGCTGCGCGCGATGCCAGCGCCAAGCATCTCAAGGAAACGGGATCGCTGAACGCGCTCTTGCTGGAGCGGCTGAACGCCTTGGTCGATATCAAACTGCTCGACGGCCGTGACATGATGGTCCGTCAGTTCTTCGGCAGTGCCGACTCCCTCAGGGTTCGTACGATGTCCGTGCTGAAGGTCGCCTTTTTGTCTTCCACGGTGCTCGAGCTGTTTTCGGCGCTCGGCATCGCCATGGTAGCGGTCTATGTCGGTTTCAGCCTGCTCGGTGCCTTCAGTTTCGGCACCTTCGTCGGTCCACTGACGCTGGGGCAGGGCGTATTCCTCCTGCTATTGGCGCCGGAATTCTTCGCTCCTCTCCGCGAGCTGGCGAGTGCTTGGCATGACCGCGCCGCGGCGCTCGCGCTTGCCGAAGAACTCGAGGGCACAGATGGGCGCCCACGCATGACGATCCTGGGCGAGGGCAGGGCCTCTCCGGCGATTTCGGAACCGATTCATATCGTAACCCGTGGCCTTCGCATTTCCTCCGGGCCTGGATTTTTTGTCACCTATCCGGATCTCGACATAAGGGCGGGCGAGGCGGTCACGATCACCGGCCCGAGCGGCGTCGGCAAAAGCACTCTGCTCGCGCTCCTGGCCGGGCTTGCGCGCGCAGACAAAGGCGAAATCCGCGTTTCCGGCAGAGTTCTCGATGACGCCGTCGCTGATACCTGGCGGGCGCGGCTTTGCTGGGTGTCGCAGACGCCTCATTTCGCCAATGCCAGCGTCCTGGCCAATATTGCAGGCCCTGCCATGCCGCGGGACGAGCGGCGTTTCGCCGATGCGGTCGAGGCGGTTGGGCTTGCTCCCGTCATTGCCTCGCTGCCGCGTGGCTCGCTCACCCGCCTGGGTGAGACGGGAAGCCAGCTCTCCGGCGGGGAGGCACGCAGAGTGATGCTTGCACGCGCACTTTATACCGATGCCGACGTGGTCCTTGCCGACGAACCGACCGCCGATCTCGATCCGGCAAATGCCGAGAGGGTGACCGACAGCCTGCTCGCGCTTGCCCGCCGTGGCAAGACCCTGATCGTGGCGACCCATGATCGCGGGCTGATCGAGCGGCTCGGACGCGAGATACGGCTGGGGGACGCGGCATGAAGCGGCTCTTGCGTATCTTCGTCCGTGTCTGGCGGCCGCATTTTAAGGGGCTGGCTCTCGGAAGCCTTCTCGCAGTTCTGGTGCTTGTCGCGGGCATTGCGTTGCTCGGTCTTTCCGGCTGGTTCATCACCGCGACCGGCATTGCCGGATTGGCAGGCATCGGCATCGCGTTCGACGTTTTCAGCCCAAGCGCGGCGATCCGGTTCCTCGCGCTCGGCCGCGCGGCTGCCCGCTATGGCGAACGTGTGCTGACCCATGACGCAACATTGCGAGGCCTTGCCGAATTGCGCGGGCAACTTCTTGCTGGAATGACCCGGATGCCCCTGCGGAAGCTCGCCGCGCTCAACGGCTCGGAACGTCTCAATCACCTGACGCTCGATGTCGACGCGCTGGACGGACTGGCGCTTCGGCTCGTCATTCCCTTGCTGTCAGCCTTCTTCGTGGTGGCTGCCTTCCTGCTCTTACTCTGGCAAATTGAAAGCGGGGCAGTCGCTGCATGGCAGGGAGGAAGCTATGGCCTCGGATTGATGCTGGCGCTTGCCCTGATGTTGAAGGTCTCATTGCGTCCTTCGCGTTTGGCGCACAAGGCGTTGCAGGCGGTCAGGCTGCGGTTCATCGACCTGATGCGTGCGCGGCCCGAACTTGCCGTTTCCGGGCAGCTGGAGCTGCAGCGCCAGACCGTGCTGGATGCCCAGTCACGACTGCAGCGAGACCAGGCCCGCGTAGACCTTGCCGAACGAATTTCCGGGGTGTTGCTGGCTTCCGCCGGGACGATCGCCGCTGCGGGCAGCTTCTATCTCGGTATCCGCCTGGCCGAGGCAAAGGTCATTGATCCCGCGCTTGCGGCCTTCGGTTTCTTCGGGGCGCTTGCGGTCGGCGAGATCATCGCGCCCATCCATCGCGGCATTTCCGAACTCGGGCGAATGATGGATGCTGCGCGGCGCGTGGACGGGCAGATGGCGGGTGGAGACGAGGTTCCTACAGTCCCCGGCGTAACGCCTCGCCCCGCCGGTTACGATGCACCCGTCCTCCGGTTCGAACGCGTTGCCTATAGCCAGTATGGCCGTTCGATCCTGCAGGATTTCGAAATTGCCGTACATTCCGGCGAAACGGTGGCGCTGACCGGTCCCAGCGGCATCGGCAAATCGACGGTGCTGCTTTTGGCTATGGGACAGCTCCTGCCCGCCAGTGGTCGTATCCTACTCGGCGGATGTGACGCTCGGGCGATAAGCGAGACGGCGCTGTTCAGTTTGGCATCTATGCTGCCGCAGCGGAGCGCACTGATGAGCGGGTCAATCATGGACGCACTCAGGCTGGCGTCTCCCGATGTCGATGAAGCGGAAGCCTGGTCCGCCCTTCGGGCCGCGAGCCTTGATCAAACCGTCACCGCAAAGGGGGGACTTGGTTTCACCCTCGGCGAAGGCGGATCCGGACTTTCCGGCGGGGAAAGGCGTCGCCTGGCGCTGGCCCGCGTTTTGCTGCGACGTCCCCGTCTGTTGCTTCTCGATGAGCCGACCGAAGGCCTGGACGAAAAGACTGCGGGGCTGGTTCTGACCAGCATCCGTGATTTTCTGCCCGAGGCGGCCATCTTGATGGCCTCGCACCGCACGATCGAGCGCGAATTCGCAAGCCGCATCGTCACGCTTGCGTGACCTCCTGCGACGGATTGGCGCAAAGGTATATCCGCAATACACCTTATTGATCTCAATCAAATCTTCCGGACGGCATCGGGAGTAGAAAGACCAGTATGTGCATCCTGGATGCATGTTTCAGGTCAGAGAGAGTTGAAACCATGGAAATCGACATAGTCGAGCTGTCACGACTGCAATTCGCGATGACAGCGATGTACCACTTCCTATTTGTGCCCCTGACGCTTGGCCTCTCCGTTATCATCGCGATCATGGAAACGGTCTATGTCATGACGGACCGCCCCATCTGGCGACAGATGACGAAATTCTGGGGCACCCTGTTCGGCATCAACTTCGTGCTGGGCGTCGCCACCGGGATCACGATGGAATTCCAGTTCGGCATGAACTGGAGCTACTACAGTCACTATGTCGGCGACATCTTTGGCGCGCCGCTGGCGGTCGAAGGCTTGATGGCGTTCTTCCTCGAGGCGACATTCGTCGGACTGTTCTTCTTCGGCTGGGAAAAGCTGTCGAAGCGCGCCCATATGATTGTCACCTGGCTGGTTGCCATCGGTTCGAACTTTTCCGCGCTCTGGATCCTGATCGCCAATGGCTGGATGCAGAACCCGGTCGGTGCCGAATTCAATCCAATGTCGATGCGCATGGAGATGACTTCATTCTTCGATGTCGTCTTCAACACGGTCGCGCAGGCGAAATTCGTCCATACGGTTTCGGCAGGCTACGTCACCGCCTCCGTCTTCGTGCTCGGCGTATCGGCCTGGTACTTGCTGAAGGGACGTCACACGGACCTTGCCCGGCGATCGATTGCGGTCGCGGCCTCGTTCGGCCTCGCCTCGGCACTTTCCGTCGTCGTCCTCGGCGACGAATCCGGCTACTCGGTCACCCATGACCAGAAGATGAAGCTCGCAGCCATCGAAGGCATGTGGGAAACCCAGCCGGCGCCGGCCTCGTTCACGCTCGTCGGCATTCCCGATCAAGAGGCACGCGAAACCCATTACGCCCTTCACATCCCCTATGTGATGGGCCTTATCGGCACGCGCTCGCTGACCGGCGAAATCCCCGGTATCGATGACCTCGTCAAGCAAGCGGAGGAACGCATCCGGTCCGGCCAGATCGCCTATGATGCGCTGATGACCTTCCGGGCCAACAAGGGCGCGGTTTCCGAAGAGGTCCGCACGACCTTCGAGGACCACAGCAAGGATCTCGGTTTCGCCCTTCTGCTGAAGCGCTATGTCGACGATCCGCGACAGGCGAGCGAAGACCAGATCAAACTGGCCGCCAACGACACGGTTCCGACCGTCTGGCCGCTCTTCTGGGCCTTCCGTCTGATGGTCGCGCTCGGCTTCTCCTTCATCGCGGTCATGGCCTGGTTCTTCTGGATGGCGTCCTTCCGCCGGATGCAGTTCCCGCGTCTGGCGCTGTGGCTGGCCGTCATCATCATTCCGACGCCGTGGATCGCAGCCGAGCTCGGCTGGTTCGTCGCCGAATTCGGCCGCCAGCCCTGGACGGTCGATGGCGTTCTGCCGACGGCCCTGTCCGTCTCCCAGCTGTCCGTCACCGATCTGGCGATCACGCTGGCCGGCTTCGTGCTGTTCTACACCGTGCTGTTCGTCATCGAGATGGGGCTCATGCTCAAGTACATCCGCAAGGGCCCCTACATGGACGTGTCCGAGACAGATCAATGGCAGAAGCAGCATCGCGACCGGCTGAGTGCGCCCTCGCCGTTTGCCCAACCCGCGGAGTAACGACCATGATTCTTCATCAACTTTTGGATTTCGAACTGCTGCGGGTCATCTGGTGGCTGCTGCTCGGCGTATTGCTGACCGGCTTTGCCCTGACCGACGGCTTCGACCTGGGTGTCGGTACGCTTCTGCCCTTCGTCGGCAGGACCGATGTCGAGCGTCGCATCGCCATCAACACCATCGGCCCTGTCTGGGAAGGGAACCAGGTCTGGTTCATCCTCGGCGGCGGTGCGATCTTCGCCGCCTGGCCGCCGCTCTATGCCGTGAGCTTCTCGGGTTTCTATCTCGCCATGTTCGCGGTGCTGGCAGCGCTGATCCTGCGCCCGGTCGGCTTCAAGTATCGCTCGAAGCGCGACAGCGCCCTGTGGCGGTCGGCCTGGGACTGGGCGCTCTTCGTCGGCGGCGCGGTGCCGGCGCTGATCTTCGGCGTCGCCATGGGCAACGTCCTGCAAGGGGTGCCGTTCCGCTTCAACGACGACTTGATGATCTTCTACGAAGGCTCGTTCTTCGGCCTGCTCAATCCCTTTGCGCTTCTGGCCGGCGTGGTCTCACTCTCCATGCTGGTGATGCATGGGGCGGCATGGCTGCAGCTGAAGTCGGAAGGACCGGTTCAGGCGCGGGCCCGCAAGTTCGGCTCTGTCGCCGCCCTGGTGACCATTCTCGCCTACGTGCTGGCAGGTGTCTGGCTGGCGTTGGGGATTTCGGGCTTTGCAATACCGGGAACCGCGGTCACCGACGGTCCGTCCAATCCGCTGCTCGGCGAGGTCATGCGCACACCGTCCTGGTTCGCAGCCTATTCAGAGCGCCCGTGGATTGCCGTTGCGCCGGTTCTCGGCATCATTGGTGCGGTCCTGACGTTCTTCGGCCTCAGGGCCGGCCGGGAAATATCGACGCTGCTCTACTCAAAGCTGGCGATCACCGGCATCATCTCATCGGTCGGGCTGACGATGTTCCCGTTCATCCTGCCGTCCTCGCTTGATCCGAGGGCATCGCTCACGGTCTGGAACTCGTCGTCCTCGCACCAGACACTCTTCGTCATGCTGGTCATGGCAGTGATCTTCGTCCCGATCATCCTCGCCTACACCGCCTGGGTCTACAAAGTCCTCTGGGGCAAGGTTACCGAGGACGACATCAATGCCGACAGCGGCACGGTTTACTGAAGGAGACAAGAACGATGTGGTATTTTGCCTGGCTCTTGGGCCTGCCGCTCGCCGCGATCTTTGCCGTCGTCAACGCCATGTGGCTGGAGATGCAGGAAGATCGCACCATGATGAACCCGCCGGAAGGCAAACGTTGACGCGCGATGCGTCGACCCGGCACATGTCCGGAGGGAATGAGACAGTGAAGACCAATCGCAGACAATTCATGGGCCTCGCGGCCACCGGGGCGGCGCTTGCCGTCGCCCCGCTTTCCAGTGTTTCGGCCGCGGCGCAGACCAAGACCTCGGCGCGGATCGTGATCCTCGGGGCCGGTGCGGCCGGAACGGCTCTGGCCAACCGGCTGGCGCAGCGCTTTGATGGTGCCAAGATCACCATCGTCGATGGCCGCAAGCAGCATCTCTACCAGCCCGGTTTCACGCTGATCGCGGCCGGCCTCAAATCGGCAGACTATTCGGTCTCGAGCACCGGCGAATGGCTCCCGCGCAACATCGAATGGATTGAGGCGGCGGCCGCCGAGATCGATCCGGAGGCAAAACAGGTCGTAACCGCGAGCGGGAAGGCTGTTCCTTACGACTTCCTCTTTGTCGCCACCGGCCTGCGACTCGACTATGGCGCGATCGAGGGCATGTCGCTCGACCTGATCGGCAAAGACGGCATCGGTTCCGTCTATGCCGGACCCGACTATGCGGCCAAGACCTGGGAGGAGATGAGCCGTTTCACCGACAAGGGCGGCGTGGCACTGTTCTCGCGGCCGGCCACCGAGATGAAATGCGCCGGCGCGCCGCTAAAATACGCCTTCCTGACCGACGACTATGCGGTTCAGAAAGGCACGCGAAGCAAGTCTAAGATGATCTATGCGGCGCAGAACAAGACCTTCTTCTCCGTGCCGATCGTCAGCGAAAAGGTGCGCATGCTGTTCGAGGAACGCGGTATCGATTCGGTTTACGACCACGTCATGACCAAGATCGATCCGGGCCGTAAGATCGCCACCTTCAAGACACCGGAAGGCGACAAGGAGATCGGCTACGATTTCACCAACGTGATTCCGCCGATGCGCGCACCCGAAGTGGTGATGAATAGCCCGTTGCCGTGGAAGGAAGGTATCTGGGTCGATCAGGGCTGGGTCGAGGTCGACAAGCACACGCTGCGCCATGTGCGCTATCCGGACGTTTTTGCCGTCGGCGACATTGCCGGCGTGCCCAAGGGCAAGACGGCGGCCAGCGTCAAATGGCAGGTGCCGGTTGCGGTCGAACAATTGGCGGCGCAGATCGAGGGTCGCGAAACATCGGATCGCTATGACGGCTATACATCCTGCCCGCTGATTACCCGGGTCGGCAAGGCCATGCTGGTCGAGTTCGACTATAACAACAATCTCACCCCGTCTTTCCCCGGCATCATCGCGCCGCTCGAGGAACTGTGGATCTCCTGGCTGATGAAGGAAATTGCCTTGAAGCCCACCTACAACGCCATGCTGCGCGGTCGCGCCTGAGGAGGATGCCATGAAGGATTTGACTTTCGGGACGATGACCGCTGTTTTCGAGGAAATCTTCGGCCGCACGCTGTTCTGGGTTATGGTAGCCGCTGCGGCGATCATCACGCTCGCCTATCTCTATGTGCTGATTCGCGATCGCCAGGTATCGTGGAAAAAGTTCCTGTGGGCCCAGCTTTCCATGCCGTTCGGCGCCGTCGCGGCCGTGGTCTTTGTCCAGACCATCACCCGCTCCGGCTTGCGCGATATCGGCGGTCCGATCGACGTCATCGTGCTCCTTGGCGTTGCAGCTATGGGTGCGATCGGCCTTGCGATCCTCGTCTACACGGCGCAGTCACTTATCCGGCCACCGGCCAGACGCTGAGCAAGAAGGACCAAGACGTGAGCGACACTATCATGGAACCCGTGGGCCATTCGCGGCTGGAGCACTTTCCCGTCACCTTTTTTGCCATCGGCATGGGGATGATGGGCCTGACGCTTGCTCTGCACGCTGCCGGTAAGGCATTCGGCTGGCCCGAGATCGTCACCGAGACCGGGCTTGCGGTCTCGGCTTTTCTGCTCGCGTTGGTGAGCGTCGGCTATCTGCTCAAGGGCTTTGTCTATCCGCGTGCAGTCCTGGAGGAGTGGCATCATCCAGTGCGTATCGCCTTCTTCCCAGCGATATCGATCGCCTATCTGCTGCTTGCCACGGCCTTGATGACTGTGAACGCAACGGCGGCCAACGCGGTCTGGATCGTGGCGACGGCAGCACAGGGTGCGCTTGCGCTTGCCGTGATCGGTGCCTGGATCGGCCATCGCCCCTTCCATCCGCCACAGCTTTCACCCGCATGGTTTATTCCGGCGGTCGGGAACGTGGTTGTTCCGATTGCGGGAGTGCCGCTCGGGCATGTCGAGATTTCGTGGCTGTTCTTTTCCGGCGGGCTCATCTTCTGGGTGATATTGCTCACCCTCGTGGTCAACCGGCTGATGTTTCACGATCCGCTTCCCGGGCGCATGGTACCGACCTTGATGATCCTCGTTGCGCCGCCAGCTGTAGCGTATGTGGCTTGGCTGCGGCTATCGGGTGAGCCTGGCGCTTTCGGTCATATCCTTCTGAGTCTTGGCTATGTTTTTGCGCTGATTGTGCTCACACAGGTCATGCGCATTCGTGGGATGCCCTTTGCGTTGTCGTGGTGGGCGCTGTCCTTTCCCGTTGCGGCCCTGGCCATTGCGAGTTTCGCACATGGCGAAGCTATGCAGTCCGCTGCACATCGGGCGATCGGCGTGGGGCTCCTGAGCCTACTTGTTGCGATCATCATCTTGCTGCTGGTGCGTACCGCGATGGAGATCGCCCGAAAGGGGATTTGTGTACCTGAGTGATCTCTCCCGGAGAAAGCGCGCCTGACGCTTCACGGGAGGATTGCGGATTGCCAAGTGGGATAGCCACCTCGCTATCGTGGATAAGGGGGCTACCGCATTTGTTTCCGGCGAACGGAGGAGGGCGAAACCGATGCTGGACTATTCCGGACCTTGGACTTACAAAAGGCGTAGCAGTACTCGCACGGCCCAAGACGAGGCGGTGACCATGCGCACGAGATGGTTCTGGTTAGGAATGCTTGGTCTTGTCACCCTTGTGTGTCTCGAAGGGGGTGGAACGGCGAGCGCCCAGGATGCCCCGGCCGGGACTGCTGTCTCGCAAAGCACTGCGGATCACTCTACATTCGATGCGCTGAAGAAGGCGTTCAGTTCGGGTCCCGAAGTCACGCAGGCCTGCCTCACCTGTCATACCGAAGCCAGCAAACAGGTCATGAGTTCAGTCCACTGGACCTGGCACTACACGCATCCGACAACGGGTCAGGAACTCGGCAAGAGCCGCGTCATCAATGCGTTCTGTGGAAATGTCGCCACCAACGAAACTCGCTGCACCAGCTGTCACGCGGGCTACGGCTGGGAGAAGGTGCAGGATGGTCCGCCGAAGGACCAGACAAGTGTCGACTGTCTCATCTGCCACGACCGGACCGGAACCTACACCAAGCTGGACAACAAGGCTGGCCAGCCACCGGTTTCGCCGGTACCGCCCAATGCCCTGACCATAACCGGGGCTCCGGCGGTGCCCGTCGACCTGGCTGCGGCGGCCCGCAGTGTTGGTCTTCCCGCACGCGAGAACTGCGGCCAATGCCACTTCTATGGCGGGGGCGGGGATAATGTGAAGCATGGTGACCTGTCCTCGGCTCTACTTACCGCCGACAAGTCGATCGATGTCCACATGGCAAAGGATGGGCCGAATTTCGCCTGCAGTACCTGCCATGTCTCCGACCAGCATGTGCTGGCGGGAAGCCGTTATTCCGTAAACGCCCACGACACAAAAGGAACGGCCGGCAAGCCGGGCGCGCGGCGCGACGTGGCGACCTGCGAATCCTGCCACGGCACCGCGCCGCATCAGGGGGCGTCCCTGATCGGGATGAAGTTGAACGATCACGTCGACAGAGTGGCCTGCCAAACGTGCCATATTCCGGAATTCGCCAAGGGTGGCGTTGCCACGAAGACCAAATGGGACTGGTCGACGGCCGGCAAACTCAAGGATGGCAAGCCGTATCATGAGGACGACTTCGTCCAAAGCGACGGCAAACGACTGCATACCTATCTTTCGACCAAGGGTGACTTTGAGTGGGCGGAAAATGTCGTTCCGCATTACGCGTGGTTCGACGGGCAAGTCCGGTACACGACAACCGAGGACAAGATCGATCCCTCCAGTGTCGTGGAGGTCAACAAGATTTCGGGTTCGGCAGAGGATCCCGCATCCCGCATCTGGCCATTCAAACGGATGGAAGGGCGCCAGGCCTACGACGTCAAGCTGCGCAACTTTGTCTACAACCATGTCTACGGGCCCGAGACGGATACCGCGTTCTGGACCAATTTCGATTGGGCGAAGTCCATCAAGGCGGCCATGGATCAAACCGGGCAGCCCTATTCCGGCGAGTTCGGATTCGTCGATACGTACATGTATTGGCCGATCACCCACATGGTCGCACCGAAGGAGAGCGCTCTCGAATGTCAGTCCTGCCATAGCAAGGACGGGAGACTGGCTACCTTGGCCGGATTCTACATGCCGGGTCGCGATCCCTTCGGAATCGTCGACAAATTGGGCCTTGGAATTCTGGCCCTGGTTCTCGTGGGCGTATTTGGCCATGGGGCGTTGCGTCTTGTGACGGGCCGGGGAGGGCCGAACCATGGTTGAGCGTCTCGTCAACATCTATCCGCGATTCGAACGGTTCTGGCACTGGATGCAAGTCATCCTCATTCTTGTTCTGATGTTCACCGGTGCCGGCCTCCACGGATTGCATGGATTGATACCGTTCGGAGGAGCCGTGATGCTGCACACGCTTGCTGCGCTCGCCCTTGTGATCCTGTGGATCTTCGCCATCTTCTGGCATCTGACGACCGGTACCTGGCGGCACTATATGCCAACGACGCAAGGACTGTTTCAGGTCGCGCGTTTCTATTCCTACGGCATATTCAAGGGAGAGCATCATCCTTACAGGAAGGCTTACTGGCGCAAGCACAATCCGATGCAGGCGTTGACCTATCTCGCGCTAAAGCTGGTGCTTTTCCCGGCCATCTGGCTGACGGGCATTGCCTACCTCACGTATAATTTGTGGGAACGCCAGCCGAATGCGCCATTCATCCTGGAAGCGGTCGCGAACCTGCATCTGCTGGTTGCCTATCTGATCGCCGCCTTCGTCATCGTCCACGTATACCTGCTCACGGTGGGCGGATCCTTTGTCAAGCATGTGAAACCGATGGTCACCGGCTTCGATACCGTCGACCTGACGCCGGAAGAGGAAGCCTATCTGAGAAAGGACGAGCCTCGACGCATTCGCCCTTGAGCGTTTGCGGGCGATCGGGAACTGAGACCTTTGTGATAGTACGGTGAGATGGCCCGTGAGATCCATGGTCGCCCCGACTGCGGCGATAACATGCTGCCTGACATCACCGAACCGACCTGCATGTGCGTGTCGGTTCGGCACCAGTCCGAAGAGCCAGTGTCGTCGTCAGAGCCCCTGGAGGGCTGAACCGTCGAGACCGTCCCGTTCGAGGCCCAGATGGCTGAGGGCCGTCGGTGCGATGTCGGTGATCGACGTCTGGCCGGCAACTTCCCGTCCTGCCTCGAAGCCCCGCCCAACGGCAAACAGCACCGGGTTCGTTTCGTATCGACCCCGTCCGCCATGCATGCCGCAATGGCGGCGGATTTCGCCGACCTCTTCGTTAAAGCGGACGGCCATGGCGGAGAGGCCGGGAACGCCGTTGATATTGGCTCCCTCTACCTTGGCCATGTCGATCGCGATCAGGTCGTCGCCGGGGATCTGCCCGAGGCTGGCGAGATCCTCGCCCATGAAGACGTCTTCGACCCAGTCCTGTTGGCTCAGCCAGTCGGCCGCCTCGACGCGGCGGGAAGCGGCATCTCCACCGAAATGGATGAATGCGGCGCAGCCCTGCGGGGCCACGACGATTTCAGGGCCGTCGAGCTCCTTCTTGAAGCCCGCCTCGAACAGGCGGCGTTCCACCGGGATGGCGTCGGTGACGGATTCGTGGCCATGGTCTGAGCCGATCATCAGCAGGACGTCGTGGCCTTCGTCTCGCAGCCGGTCGACTGCCTCGGCAACGTCTGCGACCATTCTGTCGGCACCCGCGAGCGCCTTCAGATGGGCATCGCTGCCGAGCGGTGCAGCATGCATCGATACGTCCGGCTCCGAAAGCCAGAGGGTCGCTGCCGAGGGTCGTTTTTCCATGAGTGCTTCGATGAACCGGCGAGTCATGATCGCATCGCCCTCCCCACCCGAAGGCGAAACGATTTTTTCGCCCGTCGGCACGCGTCCCGGGCCGTAGCAGAGCTCACGGTGATACATATGGGCGTGGCCATAGCTGTCGTGAAAGAAGGCGGCACCCGGCGACACATTTGCGGACATGATTGCGCCTTGAAGGCCTGCGACGCGCTCGGCCAGTGCCGGCCGTGCCAGCATACGGCCGTAATGCTGCCGATAGGTGTCGAAGAATTCCGGCTTGCCGGCGTCATGGAACTCGAAGCCGCCGGGGATCGGCAGGCCCATGCAATTTCCGCGCAGGCCATGCGAAATCGGATGGCTACCGGTGGCGATCGAGGCCGAGGAGGCGCGGGTGGCCGAGGGGAAGATGCCGCGCTGATTGGCAAACCACGTGCCGGCGCGCTTGAGCGCGGCCATAGCCGGTGTCGTTGCGTCGGTGACGAAATCGGGCCTGTTGCCGTCGCAGATCACCGTTACAACCATTGCATGCGTCATGCGTAAATTCCTTATACTGAGGAGGTAAGTTCATGAATTCTGTAGGCGTTCAGCCCGCGGCGCGTTCAGCGGGCGCGGCGGAAGATTGGTCGTCGTGCGAGCCGTTTCCGCCCAGTTGCTGGCATCGACGCTCATAAAGAGCCGCGGCCGGACCATTTGGTGGCGAAGGCCCTCGGCGTCAAAATGCCAGACCAGATAGCCGGTGCGCATGTGCGATATGTCTGCCGGAGGCGCCTTCGGCATATTGACGAACGAGGTTGCCGGCGCCGTCACGATCGGCAGACCGTGATAATCCTGTGCCGTATGGCGGTGGATGTGGCCGGAAGCGATCGCGATGACCCCGGCCGAAAGGCAGCGGTCAAGCAACCAGCGCCGCGGTTCCGGCAGGATGCATTGGGTCGTTATCCGCTCTTCGTGCGGATCGTCAATGAAAGGCGGCATATGGGTGAACACGAGGACCGGCGCGCCGTCCCGCTCGCTGAGCGAAGTCTCGAAGAAGGCCGTCTGTGCGGCCTCGTCGGCGTGGCCGCTCCCCATCAGCGCCGTGTCGAGACCGATCAGGCGCAAGCGCAAGGTGCCTTCGCCGAGATCCACCGACCACCATGATGGGCCAACATGGCCGCGCCAGGCCGAAAGCCGTGCATCATTGACTGGCTGGCTGAGCCGTGATGCGACGGGAGCCTCGCCAACATCGTGATTACCGGCGATCGCCCGCCAGCGAGCGGGCAATTGCTCGTGGCAGGCGCACGCATAGGCAAGATCGTCCGGTTGATCGGGACCATTGAATGACAGGTCGCCGGAATTGACGATGAAATCCGGCGACAAGGCACGCATTTCATCGAGGAATACGGGCCAATTGCCCGTAAACCACGCGTGAGTGCGAGACAGGTGCGTGTCGGACACCTGTACGATGGTCAGCCTTTCGGCCATTGTTTACCTCAGGCCTGCGGGAAGATCAGGTTGTCCGGACGCAGATCCATGAAGTAGAAGGTCGTCGGACGCCACTGGATCGAACGCTTGATCGCATAGGCTTCGAACGGCTGGTAGAGGATCGTGCCGGGGGCTTCTTCTTCCCACTCGTCCAGCATCTTCACGAACAGTTCCTTGCGCTTGGCCGGATCGGTTTCGGCTTCCAGAGCAAGACCGTGTTCGTTGAAGGCTTTCGAGGATTCCGGAGCCCAGGTGTCCTTGGCCTGGATTTCGCCGCCGGGACCCCAGGCGACCCACAAGGCGCCGAGCGGATCGGGGAGGCGGGTCGAGTTCGACCAGTTGAAGATCTGGGCGCCTTCGCCGCGCATCTGGGCCGAGGTTTCGACCACCTGCAATTCGGCATTGATGCCGACGGCCTTCCACATCTCGGTCAGTACCTGGGCTGCCTCGAGCGCGTTGGTGTAGTAGGAGGCCTGGGTACGATAGACGATCTTCTCGCCCTTGTAGCCGGCTTCGGCCAGCAGTGCCTTGGCCTTTTCCGGGTTGTAGGGCAGCTCGCGGCCTTCGACGAACATCTGGCCATATTCCGGATAGTTGTGGCTGGCCGGAACCTTCGCCTTGCCGAGCCACAGCGTGTCGACCAGCTTCTGGCGGTCGATGGCGTTGGCGAGAGCCTGGCGGACGCGCTTGTCGGAGAGGATCGGATCGTGGTTGTCGAACACCAGCGTGTGGCTGTTGGCGAGAACGACCGAGCGGATGTCGATATCGTCATAGGCATCGATGATGTCGACCTGATCCGGGGGCACATTGGTGATCAGATCGAATTCGCCGGAGACGAGGCCGGCAACGCGCGCGGCCAGTTCCGGAACGGCGCGGAAGATGACGCGCTTGGCCGTCGGCACGCCGAGGAAGTAGTCGTCGAAGGCTTCGAGAACGGTCGCATCGTTCTGGCTGTGCGAGACGACCTTGTAAGGTCCGGTTGCGATCGGAGCGCGCGAATAGCCCTCGAAGCCGAGTTCTTCATACGCGCGCTTGTTGACGATCCAGGCGCACCAGGAGGCAAGGCGCTGCTCGAGAAGGACGTCGGCAACCTTGGTCGTGAAGCGCACGGTATAGGGATCGATCGCTTCGCAGCCGGCGAGGATGCCGAAATACGGCTTGCCGGACGGGATTTCCGCCTTTTCGCCCCAGAGGCGGCCGTCGCGGAACGTATAGGCGACGTCATCCGCCGTCAGTTCGTCACCATTGTGGAACTTGACGCCCTTGCGCAGCTTGACGATGAGTTCCGAGGGGCTGACGCGTTCCCAGGATTCGGCCAGATGCGGCTTGAGTTCGGAGCCGCCGCCGTCCTCGGAGCCGAGGAAGTCGCGCCGGATCAGCGTGTCGAAGATCGAGTAGGTGACGCGCGTTCCGACATTGGAAAGCTCGCGTGCGGGCTCCAGCGTCGCGGGCAGGCCAGCGACGGCGACGGTGAAGTCCGGACGGGTTCCTGCCGCCGCGAAGGACGGGATGGCATTGAATACGAAGGGGGCAATGGCTGCGCCCTGTAACAATCGACGGCGGTTGATTTCGAACATGGTTTACTCCGAGTATTCAGGAAGAGGGCGAAACCGCTTGAACCGGTTTGCATCGCGGACTTCTGTAGGCGTCGCTGTTGACAGTTCCGTGACCCTACTATGAATTTTAAGTGAAAATGGACCGGTGGATGGCGGTGTCGCGGGCTGCGACGCCGGTTTTCACATCGTTGAGCATCACCGCGTCGGGATGCCATTCCAGCAGCGTGGCGAGCGCATCCGGCGAGATCTGGCCGACTGCGTTTGCCCCGCGCCCGCCGGCCATGATGATCACCTTGAGTCCAAGTTCCTGCAGTTCGGCGATCGCCCTGGCCGATGCGTCCTCTTCCCAGAGCCGCGCCCATAGCCCGCCCATTGCGGCCAAGGCCGGATAGTCGGAATAATCCTGGTAGAGGCCCAGAACCGGGCAGTCGGGAAGCTCCTGACGGATGAGCTCGCTTGCTGCGATCGAACGCGTGCCGAAGGCGACGGTGCCACCGTCGAGCCAAGGTCCCAGAACTTCAATGCTGTGGCGAAGGGCCTGCGGTTCGGCGATCTTCGTGTCGAGCAGGACAGAAGCGTGTCCTGCCGCCACCTCCAGGGCTTCGGCGATGGTCACCGTTTGCGGATGGATGGCGCGGAGTTCCGCCAGATCGAGTTCAGTGACGGAACGCGGGTCGTCATGAAGGCGTTCGAGGTTGGCATCGTGAAAGGCGACCGGAATTCCGTCCCGGGTCAGCCGCAGATCGGTCTCGATGAAATCCGCGCCTTCCGCGATCGCCAGTTTGAAGGCGGCGAGGGTATTTTCCACCGCTCCGATGCTCGAACCGCGGTGGCCGCCGATGAAGGTCATCTGACCGGCCGGATGCACCGAGGACCAGATCGAACCGGTCTTTCCGAGAATGTCGTTCATGGTCCTGTCAATCACGTTCCACGGTCGGGTCAAGGCGATCGCGCAGCCAGTCGCCGAACAGGCTCATGGCCAGCGTCGTCAGGAAGATGACGATACCCGGCAGGACCGCTATCCACCATGCGTTGAGGAGGTAGCTGCGCCCTTCGCCCAGCATCAGCCCAAGCGAGGTGCCCGGCGGCTGGATGCCGAGGCCGAGAAAGGAAAGGGAGGTTTCGAGAAGGATCGTGGCCGGAAAATTGAGCGTCGCCTGCACCACCAGCGAGGCGGCGATATTGGGCAGGAGGTGGCGGAACACCACCCGGCCCGGTCCTGCACCGAGCGCTTCCACCGCCTTGATATAATCGGCCGATTGTTCGGAGATCACCTGGCCGCGGGCGAGCCGCGCATAGCGATCCCAGCCTTCGAGGCTGACGAGGATGATGAAAAGAAAGATATTGTTGCCGAAGAACGCGAGAAAAGTGAGCGCGATGAACAGCGACGGCAGCGCCGTCTGCACGTCGGTCAGCATCATCACGGAAAGGTCGACGGGGCCGCGCAGGCGTCCTGCCGCCAATCCCGCCAGCGTTCCGCCGATCGCGCCGATCAGCGTGCCCAGAACGGCAATCAGGATCGAGGTGCGCAGCGCATAGATGATACGGCTGAGAATGTCGCGGCCGAGGTGGTCGGTGCCGAGCGCATGGTTCCAGTCGCCGCCCAGGAAAACAGGAGGGCGGAAACGCGCCAGCAGATCCTGGGTGGTGTAGTGGGCCGGCGCGAAGAGGTCGGCGAAAACGGCGACCACCACGATGGTGGCAAGCCAAAGCAGACACAGCATGATGATCGGTGGGATGTCGGCGAAGAGCGGCGCCCTGGTTTCACTGCGTTCAACACTGCTCATCCGGCACCTCCGAGCGTCCGCGCCAGGCTGATCTTCGGATCGAGCAGCGCATGCAGAATATCGACGAAAAGATTGGAAATCACGATGACCAGCGTGATCGTCAGGATCACACCCTGCACTACCGGCAGGTCGCGCATGGAAACCGAGGAGACCAGCAGTCGTCCCAGCCCCGGCCAGGCAAAGATCGTCTCCACCACCACGGCGCCGGAGAGGATCAATCCGATTTCGATCCCGTAGAACATCAAGAGCGGCACCATCGCGTTCGGAAGCGCATGCTGTAGCAGCACCCGCAAGCGGCCAGCGCCCTTGGCATGGGCGGTGCGGATGAACTGCCTTCCCATCACCTCGAGCGTCGCGGTCCGCGCAAAGCGGGCGATGCGGCCGGCAAGCGGCAGGGCGAGCGTGACGGTTGGCAGGATCAGGTGCAGGAGTGACGAGGAGCCTGAGGATGGCAGCAGTCGCAGCTGCAGCGCAAACAGCAGGATCAGCACGATGCCAAGAAAGAAAATGGGCATCGAATAGCCGAGCACCGCGATACCCATTACCGCCCGGTCGATGCCGGTGCCGCGCCGGACGGCGCCCAGAATGCCGAGAGAAAGGCCGATCAGGGAGGCGAGCAGAAGCGCCGAGAAGCCGAGCAGCAAGGTTCTAGGCATGGTTTCGAGAACAACGTCGAGTACCGGAAGGTCGCTGGCGAAGGATTTGCCGAAATCTCCGGTCATGGCGCGCGACAGGAAGGACCAGTACTGAACGTAGAGCGGCCGGTCGAGGCCCCAGGCGATGCGGTAATCCTCGAGAACGGAAGGCGGTGTCTCCGCCGGCAGCAGCTGGTCCACCGGGTCGCCTGCCATACGCAGAACGACGAACACCAGCGTGACGCACAAGAGCAGGGTGACGACGGAGCGCAAAGCGCGGAAGCCGATCGCCTTGAGGGTGGCCATGGTCATTTCGCGAATGTCTCCTGCTGAGCCGCCGCCGTGCCGGTTGGAATGGCGGCAATCGGTTGGCCGGCAAGATGGCAGGCCGCCCGGCGCCCGTTGCCGAGGTTTGCAAGCGCTGGCACGTCGCTTCGGCAGCGATCGACGGCCATGGCGCAACGGGGATGGAAAGCGCAGCCGGAAGGCCGATTCGCCGGATTGGGGGGTTCGCCCTGCAACATTGCCCGCTCGGACGGTTTCCTGCCTGGAACAGGGGCGGCCGCGACGAGGGCGCGGGTATAGGGATGGACCGGGTCGGCGAACAGATCGTCGGCCTCGCCCTCTTCGACAATCCGGCCGAGATACATGACCGCGATGCGATGGCTGACCTGGCGGACGACCCGGAGATCATGGCTGATGAACAGCATCGCGACGCCGAGGTCGGCCTGCAGATCGCAGAGCAGGTTGACCACCTGTGCCTGGATCGAAACGTCGAGTGCCGATACCGGCTCGTCGCAGACGAGCAGCGCAGGCCGCGTGATCAGCGCGCGCGCCAGCACGACGCGTTGTCGCTGGCCGCCGGAAAGCTCGTGCGGATAGCGCGTAGCAATACTGCGCGAAAGGCCCACGGAGGAGAGCAATTCGCCGACACGTTCGTCCCGTTCTGCGCGCGTGCCGATGTTATGGATATCGAGTGGTTCGCGCACCTGCGTCGCCACCGGCAGTCGGCGGTCGAGCGCGCCAAGCGGATCCTGGAATATCATCTGCATGCGAGTACGCAGACGCCGCCATTCCAAGCTGCCCATGGGCGGGAGCGGCTTGCCCTCGAACAGCACTTCACCGGCGCTTGGCGATTCCAGGCCGAGCACGACCCGTCCGGTGGTGGACTTGCCGGAACCGGATTCACCGACGATGCCGAGTGTTTCACCTGGCGCGACCGAGAAGGAAACGTCGTCGACGGCCCTGACGGTCGAGCCGTGGCCGAACAGTCCGCGGTGCATTTCATAGGACCGTGCCAGGCCCGTTACTTTCAGCAGCGGCTCGCTCATGCCTCGGCGTGCTCCATCTGGAGGCTCTCGGCGGCGGTATTTCTGTGCAGTACGCCGCGGTCGAGGAAGCAGGCAGTGCTGCGTCCCTGCCCGATTCCGGAAAGGGCGGGGGTCGAATTGCTGCATTCCGAATGTGTGTGGGCGCAACGTGGCGCGAAGGAGCAGCCTTTGGGCATGTCGCGCGGATCGGGCACCTGTCCGCCGATCGCCACGAGACGTCGGCGCGGGCCGCCGATCACTGGCAGGGAATCGATCAGCCCGCGAGTGTATGGATGCGCCGGCGCCGCGAAGAGCTGGCTTGCCGAAGCCTCCTCGATAATCCGCCCTGCATACATGACCGCCACCCGGTCACAGGTCTGCGATACCACGCCGAGATCATGGCTGATCAGCACCAGCCCCATGCCTGTCTCGCGCTGTACTTGTGCCAGCAGATCAAGGATCTGCGCCTGGATGGTGACGTCGAGGGCCGTCGTCGGCTCGTCGGCTATCAGCAGGTCCGGTTCGCCGGCCAGCGCCATCGCGATCATTACACGCTGGTTCTGCCCACCGGAGAACTCATGCGGATAGGCGTTGAGCCGGTTGGCTGCGTCGGGGATACCGACCAGATCGAGCAGCCGACGGGCCTCGGCGACAATTGCCCGTCCGGAAAGACCGCGATGCAGCGCCAACGCCTCGCCAATCTGCCGCCGGATCGAAAGCATGGGGTTGAGGGCACTCGCAGGATCCTGGAAGATCATCGCGATCTTGCCGCCGCGGATCCGAGACAGCTTCGACGGCGCCATGCCGACGAGATTGTCCCCGTCGAGCAGAACCCGGCCTGAAACGCTTGCCTTGCCGGGCAGGAGCCCAAGCGCGGCGAGCCAGGTCACCGATTTTCCCGATCCCGATTCGCCGACGAAACCAACCGTCTCGCCACGGCTGATCGTAAGGTTGACACCGTGGAGCACGGTAACACCATTGAACGAAACGGTCAGATCTCCGAGCGTGAGATAGTTATTCATCGATCAGATACTCCGCCTCCTCGTGCACCTCTTGGGATGCTGCGTCGATTTCCTGCTTGTCCTGGGAGCCAGGACTTCATATCTCGCGGGAGCGAGCCGTCCGCGTGCCGAGACATTGGCCTCGCGGTTTGCATCCCGTTGGCGTGCCATCTACGCAGGTTCCATGACGAGGGCATGACGGTTGCTGTTGGGCATGGTCATTTCCCACAGCGGGAGGATCGGGCTTGATGAGGCCGAGGTGGCGGCTGCGCCGGACGTGATTGCTGCAAGCCTGTGGCTTGGGAGCCTGAAACCAAAATCCCGAACACAGGACTATTAGGTGACACAAAGCCCCGCTAGCGTGAGCCAGGCGGGGCTTTGCTGGAAATCGGGAAAGCGGCGAGGATTTACCCTCTTGCCTCGGCGATTGCCGCTTTCAGTCCCTTCTCGTCAAGAACCCCCGCGAAGGTGGTTCTGCCGATTACAAAGGAGGGCGTGCCCGCAAAATTGAAGGCAAGGGCCTGGTTGTAGTTGCGATCGAGCAGGCCCGAGATCTTGTCCGTGTACTTGTTCACGGCGGCGGCGATCTCCTTCATCTCCAAGCCGGCTCCGGTCAGGGTCTTTTCGACGTCCTCTTCGCTGAGCTTGCCCTTGGTCTTCATCAGCGCTTCCATGGCGGGTTCATACTTCCCGATCTGAGCCGCGCCGAGCACCGCCTGCGCCGCGAAGATGGACGCGCCGCCGAATACCGGCCAGTCCTTGAGCACGAGGCGGACGTTTCCATCCTCCTCGACGACCTTCTTCACGGTTGGATGGGTTTTCTTGCAGTAGGGGCATTGGTAGTCGAAGAACTCGACTATGGTGACATCGCCCTTCGGATTGCCGATGACCGGCGCGTCTTTGTCATAAAAGACGGTTTTCTCGGTGATTTCCTGGGCCAGGACGAGACGAGGCATAAGCGCGCCAAGCACGGCCGTGCCTGCTGTTACTGCAAGCAGATTGCGACGGGTGATCATCAGATTTCTCCTTTTCCTGATTCTTCCGGACCGAGTACAACCACGCGGGAGCCTTTGGGTACGCGGCGGTACAGGTCGATGATGTCTTGGTTCAAAAGACGGATACATCCGGACGACACGGATTTGCCGATCGACCAGGGTTCGTTCGTGCCGTGGATGCGGTAGAGCGTGTCCTTGCCGTTCTGATAGAGGTAGAGCGCCCTCGCTCCGAGCGGGTTCTTGATGCCGCCGTTCAGTCCGTTTGCCAAAGGCTCATATCGCTCCGGATCCCGTTTGATCATGTTCTGTGTCGGGACCCAGCCCGGCCATTGCGCCTTGCGCGCAATGGCCGCCTCGCCCTTGAATTCCAGGCCCGCCCTTGCGACACCTACGCCGTAGCGCATGGCCTTGCCGTTCTCCATGACGAGATACAGAAAGCGTGCATATGGGTCGACCACGATCGTGCCTGGCGGGTAGCCGGTATGGTAGTCGACGACTTGCCTGACGTTCTTCGGGTCCATCTTTGACACATCGACGCCTGGTACGACTGTGTCGTCATCCTCGAGTGGTGCATACATGCTCGCGACGCTCGAATTCACCTTCGGTGCTTCGGGTTCCGCTATCTTTTGGGTCGTTTGCGAGCAGGCCGAGAGCGCAAGCGACAGTGCTATAGCAAGGCAGGGAAACCGGAGCCGGCCCAGCAGGCGGCCCGAATTCTGGACAGTCATTCATTCGTTCCTTGTTGATGGAATTTGAAGCTTGACGATTTCCTCAGCGAGGACTTCGCGGGAGATCTCGCCAAGATGTGACCCAACGAGAATGCCGTCAGCGTTGAGGAACAAGGTTGCTGGAAGGCCCGGTGCGTTATAGTGGCCGGAGAGCTGCAGGGACGGATCCAGGACTACATCGCTCAGTGTCAGGCCTTGCCGCCGCAGATAAGCCTCGACAGCCGCTGATCCTTCGCCCTGATTGATGAAGACGAAGTCCACGCCGGGGGTGGCGGTCGCCATCTCCGCCATCATGGGCAGTTCGCGCCGGCACGGCGGGCACCAGGTCGCCCAAAGGTTCACGACGCTTGGACGCCCGCTAGAGCCGATGGAGACGCTGTTTCCGGATAATGCTGGAAAGCCCGCTGGGGGTGGCGCCAGGCGTGTCTCGCTCTCCAGAGTCAACATTGCTGTCGACAGGGCCGCAGATGCTCCGACAACCACGCTCAAGGCGGCCCAAGGGAAAACCGGTCTGTTGCGGATGAACAGAACGAGAAGCATCACTGCGACGCCTGCCACTCCGCCGAACCATGAGAAGCCGCCCTGCCATAGTGCGAGGACCCGCCAGGGTTCGCCGAGGAAGCTCTGGATATGGCTGGCGACATGGAACAGTCTTGCTCCGGCCAGCCCCGCAAGCGCCGTGGAGGTGGACCATCGTCCCAGACGATCGTCCACCCGGTGGGCGAGGAATGCAGAGAAGAATAGGAACGCCACCACACCGATGACAGCCGTGAAGCGTTCGGCATCGAATGCGAAGGGACCAATGGCCACCGCGTTCATCAGCGTCCACCCTTCGCCGCCATGGCGGATGTAACGACGCCATCGGCCGAGATCTCGCCTACCAGGCGGGTGGATGGCACTTCAGCACGGTCACCATCGAAGAACAGCATTGTCGGAGGGCCGACCACCTTGAGCTGGTTCATCAGCGCCTGCCGCTCAGCGGTTATCTCGCTGAGATCGACAGTGATGAGGCGGACGCCCCGCAGCACGGACGTGACCTCCGCGTCCGGCAGCACAGACCGATCGATCACCCTGCAGGTCACGCACCAGTCGGCCGTGAAATAGACAAGGCTCGGCTCGCCGGCAGCGCTCGCCTCGTCAAGCAGGCCAGCAAGCTCCTTCGTCGATGCCGCCTTGGTGAAATCCTCCTTGGCAATCGAGGGCGTTGCCGTGGTTCCATCGGCCGGGGCCGCCAGGACAGCCAGCGGTTTGAGCGGATCGCTGGCCCCGGTGGCCGATCCGAATGCAAGGAACCCACCATAGAGACTTGCCAGCAGGCCTGCCGACTTCGCGAGCCGGGCCAGGCCGCCGGAATCCGGCCGAAGCTGGTCGAACGCGCCCATGAACACCCCAAAGGTCACCAGCAAGGTCGACCAGAGAGCAAGGGCCACGGCTGCGGGAAGGAGGCGATCGGCGAGCCAGATCGCGGTGGCGAGGAAGAAGAAACCGAACACCTGCCGGACGCGCTCCATCCAACGCCCAGCTCTTGGGAGAAGACCGGCGCCGAAGGTGCCCATAACGATCAGCGGGATGCCCTTGCCGACACCGAGCGCGAACAATGCCGCCGCTCCGAGCGCGAGGTCACCCGTCTGCGCGATATAAAGCAGTGCACCTGCCAGTGGGGCTGTTACGCAAGGACCGATGATCAGCGCCGATGTGAAGCCGAGTACTGCAGAAGACGACAGCGAGCCACGGCCGGATGCCTGCCGCCGGAGAATTCCGTTCGTTAGGACGGAAGGCAGTTGCAGCTCGAAAAGTCCGAAGCTCGATAGCGCAAGGGCGATGAAGATCACAACGACAATTGCGGTCGCCGTTGGCGACTGTAGCGCGATCTGGAAGCTCTGTCCCGACCACGCGGCTAAAACTCCGAAGAGGCTGAACGCTGTTGCGAGCGCCAAGACATAAACCGACGACAAGGCGAAGCCCCGTCCGACGGACAGTGCTTGTCCTTCCCGCGCCAAGGAGGCGGCGAGGATCGGGTACATCGGAAATACGCAAGGCGTGAAGGCAAGGAGAACACCCAGACCCAGGAACGCGGCAAGCAGGAGAAGGACGCCCCCTCGATCGACCAGTCCCTCGACCATACCTGTGGTCTGCGTGTCGGCCACCCGGATGTCGCCTTTTGTCTTCTCTGGATTGCGTGCATCAGAGACAAGAGGCAGAGCGGCGAAGGACTGGCGCGGAGAGCCGGACGCACGGTCCTCTCCTTCGCCAGGCACGGAGGCCACGTCGACCTTTTGCGTCGTCGGCGGGTAACACAGGCCGCCGTCTTGGCAGCCCTGATAGGTTACTTCAATCGACGTGGACGGCGGCGCCTCGATTGTTGCGGTCGCGGCGTCGTAGTAGACCTCCGTGGTGCCGAAGCCAGGATCCTCCTTTGCCTTTCCGGCTGGACTAACGATTTTCAATGCCTGACCGTATTGATCCTTGGCAGAAAGGTAGTCCCGGTACAGATAGTAGCCATCTTCGATCTCCCAGCTCAGAACAACGTTCTCTCCGGAACGGTGAGAGCTGAAGCGGAATGCTTCGTCCATCGGAAGTGGTCGCTCAAGGGCCGGTGTGCTCGTTGCCATGAAAAGGGGCAGCGCGAATGACATTAGTATCAGGAGGAACCGCAACTTTTGCTCCAGTGCTGGAAATCGATGTTCGCGGCTCCTATCTCCCCGCTACCTTAAGGCAGGCTTAAGGTAGCGGGTGCACCGGTCGTCACGTGCGGTTCAATGAGGGCATGATGCGCTTGCTAGTGGTTGAAGACGATGAAGTTCTTCTGGACGGCCTGAAGGTCGGCCTGCAGATGTGCGGCTTCACGGTGGATGCGGTGACGACGGTCGCCGATGCGCAGGCGGCGGTCCGTGCCGATGCCTTCGAGGCCGTCGTTCTTGACCTGATGCTGCCCGACGGCTCCGGGCTCGATGTCCTTGCAGCAATGCGTCGCGCAAAGGATCGCACGCCCGTGCTGCTGTTGACGGCCAAGGACGAGGTTTCCGATCGCATTTGCGGACTGGATGCCGGAGCCGACGACTATCTTGGCAAGCCGTTCGATCTGGATGAGGTCGCCGCACGTCTGCGCGCGATCATTCGCCGTGGCCAGGGACGGGCGGAGAGTCGGTTGATCTGGCAAGATGCCACGCTGGATCCCGCGAGAATGACGGTGGAACGGGGCGGCACCCTGATAACATTGTCCCGGCGGGAGTTCGCAATCCTGCAGGCTCTCATGGAGAACCCTGGCACGATCCACTCGAAGCCGAATCTGGAGCAGAAGCTCTACGGGTGGCAGGAGGAGGTGGAGAGCAATACGGTCGAGGTGCACGTCCATAAGCTACGCGCCAAGCTTGGAGCTTCCTTCATCGAGACGGTGAGAGGCGTGGGATATCGCTTGAGGACAGCGGAATGAAGTCTATTCGTCTCAGGCTGTTCACGATCCTGCTGGTGACCACGAGCGCCGTCTGGCTGTTTGCCACGATATGGATCTATGCCAGTACCCAGGCCGAGGTGGAGCGGGTTCTCGACGCGCGCCTCACCGAGGCCGCTCGGATGGTGAGTTCGCTCATCACAGACCATCGCATTGATGCCGCTTCCGCCGCCGACGCAGCCGCAAGCCAGAGTCCATCAGATTCTTTCGAGGCTGCAAAAGGGAACTACAACAGACAGCTGTCCTGCCAGATATGGTCCCTCGAGGGCGATCTCCTCGGTCGATCGGAGAGTGCGCCTGCGTCGTCGCTCGCGGCCCATAGCGACGGATTCGAAGAGACGGAGATCAATGGAGAGCGCTGGCGCGTCTATGCCATTGTCAATCCGACACTCGGCGTCCGAGTGCTTGTCGGAGACAGCATCGAGATCCGGGAGCGTCTCATCGGTGATGTGGTGAAGGGGCTGCTGCTGCCGGCCGTCGTCATCCTTCCGTTGCTCGCCGTGCTGATCTGGCTCAGCCTGGGACGTGGGTTGGCACCCTTGAACCAGATCGCCGCCAGTCTGTCGGGACGCGCGGCGACCGAACTCCATCCCGTCGACGATACAGCAGCGCCTCTCGAGATAAAGCCGATCATCATGTCCCTGAACAGCCTGTTTCAGCGTGTCGGAGAGGCTCGCGAGCGGGAGCGAAACTTCACGGCCTATGCCGCTCACGAACTGAAAACGCCCCTGGCCGGGCTGAAGACGCAGGCGCAAATCGCTATCCGGAGTGAGGATGCTGCCGTTCAGCGGCAGGCTCTGGCACGCATCGCGACCAGCGTCGACCGCACCAGCCGCATGGTACGCCAGCTCATCGATATGGCGGCGGTGGACTCGACCGATGTGGCGAGGGAGCCGGAGGAGGTGGATGTCGCACTCCTGCTTGGTGACATCGCTTCGGAACTTGAGGGGGTCACTGTATCAAAAGACGTGCGCGTGGTCACGCTCGCAAACAGTCCCGACGGGGCGTGCATCGTGCGCACGGACAGAACCTTGCTGCGATTGGCTCTGCGCAACATTCTGGAGAACGCTGTTCAGCATTCGCCGGAGGGAGGGGAGGTGACATGCCGGGTGGCCGCGTCTGGTAATGGTGCGACCATTGAGATCAATGATCACGGCCCAGGTATCGAACCCGCCGAACATGAGCGCGTGAAGGAGAAGTTTTACCGGAACTCCCGCGCGGGTTCGATCGGAAGCGGGCTTGGCCTTTCGATCGTCCAGATGGCGCTTGAAAGGATCGGAGGCAGCATCGCCTTTTCCAAGGGCGCCGATGGCTTTGCCGTTAGGACGTGGATCCCCAGTCTGCAATAGGATCAATAGCGCTACCGGTCGTCGCGAACAGAGAGCGACTATTTTCTGTTCACAATCGCAAAGAAGCCAAATTTTAAGCAAAACCGCTTGACATCGGAGCGCGATGATTTTTATCTGATACCATATTCGATTTTCGGGCAATTGGGCCTCACCGGGGAGACAACTCCCCTGTGGGGCTTTTATCGTTTCTTGGGGGTCCCTTGTTCCTGAAGCCGACAGTTCCTGTTGGAGTTCTCTTTTCCCGCTCCGGTCCATATAGCGATCTGGGCGAGCAGGGATATCTCGGCGCGATCGCGGGGATCCGGGCAATCAACCGGCGCGAGGATCTGCCGTTCAAGCTCAAGGCGGTGTTTGCCGATCCTCAAGGCAATACCGATCGCTACGCTACCCTGGCATCCGAACTCATAACGACAGCCGGCGTGCAGCACATCATCGGCTGCACCACGTCGTGGAGCCGCAAGGAGGTCATTCCGGCCATCGAGAAAACCCGGGCTCTGCTCTGGTATCCTTGCGTCTATGAGGGCTTCGAGGCGAGCGAGAATGTCGTCTATGTCGGGGCCTGCGCCAACCAGCACATCCTGCCGATGCTTGAATTTGCTCTGCCGGCCTTCGGCCGAAACGGTTTTCTCGTGGGGTCGAACTACATCTGGGGTTGGGAGACCTGTCGCATTGCCCGCGACATTCTCGCCCGGTCCGGCGGTCGCGTGGCAGGAGAGCGCCATATTCCGCTGGGCGATATCGATGTCGGCCACATCATTGAGGAGATTCGGCGCAAGAAGCCTGATTTCATTCTCAATTCCCTTATCGGACCATCGTCCTATGCCTTCCTTCAGGCCTACCGTGCGCTCGGCGAAATCGATCCGGATTTCGCCACCGGTCGACGCCCCGTGCTCAGCTGTAATCTCAGCGAAAACGAGATTGCCCAGATCGCGCCCGCCGCCGAGGGGCATTTTACGGTCTCCACCTATTTCGAAGCGCTTTCCTGTCCTTCGAACGCGGCATTTCTCGACAGTCTCGGCGATGACGCGCGCGCGGCCGGTGTTTCCGCCTTTTTCGCCCAAGCCTATGCGAGCGTTCTGCTGGTTGCAGCCGGTTTGGAGGCGACCGGAATCGGACAGGCGATGGATGTGCTTGCTGCCGTGAAGCAACGCGCGGTCGCGACACCGCTCGGTCCGTTGCATATCGATGCCAGCAACAACCATATCCATGCCTTGGCTCACATCGCGCGCGCGACGGCTTCCGGTGGCTACGAAATCATACGTCAGAGTACGGGGCTCATTGCGCCAGATCCATTCCTGACGCGCGCCGGCCTCGTCATTCCCGAATTGCCCGCGGTATCGTCATCAAGTCGCGCCATGCTGAGGATCGTCAAATGAGTAACGGCTTTTCGACACCCTCCTTTGAAGGCTTCCGAGCTCTCATTCTTCATCGCGAACATCCCAATACGGAAGCGTTGGAGCGCCAGTTTTCCCGCATCGGCATGACGGCGGTGACATGCTGGCCGGAGGTCGGGCCGGAGAACTCGTTCGCCGATTTCGATATCCTACTGTTCGATGCCGACATGGGCTACGACGCGCAGTTTCCCTGGGCAGCAGGCGCGGCTCCCATACCGACCATCGCCCTGATCGGCTCCGAAGCGCCCGGTCGCGTCACGTGGGCGGTGAGCCACGGTGCGGATGCGCAGCTCCTCAAGCCGATTGGCAGCTCGGGGGTCTATGCGGCACTCGTGATTGCCACGCACGCGTTTCGCCGCCGCAAGGAACTGGAACAGCAGGTTGCAGGCCTGGGCGAGCGTCTGGCAAGGCGGGAGAACCTGGCTGAAGCCACCGCCATACTTATGGTTCGACATTCGGTTTCCGCAGGCTTGGCCTACCACATGCTCCGCCGTCAGGCGATGGAGGAGCGCCGGACCATCGACGACATAGCCTCCCGTATTCTGGCCGACACTGCGGCAACCGATGAGCAACGTCATGGCCAATGAAATTGTAACGGCCGTTTCCGTGTCGCAAGCGCAGCCCGGACTGCTTCGGCGCCTGCTGCGGCGCAAGCTTGCCGCTTTCGGGCTCGCGATCATAGCCATCATCGTCTTCGCGGCGGTTTTCGCGCCCTGGATCGTGCCCTATAATCCCGACGAGCAGTTCTTCGACGGGCTGACGCTCGAGGGTGCGCCGCTGCCCCCGAACGCCAAGTTCTGGCTGGGCACGGACCTCGTCGGACGCGACCTTTTGAGCCGCATCATCTATGGAGCGCAAACCTCCCTGATCATCGGCGTCATCGCCAATGGAGTCGCGGTTTTGATCGGATCGGCCGTCGGTATCACGGCGGGATATTTCAGCAACTGGGTGAGCGGCGCGCTCATGCGTTTCACCGACCTGATGATGGCTTTCCCGGCCCTGCTGCTCGCGATCGTGCTGGCGGCGATTTTCCGGCCGAGCCTCCTGATCGTCGCCATGGTGATCGCCATGGTCAACTGGGTGCAAATGGCGCGCGTGGTTTATACCGAAACACGCTCGCTCGCCGAACGCGATTTTGTCGAAGCCGAAAGGGCGCTTGGCGCCGGCACCTTTCGTATCCTGACCCGGCATATCCTCCCGCACCTCGCCTCGACGATCGTCGTCTATGCGACGCTCGGGATTGCGACCACTGTGCTGCTCGAGGCGACGCTCAGCTTTCTCGGCATCGGCGTCCAGCCTCCGACCGCCTCCTGGGGCAATATCATCTTCGAGAACCAGACGTATTTCACCAGCGCCCCGTGGCTCGTCTTCATTCCGGGCTTTGCCATCATTCTTCTGGCGTTGGCTTTCAACCTCGTCGGGGATGCCATGCGTGACATTCTCGATCCGACGCAGCAGGGGCATCACTGATGCTTTCCTATATCGCCCGCCGCCTCCTGCAATCGGCTTTCATCCTGATCGGCATCAGCCTCGTCACTTTCGTGCTGCTATACCTGCTGCCCGCCGACCCGGCCCGGCAGATCGCCGGACGCAGCGCCACTGCCGAGACGGTCGCCAATATCCGCGAACAGCTTGGCCTCAATTTGCCGTTCTATCAGCAATACCTGCGTTACGCCGCCGGCCTTCTTCAGGGAGACTTCGGTCGTTCCTACCTTCAGAAGACCGAGGTCGCCGAGCTCATCCGCTCGCGACTTCCAGCAAGCCTGCTCCTGATGGCCGGCGCGATCGTTTCGGAACTGGTGATCGGCATTGCCATGGGGCTGATCTCGGCTCTGAGGCGCGGTTCGGTGCTCGACAATTCGCTGATGCTCCTCTCCTTCGTCGGGGTTTCGGCGCCGCAGTTCGTCGTCGGCATCATGATGCTGTATGTTTTCGCGGTGTTGCTGGGCTGGTTTCCGATCGGTGGCTACGGCACCTTCGCGCACATGGTCCTGCCGTCGCTGACGCTCGGCATCCTCGGCGCCGGCTGGTATGCGCGCATGATGCGCTCGTCCATGATCGATGTGCTCAGGCAGGACTTCGTCCGCACGGCGCATTCCAAGGGCCTGAAGCGCAGCACCGTGCTTTTCCGCCATGCTCTTCCGAACGCGATCCTGCCGGTCATCGCCATGATCGGCATCGATATCGGCATGTTCATGTCGGGCATTGTCGTGGTGGAAAGTGTCTTCGGATGGCCGGGCATCGGACAGCTCGCCTGGCAGGCAATCCAGCGCGTCGACATTCCGATCATCATGGGCGTAACCCTCGTTTCGGCCTGCGCCATCGTCGTCGGTAATCTCGTTGCGGACCTGATCGCCCCGATGATCGATCCACGCATCAAACTACGCTGATCCCTGTCTCGGGGAAGGCGGCAATACAAGAAAACCAAACCAGAGGAGTATTCCATGCGCATGACACTTCTAAACGGCGTCGCGGCCCTCGCTATCGCCGCCGCCAGCTTCCAGGCCGTCCAGGCCGAAGAGATCAAGCAGGGCGGCTCAATGGTCGTCACCTACAAGGACGATGTTGCCACCCTCGATCCCGCGATTGGTTACGACTGGCAGAACTGGTCGATGATCAAGAGCCTGTTCGATGGCCTGATGGGCTACGAACCGGGCACCTCGACGATCAAGAAGAGCTTGGCCGAGGACTACACCATTTCCGAGGACGGCACGGTCTTCACCTTCACGCTGCGTAAGGGCGTGAAATTCCACAATGGCCGCGAAATGACTGCCGAAGATGTGAAGTACTCCATCGAGCGTGTCATGAATCCCGAAACTCAAAGCCCCGGCGCCGGCTTTTTCGGTTCGATCAAGACCATCACTGTCGTGGATCCCTACACGATCAAGTTCGAACTTTCGCGTCCCGACGCAACCTTCCTGCATGTGATGGGGCTGAACTTTGCCTCCGTCGTGCCGAAGGAAGACGTCGAAAAGTGGGGCGCCGATTTCGGCAAGCATCCGGTCGGCACCGGCGCGTTCAAGCTTGGCGAATGGACGCTTGGCCAGCAGCTCGTTTTCGAACGCAACAAGGACTATTGGGAAGCCGGTCTTCCGAAGCTCGACCAGATCACCTTCGAGGTTGGCCAGGAGCCCGTAGTGGCACTCCTGCGGCTGCAGAAGGGTGAGGTCGATATGGCTGGCGACGGCATTCCCCCGGCAAAGTTCCTCGAGGTCAAGAATGACCCGAACTATTCCAAGCTGATCGTCGAGGGTGGCCAACTTCATACCGGCTACATCACCATGAAGACCACCATGAAGCCTTTCGACGATGTAAAGGTGCGTCAGGCCGTCAACATGGCGATCAACAAGGATCGCATCGTGCGCATCATCAATGGCCGTGCTGTCCCGGCAAACCAGCCGCTGCCGCCGTCCATGCCGGGCTATGCGAAAGACTACCAAGGCTACAAGTATGACGTGGCGGCCGCAAAAGCGCTGCTCGCGGAGGCCGGCCATCCGGACGGGTTCGAAACCGAACTCTATGTCTATAACACCGACCCAAACCCGCGCATTGCCCAGGCGATCCAGCAGGATCTCGCCGAAATCGGTATCAAGGCCGAGATCAAGTCTCTGGCGCAGGCAAACGTCATTGCTGCCGGCGGTGAGCCGGATCAGGCGCCGATGATCTGGTCGGGTGGCATGGGCTGGATCGCCGATTTCCCGGATCCGTCCAACTTCTACGGTCCGATCCTCGGGTGCGCCGGTGCCGTCAAGGGCGGATGGAACTGGTCCTACTACTGCAACAAGGATCTCGACGCCCGCGCCGTCGCGGCCGACTCGATCACCGACCCGGCCAAGGCTGCCGAGCGTGAAGCCGCTTGGCGCTCGATCTATCTCGACATCATGAAGGATGCACCCTGGGTGCCGGTCTTCAACGAACAGCGCTTCACGATTCGCTCCGAGCGCCTCGGCGGCCCCGATGCGATCTTCGTCGATCCTGTCCACATTCCCGTCAACTACGATCAGGTGTACGCTAAAGATGTGCAATAACTGCAATTACACCATCCACGGTCGCCATCATCACTTCGGTTGGGACAATTCGCTTGTTCCAGCCGAGAAGGTGGCTCCGGGATCGACCATCCGCTTCGAATGCCTCGACAGCAGCGCCGGTCACTTCACCCGCGAAAGCACCGTCGCCGACGTTTCGACGATGGACTTCTCCAAGGTGAACCCGGTCACGGGCCCGATCTTTGTCGATGGAGCTGAGCCCGGCGACGTGCTCAAGGTCACCATCCACGAATTCGAGCCGTCGGGCTTCGGCTGGACCGCCAACATTCCCGGCTTCGGTCTGCTGGCGGACCAGTTCAAGGATCCGGCGCTGCTCTTGTGGAATTACGAAGCGACCATGGAGCCCGCACTCTACGGCAAGAATGGCCGCGTGCCGCTGAAACCGTTCGCCGGTACGATCGGCCTTGCGCTCGCGGAACCTGGAGTGCATTCCGTGGTCCCGCCGCGCCGGGTCGGCGGCAACCTCGATATCCGTGACCTTTCCTCCGGTGCGGTCCTCTACCTGCCGGTCGAAGTCGCCGGCGGGCTGTTCTCGATCGGCGATACTCACGCCGCGCAAGGAGACGGGGAAGTCTGCGGCACGGCGATCGAGAGCCAGATGAACGTCACCCTGACGCTCGACCTGGTGAAGGACACCAAGCTCTCCATGCCGCGATTCACCACCCCCGGGCCGGTGACGCGCCACTTGGACACCAAGGGCTATGAAGTGACGACCGGCATCGGTCCGGACCTCATGGAAGGGGCTCGCGCGGCGGTCGCCAACATGGTCGACCTCCTCGGCACGCAGTACAACCTCTCGGCGGAAGACGCCTACATGCTGTGTTCGGTCTGCGGAGACCTGCGCATCAGCGAAATCGTCGACATGCCGAATTGGGTCGTATCCTTCTACTTCCCTCGGAGCGTTTTCGAGTAGGCCAGAACCGGCGGCCGCGTCTGCAACGCGGCCGCCAAACCTTCCAAACAGCAGCCCCGAGCGCCATGACCTCAAAAACCAAGACATCCTCCGAGCCGCTCCTTTCCGTTCGCGATCTCGTCACGCAGGTTGCCACGCCGAACGGCGCCAAGACCGTCGTCGACGGCCTGAGCTTCGATCTGATGCGTGGAGAAACGCTGTGCATCGCTGGCGAAAGCGGCTCGGGCAAGTCGATGACCGCGCTGTCGCTGATGCAACTGCTACCCAAGCCGACAGCGAGAGTCGCCTCGGGTCAGGCCCTTTTCAAGGGGCGAGACATCTTTTCCCTCGACGAGGAGGCGTTGCGCGGCGTGCGTGGTCGCGAGATCGGCATGATCTTTCAAGAGCCGATGACCTCGCTCAACCCGGTGCTGACCGTTGGCCGTCAATTGACGGAAGCGGTGATGGCGCACAGCTTGATAGGCCGCAAGGAGGCGCTCGCCGAAGCGCGCCGCATGCTGGAGCGGGTGCAGATCCCCGATGCGCCGCGGCGGCTTGCCCAGTATCCCCACGAACTCTCCGGCGGCATGCGCCAGCGCGTGATGATCGCGATCGCGCTCGCGCAGGGTCCCGATATCCTGATCGCCGACGAGCCGACGACAGCGCTCGACGTCACCGTACAGGCGCAGATCCTCAGCCTCATCCGCCACCTGCAGAAGGAAAACGGCACGGCGGTGGTGATGATCACCCACGACATGGGCGTGGTTGCCGAAATGGCGGACCACGTGCTGGTCATGCGCCATGGCAAGGCGGTCGAATACGGCCCCGTCAAGGACATCTTCGAACGGCCGAAGGAAGTCTATACCCAGATGTTGCTCGACGCGGTGCCGAAGCTCGGCGAAATGCAGGGCAGCGACGCGCCGAAGCGCGCCAAGCCGTTGCCGGCGGAAGCGGTGACCCCGAAGACGGCGGCACAGGAAGACACGCTTGTCGACGTAGCCGACCTGACCGTGCGCTTCGACATCAAGGGCGGCATCCTGCAGCGGCCGGTCAGCCGCGTGCATGCCGTCGAAGGCCTGACCTTCTCGATCCGCAAGGGAGAGACGCTGTCGCTGGTGGGCGAAAGCGGCTGCGGCAAGTCAACCACCGGCAAGGCGCTGATGAACCTCATTCCCTGGACCGGTTCGATCCGCATAGCCGGCCGCGAGACGAGCGGCCTTTCCCGTCGCGAGATGAAGCCGGTCCTGCGCGATGTCCAGATGGTGTTTCAGGATCCTTACGCCTCGCTCGATCCGCGCTATCGTGTCGGCGACCTGGTGGCCGAACCGCTGTTGATCCACGGGCTTGCATCGGGTTCGGAGCTGAAGGACCGCGTCGAATATCTCTTCCGCCGGGTGGGCCTGTCGGCGGACCAGATCAAACGTTATCCGCACGAATTCTCCGGCGGCCAGCGCCAGCGCATCTCGATTGCCCGGGCGCTGTCCCTGTCACCCAAGGTCATCATAGCCGACGAGAGCGTGTCGGCGCTCGACGTCTCCATCCAGGCACAGGTGCTCGACCTTTTGCAGGACATCCAGAACGAGACGGGCATAGCCTATCTGTTCATTTCCCACGACATGGCGGTGGTCGAGCAGATCAGCCATCGCGTGGCGGTGATGTATATGGGCCAGTTCGTCGAAATGGGCAGCCGCCGGCAGGTGTTCGAAAATCCGCAACACGAATACACGCGGCAGCTCCTGAGCGCGGTCCCAGTACCCGACCCGCGCCGGGAGCGGCGGCTCTACAGCGAGAACGCCCGCGAGATCAAAAGCCCCATCCGCCCGCTGGGTTATGCTCCGGAATACAACAAGCTGATCGAAGTCGGCCGCGGTCATCTCGTTGCGAGTTCGCCAGGCGCGGTTTGATGATGGCCCGACGCCTGTCCGCGTATCCGGGATACCCATTCCGATTGTCGGGCCTCGGTCGCTATTCGATGATTATTGGCGGCATGTGGAGGTAGCGAGCGGCCTTCCGTTTGGCCGCTATGTCCTTCCACACGGCCTCGACCTGGGCGGCAGACAGTGAAATTGCCACACCGACTTCGGCTGACGGAACGCCAATGTCGAGACCGTAGAGGCAGACGTCCATCTTCTCGTAAGGCAATGCGAAAAAGAACTCTTCCTGTGTCTGGGCCAGCGAATAGGTATCGGTTGTCGGCGGACGTGAGCGCACTTCGGCGGGCACACCCAGAAAGGCCGCAAGCTGATAGACCTGTGACTTGTAGAGATGGGCGATCGGCTTCAGATCGGCTGCGCCGTCGCCGTTTTTGACGAAGAATCCCTGGTCGTATTCCAACCGGTTCGGCGTGCCGACGACCGCGAAATTCAGGCGATCGGCGTGGTAGTATTCGAGCTGCTTGCGGGTACGCTGCTTCATGTTGGTTGCGGCGACAATGCCGAGATAGACGTGAGCCGGCAAACGCAGCTTGCGCAGCTCGCCTGACGGGGACCGTACCAAGAGAGAGGAAATGTTGTAGCCACCTGTCGTCAGCGCATTGTCGAACACGATCTTGGAGGTCCAGCCCGGGCCATATTCCGGCACGACCTCTCGGATGAAGCCATCACGGCGCCCGTAGCAGTCCATAGCTGCCAGGGCCGGGCCTATATCTTCGATGGTGCTGTCAAATCCGAAGGTTTCTGCCACAACCCGACCGAGCCGAAGGCTCTCTGGATCGGAATCGTTTTCCGGCATGAAGAGGCCCAGGACGTTTTTCGGTCCTACGGCGCGCACGGCCAGCGCCGCGCAGACGCTGGAATCAATCCCCCCGGATATGCCCAGAACCAATCCGCGTTTGCGAAGGACGCCGCGCAGCGTTTCGCGGATCCACGTGACAATGCGGTCGGTTTCGACCACCGGATCGAGTTCAAGTGCGGCTGCGGAAAAGGCGGTGGATGCTGGTCGGTTCACTGGCTTGGTCCTGTCTGTTCAGGGACGGCGGCCGCGAGTCTGCGGCTAAGCTTGCCCGAATCGGTCTTCGGAAGGGAGGCGCGGAATTCAACGGATTTTGGCACCATGAAGTTCTCGAGGTTGCGCGCGCAATGGCGAATGACCTCTTGTTCAGTCAAGTCAGGGTCGGAGGAGACGACGAGCGCTTTAACCGCCTGGCCCAGGACAGCATCGGGAACGCCGATGACGATGGCTTCCACGACGCCGGGCAGCGCATAGAGGACGGCTTCGACCTCTTTTGGCGCCACCTTTTCGCCGCGTGACTTGATGATGTCGTCCTTTCGGGCCACGAAGTAGAGGAAACCCTCGGCATCGGTCCGAAACAAGTCACCCGTATGAAGGCGGATCTTTCCGGTTACGGGATCCGGCCGAAGAGCGCGTTTTGTCGCCTCGGGATTTTCCCAATAGCCGAGCATGAGGTGCGGACCGGAAATGACCAGTTCGCCTGTAACGCCGGCAGGAACGGTGGCACCGGTCTCGTCGACGACTGCGGCACATGTGCCCGGAATGGCGATGCCGACCGATCCGGGTCGCCGGTCGAGCTCCTGCGGCGGCAGCCAGGTTCCTCGGGTGCATTCCGTCAGGCCGTACATCGAGTAGAAACGCACATGGGGCAAAAGCGCGCGGATCTGTGCAAGATGGGCCACGGGCAGGGCGGCAGCGGCATTGGTCATGTAACGCAGACTCGCCAAATATGCCGGATCGAAATCACGCATCTGAAGCATCATAGCTACCATGGACGGCACCAGCGGAAAGCCGGTCGCACGCTCGTCACGGATGCGCTGGAAGATTGCCGCAGGGAAGGCGAAGGATTTTTCCAGCACAAGCGTCGCGCCGAGCCGTACACTCATCAGGAGTTGATAAAGACCGTAGCCGAAGGCCATGGGCAGAACGTTGAGAATGATGTCGTCGTCAGTGTTTTCCAGATAGCCGACGATGCTTCCCGCGGCTGCATCCATGTTGGAATGCGCCATCATCACGCCCTTCGGTTCGCCTGTCGAACCAGACGTGTAGATGATGATCGCGAGATCATCCTCCGACATCTCGCCGGGCATCGGCCGCGACGTCGCTTCGAGACACGTCTCGAAATCGAGCGCCTCCGGCAGAGCGGCGTGGGGCGTCGTGAGTATGACTTGCGGGACCGTCTGCGTATTCGCGGTCGCTTCTGCGACTACACCGGCGAGCTTGCCCTGTGCAATAACAGCGGTCGGACGGCAATTGCGGATGACGAAGGAAAGCCTTCCTGCTTTGACGGAAGGGTTTGTGGGACAGAGAACGCCGCCTGCCTTCCATACGGCGAAGATGGAGATCGCCGCTTCCCAGGTGTTTTCCATGAAGACGAGGACGCGGTCGCCTTTGGCCAAACCTCTGTCCATCAAGGATGCGGCGAGGCGATCGGAAAGATCGGAAATCTCCGCGTAGCTCAGACGTCGGCCGTCGGCGACGAGCGCTGTCTTGGCTCCGTACCTTCCGGTGCTATTGCGAAGATATTCCTCGATGCGCATCGTCTGCGGCCTCTTTCGCCAATCAGTTCGCTTGCTTCTGTCTCACGAAGACGACGATCTTCTCAATGGAATCGAGGTTTGCCGGAACGATATCGGAATCGGCAATCTTCAGTTCGAAATGTTCTTCGAGAAACCCAACCAATTCCAGGATGCCGGTGGAATCGACCAGATCGTTGTCGATCAGCGACATCTCGTCGGGCAGCGGCCGGCTGTCATCGCCGAAAAGAAAGTTCTCGACAATGAAGTTGCGGATTTCGGTCCGGGTCAGGTCAGACATGCTCTTCAGTCCTTGTTGAGATTGTGTGTATCAGCCGCTTTTTGCCGTGAAAGCCTTCTGCCAGAGTTGAGTTGATAGAATGCCAACGAAGGCTGCATTGTCTCGGAAGCTTGTTGCCTGTCCTTGAAGAGCCTTGTTCTTAAGCTTCCCGACGGCGGCCACATTGAACAACTCCCCGTCCGAAAGCACACGTTGTGAGAGTGCTTCCTCAAGATAGTCAACTACCGGCTTGCTGGCAAACGCCTGGCTGTCCGGTGCGCGATAGGGCTGCTTGGGCCGCTCGATGATGGCTTCCGGAACCATCCCCTTCGCGGCTTCCTTCAGGATGTGTTTTTCCCGCAGGCCATGCAGCTTCATTTCCGGCGGCAGGCGGGAGGCAAACTCGACTATGCGATGATCAAGGAAGGGAAAACGTCCCTCGACACTGTTTGCCATCATCACGCGATCGCCCTGGCTGGAGAGGATATAGCCAGGCAGGAGAAAGGTGGTTTCGAGGTACTGGGCCTGATGAAGCGGATGCCAGCGAGAAAACGCCTCCGGCAACCGAGCGACGAGCTCGTCGGCCGCATCATAGTCGCCGAGAGTCTTCTTCAGACCCGCCGAATAGAACAGTTTGGTGGCAACCGTCGAGCGGAACCGCGCGCGGTGCGAGAAAAGCGGATCGCCGATATCATCGGCACCGGCGCCAAAGAACTTTGCCAGATATTCCGGGGTCTGCTGTTTCAATCCCGGGAGATAGGAGTAAAGGCGCTGAAACAGGAGAGGCCGCCTCAGCGAGCCGGGCTGACGGCCACAGAAGCGGCGCACCTTGGCTTCTCGAAAGATGTCATATCCGGCAAAGATTTCGTCCGCGCCCTCACCGGTAAGAACGACCTTCATGCCATTGTCGTGCACCAAACCCGACAGCATGTAGAGGGGTGCTGGCGCCGTTCGCAATACCGGCTGTTCCATGTGCCGAACAACCTGTGGAAATATCCTGGCGATATCGCTGGCCTTGCAGCGGATCGTGGAATGACGAACACCGAGCCTTTCAACCATCATCGTCTGCCACTGACTTTCGTCGTGCTCGGCGGTATCAAAGGTCACGGAAAAGGTCTGCAGTTGCTCGGGCACAGCGCGGGCGGCAATAGCAGAGATGAGAGACGAATCCAGGCCGCCCGAAAGGTAGCACCCGACGGGCACATCGGCGCGAAGGCGAATGCGGGTTGCGCTATCGAGAAGCGCTTTCAGTTCCTCCACCGGTTGAGGGCCGGCCCTTTCGGCACCGCGATCGGGGAACTCCAGCTTCCACCAGGGACGGACCGTTCGCCGGTCACCCTCGATCAGCATGAGGTGGCCGGGCGGCAGTTCGGAAATCCCTCGGAAAGCCGTGCGCGGCGGGATCGGTGTCCAGAGCGTGAAAATCTGGTCCAGCGCGACCGGATCGATCTCGGCCTCGACGCCGGGTACTCTCAGCAACGCCTTGATCTCCGATGCGAAGAACAGGGTCCCGTTCCGCTCCGTGTAGAACAGTGGCCGCACGCCCATCCGGTCGCGCGCCAGCATCAGCCGCTGCTTGCGGACGTCCCACAGCGCAAAGGCAAAATCACCATTGAAAAGGTTCAGGCAATCCGGACCCATCTCCTCATAGAGCTGCAGGATGACTTCGGTATCGGAGCCGGTGCGAAAGCGTCTTCCGCGCGCGATCAGGGAATCGCGCAGTTCCACATAGTTGTAGATCTCTCCGTTGTAGGAAATCACCAGCGCGCCATCGGCGTGCGTCATCGGTTGTTGGCCGTCTGAAAGACCGACGATGGACAGACGGGTATGCGCGAGCCCGGTCTCTCCCGAAATGTGAATGCCATTCTCATCGGGGCCGCGATAGGTCAGTTCGCCAGCCATCCGGCGCAGGAGCGGAGCGGCGTCATCCGGACGAACCCCTTTTCCGACATAGCCTGCAATTCCGCACATGGGCTCTGCTCCCCGATTGTCAGTCGAACCGGTCGCCGATGAGGCGTGTCCAGCCCTCGCCGGCAAACCCGTTGAGGAATGCCCGGCCCGAAGTCAGGGCCTCAAGGAGGTCCGGGCGGCCCGAATGAACGACGGTCGAAGATGCATTGACGAAGATAACCTTGCGACCCAACATCGCTTCAAGAAGTGCCGGCTGCGTTCGTCCGCGCATCGCCACCATCCCGCGACCGTGGGCGTTTTTCAACAAGCGGTCTATGACTGTTCCTTCTTGTCCCGGAATGGCCATGATCTGCACGACGCGCCCCACGCGACCCGGATCGCCATAATAGAGGAAGAAGCCGATGGGCTTGCCGGCTCTGGTACGCACGATCCGTTGCACACGCTCGCCGTGGACGGCCTTGCGGCGCGCATGAACGAACATCATGCCGAGTTGTTCCCGTGTCCACTGCGGACGAAGCGAGAAGGCGTCGAGAAGCTCGGGAATAAGTGTGGAAAGATCATCCTCGGTCGCGTCCGTGTCCGTGAAGGCATCAGCCTTTTCGGCAACCGGCATGTAGCGCGGCCAAGTCTGCCCTCCGGATTCCCCGCCACGGCCGAACAAGCCGTCGAACGGCGCGGCAAGAGGCTTGAGAACGTTCAGAACGCCAACACGCCCCGCTGCCATTTCCAGTCCAAAGGAAACCGGGCGAATGACGCGGAGCCATTCGAGGCTATAGTCTGCGAGAACCGACGCGCGCATCTTGCGCCACATCGTCGTCGCAATGTCATTGGACGTCTCGGTAAAGGACAGGTCCTGAGGTCCCGACAGGACATCCCGCAATAAGCGGGCAGCCGCGAAAGGATCGTCCTCGCGGGCGTCGACCATCAAGCTACTGCAGATTGCGGCGCGCAACGGTTCTCCCTGCAATTCCATGCGAAGCGGCAGTATGCCGATGAAACCTGAAACGCGACCGTCGTCCCGCACATGTACCTTGGAGGCGAGTTCCGGATCAAAATCAGGCGCATCAAGGAAGATGGTCTTGAGATAAGCCCGAAGCGATGGCGTTGCGGGATCTAGGCTCTTGCGGAGGATCCGCTGGAACATGTCAGCGACAGCGGCCAGATCATGTTCACGAAGGGCGCGGACCTCAGGCATTCGATCAATTCCTAAAACTACCGGATGACCTGCAGATACAATGCAGGGTTCCATACTGTGAGGTTCATCTCCTTTAACATGAGTAAATAAAGGAATCGTCAATAGTTGCCGATTCCCCCTCGACGGGAGTCAGACACGCCTACCAAAAGGCGCTGAAGTGCGCGCCCCGTCGAGACGAGGCTGCAGCCATTCACGTGACTGATTGTCTAGCTCTGCGGAGAGAAGGCCGCCGGCAGCAGGAAACGGCTCTCTTGATGGACAAGGAAGGGCAGGATTTTCGGCACGAATGCCTGCCAGGTCGGGTCGGCCCCCATCTTGGCGCGTTGTGCGGTCCTGTGACCGAAATCCTCATACGCCCAAATGAAGACGACGGAATTCAAGGTGCCGCTTTCGGCGGTCCAGCAGCCTACGAGTTTTGCGTATCTGGTGATGATGGCGAGCCCTTCCGCTTCATAGACTTTCAGAAATTCGCCAACCGAACCCGGTTTCATTTGGTACACGCGTTGTTCATAGATCATTTCAAAACCTTTCCTGCGGGTTGCTGTTGGCCGATCTGCGAAAGCCGATCCACCTTTCGGAAGAATGCACGGTGTATAATAATTCGTCAATTGACGACATAATGTGCTGTATTGATAGTTGTGGTCGGTTTGATGATAAGAACGGGATGAGTCCTGCAGGACCGAAACGCTCGAAGCGAGGATAACTTGAAGGCGAAATCCACCAATCTACGCGGAAGCCAGACCGGCGCTGGCCAGGCGCGGCCGCCGAAGAAGAAGGCGAAGCGCATGCCCTATGCCGAGCGGCGCGCGCAGATCCTGGTAAAGGCAACGGAACTGTTCGCCGAATACGGTTTGACCGCGCAGACGCGGGCCCTTGCGGCCGAGTGTGGCATATCCCAGCGGCTTCTCTACCGATTCTTCCCGACCAAGGAAGACCTGCTCAAGGAAGTCTACGACACCGCGATTGTCGGCCCCTTCCAGGCGGCGTGGTTCGCGGAACTGAGCGATCGCACCCGCCCGATGCACGACCGTCTCAATGATTTCTACAACGACTATCTCGATACCGTGCTCGGCCGGCGCTGGCTGCGCCTCTTCCTGTATTCCTCACTCGCGGAGGCCGACATGGCCCCGAACTATATCTCCTCGATCATCACCAAGCTGACCGAGACGATCGTGTCTGAGACTGCGCAAGAACGCGGACGGCGGCTTGCCATGGAGCCGGAAGCGATTCACGAGATTGGCTGGACGATTCACGGCGCGATCTCGCACTACGGCATCCGTCGTCACATCTACCAGGCAAGCCAGATCATGCCGCAAGACCAGGTCGTAGACATGCATGTCCGGGTCTTCTTGAGTGGTTTCGATGCGATGGTTACCCAATTCGAGCAAATCGAGGCCTGATTTTTCAGTGGCTTGAAACGACTGATGGGCGAATCGCGTCTCAAACAAAAGTCGTCAATTGACGACAATTGGAATCGCTGTTAGCTTTTTTTCGTCGAGGTCGAAAATGCCTCGCCGGCCGGGGGCCGGTCAGGCGCGGTGTCGACCCAAAGCAGGGGAGCTAATACGAAATGAAAACTGGGTTTGGACGCGCACTCGGACGGCGCGATTTTCTCAAGGCTTCGGCCATGGCCGGGGGCGCCGCACTGGCATTTCCGGGCATGACGTTTGCCGCCGGCAATACCATCAACTACCAGACGTGGTCGGCAGCCGTGGATCTGGTAAAGAGCCACATTGCGGCCTTCGAGAAGGCCAGCGGCCTGACTGTCGACTATGCGAACGCGCCGTGGGCGCAGTATCGCGACGCGATGGTCACCAAGTTCGTCGGCGCAGCGCCGCTGGACGTCCTATGGGTATCCGACGCCTGGCTGCCGGAATGGGCCGAGGCGAAGTGGATCGCTCCGATCAACGCCTACGACAACCTGATGGCCTACAACAGCGATGCCGAGGCCTTCTGTACCGATTCCATGACCTACAAGGGTGAGCAGTACGGTCTCACCTATTACACCGACTACATGGGCTTCATCTACGATGCGGAAAAGCTCTCCGCTGCGGGCTTCTCTGCGCCTCCCGCAAGCTGGGATGAACTCGTCGAGCAGGCGCTGGTGATGAAGCAGAAGGGTATTGCCGAATTCCCGCTGATGCTCGCCATGGCCAAGGAAAGCTGGCTGATCGAGTTCATGTCGGCGATGGTCTTCTCGCATGGCGGCCGCTTCACCGACGACAAGGGTGACTCGATCATGCAGGAGGAAAAGGGCGGGGCTCTGTCTGCCCTCCAGTGGGTCGTCGACGCGGTCAGCAAGCACAAGATCGTTTCGTCTGGCTGTGTGGAGACGGGTGAACTCGCGGGTCTGAAGGCCTTTGCCGCCGGCAATCACGCTTTCGCACTGTTGCCGAAGTATCGCCTTGCCATGCTGAACGATCCGGGTCAATCGCAGATTGCCGGTCGCGCAAAGCAGGCGCTGATGCCGATGGGCGCAAACGGTTCCCACGCAACGGTCGGCTGGATGCGTTTCCATGGCATGTCTGCGCAGGCCGCGGCCGACAAGGCTCGTGCCGACAATGCCGCCAAGCTGATCGAGTGGTTCGGCGGCAAGGCAGATGGCCAGTACACGTTCCAGAAGCTGCTTTTCCTCGATCTTGGCTCCGGCTTCGGCGTGAAGCCGCTGTTCGAGGATGCCGATGTGCGCGCCGCCTACAACAAGTATGGCGATGTGGAGATGATCCAGCAGCAGCAGGCTCTCGCGCTGAAGAAGGATGTCGTCACTCCCTGGTTCGGTGATTGGAACGAGGTGAATGGCGCGGCCTGGCAGTCGGCGATCCTCGGCAACGCTTCTCCGGCGGATGCGCTGAAGCAGGCAGGCGAGGAATGGGACGACCTCAAGTCGCAGTCATAAGGTGGCGGACCGGGTGGCCCGCGATGAGGAGCGCGGGCCACTCAATACCGGCATAGACACCGGGTGCGAAGCGACATGCGGCCAGGCGGGCGTAGTGGTCGAGCACAGCGGATTTTGCCCGACGCGCTTGGCGTCGCGCAGTTGGATTGGTGAATTCGAACTTGGCCACCTGTTGGCGGCCGGAAGTTGAGGGGGATCTCCGGATCATGGTGAAGACAACAGGGGGAATGGCCGCGAGCTTGCGGCGGCATTTCAACTATGAGGAGCGCACGGCGTATCTCTTCATAGCGCCGGTCATGGCAGTCCTTGGCCTTGTTGCGGTTTTCCCAATCGCATACTCGTTCTATCTCAGCTTTTTCCAGATCAAGCTGACCCGTCCCAATCGCACTCCCTTCGTCTGGTTCGACAACTATCTCGAGCTCTTCAGCGACGAATTGTTCTGGACCGCGGTATTGCGCACGGTGACATTCACCGTGATCTCCGTGACGGCCATCACCGTCCTGGCGCTCCTGGCAGCCTTGTTGCTCAACGAGAAATTTCGTGGACGGCGTCTCGTCAGCACAGTGCTGCTGATCCCCTGGGCGATACCCTATGTCGCTGACGCGCTGATGTGGAAATGGATCTACGATTCAGGCTACGGCGCGCTCAACGGCCTCCTGTATCAGCTGGATTTCATCGACAAATATATGGTCTGGCTCGGCGACCAGAACAAAACGTTGCCGCTGATCGCCAACGCCTTCGTCTGGAAGGAAGTGCCGCTGGCGACGATCCTGCTCCTTGTGTCGTTGAAGTCCATCCCGCAGGACCTCTATCAGGCGGCTCGCGTCGATGGCGCTCCGCTATGGCAGAGGTTCATCCACGTCACGCTTCCCTCGATGCGAACCGGATTCATGCTGGTCATCATCTACGAGACCATGATCGCCATCCGCCATTTCGACCTGTTTTTCATCCTCACCGAAGGCGGTCCGGGAACGGCTTCGCATGTTCTGTCCTGGGAGATCTACGTCGAGACATTCCGTAACCTTTCCTTCGGCTCGGGTGCGGCGATGTCCTACCTCCTGGCGCTGGTTACCTTCGCGCTCGCCTTTTTCATCATTCGAACCCTTGGCAGGAGCGTGTAAATGGAAACGGTTCACCAGACCCCTGCGGGCAAGAACCTCGCCGGAAAACCGGTCCACACGCGCGGCATCAACTACAAGCGGCGCGGCGAGATCTTCAACTGGGTGCATCGCGGCGTCATCCTACTCGGCTCGTTGGTGATATTGTTCATCGTACTGGCGCCCGTCGCGTGGCTCGTGTCCTCTTCGATGCAGACCGAGGCCGAAATCGTTTCGGTCCCGCCGCACTGGATTCCCGACCAGCCGACGCTGAAAAATTTCCGGGCGATCTTTTCTGCCGGAGACGCGGAAGTCACCTATGAGACCCGCAGCACGCAGGATCCAGCCTCGGGCAACTATATTCCCTCGACTGCGCGCAACCTGTTGCCGGCCATGCGCAACAGCTTCGTGGTGGCGACGCTGGTGGTCATCCTGAACCTGCTTGTCGGGGTACCGGCGGCCTATGCGATGGCGAAGATCCGGTTCTTGGGACGATCGGGTTCGGTCTATTTCATTCTGACGACGCGGGTCATTCCGGATATCGCGCTCGTCGTGCCGTTCTTCCTGGTCATCAAGAATCTCGGCCTGCTCGACAACATCCTATCGCTCGTCATCACCTATCTGGCGATCACCGTGCCGTTCACGGTGTTCATCCTGATCCAGTATTTCGAAGGGCTTCCGGACGAGCTGGACAAGGCGGCGCGCGTGGACGGTTGTTCGCGCTTCCAGACCCTGACAAAGGTTTATCTCCCGCTTGCTCTTCCCTCTCTGGTCGCCGTGATCCTGTTCGCCTTCCTGACCAGCTGGAACGAGTTCCTCCTGGCCTTGATGTTCACCCAGACGGCGCAATCCCAGACGCTGCCGATCGTGCTTGCTTCATTCACGTCCGACTTCACCATCAGCTTCTCGTTCATCAACGCGGCGGGTCTTCTCGCGATCGTGCCGCCGGTGATCGTCGCCATCATCTTCGAACGCTACATCGTCTCCGGTCTGACGGCCGGCGCGGTGAAGGGTTAACAGGGAGTTCGCCAGTGGCCCGCATTCTTTTTGAAAACGCATCCAAGCGCTATCCGAACGGGTTTGTCGCGCTCGAAAATCTCAATCTCGAGATCAAGGACAAGGAATTCGTCGTCCTGCTCGGACCTTCGGGTTGCGGCAAGTCGACGACCCTCAACATGATCGCCGGCCTCGAGGAGGTCTCCGAAGGAAACCTCTTTTTCGATGACGAGACGGTGAATTTCACACCGCCGCATCACCGCGACGTGGCGATGGTGTTCCAGAGCTATGCGCTTTATCCGCACAAGACGGTCTATGAGAACATCGCTTTCGGCCTGATGATGCGCAAGCACCCGAAGGACGACATCGACCGGCGGGTGAGGGATGCGGCTCAGCGTCTCGAGATCACCCATCTGCTCGACCGGCGTCCAAGTCAGCTGTCTGGCGGGCAGCGGCAGCGCGTCGCGCTTGGACGCGCCATGGTGCGCAAGCCGGCGGTGTTCCTCATGGATGAACCGCTGTCGAACCTGGATGCGGCGCTGCGCATTTCCATGCGCGCCGAGATCAAGGAACTGCATCGCAGCATGGAGACCACCTTCGTCTACGTGACTCATGATCAGGCCGAGGCGCTGACGCTTGCGGACCGCATCGTGGTGATGCGGAACGGACTTGTGCAGCAGATCGGTACGCCCGACGAAATCTACGAGCATCCCGCAAATACCTTCGTCGCCTCATTCCTAGGCAGCCCACCGATCAACTATCTCGACGGTGAACTGGTCGTCCAGGGGGACACGGTGACCTTTGTGCGCGGCGAAACGAAGCTCGATTTCGCGCCGGAGCGTGGCCGGAAGCTTCTCGGCCAAGGCGGACGCAAGGTGAAGCTTGGCATTCGTGCGGAAGACGTCGATGAGCGGGCCGAGCCGTCCAGCGGTGAAGTGATTGCCGGAACCGTGACTTCGGTGCTTCCGGTCGGGTCCGACCAGTTCCTGGGCCTCAAGGTGGAGGGCGAGGAACTGTTCTTCCGCATCAACAAGGATCTGCGTCACAACTATGGAGACAAGATCAAGCTGTCGGCGAATACCGGCAGGCTGCATGTCTTCGACGCGGATACCGAAGCAAGCCTGATCGGATAGCAGGATGAAACCGGCGTCATTCGACTATCATCGACCGCAAACTCTGGAGGCGGCGCTTGGCCTGCTCGCGCGTTATGGCGACAAGGCCAAGCCGATCGCGGGCGGGCAGAGCCTCGGCCCGATGCTGAATATGCGGCTCGCCCGGCCAGAGCATCTGATCGACCTGAATGACCTCGTTGAACTTGATTTCATTCGCGCCTCGAACGGCGCGCTGGAAATCGGTGCCATGACCCGGCATCAACGGGTGGCGACAGCGCCGGAAGTACGTCGGGCGCATCCTTTGCTGGCGGCGGCGGCGGCGACGATCGGGCACTATGCGATCCGCCAGCGCGGCACGCTGGGAGGCAGCCTGGTTCACGCGGATCCCGCTGCACAAATGCCGCTCATCGCGGTTCTGAGCGGGGCGAAGATTGTAGTGCGTGGGCTCGCCGGACAGCGCGAGATCGATGCAGTCGATTTCTTTCGCTCCGTGATGACGGTCGATATCCGACACGGCGAGATGGTGACCTCGGTCCGGTTTCCCCATTTGTCGGCGAATTCTGGTTGGGCCTTCGAGCTTTTCAGCCGACGGCGTGGCGATTTCGCCATCGTCGCGGTTGCGGTGACGCTGCTGCTGGACAGCGACCACAGACTGGCGTCCCTGGAAATGGCGTTTGGCGGCGTCGGTTCCGTGCCCTTGCGGCTTGATGTGTCGGCGGTGGCCGAAGCCGGAGCGATGCCAACCGAAAAATGGATCGCGGGTGTTTCCGCCTTCGCTGCGCAATCCATCTCCCCTGAGGACAGTGCATCGATCCCGGCAGTTTTCCGCCGTGAAGTGGCAGCATCGCTCATGGAGAAGGCGTTGGCGGCAGCGCTGGCGCGTGCACGCGGAGAGACAGCATGAGCGACGCCAGATTGATATCTCTCACCGTAAACGGTGAAACCCGCGAGGCGATGGTGGAACCGCGCAAGCTGCTCGCCGACGTTCTGCGCGAGGACTTCGGGCTGACCGGAACGCATGTCGGCTGCGAGCATGGGGTCTGCGGGGCCTGCACGGTCCTGATCGACGACCAGCCGGCGCGGGCCTGCCTGACCTATGCCGTCCAGATGGAGGGCCACGAGATCAGGACGATCGAGGCGGTGGGTGGAACAGGTCTTAGCCCGCTGCAGCAGGCCATGCATGAGGAACACGGGCTGCAATGCGGCTTCTGCACGCCGGGCATCATCATGACCTTCGAGGCTTTTCTGCGCGATACGCCTGAACCGACTGAGGAGGAGGTTCGCGATGTTCTTTCGGGCAATCTCTGCCGCTGCACGGGCTACCAGAACATCGTTTCCGCCGTCATGAAGGCAGCTGCGGCGATGCGGGAGGTCCGGTCATGAGCGAGACGAGGGACTTCCATTACATCGGCAAGCCGTTGGCGCGAAAAGAGGACAAGCGCCTCATCACCGGGCAGGGGCGTTATCTGGACGACATCGTCGTGCCGAACGCGTTGCATGTCAGTTTCGTAAGGTCGCCGCATGCCCATGCCCGAATCCTGGGTATTTCGGCGGATGCGGCGCGGGATCTGCCCGGCGTGACGGGTGTCTTCACCGGCGAGGACCTCGACAGATGGACCAGTCGCCTCAGGTTGGCGCCGCCGATCGACGGGCTTCACCCGACTGAGATTGAGACGCTGCCGATCGACAAGGTGCGGTTTCACGGCGACCCGGTGGCCGTGGTCGTGGCACGGGACCGCTATGTCGCCGAGGACGCGGCAGAACTGGTCGAGGTCGAGTACGAGGTCCTGCCGGCGATCGCGTCATTGGACAGCGCCTTTGCGCCGGATGCGGCGCTTGTCGACGAGACGTTGCCCTCCAATCTGGTTTCGCACCAGACATTCTCTGCCGGAAACGTCGCTCAGCGCCGTGGCGAAGCTCATGCTGTGGTGGAGGCTTCCTTCTACCAGCATCGTCAGACCCACGTGCCGATGGAGACGCGCGGCTGCGCCGCCGTCTGGGACGCGGGCCGCGAACACTTGACCTTTCATATCGGCAACCAGGTGCCGCATCCGCTCAGGAGCCAGCTGGCCGGGCGGCTTGGGCTCTCGGAGAGCCAGGTCACAGTCATGTCGCCCGACGTGGGCGGCGGGTTTGGCCAGAAGATCGCGCTTTACCGCGAGGAACTGACCGTTGCCGCACTCGCGCGCCAGCTCAATCGCGCGGTGCGCTGGCGCGAGGACCGCACGGAAAACCTGACGGCGGCATGCCACGCGCGGGAGAACCTGTGCCGCACCCGCGCTTCCGTTGCCGCGGACGGGCGGATCCTCGGGCTCGAACTGGAGATCACCGAGGATTTCGGTGCCTATTGCTTCTATCCGGCCAACTACATGTCGCGCGTCGTCGCGATGATCCTGACAGGTCCCTACCGGATCGATGACTATGCGTTCGAGGTGAAGATCGCGCTCACGAACAAATGCGGCAACGGGCCGATGCGGGCGCCGATGGCGATTACCAGTTGGGTGATGGACGGGACGATCGACGCCATCGCCCGCCAATTGGGTCTCGATCCGCTGGCGGTCCGGCGGATCAACATGCTGCGGCCCGACGATCTGCCCTATCGCATGGCGACCGGCGAAGTGCTGGAGGACATCACGCCTGCCGAGACGCTCGAAAGCGTGGTCGAAGCTATAGACTATGAGGCGTTCCGCAAACGCCAGCAGGCGCTCAGGGGCGAAGGGCGGTATATCGGGCTCGGGCTTTGCACCGTGGTCGAATCCACGACCTATGGATCGGCTTTCTACAAGTCGACCGGCATTCCCGGCTCGGGGCACGAGGCGGCATGGGTACGGATCGAGCCGAGCGGGGTGGTCAATGCTTCCGTCGGACTCGGTGCGACGGGACAGGGCTATGAGACGGCTATGTCTCAGGCCGTGGCTGAGGGTCTAGGGGTGGACCCGTCCAATGTCAGAATCCAGATCGGCAATACCGATGTGGCCCCTTATGGCATGGGAAGCCGTGGCGCGCGCGGAGGTACGGCGGGTGGCGGCTCGCTGTATCTCTGCGCGCAGAAGGCCCGCGACCAAGTGCTGCGGATCGCCGCCCACAAGCTTGGTCTCAATTCTGCGCAGGATATCCGCCTGCTCGACGGGCAGGTGGAGCGCCTGATCAACGGCGAATGGAACGGGACGGGACTGTCGCTCGCCGACATCGCCCGCACGGCTTATCTTGATCCGACGAACCTGCCCGAAGGGGTGGCGCCGGGGCTCGATTTCTCGCTGACCTATGATCCTCCGCCGATGACCTATTCAAATTCCTCCCATGCCTGCGAAGTGGAGGTCGATATCGCCACCGGCGCGCTCAGCATTTCCCGCTATGTCGTCTCGGAGGATTGCGGCACCGTGATCAATCCGATCGTGGTGCGCGGCCAGCAGCAGGGTGCGATCGCCATGGGCTTGAGCGGAGCGCTGCTGGAGGAGGTCGTCTACGACGAGAACGGGCAGAATCTGTCCGCGACCTTCGCCGACTATCTGGTGGCCACGGCCTGCGAACTGCCGAATTTCGAGATCCTGCACCATCACACGCCGAACAAACGCACGCCTGCTGGCATCAAGGGCATGGCCGAGGGCGGTGTGATGGGGGCGATCGGGGCAGTGACGAATGCGATCAATGACGCGCTGGCGCCCTTTGGTGTGGTGGCGGATCGCCAGCCGCTTTCTCCGCAATACCTGCGGTCGTTGGTGCGTGAGCGCAGCGGAACGGCCCTGCAAGAAGGACAGGAACTGACATGAGCGTTACGAACGGCAGAAAAAAGGTCGGCTTTATCGGGCTGGGGATCATGGGGCGCAGCATGGCCGGCCATATCCTCGACGGAGGCCATGAATTGCATGTCTACAACCGGACCCGGAGCAAGGCGGACGAACTGGTCACCAGGGGTGCGATCTGGCACGACACGGCGGGAGATGTTGCCGCCGCGTGCGACGTTGTGATCACGATCGTCGGCTATCCGAAGGACGTCGAGGAAACCTATCTCGGCGCGGGTGGTATCGTGGAGCGGGCAAAGGCCGGGACGATCCTCATCGACATGACGACATCGAGCCCGACCCTTGCGGGCGAGATCGCTGCCAGGGCGGCGGAAAAAGGAGTATCCGTGCTCGATGCGCCGGTTTCCGGCGGCGACGTCGGTGCAAGGGCGGCCAAGCTTTCGATCATGGTTGGCGGCACTGAAGAGGCCTTCACCGCCGCGCTGCCTCTGTTCCAGTTGATGGGCGAAAACATTGTGCGCCAGGGTGGGCCAGGCGCCGGGCAGCACACCAAGATGTGCAACCAGATCGCCATCGCGGCCACCATGCTCGCTGTCAGTGAAAGCCTCGCCTACGCCAAGGCCTCCGGGCTCGACGCGAAACGCGTCCTGTCGTCGATCGGCACCGGGGCGGCGTCGAGCTTCCTGCTCAACAATCTCGGCCCGAAGATGCTCAACGACGACTATGCGCCGGGTTTCTATGTGCACCACTTCATCAAGGACATGTCGATCGCCATCGCTGAAGCGGAGCGCATGAAGCTCGACCTGCCGGCGCTGGCGCTGGCCAAGCAGCTTTATGAAAAGCTGGCGGCGGGCGGATTTGGCGAAGAGGGCACCCAGGCGATCTTCAGGGTCTACGGAAACTAGACCGCGCAACAGGGAAGACGGCAATGGAATTTGTTGGCGAACATGTGATCCCAGCGGCCATCGACAAGGTCTGGTCGGGGCTGAACGACCCGGAGATTCTCAGGCGCAGCATTCCCGGCTGCACTGAAATGCTGCAGACCGGCGACAGCGAATTCACGGCCTCCGTGGTCGTGAGGGTAGGCCCGGTTTCTGCCACCTTCAAGGGCAAGGTGGAATTGAGCGATCTCGATCCGCCGCACGGCTACACGTTGTCGGGGCGAGGGCAGGGCGGCCCGGCGGGCTTTGCCAAGGGCTCGGCGAAGATCCGCCTGACGCAGGAAGGCGAGGGCACGCGGCTGGCCTATGTCGCCGATGTCGATATCGGCGGCAAACTCGCGAGTGTCGGCGGACGGTTGATCCAGAGCGTTGCCAAGAAGAATGCCGATGATTTCTTTTCGGCCTTTTCCAGCGTCGTCACTGGGGGGAAAGGTCTTTCCGAGGCGCGGCAGCGGGGTGCTGGCGTGCCTGGCGCCGCTGCGCCGGAGGGAGCATATGCCGGCGGCGGGCATATTGCGCTGATCGACCGGGTCGCCTGGCTGCTCGTTGGAACGGCGCTGGGTGTGGCTGGGACACTGTTGTTTGGAGCATAACGATGAAGGTTTCCGATAGCGTCAAGGCGCTCGAACCGCGCCTGATCGAATGGCGTCACGACCTGCATGCCCATCCGGAAACGGCCTTCGAGGAGCACCGCACCGCGGCCTTTGTGGCACGGGAGTTGCGGGCCGCCGGTCTCGAGGTTCATGAAGGCATCGGCAGAACCGGCGTCGTTGCCGTGCTGCGCAATGGCGACGGACCGTCGGTCGGCCTGCGGGCCGATATGGATGCCCTCGACATAACCGAGACGACAGGGGTGCCCTATGCGTCGACGACGCCGGGCAAGATGCACGCCTGCGGCCATGATGGCCATACCGCGATGCTGCTGGGCGCTGCCTGCCACATGGCGGCCAATCCGCCGAGCCGTGGCACCGTGGTGTTCATCTTTCAGCCGGCCGAGGAAAACGAAGGCGGTGCCCGGGTGATGGTGGAGGACGGCTTGTTCGATCGTTTCCCGGTCGACTGCGTTTTCGGCATGCACAACTGGCCGGGCTTGCCGGTCGGGCAGTTCGCCCTCCATAGCGGCGCCATGATGGCGGCGCAGGATAATTTCGAGCTGAAGATCATCGGCAAGGGATCCCATGCCGGCATGCCGCATCAGGGCATCGATCCGATCCTGGTGGCCGGGCAGGTCAACACGGCTTGGCAGGCGATCGTCAGCCGCACATTGAGTCCGGCTGACGCAGGCGTGATCAGCATCACGCAGATCCACGCCGGCGACACCTGGAATATTATTCCCGAGAGCGTGCTGATCAGGGGCACCGCACGGTCCTTGTCTCCCGATGTCCGCGACCGGCTGGAAGCCGAGATGGGGCACCGGGCGAAGCTGGTTGCCGAAACCTTCGGCGCGCGGGTGGAATTCGACTATCAGCGGCGTTACCCGGCCACCATCAACACGCCGGCGGAAACCGATATCGCCCGTGCCGCATCCGAAGCCGTGGCCGGCGAGGACGCCATTCGTCAGGACATGCCGGCGAGCATGGGGGCGGAGGATTTCTCCTTTATGCTGCAGAAGAAGCCGGGTGCTTACATCTGGATGGGGAATGGCAGCGCCGAGGGCGGGCGCAACCTGCACAACCCCAATTACGACTTCAATGACGACGCGCTCACCATTGGCGTGCAGTACTGGGTCGAGTTAGCCCGCCGGGCGCTTGAGAAGAACAGCAGCGCCGAGGATCACCTTTAGGCCACAGCAGCTCTGCACATCAGCCGGTAACCAGGATCGCCCTGAAATCGTTGACATTCGTGCCCGTAGGTCCCGGAGAGAAAATATCACCGGAAAGGCTGAATGCCGACCAGGCGTCATGTCCGGACAGAAGGGCACGAGGGTCTCCTCCCTTGGCACGCATGCGCGAGACCGTATCGCCGTCGCAGAAGGCGCCGGCGTTGTCTTCAGACCCGTCGATACCGTCGGTATCGGCGGCAAGCGCATGGATTTTCTCCATTCCGTCGATATCCAGCGCGAACGCCAGTAGGAGCTCGCTGTTCCGGCCGCCCTTGCCGCATTTTCCTGAGGTGATCGTCACCGTTGTTTCGCCGCCCGACAGGATCACCACCGGCTTCGTGAATGGTTGGTTGCGGCTCATGACCTCGCGGGCGATGGCGGCATGCATCCGGCCGATATCCCGGGCCTCGCCCTCGATTGCATCCGATAGAATGACGGCGTCGATGCCCGCTTCGCGCGCTCTTCTGGCCGCTGCCTCCAGGGAGACGCGTGCGGAGGCGATGATGTGGACCTCGTTGCGGGCAAAGGCGGGGCCGTTGGGTGCCGGTGCGGCAGCCGCAGTGGACCGGATATGCTTCATGACCGCCGCTGGAAGGTCCATTGCGTATTCGGCAATGATCTTGAGGGCGTCTTCCGGCGTCGAATGATCCGGAACGGTCGGCCCCGAGGCGACGAAGGCGGGATTGTCGCCGGGAACATCCGAAACGATGAGGCTGACGACTTTTGCCGGGGACGCGGCAAGGGCAAGGCGCCCGCCCTTGATGCGAGAGACATGCTTTCGAACGACATTCATGGCCGAGATCGGCGCGCCGGAGGCGAGCAGCGCCTTGTTGACCGCGATCTCGTCTTCGAGCGTCAAACCTTCGGGCGGTGCGGGCAGCAGAGCTGAGCCGCCTCCGGAAATCAGTGCGATCACCAGATCGTCCTCTGTCAGGCCTGCGACGGCGCTCAAGAGTGCCGCCGATCCGGCAAGGCCGTCCTCATCGGGAACCGGATGGGCCGACTGCAGGACCTTGATGTGCCTGCATGCTTCGACCGGGCCGTGGCGGGCGACGACCACGCCCTCGACCGGACCATCCCAACAAGCCTCGAAAGCAGCAGCCATCTGGCTTGCCGCTTTGCCCGCACCGACCACGACCGTACGCCCTTTCGGCCGTTTCGGCAGATGGGCGCGGATTGCGGCCAGGGGATCAGCGGCAATGACCGCCGTCTCGAAAAGCGACGTCAGGAACGGGCGCGGATCTATGCAGGTCACGAAATCTCCTGTCGTGGAGCCTTGCCGAGTATTGGCGTGGTCGGGTGGGTCCCATTGCGTTCATGCGCGAAGATCGCCAGCAGCGACGATGACACGTCGCGGATGAGGCAGGCTCCCTTCCCACCCACCATAATCTTCGGTGCATTCGTGTTGCAAGAAGTCACGCGCGGCATGAGCGAAGAGTCGCAAAACAGACTCTTGCACCTTCCGATCGAAGCCCTGTCGAGACTATAGGCCAGCGTGCCCGCTGGCCAACCTCGACGCAAACCTCGTATTCTATCGCGGTTCAAGGCCATTGAGCTTGGCGATGAAGTCGGTCAGGTGCGGCACGTAGTCCTCGGGTCCATTGCCGCCGCCGGCGACGGCGATGGCATAGGCGTTCTTGGTCGCGCTGGCGAGCGGCGTGACCACGGTTGCGTCATTGGCCATGGACTCGAGATATTTGAGATCCTTGTAAGCATTCGAAAGGGTGAACCGGTGGGCCTCCCTGTTGCCTTCGAGCGCATAGCCCATGAAGGTCTGGTAGAAGAGGCTGTCCATCCGGCCGCCGCGAATGACGCTATCGAACCGCTCGACGGAGATGCCGACTTTGCGGGACAGGGCGAGAGCTTCCGCGAACAGAGCGCCCATTCCAAGTGAGATAAAGTTGTTGAGCAGTTTCATGCGGTGCCCGTCGCCAATGCCGCCGATGTGGACAATCTTGCCCGCCCAGGTATCGATCACCGGCCGGATCCGGGCGAAGACGTCGTCGTCGGCGCCGACCATCGCGTCGAGCATTCCTTCCGAGGCTTCCTTCGGCGTCCGGCTCAAGGGCGCATCGGCGAAGTCGACGTCCAGCGCCTTCATTTCCGCGGCAAGTCGGGTTGTGACGGTCGGCTCGCTGGTCGAGCAGTCGACGATCACCGATCCCGGGGCAAGCGATCCCTTCATACTGTTGACGACGGCCTCGACCTCTCGCGAACTGGTGAGGCAGAGGAAGACGATCGTCGAGGCGGCCGCGAGCTCTGCCGGAGACTTGGCTTCGGTGGCGCCACGCGACACGAGATCCTCGATCGGCTTGCGGTTCCGGTGGGCGATGACCGTGAGCGGATAGCCCTTTTCGACGATATTCTTGGCCATGCCATGGCCCATCAGGCCGAGGCCGACAAAGCCCACTTTTTCTTTTGCTGTCGTATTCATTGTTGTTCTCCTGCGGGATAAATCCGGAAAGTCTCGTTTTGTGCTGACGGGAGGTCAGCCGTGTCAGGCAAGGTTGAAGCGCCGGCGCAGATCCGCCACCTGCTCGGGGGTCAGGACACGCTTGGCGTGGTTCTGCAGCATCAGGAAAAGCTTGGCGGTCTCTTCGAGCTCTTCGGCTGCATATTGGGCGTTGGCAAGGCTGGTACCGGCGACCACCGGTCCGTGATTGGCGAGCAGCATGGCGTGGTGCCGGCCGGCGAGGCTGCGCACCGCTTCCGCGAGCGCCTGATCGCCCGGCGGGAAGTAGGGCACGAGCGGCAGGCGGCCGACGCGCATGATGTAATAGGCAGTCAGCGGCGGAAGCACATCCTCCGGATCGACGTCCGCCATGATGCTGACGGCGGTCGAATGGCTGGAATGGAGATGCACGACGGCGCCGGCATCGGCCCGCTCGCCATACATCGAGAAATGCAGGAACGCTTCCTTGGTTGGCGCGTCCCCGGATACGAAGCGCCCGTCGGCGTCGAACAGCGACAACCGCGCAGGATCGAGCGTGCCCATCGAGACATTTGTTGGCGTCATCAGCCAGCCGCCGTCGGGCGTGCGGACGGAAATGTTGCCGGTCGAACCGGAGGTCAGGCCACGCTGGAACAAGGATTGCCCGACACGGCAAACCTCGTCGCGAAGGCGATTGACATCATGCATCCGCAGTCTCCGTCTCAAGCAAGGTCCAGGCTTTCAGGAAAAAGTCCCTGGCGCCGAAATTGCCTGATTTGAGCGCCAGCGCAAGGTCGGGACCGGCGATACTGCGTGTCCAGGGCACGCCCGGGTCGATTTCCGGCCCGATCAGCAGGACCTTGACGCCGAGCGCTTCGACAATTGCGCCAGACGTCTCGCCGCCGGCGATCAGAAAGCGGGAGAAACCTGCATCCTTGAGGCGACGTGCGACGTCCGCCAGCGTCCTTTCCACAAGGGCGCCGGACTCATGGCGCCCCATCCGCGCCTGGATATCGATCAGTTCCGCCGGATCGGCACTCGAATAGATCAGCGGCGGGCGGTCGCCCTGAGTGGCGATCACCCAATCGGCAAGATCGGCCGCCGTCTGCCGGCCTTCCGCGACCGCCGTGATATCGAGCCGCAGCACGGGCAAGCCGGCGGCCTCCGCAACCTCGATCTGGCCGCGTGTCGCCGCCGAGCACGAGCCGGCAAGAATTGCCGCGCGGCCGGCCGGAGCCGCCATTCGCGTCATCTGGTCCCGGGGCGTGAATTCCTTCGTCCGCCTGAAATTCTCAGGCAGTCCCATGGCGACGCCGGAGCCACCGGTGACAAGCTTCATCCCGGCGCAGGCCTTGCCGATGACCCTGAGATCGGCGTCGCTCAGCGTGTCGATGACCAGGATGCGTTTGCCGGCCGCGTATTGCTCGGCGAAGGCAGCCTTTAACGCCTCCGGCCCCTTTACTACAGTGTCGGCCTGAACGAGGCCCACCGGGCGACTGCATTGGCGCTGCAACACGCGAACAAGGTCCGGATCGCGCATGGGGGTCAGCGGGTGATCCTTGAGCGGGCTTTCCGAAAGGAGCCTGTCACCGACAAACAAATGCCCTTTATAGACGGTGCGCCCGGCCGCCGGAAAGGAAGGGCAGGCAATCGTCACCGGGGTGCCGGTCAGGTCCTGCAGTGCTTCCGCGACGGGGCCGATATTCCCGGCATCCGTCGAATCGAATGTCGAGCAGTATTTGAAAATGAGTTGTTCGGCGCCTGCGGCCAGGAGGACGCGAGCGGAAGCCAGCGACATGTCAACGGCTTGCCGAGCCGGTATCGTTCGCGACTTCAGCGCCACGACGACGGCGTCCGCGCCGGAAAAATCCATATCGTTTGCGGGCACGCCGATCACCTGGATCGTGCGCATGCCTTCGCGAGAGAGCATGAGACACAGGTCCGTGGCCCCGGTTATATCGTCGGCAACAGCGCCAATTAGCACGTCTTTCCTCCCTTGTCCGGCCGCAGCAGGACGCTCGCAAGCCTCCCTCCGCAAGATCATCGAAACCCTTGATCTCCAGACGAAAATAAGGGCTTGCAATGCAATTCACGGATAGGCTAACCATGTTGTGGCAACGCTATCATTACTTTTCCGGGAAGCGAAAAGCAAGCGCTTGCGGGACGGTTGAAGGATGATGGATTGGGAGGTTGGGTTTCTGACATGAGCAAACGAACGGATTTGAAAGTCTGCGTCATCGGACTGGGATCGATGGGTATGGGCGTGGCGACCTCCCTGCTGCGAGGCGGCTTCGAAACGGTTGGCTGTGACGTCAGCGAGGAGGCCATGACACGCTTTGCAGCCTCGGGCGGAAAGGCGGTCGCAAATCCGGCAGAGGCCGCAAAAGGCGCCGACGTGGTCATTACCGTCGTGGTGAACGCCGCCCAGACGGAAACCGTCCTGTTCGGCGCGGGCGCGGGCGCGGCTGCTGCGATGGCGAAGGGTGGCGTCATCCTCTCCTTTGCCACGATGGCTCCGGAGATGGCCCGCAGCCTGGAAGAACGCGCCGAAGCGCTCGGGCTTGGCTATATCGACGCTCCGATCAGCGGCGGCGCCGGCAGGGCAGCGGCCGGCGAACTGACGATCATGGGGTCAGGGCGTCCGGAGCTCTTTGCGAAGGTTCGCCCAGTCCTCGATGCGATCGCGCAGAAGGTTTACGAACTGGGGGATCGCGCCGGCATCGGCGCTTCCTTCAAGATCGTCAACCAGCTCCTGGCCGGCGTTCATATCGCGGCCGCCTGCGAGGCCATCACCTTTGCGAAGGCTCTGGGCCTGGACATCGACAAGGTCTATGAAGTCATCACGGCATCGGCCGGCAATTCCTGGATGTTCGAAAATCGTGTTCCGCACATTCTCGAAGGCGATTACGCGCCGCGAAGCGCGATCGATATCTTCACCAAGGATCTGGGCATCGTTTCGGATATCGGTCGAAACGTGAAATTCCCGCTCTCGATCGCCTCAACCGCCCTGCAGATGTTCATCATGACGTCTGCCGCCGGAATGGGACGGGACGACGACGCCTCGGTCGCCCGGTTGCTTGCGCAGATGACCGGACTGACCTTGCCAGAAGCGCCCGGGACGCTCTGAACATGCCGCGTTTTGCCGCAAATCTGACGATGATGTTCAACGAGACCGGGTTTCTCGACCGGTTCGCTGCCGCTGCTGCCGCTGGGTTCAAGGCGGTCGAATTCCTTTTTCCCTATGAATTCGAGCCCGATGTCATCCGCTCGCGACTGCAAGCCGCCGGATTGACCCAAGCGCTATTCAATCTGCCTCCCGGAGATTGGACTGCCGGGGAACGGGGGCTTGCGGCACTGACGGGGAGAGAGGCGGAGTTTCGCCAATCCGTCGAGACAGCATTGCGATATGCCAGTGCCACCGGCGTCGGGCGACTGCACGTGATGAGCGGCCTTGCGGACCGCTCGGACGCCAAGGCCCGCGACACCTATCGCGCTGCGCTCGCCCTTGCCTGCGACAAGGCCGGTGAGGCGGGTCTCGACGTGCTCATCGAGCCGATCAATCCCCGCGACATGCCGGGCTATTTTCTTAACGATTTCAATTTTGCCGCCGACCTCATCGCCGATATCGGCCGCCCCAATCTGAAGCTCCAGTTCGACATCTACCATCGGCAGATCATCCATGGCGACGTGATCCACGGGCTGCGGGAGATGATGCCGATCATCGGGCATGTCCAGATCGCATCGGTGCCTTCGCGCCATGAACCGGGGATCGGCGAACTCGACGATTTCCGGGTTCTGCGGGAACTGGATGCTCTCGGATATGGCGGCTATGTCGGCTGCGAATACCGTCCGGCGGGCGAAACCGTCGCCGGGCTTGGCTGGTTGAAGGCGTTTGCCGGCTGATCCGGCGGGACTTGAAGGCGGGTCCAGGACCCGCCTTTCTTACTCAGATCTTTCCCAGATCCTCGTAGCTTTGATGTAGCGCCCAGTCGCCCGCGCAGAAGCGGTCCTTCGCGAAATTGTGCTGGTGCCAATAGGGGTAGATGTAGGGAAGGCGGCTGACTGCGTTCAGCCGTTCCAGTTCCTGGGCTGTCAGCTTCAAATCGACCGCAGCGATATTGTCCCTGAAATGCTGTTCAGTCAGGCCGCCAACAACGACGGATGTGACCGCGGGCCGCGACAATGTCCATGCCAGCGCGACCTGAGCCGGCGTCACGCCTCGGGCATCGGCGATCTCGACCAGGACGTCGACAATATTCCACAGGCGCTCCTCGTCGCGAATAGGAGGTTCGCTCCAGCCGGCGGCCTGGCGGGAATCCGCAGGTTTCTGATCGCGGCGGAATGCTCCCGAGAGCAGGCCGGCGGCAAGCGGGCTCCAGACCATGACGCCTAGACCCTGATCGACGGATATCGGCAGGAGTTCGTATTCGGCCTCCCGTGCCTCGAGGGTGTAGTGGATCTGCTGGGTGACGAAGCGCGGATAGTTCTTGAGATCCGCGACGCCCAGCGCCTTCATGATGTGCCAGCCGGAATAGTTCGAGCAGCCGATATAACGGACCTTGCCCTGGTTCACCAATGCATCCAGCGCCGAGAGCATCTCCTCCGGTGGGGTCAGCCCGTCCCATTCGTGCATGAAATAGACGTCGATGTGATCGGTGCGCAGGCGCTTCAAGCTACGCTCGCATTCGCGGATCAGATGATAGCGCGATACGCCTTCGTCATTGGGGCCGTCTCCGATGCGCATCCGCGCCTTGCTGGAGATTAGGATCCTGTCGCGGCGCCCCTCGAGGACCTCGCCAAGGATCTCTTCGGAGTGTCCGGCGGAATACATGTTGGCCGTGTCGAACAGGTTGATGCCGCCATCGATACAGGTATCGACCAGCCGTTGCGCTTCCTTGACGCCCTGGCTGGCGACCATGGCGAAATCGCCCCTTCCGCCGAACGAAAACGTGCCCATGCTCACCGCTGAGACTTTGAGACCCGAGCGGCCGAGTAGTCGATATTCCATGACTTGCTCCTTGGGTTGAGGTTATTCGGGACGATATCCCGGCAGGGTTGATGCTGTATTCAGGATGACGGCAAGGCCGGTAGCCTCATGGACGAGGATTTCCCGCAAAAAGCCGGTCCCTGACGTGGCGCATGCCGAGCTCCGGGCTCGTCAGCACCGGGACGCCCTCCGGTTCGGGACCAAGGGGCGTAAGCGCGTTTGCCATCGAGGCCTGGGCGAGGACGACCAGGTCGACCTTCGGCGCGAGGCGCCGGAACCCCTCGACCACCAGTGCATCGTGACCCTCGCGGTCGCCGCGAGACAGGCGCTCGAAAGCCCCCTCGCACAACATTTCCGTGACCTGGCAGCCCGTCCGTCCGGTTTCGGCCGCAGACGTCCTGATGATATCCCCGGTGGGGCCGAGCGTCGTCGGTAATGTCGCCAGAACGCCGATCCGCGACGCCCGCGACACCGCTTCAAGCGCCATGCCCTTGTCGATGCGGAAGAGCGGTACCGGGCATAATGGCCGTGCCGCATCAACTGCCGGACCGAGGGAGGAGCAGGTGACGACAACGGCTTCGGCGCCACCGTCGACCGCGGACCATACGTATTGCGCAAGGCGCCGCATCGTCGTTTTCGAGAGGCTTCCCTCGCGGATCGTATTTCTCAGCAGGCTCTCGTCGAGAATGTTGAAGGGTTCACAGCCGGGCAGTTGGCGTCTGGCGAGCGCGTCCAGCGTTGGAAGCAGACCGGCGACCGTGTGGATCATGGCAATGGACATGGAGGTTGCTGTTGTCGTGACGGTCATGCTGCGCTGGCCTCCAGGTCGGAATCGTCTGTCCCGCAATTGGCGAAATTGCGATCTCTTTTGTGATAGCGCTGCCACATTATCTTTTTCTCCGGGATGAACGCAATATATATTCTGTGCACCATTGCGCGGCGCAGGGCCACTCGCGGCCACGATTGCGTGAATCTGCATCCGATTTGCGGAGATCTGCAGATCGCAAAAAGCCTGTTGACAAAACGGGTCACTTGAAACACAGAATGACAGCGCTGCCACTCGTTGGCTATCTTCACCACGACTCCTTTGCGGAGAGGGCGAGGGATACGGCCAACGGCGTTGAGGAGCGCCTTGGATAGGGGCGGCGGCGCATCGGAACAACATTTGGGAGGAATAAGAAATGCTCGCGACCGATCAGGACCACAATGCATCTGGATCGCTGCATTCCCGTCTGTTGGCCGAAACCGGTAAGCTGTTCCAGGTGCGCGAGTTCAACGTCCTGATCGCGCTGGTCGTGGTTGGCGCGTTGATCAGCCTCTATACTCCCTACTTCTTCACGACGAACAACCTGATGGGCGTCTTCCGGGCCTTTTCGCTGACCGCGATTATGAGCATCGGCATGGTGATGGTGATCATCACCGGCGGGATCGACCTGTCCGTCGGCTCCGCGATGGGGCTCGCCTCGCTGGTGACCGCCCTTTGCTTCAGTATGGGTTATCCCACCGAGGTCAGCATCGCGGCGGGTCTGGGTGTCGGTCTCATTTTCGGGTTGTGCAACGGGTTGCTGATCACCTTCATCGGCCTGCCGCCGTTTATTGCGACCCTTGGTACGCTGAGTATCGGCCGCGGGCTGATGTACATGATCACGCGTGGCGTGCCGGTCACGCCGGAAACGCCGGAAAGCTTCGCGATCCTTGGCCAGGGCTATCTCGGCCCGGTGCCGGTGCCGGTCATCATCATGGTCGTGCTGATGCTGATCTTCGCGGTGATCATGCGCCGCACCCGCTTCGGCCGTCATATCTATGCTACCGGCGGTAACGAACACGCCGCGCGGCTGAGCGGCGTCAAGGTCGATCGCGTCAAGCTCTCCGTCTATGTCCTGTCTTCCACCATCGCCGCATTGGCTGGGGTGATCGGTTTTTCCCGTTACCTCTCGGCCGAGCCGGCCTCGGGTTTCGGTTCCGAACTGGACGTGATCGCAGCCGCCGCGATCGGCGGAGCGAGCCTTGCCGGCGGGGTCGGAAGCGTTACGGGCGCGGTCATCGGCGCTGCCCTTGTGGGCGTGATCGCCAACGGCGTCGTGCTGCTCAACATCAATACCTACGCGCAACAGGCCATTACCGGCGGCGTCATCCTGATCGCCGTAAGCCTCGACGTGCTGCGGAACAAAATCATGGGAGGAAAGAACTGAGACGATAAAGAGTAAGCATAGGCATACATGTAGAATAACCACAAAGAATCCAGGCTCGAGGAGAGCTTGCAGAGGAGGAGGATTTCATGCGTGTACTTTTTAATTCCGCTCGTGCGGCAATCTTGACGATGTCGCTTTTGGCAACCGGCGCTGCCTTTGCCAAGGACAAGGCCGACATCACCGTCGCCGTCGTTCCGAAAGTTGCGGTACCGTTCTTTGACGACTGCAATACCGGTGCGCAGGAAGCCGCCGACAAGCTCGGCGTCAAGTATCAGTGGGTGGTTCCGCAGAACACCCAGGGCTCCACCCAGGTGAAGATCATCGAGGACNNATCAAGCAGGCCGTCGATGCCGGCATCGCCGTTCTCACCTTCGACAGCGACAGCGCCAATAGCGGCCGCAGCATGTATATCGGCACGATCAACGAAGCCGCCGGCGAGACCATGGGTAAGGCAATGGCCGAAGCCATCGGCGGCGAGGGCAAAGTCGCCATCGTGACCGGCCAGCTTGGCGCTTCGAACCTGAACGAGCGCATCACAGGCGTGAAGAAGGCCCTCGAGGCCTATCCGAAAATCACGATCGCCGCAACCGAAGGCACTGAAGACGATCTCGCCCGCGGCGTCTCTGTCACCGAAGCGCTGCTTCGCGCCAATCCGGATCTCAAGGGCATCTTCGGCATCAGTCAGGTTGGCGGACCTGCTGTCGCCAAGGTCCTTGCCGAAAAGGAATTCGCCGACCGCAAGGGTGTGGTGAAGGTGTTTGCCTTCGACGACCTGCCGGACACGATTAAGGGCGTCAAGGACGGCTTCATCGACGGCATCATGGTCCAGCGTCCGGTGACTATGGGACGTCTCGCCGTCGAGCATCTGGTGGCCCAGATCACCGGCGAAGAGAAGAAGCCGGAGAATGTCGATACGGGCGTTACCGTCGTGACTGCCGAGAATCTCGGAAGCTACACGAAGTAACACCTGCAGAACCTGGATGCGGGAGCCGCTGCGCTTCCGCATCCATTCAATCTGGACGGGGATTCGAGCAGACCATGACGCCATTTCTTGAAATGCGAAATATTTCAAAGACATTCCCAGGGGTGAAGGCCTTGAAGGGGGTCGATCTCACCCTCCATCGCGGCCAGGTCCATGCCGTCGCCGGCGAGAATGGGGCGGGAAAAAGCACGTTGATGAAGATCATGACCGGCGTGCTGCGTTGCGATCCGGGTGGCAGGATCGAGGTCGAAGGCCAGGAGGTCGTGATCACCGATCCCGTGCATGCCAGATCCCTGGGAATAACCATCATCTACCAGGAGCTCGCCGTCGTCGACAATCTCTCGATCGCGGAGAATATCTTCCTCGCCAGGGAACCATTGAACATGGCCGGCCTGATCGACCGGCGGAAGATGAATGCGGCAGCAGCAGCCGTTCTCGCCGAGCTCGACATGAAGCTCAATCCGGCGATGCTGGTCGGCGATCTCAGTATCGGACAGAAACAGATGGTCGAGATCGCGCGCGCGATTTCCTATCAGTCGAAGCTCATCATCATGGACGAACCGACCGCATCGCTCAGCCATCATGAGGCCACGGTCCTGATGCGCATGGTCAAGAAGCTCGCCGCGCAGGGTATCGGCATCGTCTACATTTCGCACCGACTGGAAGAAATCTTCGAGATCGCGGATACCGTGACTGTCATGCGCGACGGGGAAACCGTGGATTCGCGCCCCATTGCGGAGATGACGCGCGATCTGCTGGTGCGCAAGATGGTCGATCGCGAGCTGTCGCAATTCTTCGGCGAACATGTTTCTCATGCGAGCGACGAAGTGCTGCTGTCGGTGCGCAATCTGAGCATGCACCGGCCAACCCATCATTCGGCTCGCGTCAGCGATGTCAGTTTCAACCTGCACAAAGGGGAAATTCTCGGCTTCTTCGGCCTTATCGGTGCCGGCCGCACGGAGATCATGGAAATGATCTTCGGCAGCCGAGCCTATGTCGGCGAGATCAGCATCGACGGAAAGACGGTCAAGATCACCGATCCGTCAGTGGCCATCAGCGAGGGGTTGGGCTTCGTCACAGAGGACCGCAAGGCGCAAGGCCTGGTCTTGGGCATGTCGGTCCGCGAAAACTTCAGCCTCACCCATCTTGCGGACTATTGCCGCCTGGATTTCGTCGATCGCGGCCGCGAAACGAAGCGGTGCCGGGAATTCATCCAGTCGCTCGGGATCAAGACGCCCAGCCCGGAGCAGAAGGTTGTCAATCTTTCGGGCGGCAATCAGCAGAAGGTCATCATCGCAAAGTGGGTTGCCCGCAGGCCGCGCATTCTGATCGTCGACGAACCGACCCGTGGCATTGACGTCGGTGCGAAAGCCGAAGTCCACGCGCTGCTCAACAGGCTGGCGGAAGAAGGCATGTCGATTATCGTAGTATCCTCGGACTTGCCGGAGATCCTCGCGATCAGCGACCGGATCATCGTCCTCAAGGAGGGGCGGATCAGCGGTGGCTTCACCCATCAGGAAGCCAATCAGGAAAACGTGATGTTGGCGGCGACGGGCTAAACCCGGCTAGGCAGCGCAACATCCGCAAGAGTAATATCAGTAGTAATGGAGCATGAGATGAGCAAACGCATAATGTTCACCGGTGGTAGCGGCAAAGCTGGAAAGCATGTCGTTCAATACCTCGTAGACAAAGGCCATCAGGTCCTGAATATCGATACCAAACCGCTCGACAATCCCAAGGTCCGCACGCTGATCACCGACATCACTGACAGCGGGCAGGTATTCAACGCATTCTCGAGCTATATGGGCCTGCATGAATTCGACCCGTCGCTGAGGGCCCAGCCCGTGGACGCGGTCGTCCATTTCGCGGCGATCCCGCGGATCATGATCACACCGGACAATGAAGTATTCCGCATCAACACGATGGGGACCTATAATGTCATCGAGGCTGCGGTGAAGCTCGGGATCAAGAAGGTGATCATCGCCTCCTCGGAGACGACCTATGGCCTGGTCTTCGCCAACGAGCCCCGCGATCCGGTGCATTTCCCGCTGGAGGAGGACTATCCCGTCGATCCGATGGACAGCTATGCGCTGTCGAAGATCTGCAACGAGAAGACCGCGCAGGCTTTCGCCTTGCGGTCCGGCGTGGACATCTACGCCATTCGCATCGGCAATGTGATCGAGCCGCATGAATATGAACTCTTTCCGAAATGGTTTGCCGATCCCGGTTTCCGCAAGCGGATCGCCTGGAGCTATATCGACGCGCGCGATCTCGGGCAGATCGTAGATCTTGCCGTCCACAAGGACGGGCTTGGCTTCGAGATATTCAACGCCGCCAACGACGAAACGTCCTCCGACCTGCCGACGCAGGAACTGATCGACCGTTTCTATCCGGGCGTCAAGACCACGCGTCCGATGGGCGAATACGAGAGCCTGTTGTCCAATCGCAAGGCACGCGAGATCCTGGGTTTCCGGGAGCAGCATTCTTGGCGCAAATATGTAGGGCAGAAATGAGGGGCCTCGCGCTTTCTCTCGACTGACTTTCGTAAAGCAAATCGCCCGATGCTCTTCGCAGCGTCGGGTGATTTGGTATAAGGGGTTCCCCGAGGCAAGCGGTCGGCAGTCATCCGATAGGTTTTCTTGATTGGGGCACTGAACCAAGAAGAAGAGGGGAAGGCATGCAACCAAGGCTGCGTCTGCCGGACAGGAAGAGCAAGGTTACCGTCAAGGAAGTGGCGCAGCGTGCCGGCGTCGGCGAATCGACGGTGTCGCGCATCATGCGCAACAAGGGGCCGGTCGCGGAGGAAACGCGAAAGAGGGTGATGGAGGCGGTTCGCGCCACCGGATATGTGCCCAACAGGATTGCCGGTTCGCTGGCCTCGCTGGATTCCCATCTTGTCGGCGTCGTCATCCCGTCGTTGTCGAACATCGTTTTCCCCGAAGTGCTCCAAGGCATTCACGCCGCGCTGCGGGAGAGCGAGAACCAGCCGGTCATCAGCGTCACCGAATATGACATCGAGCGCGAAGAAGCGGTCGTGCGGGGGCTCTTGTCCTGGCAGCCGAGCGCGATCCTGATCGCCGGTTTCGATCATACCGAGGCAACGCGGCGGATGCTCATCCAAAGCGATATCCGGGTCGTGGAAATGATGGATATCGATGCCGTGCCGATCGACATCGCGGTTGGAATGTCGCATCGGCGCGCCGGATACGCCACAGGGCGGTATCTGGTCGGGCGCGGCTATCGTCGCTTCGGCTATGCCGGCCATGACTGGAAAGCGGACCGGCGCGCGCGCCTGCGCTACGAAGGTCTTGTCGACGCCCTTCGCGACGCGGGCCTGACGATTGCGGCGGAAGCGATTGCGGAAGCGCCGAGTTCGGTCGGCGTCGGCAAGGAGATGACCGCGCGTCTGTGCGCTCATGAGCCGAAGCTCGATGTCATCGTCTACTCCAATGACGACATGGCCGTCGGCGGCATATTCCATTGCATGGGCGCGAATATCACGCTCCCGGACCAACTCGCCATTTTCGGCTTCAACGGCCTCGATATCGGTCGTGAACTGCCCCAGCCGCTTTCGACTATCCGGTCGAACCGATTCCTCATCGGCCGCACGGCGGTGGAAAAGGCTTTCGAATCGGCGCAGCGACCGCCGGAGCCTTCGGTGATCGATACAGGCTTCGAGGTCTTCGCCGGCGTCACGGCCTGAAACCTTCAACCATTGGCGCGGCCCTGATCGAGCCGCCCATGGAGGTCGGGCACCCTATACAGGGTAGCGACAGTGCTATTGCAGGATCCGCGAAGCGACATCCCCCAAGTGTCCATCCCTGTTATGCGAAGCGAGAGCGTTATCCTCGCCAGACAAAGGTTCGCCCAGTCCGGTCGCCACCACAGAGACCCTGAATTTTCCGGCGAGTTCCTTGTCGAAGATGGCGCCGACCACAATGTCGGCATCATGGTCGACTTCATCGCGGATGCGAGTTGCGGCTTCATCGACTTCGAACAGCGTCATATCCGTTCCACCGGATATGGAGATCAGCACGCCCCTGGCGCCTCTCATCGAGACTTCGTCGAGCAATGGATTGGCAATTGCGGCTTCCGCGGCCTTCATGGCCCGGCCTTCGCCGGAGGCTTCTCCCGTCCCCATCATCGCCCGGCCCATGTCTTTCATAACCGTCTTCACGTCTGCGAAGTCGAGGTTGATCAGGCCTTCCTTCACGATCAGGTCGGTAATGCAGCCGACGCCCGCATAAAGTACGCGGTCGGCCATTGCGAAGGCATCGGCAAAGGTGGTCTTCGCATCCGCGATCCTGAAGAGATTCTGGTTAGGAATTACGATAACGGTATCGGTGCACTCACGAAGCCGCGCAATGCCCTCGTCCGCAGTCTGCATTCGTCGCTTGCCTTCGAAGGTGAACGGCTTGGTCACAACGCCAACCGTCAGGATGCCCGCGGCGCGGGCAGCCTGAGCAATGATCGGAGCTGCCCCGGTACCCGTTCCTCCACCCATTCCGGCCGTGACGAAGCACATATGGGTGCCGGCCAGGTGATCCATGATCTCGTGGATCGATTCCTCGGCCGCGGCCCGCCCGATCTCCGGCAGGGAACCTGCGCCCAGTCCTTCCGTCACGTCAGCACCGAGCTGGATGATCCGTGAAGCCTTCGACATGGAGAGCGCTTGCGCATCGGTGTTGGCAACGATGAACTCCGCGCCCTGCAAGCCCTCGACTATCATGTTGTTGACCGCATTGCCGCCGCCGCCGCCGACACCGATAACAGTGATTTTCGGGCGCATTTCGGCGATCTCTGGCTTCTTGCCGGCTGTCATGGCCCATCTCCCCGAGCAGTTGGCGTCGCCTGGCGAATGCCGCGGGCGACTACATTTCCTTGAATGGCGCATAGAGATGCGCCACGCGAATCATCTTTCTAGACTATCACCTAAAAAAGGGCAGGGAGCGGGCAAACCTCGCCTCAGGCTGGAAGATTGCCGTTTTGATATCAGCCGCGACCCCGCCGATTATCGCTGATCGCGCGGTGTGGCGTGCTCCCTGCCCGATCGATCACCCTTGCAAGTCGGGGTGATCTGGCGCAACCTAATGTCCATGCGGTTTGTTTTGACATTTTGTCACTTCATAGGAGTGGAACGCTGATGGACTCTCCTGAAAAGCCAGAAAAATCCGGATGGCTGGATCGTCTGCTGCGCGTTCTCGCCAGACTCGGCATCCTCCGCTACGGCGCCAAGGCTGCGACATATACCTCGGCGAGCGACCGGCCGACGGAATTCCTGATGCCGGGAGTATTCGACGCCAAACGTGACCTGGCGTCAGACGACAGTGCGAATAAGGCCGAAAAGGCCGGCAAGTCCCCAGACGAACGGAAAAAATGAGGTCGGGAGCCCAGGGACAATCCCCGATCGCGCTGCGAAATCCAAAGCGCCTTCTTGCCGCTTCTTCCTGTGTCTGCCGGGCTCTCATGAAGCGCCGCAGATTGGGATTGCGTTTGACGGCCCGGCAATAATCCCTACATGTTCCGCAGACGGACAAAGAAGGACGCAGATGCGGATAGTCTTGCTGGCAATGGGATGGTCGATGGTTGCGATCGGTGTCGTCGGGGTTTTCTTGCCCGTGCTGCCGACGACGCCGTTCATGATCCTCGCCGCTGCGATCTTCGCGCGCTCGTCACCACGCTTCGAGCAATGGCTCCTGGATCATCCGCGCTACGGGAAACCGCTCCTCGACTGGCGCCGGCAGGGGGCGATTTCTCGGCCCGCAAAGATTGCCTCGGTCAGTCTGATGAGTGTCAGTTACATCATCATCTGGCTTGCCGGACCGCCCATGCTCTGGCTCAAAGTCAGCCTCGGGCTTGTCCTGCTCGCCTGTGCTGCCTTCGTGCTGACGCGGCCGCGGCCGACCGTCTAAACTCTACCGTCAATTCCCGGCAACTGCCTCATCATAGGCGCGGACAACCCGTTCGGCACGCTCCTTGATCAGGTCCGCCTTGTCGCCCGGCTTGTAGAGGCTGGAGCCAAGCCCGAAGCAGCGCACGCCCGCGCGCATGTAGTCGGCGAAATCACCTTCTGCGACTCCGCCGACCGCGCCCAGTGGAATGTCCGGCGGCAGGATGGCGCGAATGGCGCCGATACCCTTCGGTCCGAGCACGTTCGCGGGGAAGAACTTGAGCGCCGCGGCACCGGCCTTGATCGCGGCAAGAGCTTCCGTTGCGGTGAACGCGCCGGGCATGGTCACCATGTCACGGCTAACGGCACGGGTGATCACGGAAGGGTCAGTGTTGGGCGTCACGACGAGATTGCCGCCGCAATCGTAGAGGCGGTCGACATCTTCCGGCGTCAGCACGGTACCGGCGCCGATCATACAGTTTGCTGGCGCAATCCGCCTGGCCTTTTCGATCGAGGCAAAGGGGGCGGGCGAATTGAGCGGGATCTCGATTGCCTCGAAGCCTGCTTCCACCAGTGCGCCGACCACGCTTTCGACGTCAGTGGTCGTAATTCCGCGCAGGATGGCGACGAGGTCACGGTTGAGCCGGGGCCATGAAACGTTCGGTTTTGTCATTTCGGTTCCTCGGATTTTTGGAAGAGGGCTTTTGCGGCGGCGAAAAGGCCCTTGCGAACAAGCTCGTCCCCATCGAGGACAGAGGACCGGGCGCCCGTGATCTCAAGCGCCTTGCCATAGAGGGCTGTGAGCCGCGATGAGCCGATCAGGTGAACAGTCGTGTTGTCCTGCATGAAGGATTTCATGCCGGCGATTTCGGCCCCGATCAACATGCCCGAAAGGCGCGCGGCGGCAGATGTCGCGCCGTCGCCAAGCAAGCCCGCCGCGCGAATGGAAAACAGATGGGCCGTCAGCGAAAAGCCGTTGCCCAGGGCTTCCGTGACCCCATCAAGAAAGCCGGGATCATCGGCGGTGAAAGGCTGGTTCTGGTCTATCGAGTGCTTGAGGATCGAGTGCTTGAGGATCGACTGCTTGCTCAGGAGATCGAAGAGTTCGCCCGTCATGACCGTCCTGAAGGCGGCAATTCTGCCACCTGTCAGCAAAACCCATTTCGAATGAGTTCCGGGCAGGCAGAAAACACCATTGGAAAGGCCGGTTTCGACCGCGCCGGCAAGTTGCGTTTCTTCCCCGCGCATGACGTCGAACGGGCCGGTGTCACGTTGACAGACGCCGGGCAGGATGAAGACCGGACGGGCGAGACCGGCGGGCGACACTGCCTGGCGGTAAAGCGCGTCGAGCGAAGCAGGTGTCTCCACATAGGGCGCCTCGCGCCAGCCGGTGCGTGCTCCCGCCATGCCGGCGATCACCACGGGAAGGTCCGGTGCGGCACCAAGTGCCGAAAGATGGCTTTCGAGCACGTTCGCAAACCGGCCATCGGCGCAGGCGAGAAGCCCGTCGTCCGACTGTCGCTTGCCCAGGACGTTGCCGTTATCGTCGACAAGCCACAGGCGGAAGTTGCTCGTGCCCCAATCGGCAAGCGCGCAAAAGCCCGCGCCCGCCGCTTTATCCGGTGCCCTGCTGTTCACGACGCGCTCCCGGCCATCAGCGCAGATCTTCCGGCAGGATGGCGTGCGGCAGGTTCTGGTAGCAAACCGGCCTCAGGAACCGGCGGATCGACAGTGTGCCCACGGAGGTTGCGCCGAAATTGGTCGACGCCGGATAGGGCCCACCGTGGACCATTGCGTCGCAGACTTCCACGCCGGTCGGGAAGCCGTTTGCGAGAACGCGGCCCGCCTTGCGCTCGAGGATCGGCATCAGCCGCTTGGCGAGCATCGTGTCGGCCTCGTCCATGTGAAGCGTGCATGTCAGCTGACCGGCAAGGCTATTCGCGATCCTGATCATTTCCTGCTCGTCCGTGACGGTAACGATCAGGCCGAGAGGGCCAAAGACCTCCTCGCCAAGGGCATGATTTTCGAGCCAGGCCTTGCCGGTGGTGGCAAACAGATAGGGCGTGGCATCGCGCAGGTCACAAGTGCTGGTCAATACCGCCTGGACGCCGGCGGTTCCCTCTATGCGCTTGGCGCCGGAGCGATATGCCGAGGCGATGCCATCCGTCAGCATGGTCTGGGCGCCGATGCCTTCAAGACCTTGGCGGGCTGCTGCCGCGAATGCCTCGGCCTGTGCGCCTGCGACAACGACTGCGATGCCGGGATTGGTGCAGAACTGGCCCGCACCCATGGTGAGCGAACCGACCCAGCCCTTGGCGATTGCCTCGCCGCGCGCGGCCATGGCTTCTGGAAGGAGGAACATCGGATTGACCGAACCGAGTTCGCCGAAGAACGGAATGGGATCTGGACGCCGTGCACAGAGGTCGAAAAGGGCGCGGCCGCCTGCAAGCGAGCCGGTGAAACCGACAGCTCGGATGAGCGGGTGCTGGACCAGCGCCTCGCCGACATCGCGTTTGCCGCCCTGAACCAGAGAGAACACGCCCGGATGGAGGCCAAGCCTCTTGACCGCCGCGTCGATTGCGTGGGCCACGATCTCGCCGGTTCCCGGGTGTGCGCCGTGACCCTTGACGATTACCGGGCAGCCGGCGGCGAGTGCCGCAGCCGTGTCGCCACCGGCCGTGGAGAAGGCCAGCGGGAAATTGGACGCGCCGAAGACCGCGACCGGGCCGATCGGCCGTTGCATCAGGAAGATCTCCGGACGGGGCAGCGGTTGGCGGTCGGGCAGTGCTTCATCGTGGCGGCGATCGAGATAGTCGCCCTTGCGGATATGGGAGGCAAAGAGCCGCAACTGACCGGTGGTGCGGCCACGCTCGCCGATCAGGCGGGCTTCCGGCAGGCCGGTTTCCTGCGTGCCGATCTCGGTGATCATATCGCCGCGCTTGTCGATTTCCTCGGCGATGGCCTCGAGAAAGGCGGCACGCTCCTCGCGGGAGGAATAGCCGTAGGTCAGGAAGGCTTCTTCTGCGGCTTTTGCCGCCCGATCGACGAGTTCCGGCGTGCCGACCGCGAATTCCCGCGCCGGTCCGTGCGCCGGCGTCGAGGCAAAGGTCCCGCTGCCTGCGGTCCAGGTGCCCGCAATGAGGTGCTTTCCGGTGAATTCGAATGTCATCGCATGTTCCTTTTATTTCGCTTTGCCGTTTTGTTCGTGGAACGGTGCCACGTCCTGCCGTTCTCCGCGCAGGAATGCGTCGGCAACGAGCCGCAGCGGTTGAAAATCGGCATCGCTTTGCCGCGATCTTATCAGCGTGGCGAAGCGTTCATAGATGCCGGGATACTCACGATCCGGTCTGGTGGTTGCCAGTGCGTCGGCAATATACAGTTCTGCCCCGCCCTTCGATAGGCGCAGTGTGCCCGCATTCGTCTCGACCGATATGTCCCAGGTCTGTGGTCCTTCCTGCCGCCAGTCGAACTCGGCGCTGATCGGGGCGCCTTCGGCGGTTGTCATGCCGAGGCGTGCCGCGATCGGCTGCTGACGATTGGAAGGAAAGGACAGTGAGGCGTGATCGACGACGATGGCACCTGGTATGATCGCCGTCAGGATCGAGAGCGCGTTGATGCCGGGATCGAACACCCCGAAACCACCTGCGTCCCAGATCCATGCCTGGCCGGGATGCCAGCGGCGGACATCTTCCTTCCAGACGATCTCGATCCTGCGGATGACCTTGTCGGCCAGCCACTGGCGTGCCGGCTCGACACCGTGAGCAAAGCGGGAATGCCAGGTCGCAAAAAGCGTGGCACCCGCGTCCGCCGCCATCGCGGCAAGGGCTTCGGCCTCGCCCAGCGTTGTGGCGGGCGGCTTTTCGAGCAGCACGTCGCGGCCAGCCGCAATAGCCTTCTTCGCCATTTCGAAGCGGACATTGGGCGGTGTGCAGAGCGAGATGGCCCGGACATCCGGGCGGGCTTCGAGAAATCGATCGAAGCTCTCGAAGTTTTCCGCGTTCTCGACCTTACCGTGGTGGCTGATGGCCGCCACAAGCGCGAAGTCCCGGCCGTTCGCCACCGCCGGGAGATGCTGATCGCGTGCGATCTTGCCGACGCCCGCGAGCGCCAACGCAATACGGTTCTGCACGGTCATGCCTTGTCGCTCCTAGTGCGAATCCTTGCCGACGGGCGCGCCTCGGCAACCCTTCAGGAAATCGAAATCGGCGCCGGTGTCGGCTCCTTCCACGTGATCATGGAAGAGGCGTGCATAGCCGCTGGCCGGCGGTTCGACCGAGGGACGCCAGTCGGCGAGACGGCGCTGCATCTCCTCGTCCGAGATGTCGAGATGCACGCGGCGGGCTTCGACGTCGATTTCGATGAAATCGCCGTTTCTGACGATTGCCAGCGGTCCGCCGCGAGCGGCCTCAGGAGAGGTGTGGAGAAGGACTGTGCCATAAGCAGTGCCGGACATGCGGGCGTCCGAGATGCGCACCATGTCGGTGATGCCCTTGCGCAGCACCTTCGGAGGAAGCCCCATGTTGCCGACTTCCGCCATGCCGGGATAGCCGCGCGGACCGCAGTTCTTCATGACCATGACGCAGGTTTCGTCGATATCGAGCGCCTCATCGTTGATTTTCGCCTTGTAGTCGTCGATGTCTTCGAAGACCACGGCGCGACCGCGATGCTTCATGAGATGTGCCGAAGCGGCCGATGGCTTCAGCACGCAGCCCTTCGGTGCGAGATTGCCGCGCAGGACGACGATGCCGCCCTGCTGGGTGAGAGCTTTCTCGACCGGACGGATGACATCCTCGTTCCAATTCTTGACGTCCTTGACTTCGTCCCAGATCGAGTCGCCAGAAACGGTCAACGCGTCCTTGTGGAGCTTGCCGGCCTCTCCCAGCATCTTGATCACCACGGGCAGGCCACCGGCATAGAAGAACTCTTCCATGAGGTATTCGCCAGACGGCATGAGATTGACCACAGTGGGGATGTCGCGGCCGAGGCGGTCCCAGTCATCGAGGGAAAGGTCCACTCCGACGCGCCCTGCCATTGCCAGAAGATGCACCACCGCGTTGGTGGAGCCACCGATCGCGCCGTTCACACGGATGGCGTTCTCGAAAGCCTTCTTGGTCATGATGTCCGAAGGTTTCAGATCGTCCTTGACCATCTGCACGATACGCCGACCGGTCAGCTGCGCCATCACCTTGCGGCGGCTGTCGACGGCCGGGATCGCGGCATTGCCCGAAAGCGCCATGCCGAGCGCTTCTACCATGGAGGCCATCGTCGAGGCAGTTCCCATGGTGTTGCAGGTGCCGGAACTGCGCGACATCGAGGCTTCGGCTTCAAGGAACTCTTCCTGCGTCATCTCGCCGGCCTTCACGGCTTCGGAGAATTTCCACAGATGCGTGCCGGAGCCGACGCGCTCGCCGCGGAAATAGCCGTTCAGCATGGGCCCGCCGGTGACGACGATCGAGGGAAGGTCAGTCGAGGCAGCCGCCATGACGAGCGAAGGCGTGGTCTTGTCGCAGCCGACGAGCAGAACCGCTCCGTCGATCGGCTGGCCGCGCATGGCTTCCTCGACGGCCAGCGCCGCCAGATTGCGGAACATCATCGCGGTTGGACGGAAGGTGTTTTCGGAGGCCGAGAAGACCGGGATTTCCACCGGAAAGCCGCCGGCCTCCCAGACGCCGGCCTTCACCTTTTCCGCGAGCTCGCGAAGATGCCCATTGCACGGGGTCAAGTCGGACCAGGTGTTGAGGATGCCGATGACCGGGCGGCCGTCAAACAGGTCATGCGGATGCCCCTGGTTCTTCAACCAGCCGCGGTGGTAGATCACGTCGCGGCTGGTGCCGCCGAACCATTCCTGCGATCTCAACTTGCGTGGCCAAGCTGCGGGTTTGAATGCACTCATTGAAGTTCTCGATTCTTTTCCGGTTTGGTTGTCTGGCGCGCTCCCGCGCCAGATCAAAGCATTTCGACTGCTATGGTTTCCTCAGGCGCGATTGCCAGCCTGTTCCTGAGCGCCAGCCCGAATTGCGGCGAACTAATCTCGAAGACGTCGCCTTCCTTGGTAACCACCTGATCGCCGCAGGAAAGCGTCGCCGTGCCGAACATGTGCACATGCAGGTCACCCGGCTCACGGAACAACGCGTATTTGAAATGGTGATATTCGAGATTGGCGATGGTGTGGGACATGTTCTCTTCGCCGGAGACAAACGCCTTTTCCCACAGCGTCTTGCCGTCGCGCAGAATCCGCGAGGTTCCCTCGACCGAGTCCGGCAGCGCACCGATGAGAAGTTCCGGACCGAATGATGCCGGGCGCAGCTTCGAATGGGCGAGATAGAGATAGTTGATCTTTTCCGTCACATGATCGGAAAACTCGTTAGCGAGCGAAAAGCCGATGCGGAATGGTGTTCCATCCGGGCCTATGATGTAGAAACCGGCGATTTCCGGCTCTTCGCCGCCATCAAGCGCAAAGGAGGGCGAAACAAGCGCTTCCCCTGGGCCAACCGCGTTGATGCCGTTGCCCTTGTAGAACCATTCCGGCTGGACGCCGGTTTCGCCAGCCTTGGGCTTGCCGCCCTCGATGCCCATGCGGAACATCTTCATGGAATCGCTCATGCCGGTCGTATCGGTGTGCATGCTGTCGCGGGTCGAGGCCGAGCCCAGATGCGTGAGGCCTGTGCCGGTCAGGTACATGTGGGCAGCGTCCGGATGGCGGACCGGGCAGTCGAGCGCCCCCCTGTCTGCAAGCGAAGCGAGATCCACGACTTCGCCTTCGCCTCGCCGGGCAATGGCGTCCGCAAGGGAGATCCCCTCCGCAATTGCCGCTGTTGCGAGCGCATAGGTGCTGGTGACACCGGGCACCATGCGGGCCGTTTCGCCATTGCGGCAGATTACGCCGCCTGTCTTCAACTGGGAAAGATACATACTTTTACCTCAAACTGCTTTGTTCTTGTTGTAGACGTCGAAGAACACGGCGGCGAGCAACACCAGGCCCTTGATGAGCTGCTGGTAGTCGATGCCGATGCCCATGATGGACATGCCGTTGTTCATAACGCCCATGATGAAGGCGCCGATGACCGCGCCGATGATTTTGCCGACACCGCCCGATGCCGAGGCGCCGCCGATGAAGCAGGCGGCGATCACATCGAGCTCGAAGCCGACGCCGGCCTTCGGGGTCGCCGAGTTAAGGCGTGCCGCGATGATCATCCCGGCCAGCGCCGCCAGCACACCCATGTTGACGAATGCGTAGAAAGTCAGCCGCTCGGTGTTGATACCGGAAAGTTTGGCCGCCTTTTCGTTGCCGCCCATGGCATAGATGCGCCGGCCGATCGTCGCGCGGGTGGTAATGAAGGTGTAGAAGGCGATCAGCACGCCCATGACCACCAGCACATTCGGCAGGCCGCGATAGGTCGACAGCTGGAAGCCGAGGAAGATCGCAACCGCGCTGATCACCAGCATCTGCCCGGCGAAGAACACGAAGGGTTCGTTCGGCGTGCCATGCTGTTCGTTCAGTCGGCGGTTCTTCATACCGGAATAGATCGCCCAGGCGACGAGGGCGAGAACCGCGATCAGCGCGACATAGTTCTTGATCAAGCTGGTTGCCGGGTCGCTGAGTGACAGGAAATCCGGGATGAAGCCGGTCGACAGCAGCTGGAATTCCTTCGGGAATGGGCCGATCGGCCGGCCTTCGAGCACCACATAGGTCAGGCCGCGGAAGACGAGCATGCCCGCGAGCGTGACGATGAAGGCCGGGATCTTCTGGTAGGCTACCCAATAGCCCTGGGCGGCGCCCATGGCGGCGCCGATAATCAGACAGAGTGGCACGACGAGCGAGAAGTGCCAGCCCCATTTCACCAGCATGATCGCGGAGATGCCGCCGATGAAGGCGACGATCGACCCGACCGACAGGTCGATATGGCCAGCGACGATGATCAGCAGCATGCCGAGTGCCATGATGACGATGAACGAGTTCTGCAGCACCAGGTTGGTGATATTGACCGGTTTGAACAAGACGCCGCCAGTCAGGAACTGGAACAGCAGCATGATGACCACGAGCGCCAGGAGCAGGCCGTATTCGCGGATGTTCTTGCGAAGGTAATCGCCGACGGAAACATTGGGGGTTTCAGTACGAGTCTCGATTGCCATTAGTGTTTCTCTCCCGAGCGCATGATGGCACGCATGATGGATTCCTGACTGGCCTCTTCCTTCGAGAGTTCGGCAACGATCCGGCCCTCGTTCATCACGTAGATGCGGTCGCAGGTTCCGAGCAGTTCGGGCATTTCCGACGAGATCATCAGGATGCCCTTACCTTCTGCGGCAAGCTGGTTGATGATGGTGTAGATTTCGAATTTCGCCCCGACATCGATGCCGCGTGTCGGCTCGTCCAAGATGAGGACTTGCGGATCGGTGAACAGCCACTTCGACAGCACCACCTTCTGCTGGTTGCCGCCGGACAGGTTGACGGCTTCCTGGTAGATTGAATGGGAGCGGATCCTGAGCTTCGACCGGAAGTCGGACGCGACTTTCGCCTCCTTGCGCTCATCGATGAAGCCCCGCGCCGAGACCGCCCCGAGATTGGCGAGCGTCGTGTTGTGCATGATGTTGTTGCTCAGCACGAGGCCGAGGTGTTTGCGGTCCTCGGTGACGTAGGCGAGACCTGCATCGATCGCCTTCGGGATCGTGCTGACATCGACCGGCCTGCCGTACATGGTGACTTCGCCGGTGATCTTGTGGCCCCACGACTTGCCGAAGATGCTCATGGCCGTCTCGGTGCGTCCGGCGCCCATCAGCCCGGCAATGCCGACGACCTCCCCGGCACGAACCTTGAAGTTCACGTCGTGCAGGAATTGGCGGTCGCGGTGATTCTGGTGGAAGACGTTCCAGTTTTTCACTTCCAGCAACGTCTCGCCGATCTTCGGCTCCCGCGGCGGATAGCGGTCTTCCATGGCGCGGCCGACCATGCCCTGGATGATCCTGTCCTCGCTGATTTCTGCTCCGTGACAGTCGAGCGTCTCGACCGCTCCGCCGTCGCGCAGGATGGTGATCTGGTCGGCGACCTTGCGGATCTCGTTCAGCTTGTGGGAGATAATGATCGACGTCATGCCCAGCATGCGGAATTCCATCAACAGGTTGAGCAGCGCATCGGAATCGGTCTCGTTGAGCGAGGCGGTCGGTTCGTCGAGGATGAGCAGCCGCACCCTCTTCGACAGCGCCTTGGCGATTTCGACGAGCTGTTGCTTGCCGACGCCGATATCGGTGATCAGCGTCGAGGGGGAATCCTTCAGGCCGACCTTGGCCAGAAGTTCCTGGGTGCGGGCAAAGGTTGCCGGCCAGTTTATCACGCCGTTGCTGGCAATCTCGTTGCCGAGAAATATGTTTTCGGCAATCGACAGCAGCGGCACCAGGGCCAGCTCCTGATGAATGATGATGATGCCGAGTTCTTCGCTGTCCGCGATCGTCGAGAAGCGGCGCACTTCGCCGTCGAAATGGATCTCGCCCTCATAGGTGCTGGCCGGGTATACGCCGCTCAGCACTTTCATCAGGGTCGACTTTCCGGCACCGTTCTCGCCGACCAGCGCGTGAATCTCGCCCTCCCGCACCTTGAAGCTGACATTGTCCAAGGCTTTTACGCCCGGAAACGTCTTGGTGATGCTGCGCATCTCGAGAATGATGTTGTCCATGTGCAGAATTCCGGCGCGCGTTCGACGACGATCCGTCAAGCCGAAGGCGCAAGCTCCTTATACGCTATGGAAAGCGGGTCCGCGACGGATCGCGAACCCACAACTATCGCTTTGGATCAGTTGTCGATCTGCTCGGCGGTGTAGTAGCCGGAGGAAACCATGACATCCTTGATGTTGGCCTTGTCCACGGCAACCGGCTTCAGCAGGTAGGACGGAACGACCTTGACGCCATTGTTGTAGGTCTTGGTGTCGTTGACTTCCGGCTCCTTGCCTTCCATGACCGCTTCCACCATCGAGAACGCGACCTTGGCGAGTTCGCGGGTGTCCTTGAACACGGTCGAGTACTGCTCGTCGGCAAGGATCGACTTGACCGAGGGAAGCTCGGCGTCCTGGCCCGTCACGATCGGCATGGCCATGTCGCCCGAGCCGTAGCCGACGCCCTTCAGGGCCGACAGGATACCGATCGAAAGGCCGTCATAGGGCGAAAGCACGCCGTTGACCTTGTCTTCGGTATAGGTCGAGGACAGGAGGTTTTCCATGCGGGCCTGGGCGACAGCGCCGTCCCAGCGCAGCGTGCCAACCTGTTCCATGCCCTGCTGGCCGGACTTCACGACGATTTCGCCGCTGTCGATCATCGGCTGGAGGACCGACATGGCGCCGTCGTAGAAGAAGAAGGCGTTGTTGTCGTCCGGCGAGCCGCCGAACAGTTCGACGTTCCACGGCTTGGTGTCGGGGAACTTGGCCTTCAGGCCTTCGACCAAGCTCGTGGCCTGGAGGACGCCGACCTGGAAATTGTCGAAAGTGGCGTAGTAGTCGACATTGCCGCTGTCGCGGATCAGGCGGTCATAGGCGATGACCTTGACGCCGGAATCGGCCGCCTTCTGCAGGATATCCGACAGTGTGGTGCCGTCGATGGCGCCGATCACGAGCACCTTGGCGCCCTTGGTCACCATGTTCTCGATCTGGGCGAGCTGGTTCGGGATATCGTCATCGGCGAACTGCAGGTCCGGTTCGTAGCCGGCGTCCTTGAACAGCTTTTCCATGGTCTCGCCATCCGAGATCCAGCGCGTCGACGTCTTGGTCGGCATGGAAATGCCGACAACGCCCTTGGTCTCGGCAAATGCCGATGTTGAGAATACGGCGACGCCCAATGCGAACGACGCGATAAGCTTGGTGATTTTATTCATGGATTCCTCCCTTGGCGATCCAGACGACCCCAGCTCCTTCCGGCAGCCGTCCCTTGCTAGAACCAGCGAGCGGGCAACGCCGCCTGATCCGGTCGGGAGTCTTAGCGCCTGGAATATGCCATTCAAATGAATTATTTGACATTATGCATATCAAAGTTGATATGTTGCTTATGCTTGATACCCCCACCAACCGCCTTCTGCCGAAACATTTCAGCCTGATCCGCGCCATCGCGGAATACGGTCAGCTCAGCCTTGCCGCCAACTCGCTGGCGATCACTCAGCCGGCCGCATCACGCATGCTGGCCGATATCGAGCGTCACGTCGGTGCGCCGGTCTTCGTGCGGACCCCGAAGGGCATGGAACCGACGGCGGTGGGAAGTGCTTTGGCGCGCAGGGCGCAAAACCTGCTCGAGGAGATCAATGAGGCGGCCCGTGAGGTCGACGCCATCAAGCGCGGGTTGACGGGGACCGTCCGGGTCGGGGCGGTGACGGGTGGCGCCGTCGGGTTCATCGTTCCGGCCATTCAGACGCTGAAGGCCGAGGCCGAAACCGCCGATATCCACGTGGATGTCGCTTCGAGCGGGATGTTGATCGCGGATCTTCTGGCAGGACAACTCGATTTCGCCCTGGGGCGCATACCGGCCGGCATCGATGCCCGGCAGTTCGATATTCTTGACGCCCGTGTCGAGGAAGTGGATCTCCTGGTTCACCAGAGCCATCCGCTTGCGAACGCTTCCAACCTTTCCGTTGGTAACCTCGTCCATTTCGCCTGGGTCATGCAGGCTCCGGGCGCTCCTGTGCGTCAGGCGGTTGAAAGCGTGTTCATCGAGAACTCCGCGCCGATCCCATCCAATATCGTCAACACGACATCGCTGCTGGTGATGATCGCCATGCTTGCGTCGTCGAACGCCATCGCGCCGATGTCGCGGGAGGTCTCCGATCTCCTGTGCCGCCACACCACGGGGACCGGGCTTTGCAGACTCGACGTCCGAACGCCGATCATCGTGTCGCCCTATCATCTCCTCACGGTCAAGGGAAAGCGTATGACGCCGGTCGCCGCTCGTCTGCGTGATCTTGTCATGCGGGAATTCCACGACCGGGAGACCACATAGTACGATCGCCGAATTCTCCGCTTGGCACGGGCTTCACACGGAAGGAACCGTGCCGACACCTATTGGCGTGCGGACACGGCTCTCGTCTGTAATCAGGAGGCGGTTTGCCTTCAGGCCGATAGGGCAGCCTCCTTGATCCGCTTTCGCGCGCGATGGGCGAGCAGGGCGGGCAAGACGGCAATGGTTGCGGCCATGATCCACAAGACGATCGAAATGGTGCTCTCGAACAAGATCGAGACGTCCCCGCCACTGATTGCCAACGCGTTGCGGAGATTGATCTCCATCACCCGTCCGAGCACGAAGCCGAGAATGATGGGCGCCATGTCGAAACCGGCCTTGCGCAGGAGCCAGCCTGCGATACCGATGCCGAGCATCAGGAAGATCGAAAAGACCGAGGCGTGGGTCGAGTATACACCGACAATCGAAAGCACGAGGATGCCCGGTACGAGAAGCCAGTTGGGCACCGTCAAAACACGGGCAAAGATGTTGACCAATGGCAGGTTCAGCGCCAGCAGGATAACGTTGCCGACAAAGAGCGAGGCGACGAGGCCGCCGACCACTTCCGGGCGCTCGACAAGCAGCATCGGACCCGGCTGGATGTTATAGAGCATCAGTGCGCCCAGCATGACCGCGGTCGTGCCCGATCCCGGGACGCCAAGCGTGAGCATGGGCACGAAGGCGCCGCAGGCGGTTGCGTTATTGGCCGCTTCCGGTGCCGCCAGACCGCGGACATCGCCCTTGCCAAATGTGCCTTCGGTATCGGACAGTCGCTTCTCAGTCGTGTATGCGATTGCACTGGAAACGGAGGCGCCGGTGCCGGGCAGTACGCCGACGACGAAGCCGATTACCGAGCTTCTCAGCGTGGTTCCCGTGCACATGATGATATCCGACATACGCGCCGTCATGCGCCCGAGTTCGCGGATGACGGTGAAACCTCGGCCCTGATGCTCGAGGATGATGAGTGCCTCGGAAATCGAAAACAGGCCGATGACAAGGATCACGAACTCGATGCCGTCGCCCAATTCAGGCTCGCCGAAAGTAAAACGGTAGGCCCCGGAAGTCGCGTCTATGCCGACGGTTGCGAGCATCAGGCCAAGCGTGCAGCCGATCAGTGTTTTCACCGGCTGGCTACCCACCATGGAACCGAGGGTGGCGAAGGCAAAGACCATCAGCACGAAATATTCAGCAGGACCGAACCCGATCGCCAGTCCGGAGAGCAGCGGAGCGAAGAGCGCCAGGCCGATCGAGCCGAGAATGCCTCCGACAAAGGAAGACATACCCGAAAGTGCGAGTGCCTCTCCGGCACGTCCCTGCCTTGCAAGCGGATAGCCGTCGAGAGCGGTCATCACGGCACCGGCATCGCCTGGTACATTGAGCAGGATCGATGAAATCCGCCCGCCATATTCAGCGCCGCAATAGATTGCCGCGAGCAGGATCATGGTGCTTTCGGCCGGCAGGCCCATCGTATAGGCGATGGGCAGGAGCAGGGCGATGCCGTTGATTGGCCCGATTGCGGGCAAAGCACCGACCATGGTGCCGATGAAACAGCCGATGAAGCCGATCATAAGGTTCTGCCAAGTCAGTGCTACGGCGAAACCCTGCCAGAGATATTCGAGATTCATGAGTATGACCTTTCCCTGCTTGGGATGCTTGCTTGGAGATACCTGACCGGATCAGCCGAAGAGGGCGCCGGCGGGCAAATAGACCTCAAGCAGCCAGGCGAAGATGAACCACCACAGAGCGGCGTGACCGATGGCGCCAAGCAGCGCCTTCGTGACCGGTGCGCCGAAGATCAGCGCGCTTCCGAATGTCAGCATGAAGATGGAGACGGCGAACCCGGCCGGCTCGAACAGCGCCACTGAAACCACCAGCAGAACGGGCACGGCGAGAACCCGCCACAGGAGCGGTCCGGTAGGAAAGCTTTCCGCAGTGCCCGGTGACCGCAAGTAGAGAAGACACAGCAGGCACAGAATGGCGGCCAGCATGAGGGGCACGACACGCGGACCCAGGGGATCGGATGAGAAAGAATAATCGATCCGGCTGGCGGCAATTCCATAGGCAGCCGCGAAGCCGAGCAGGCAAAGGGCGCCGATCCGACCGATGAGCAGGGTAGTTCTGGTATTATCCGACATGATTTATCTCCGCCCTTCCTGAGGGGAAACAACTGGCGCCGATACCGTCTTCCGCGAGGTCGCGGGGGTATTGGACGAAATGCAGAGCTGGCACGTTTCATACTGGGCGCGGGCATTTCCGGGCCCCGAAACTCTCGCCTGACTTGCCAAGGCGTTTTTCGTCTTCCCGTGCGATCCGAGGGACCTGCGGGAATTGAGCATCCGCCTTCCAGGGTTGCCCCGAGAAGGCGGAGAGCCACAGCCATGGGAGGCGGCAATTACATGCCGGCTTCCTTGGCAAGGATCTTGAAGCGGGCGACGTCGTCCTTGACGCGCTTGTCGAAATCACGGCCGAGCATGGTGAATTCGAACAGGCCACGGGCTTCGCGTTCCTTGGCGAATTCCGGGGTTTTGCTCATTGTGTCGAATGCGGCGACCCACCAGTCGTAGTCGGCGTCGGAAACGTCCTTGCCGACATAGTATCCGCGCCAGACCGGCCAATCGATGTCGAAGCCTTGTTCGCGAGCGGTGGGCACGCCGGCGAGTTCGCCAGACAGCCGCTCGGGCGCCATGACGGCGAGAATGCGGATCTTGCCTGCGGTGTGGTGCTTGACCATTTCGGCGGCATCTCCGGAGCCGACCTTGACGTGGCCGCCCTCAAGGGCGGTCAGTACGGCGCCACCGCCTTCAAGCGCCACGTAGCGCATCTTTTTCGGATCCTGTCCGGCCGCCTTGGCAAGCAGGGATCCCTTCATCCAGTCTTGCGAGCCGACAGCGCCGCCGCCTGCAACCGCAAAGCCGTCCGGGTTCGCCTTGTAGGCTTCGACCAGTTCCCCAAGGGTCTTGTAGGGAGAGTCAGCGGCAACGACGAGGACGCCATAGTCCGCACCGAGGGCTCCGAGCCACCGGACGGCGTTTTCATCATATTTGCCGAACTTGCCCTGGGCGATCAGAAGTGCGGAGCCGGAAGATGCGGCAGTCACCACATTGCCGTCCTTGCCGCGTTTGCCGATGACATGATTGTATGCCACTGCGCCGACGCCGCCTTCCATATAGGTAACCGCCATGGGCTCGGAAATCTGTTTGGTTTCCAGAAGTGCATTCGCTGCAAGGCGGCAGGTGAGGTCGAAGCCGCCGCCCGGCTTCGCGCCGGCGATGCATTCGGGCTTCTGCGGCTCGGCAAATGCTGCCGTGCCGGCGGCGAGGGTAACCATCGCGGCCCCGGCAAGTGTCTTCGTCAGAAATCGGATCATGTCTCTCTCCCAATTGATCTGCTGCACAAGCTTTCTTGACCGAGGCACAGGAAGGCTCATGCGCGGTTGCACGACCGGGGAATGAAAAACCGCACCGCCCGGACGTCAGTCGTCCGGCAACGGAAACATCGGCGGAAGCAGCGATTGACCGCTTTCGCCTTAATGCGCTCGCTAGCGCCCTGTTTTTCGGGTTGTTCCTCCCCGGGCCTGTTCGTACTCTCTCCCGAGACAGGCGAGCTTCTTGTACGCCGGAAACCTGTCACGATGCTGTCACAGCGCGCCGTCCCTGTGTGTGGCAGAATACCGGCCCGGCGCGGCTGCCTCCGCTTGATCGGCGTTCATATCCGTGTCACGCTTGCCGCCATGCGCATTCTGCTGGTAGAAGATACACACGATGTCGGCGAGGCGATCAGCCGCCGCTTCGAAACAATCGGGCACATGGTCGACTGGGAAACCGACGGCCGTGCCGCGTCCGAGATCCTCGATTTCACCGACTATGATCTCGTGATCCTCGATGTGATGCTTCCCGGCCTTGACGGGTTCGAGGTCCTGCGCAGGCTGCGTCAGGCTCGCAACGCGGTGCCGGTGCTGGTGCTGACGGCACGCTCGGAAATCGATGACCGGGTCAGCGCGCTCGACATCGGCGCCGACGACTATCTCGTCAAGCCCTTCGATTTCCGCGAACTGGAGGCGCGCGCCCGCGTTCTCATGCGCCGCCGCAGCGGCGGTGAAGCGACCAATATCATCGCCTGCGGCGATATCTTGCTCGATCGCGCCAATCGCAGCGTCAGGGTGGGTAAACGGGAAGTGCAACTGAAGCGCCGGGAAATGACCCTGCTCGAAATTCTCGCCACGCGCCCGGGCCGGGTGTTCAGTAAGGGCCAATTGCTCGACATGCTCTTCGGCTTCGACGAGCCAGCCGGTCCCAATGCCATCGAGCTCTATGTCGGACGTTTGCGCAAGAAGCTTGAAGGCGCGCAGGCCCGGATCGTCACCGTGCGCGGTCTCGGCTACCAGCTGGTTTCCGATGTACAGGCGTGACTCGTCGCTTTTCTCCCGGCTTGTCCTACGGGTCGCACTGGTGCTGGCGGCCGGCGCCGCCATGCTGATGAGCGCCGCCTGGTTCTATGCCCGCGCCGCCGCCGACGATGCGTATGACCGACTGCTGCTGGGCGCGGCGATCCAGATGATGGAGGGGCTTGCCGTGGAAGAGGGCGCGTTTGCCGTCAACCTGCCGTCCTCGGCCTTCGAACTGCTTGGCCTTGCCGGGCGCGATCGCATCTTCTACCGGGTCACGGATCCGTCGGGTCGGACACTGACAGGCTACGAGGACCTCGCGCCTGATGTCGACTTCACCAAAGCCGGCCCCGGACCTGTCTTTCTCAATCTTCGCTATCGTGGCGAACCGCTCCGCGTGGTGGTCGCCGGGCGCGCCATTTCCGATCCGGCGATGTCGGGCTGGGCGCATGTCGTGGTGGCGCAGACGACCCAGGCCCGGCAGGCGCTCGCTTCCGAACTCACGACGCGGGCCTTCGTCATGGTTGTCATCATGAGCGGCCTTGCGCTGATCGGCACGGCGCTGGCCGTGCGGTATTCGCTGAGGCCGGTCGCCGTTCTCGGTGAGGCGCTCGCCTCCCGCGATCCCCAGGATCTGACGCCGCTCGCCGTGACCGTGCCGCGCGAACTCTCGCCTTTCGTTGCGTCGATCAATTACTTCGTGCGGCGTCTGGACGAGCGGGTAAAGCTGCTTCAACGTTTCATCGCCGACAGCGCCCACCAGATCCGTACGCCGCTGACCGCGCTTTCCGCCCAGGTCAGCCTGATCAACGAGGACAACCTTTCCGACAGCGACCGACGGCATCTCGAAAGGGTGCGAAACCGCGCCGGCGAGCTTGCCCGCTTTACCAACCAGTTGCTCAACCACGCCATGGTGATCCATCGCTTCGACTCGGCTCAGTTCCTCCCGCTCGATCTGACGAGGGTGGCGCGCAAGGCGTTTCGCGCTGCGGTGCCGATCACCATCGATCCGGACATCGTCGTGTCCTTCGAAGCATCTGACGAGGACGTGACCGTGCTGGGTGACGAGTTGAGCCTGCGCGAGGCGATCATAAACGTCATCGACAATTCGTTGCGCCACGGCACCCTGTCGCGGCTGGAGGTGCGCGTGGCCCGCAGTGAGGGCTTCGGGCTTGTGGAGGTCGGGGATGACGGCCCGGGCATTCCGCCGGACGACTGGAACCACGTGACACAACGCTTCGTGACCTCGAAGTCCGGCGAGGGCAGCGCCGGTCTCGGCTTCGCCATCGCCTCGGAAGTGGCCGCCGCGCTTGGCGGTGCGCTGACCTTCCGCGAGAAGACAGAAGACCATGGTTTCGCCGTCGTGCTGAAGCTGCCGCTCCATCGGGAGGACAAGTCATGAGGAAAATCGCGCTGAGGGCGTTGGTGGCGTTCCTGGCCATCCTCGCGGCTCATCCGGCCCCAGCGCTCGAGGGCGAACGCGTCCTGTTTCCCGCCAGCCAGGAGGAAAGGGGGCGCCTCATCATCCATGCTGCCACCGATCTCGATGCCATGCGGCCGCTGATCCTCGATTTCCAGGAGACTGCGCCCGATATCGCCATCGAGTTCACGGACTACGTCACCAATGATCTCTTCCGGGAGGCGGAGGAAGCCTGCCGGGAAGGGCGGGCAGATGGCGACCTCCTGCTTTCTTCCTCGGTCGACCAATTGGTCAAGCTTGCCAATGACGGCTGCGCTTCGCCTCACAGTTCCTTCGTCACGCAGTCGGTTCCCGACTGGGCGAACTGGCGCGAGGAAGTCTACGGCTTCACCTTCGAACCGGCGGTGATTGTCTATGACGGCGCAAGGGTGCCTCCGGAGGACGTGCCGCACACCCATGAGGATCTTTCCGACCTCCTGCGCCGCAAACCCGAGGTTTATCGCGGCCGCATCGGCACATACGATATCAACGCCTCGGGGATCGGCTATCTCCTGGCCTTTCACGATGCCCGACAGGCGCCGACCGTCTATGGCCGTCTGCTTGAAAGCTTCAGCCGGGCCGAAGCCGTGACACGCTGCTGCAACAATGAGGTTTTGGGGGAGATTGCCAGCGGCAAGCTCCGCATCGCTTACAATATCCTCGGTTCCTACGCCTATGCCGCCTATCTCAACAATCCCGATCTCAGGATCGTGGTTCCCCGCGACTACGCGTTGATCCTGTCCCGCGGCGCGCTCATTCCGGCGAAGACCGCGCGCCCGGATCTTGCCGCACGTTTCCTCGACTATCTTCTGTCGGGACGCGGACAGCGCGTTGCCCGGGAGAAGGCTTTCTTCTTCTCTGAAAATTCTCCCCTGCCTCCCGGGGTCGACGGTCCTGCCGCCCTGATGGAATCGGGGATCGGCCGTCCCATCCGCATCGGCCCGGCGTTGCTCGCCGCTCAGGACAAGGCGCAGCGCGAGCGGTTCATCGCCGGCTGGACGAGCCTTTTCGTACAGCCCGCTCGCTGAGGTCCCGAAGTATCCTCTGGTCAGGCGAGATCGAGTCCGGAGAGCCGTGCCTTCAGTTTGCCAATCGTGGGCGCATCCGCATTGGCGAAGGCGAAGCGAAGATAGGCTTCCTGTCCCTCGCCGAAATAGGCGCCGGGAATGCAGACCACGCCGGCCTCCTTCGCCAGCTTTTCCGCAACCTCGGCCGACGGCACACCCTCGAAAGGATGACGGATGAAGGCGAAATAGGCGCCGAGCGAGTCCATCTTCCATTCCGGAAGTGCAGCCATGACATCCCGCAGGGTGTCGGCCCGCCGGGCGATCTCGGCGCGGTTGGCGTTGCGCCAGTCCTTCAGAGCTGGGATGGCGCGGGCGACGGCCGCCTGCGCGGCGCGCGGCGCGCAGATCTGCAGGTTGTCCATCACCTTGGCAATCTCCGCGACGGCCTTGGGGCCGGCCGTGATTGCACCGAGCCGATGGCCCGGAATGCAGAAGGATTTCGAGAACGAGTAGAGCAGGATCAGGTTGTCCTCCCAGCCGGGAACGGACAGCAGATCATGCGGACGCTGCCCCTCGGGCAGAAAGTCACGATAGGTTTCGTCCAGCATCAGCCAGGCGCCGGCCTCGCGGCAGGCCTCGAAGATCTCGCGGAGAAGCCCTGCCGGATAGATGGCGCCGGTCGGGTTGTTGGGCGAAACCAGCCCGAGCGCCTTGACGCCGGTTGCCAGGATCTTCCGCACTGCGCCGATTTCCGGCACGAAGCCGGTTGCCGGATCGAGCCAGAGCAGGCGGCGCTCGATGCCCATCATGGCGAGCGTGGTTTCCTGGTTGAAATAATAGGGATCGGTCAGCGCCACCGCATCGCCCGGTCCGGCGATCGCCATGGCAGCCGCCATGAAGGCCTGGTTGCAGCCGGAGGTGATGTGGATGTTCTCCGCCCCGACGGGTGCGCCATAGACCTCCGTTATCTCCGCGGCATAGGCCGCGCGCAGGTCCGGTTCGCCTTCGATCGGGCCATAGCCGGCGCAGGCCACCGATGCTGCCGCCTCGCCAAGCCACGTCAGCAGATCCGGATGAGGCGGATAACCAGGCACGGCCTGCGACAGGTCGATGAGCGGGCCACGGGCGCCGTCATAGGCTTTCGCCCAGGCAAAGACCGAAGGCACGGGCGGCGGCGAGAGGCGGGAAATGAGGAGGTTGAAGGCGGATGCAGGCATGGACTTGCTCGTCTGTTCAGGAGGTCTGGTCGGCGCTTTGGCCGGTGTCGGAATGGATTGTCTCGATCGCCGGCGGCGCCTTGGCAGCGCGAGGAGCTCGGCTGCGGCCGGCCTGACGGATCGCCGGGCTGATCTGTGAACTGCGTTCGTTCTCCAGCGTGGCGAACAGCCAGTCGATGAAGACGCGCACGATCGGCGCGGCACGCATCTCGTTGCGGGTCGCGACATAGAACGCATCGGAGGCGGGCACAGAGAGGTCGAAGGGGATAATCAGTTCGCCGGCGGCAATCAGGCTGGAGGCGGTGATGCTGTCCCCCAGCGCCACGCCCTGGCCGTGGCGGGCGGCCTCGGTGGAAAGGCGCGCATCGCTCATGAAATGCTCCCGCCCGCGCGGCAGGTCCAGCTGGTCGGCGGCGGCAAGCCAGGTGTTCCATTCTCGGCCGTCATCGCCGTGCAGCAGAACATGGTCGCGCAGATCGCGGATCGAGCGCAGCGGCCGGGTATTCAGGAGCGAGGGCGAGACCACGGGGAAGAGCTGGAGGGTGCTCCACTGGCGTGTCCAGCAGTCACGCCAGCCGCCGGGGCCATAGAGGATGGCGACATCGACGTCGGGCGAATGGATGAGGTCGGCGTCATTGCTTGAGGTCAGCGTCAGGCTGATCTCCGGATATTGTTCGGAAAAGCTATTCATGCGCGGGATGAGCCAGAGCGACAGGAGTGCCGGCACGCAGGAAATGCGCAGGCGCCCGCTGGTCGACGGCCGGTTCATCAGGGCGGTCGCGGCGGCGATGCCGTCAAAGGCCGACGAGACGGCGGGCAGCAGGAGGGCGCCCTGTGGAGTCAGTTTCAGCCGCTTGCCGCCGCGCTCGAACAGGGCCGCCTTCAGCGTTTCTTCCAGCGTCTTGATCTGGTGGCTGACGGCGCCGTGGGTGACGTTGAGCTCGCGCGCGGCCGCCGAAATCGAGCCGCGCCGGGCAGCCGCCTCGAAGGCGCGGAGCGGGTTGAGCGGCGGGAGGCGATTCGACATCAGGTGGCGACTCTGTGAATTTTTCTCACAACGATTGCTATAACATCGTGAATTGATTTTCCATAGGCTTTGCGGATTAATGCTCAGATTAGAGGCAGATTGACGACCTGCCGATTTAACAGCCGTTGCGCGAGTGGGCCTGCCATCGTGCCGACGTGAAGAGGATTGATTGACCATGACCTTCGACGAAAAGAAGCTTGCGGAACTGCGCGCCAAATATGGTGGCGACAATGCCGGCGAGATCTTCGATCCGAAGTTCGCCAAGGTTGGCGCCAAGATCTTCCAGAATGGCACGCGCGCCGCGCCTTACGCCGGCGTGCCGACCTTCCTGTCGGCGCCGCATCGCCCAATCGATCCGCAGAATCCCGATTTCGGCGACCTGCAGGTCGCGATCGTCGGCGTGCCGATGGATCTCGGAGTTTCAAACCGGCCCGGATCACGGTTCGGACCCCGCGCGCTGCGCACCATCGACCGCATCGGTCCCTACAACCACGTGCTCGACTGCGCGCCGATCTTCGATCTCAAGGTCGCCGACATCGGCGACGTGCCGTTCTCCAGCCGGTATCGTCTGGAGCTCAGCCATGAAGATATCGAGCGTCACCTGTCGAAGATCGTCGAAGCCGGCATCCTGCCGCTGTCGGTCGGCGGTGACCATTCGATCACCCAGTCGATCCTGAAGCCGATCGCCCGCAGGCATGGACCGGTGGGCCTGGTTCATATCGACGCCCATTGCGATACCGGCGGGCCGTTCGACCAGTCGAAATTCCATCACGGCGGTCCGTTCCGCAATGCCGTTCTCGACGGCACGCTCGATCCGTCCCGCACCATCCAGATCGGCATTCGCGGTTCTGCCGAGTATCTGTGGGAGTTCTCCTATGAGTCCGGAATGACGGTGATCCATGCCGAAGAGATCACCGGGCTTGGCATGCCGGCCATCATCGAGAAAGCGAAAAAGATCATCGGCGATGGCCCGACCTATCTGTCCTTTGACATTGATAGCCTCGATCCGAGCATCGCGCCGGGCACCGGCACGCCGGAAGTCGGCGGGCTGACATCACGCGAAGTGCTCGAACTGATCCGGGGACTGAAGGGTATCAATCTCGTCGGGGGCGATGTCGTGGAAGTGGCGCCGCAATATGACGCGACCCACAACACGGCCCATGCCGGCGCGCAGGTTCTCTTCGAAATCCTCAGCTTGATGGTCTATAGTCCGGCCATCAGGGGCCGTTGAGCGGCCGGCATCTTCTCCGGGGCGTCGCGATCGGCGCTCCGCAACCGAGTTCACGACTAGCAATCAACAAAAGGGAACGGAATATGAAAAAAATTCTCAATGCCTCCGTCAGTCGCCGTGGCGTGCTGGCCGGCGGTATCGCCGGCGCCGGCATCCTTGCCATGCCCTCCATCCTGCGAGCGCAGGACAAGTCTTTGAAAGTCGGCGTCTATGGCGGCTATTTCAAGGATTCCTTCGACAAGAACATCTTCCCCGATTTCACCAAGGCAACCGGCATTGCAATCGAATCCGTTGCCGAGCCGACGGGTGAAGCCTGGCTGGTGCAGCTCGAACAGGCCGCCAAGGCTGGCCAGGCTCCCGCCGATCTTTCCATGATGTCGCAGGTCGCGATGCTGAAAGGCCAGGCGACCGAGCTTTGGGCGCCTATCGACATGGGCAAGCTGAAGAATGCCTCCGGCCTGATCGACCGCTTTGTGAACAAGTATCCGGACGGCCGCGTTGCCGGGGTCGGTGCGGTCGCCTGGTACATTACACTGGTGACAAATACCGACGTCTACAAGGAGGCGCCGACCTCCTGGGAAGCCCTCTGGGATCCGGCGAACGCCGACAAGCTCGGCCTGCTGGCGCTGGTCTCCAACTCCTTCCTTCTGGAGGTCACGGCAAAAACCTTCCTTGGTGGCACCAACGCTCTCGATACCGAGGAAGGCATCCTGAAGGCCTTCGAAAAGCTCGCCGAAGTGAAGCCGAATGTCCGCCTCTGGTATCGTGACGAAGCCCAGTTCGAGCAGGCGCTGAAGTCCGGCGAAATCCCGATGGGCCAGTACTACCACGACGTTACCGGCCTTGCCGCCGCCGACGGCCATCCGGTCCGCTCCACCTTCCCGAAGGAAGGCGGCATCCAGGATTCTGGCTGCTGGGCGCTGTCGCGCGCCTCGACCAAGACCGAAGAAGCCCATGTCTTCATCGACTATATGTGCCAGCCGTCGATCCAGGCGACGCTGTCGCGCAAGGTCGGCACCGCGCCGACGGTCAAGCGCGAGCTGCTCGACCTGACGGCGGAGGAATTCGCTTCCGTTTCGTCCGACATCGATCCGATCGTTCCGCGTTACGACCTCTACCAGACCAAGTCCGACTGGCTGAACCAGAAGTGGACCGAGCTGATCGTCGGCTGATTGTCTGCCTCCCCTGGAAAGGGGAGAGACGGTGAAGGGGCCAGAGCCCCCTCTGCCCTGCCGGGCAGAGGGGGTATGATTCCAATATTTGAACTACTTCGGAGACATGATGTCCGGACTCATCCTCAACGGTGTCACCAAGGAATTCGGCAATTTCACCGCCGTCGACCACGTGGAATTGTCCGTACCCCACGGTACCTTCGTCTGCATGCTCGGCCCGTCAGGCTGTGGCAAGACAACCCTGCTTCGGATGATCGCCGGGCTCGACCTGCCGACCGGCGGCTCGATCGTTCTCGATGGCGAGGACATCACCCGCACCCCGACCCACAAGCGCAATCTCGGCATGGTCTTCCAGTCGCTCGCATTGTTCCCGCACCTTACCGTCGGCGAGAACATCGCCTATCCGCTGCGCATCCGTGGTGTTGCGCGCGAGCAGCAGGTGAAGCGTGTCGACGAACTGCTCGCCATGATCCATCTCGCCGGCTATGCCGACCGTCCGGTGACCAAGCTCTCCGGCGGCCAGCGCCAGCGCGTGGCGATTGCCCGGGCGCTCGCCATCTCGCCGAAGCTTTTCCTGCTCGACGAGCCGCTCTCGGCGCTCGACGCGAAGCTGCGCGAGGCGATGCAGGTCGAGCTGCGCAAGTTGCAACAGCAGCTCGGCATCACCACCATCGTCGTCACCCACGACCAGCGCGAGGCGATGACCATGGCCGATACCGTCGTCGTGATGAATGGCGGCAAGATCCGCCAGGCGGCGAGCCCGATCGAAATCTACCGGCGGCCGGCTGACCGTTTCGTCGCCGACTTCATCGGCTCCACCAATCTCCTTCCGCTCACCGTCGAGGGCGGACGCACGCTGGTGCTCGGCCATGCGGTCGAGGGTTTTGCGCCGCCCGTGGGCCTCTCCGCGGCCAGCCTGTCGGTGCGCCCCGAAGACATCCATCTTTCGGCACCCGGCCAAGGTCGCCTCTCCGGCCGTGTCACCTTCGTCCGCGATCTCGGTGGCACGATCGAGACCTTCATCGACGTGCGGGGCACCGAAGTCATTGCCGTATCGACGCCGCGCGAGCGGCCTGTGGTCAATGTCGGCCAGGAAGTCGGCATTGCGATCGATCCGAATACCGCCGTGGTGCTTGCCGCATGAGACGCGAACCGCCCCAGAGAGCGCTCGACTATGCGCCGCTGGTCTTTCCGGCGGGCATGCTGATCCTGTTCTTCGTCGTGCCCTTCGCCACGATGATCGCCGTCAGCCTTTTCCAACGCGATCCCGCCGGCTTCTATTCGCCCGCTTTCGTCTTCGACAATTATGCCCGCTTCATCAGCCCGTTCTTCGCCGGGGTGCTCGGCTTCTCGCTGATGCTGGCGATCTCGGTCGCCGTGGTCTGCGTCGTCCTCGGCCTGCCGTTCACCTACCTGCTCGCCCGCATGTCGCGCAAAGCCCAAGTGGTATGGCTTGTCGCGCTGCTTTCGATCCTGTCGCTTTCGGAAGTCATCATCGGCTTTGCATGGTCGACCCTCTTTTCCCGCACTGCCGGTATCACCAACCTGCTGGTCATGCTCGGCCTGATGGAAAAGCCCGTGGCGCTGATGCCGAATTTCGGCGCGGTGCTGACCGGCATGACCTATCAGGCACTGCCGTATACTGTCCTTGTACTCTATCCCGCGCTCGTCCGGCTTGACCCGACGCTGACCGAAGCGGCCCGCACACTCGGCGCCTCGCCAATCCGCGCCTTCTTCACCGTGGTCGTCCCGGCCCTTCGCAATACGATTCTCGCGACGCTGATCATGGTCTTCATCTTCGCGCTCGGCTCCTATCTGCTGCCGCAGATTCTTGGGCGTCCGCAGCATTGGACGCTTTCGGTGCTCATCACCGATCAGGCGATCTACCAGTCGAATATGCCGTTCGCGGCCGCCATGGCGGTGTTCCTCGTGCTCGTCACGCTCGGCATGGTGGCGCTGACGCTCATGGTCGGACGCAAGGGAGAAACCGCATGAACACGGTCTTGAGCCGGATCTACTTTACCCTGGTCGGCATCTTCCTTGCCGCCCCGATCGTCGTCGTCGCCGGCGTCTCGGTCAACGAGAAGCAGAGCCTGACCTTCCCGCCGCAGGGCTTTTCGCTCGCCTGGTACGGCGCGATTTTTGCCGATGCCGGATGGCGTTCGGCCTTCGTCGCCTCGGTGATCCTGGCGCTGACATCCGCCGCCCTTGCGGTCGCGATCGCCCTGCCGCTCGCCTGGTTCCTGTGGCGGCGGATCGAACCCTGGGCCAATATCTTTCAGGTGCTCGGTATCGCGCCCTTCACGCTTCCGCCGGTCATCACCGCGCTTGGATTGCTCACCTTCTGGGCGACGACGGGCTTCTATGGCCAGCCGTGGACGGCGGTGATCGGGCATGCGATCTTCTTCGTCACGCTGCCGCTGGTGACGTTGTCGCTCGGTTTTTCCGCCATCGACCGCTCGCTGGTTGAGGCGTCCGCCACCATGGGCGCCGACGACCGCACCATTTTCCGCACCATCGTGCTGCCGCTGATCCGACCGTATCTGGTCTCCGGCTATGCCTTCGCCTTCGTGCTGTCGCTCAACGAATACATCGTCGCCTACATGACGGTCGGCTTCACCATGGAGACGTTGCCGATCAAGATCTTCAATGCCCTACGCTACGGTTACACGCCGACCATGGCATCCGTGACCATCCTCTTCGTCGTCGTTGCCGCCGTCGTCTTCGGCCTTGTCGCGCGCTTCGGCGACCTGCCCAAACTGCTCGGTGCCATGGCGGCCGACGACCATTGAACCGTGAGATTAGCGGACGCCGGAAGGGGCTCCGCGACTGCGGGTCCCGAAGAGGTAAAACCGGGGATGAACCGGTCATATTTACCATTCGTTTAGATTTGGGGCCTAACTCTTGCATGGTTCCAGGATGGGACTCCGCGCATGACGTAGCGGATCATGAATATGGGGAGTGAGGCACATGATGTGCACAGCAAGGTCCGCAACCATTGCGGGCGGGGGTGAGTCCTCGCCTTCACGGTCCGCGACCGGCCTCCAGTCGCCACACATGGCGTCCCTTGTGTTTCCCCAGCTTTTGCACTTCGCCCGATACAGTCCACCCCTCTCAGACATCCGACCGTCCGCGGACTTGCCCGAGTCATGCGTCATGCGCGAGCTGGCGCCGCAGTCCCTCTACTCGCCCCGCAGACCTGATAATCACGCCATCGGTCGCAGCCCTGCTGTGACCGTTGCGATGCCTATCGGTGCCGTCCCATAGGCCCCAGCCGGACGGCCCATGATCCCGATAGGCATCGCGGGAGGAGCACGACACACCCCACCCCCCAGAGTCGCGCTCCTCCCACCCTCAAAACGTATTTCGGCCGGCGGAACCTGGTCCCGCCGGCCGATGCGATGTTCGGGGGAATGTCAGCCGCGAAGCATCTCGATGATTGCGGAGAAGTCGCGCCCGCCATGTCCCTGCTTCTCGAAGAGGTCGAAGAGCTGGGCTGCTTCCGCACCGAGTGGGGTCGCGGCACCGGAGGCAAGGGCTGCCTCCTGGGCGAGCTTCAGGTCCTTCAGCATCAGGGCCGCGGCAAAGCCGGGCTTGTAGTCATTGTTGGCCGGTGAGGTCGGTACCGGGCCCGGGACCGGGCAATAGGTGTTGATCGACCAGCACTGGCCGGACGAGGTGGAGGCTACGTCGAACAGCGCCTGGTGGGAGAGGCCGAGTTTCTCGCCGAGGGCGAAGGCCTCGCAGACGCCGATCATCGAAATGCCGAGGATCATGTTGTTGCAGATTTTTGCAGCCTGACCGGCGCCATTGCCGCCGCAATGGACGATCTTCTTGCCCATGGCTTCGAGCACGGGCCTGGCCATGGCGAAGCTCTCCTCGCTACCGCCGGCCATGAAGGTCAGCGTGCCTGCGGACGCGCCGCCGGTGCCGCCGGAAACCGGGGCGTCCAGCGAAAGGCAATTCGCCTTGGCCGCGAGATCGTGGGCCTTGCGGGCGCTGTCGACATCGATTGTCGAGCTGTCGATCAGCAGTGTGCCCGGCTTCACCGCGGATATGAGTTCGCCCCAGACGGAAAGCACATGCACGCCTTTCGGCAGCATGGTGACGACGGCATCGGCGGAACCGACCGCGTCCGCGAGGGAGGCAGCCGGCGTCACTCCATTTGCCGCAGCCGCCTTGAGAATATCGGCCGAAAGGTCGAAGCCACTCACGGCGTGGCCTGCCTTGACGAGGTTGGCGGCCATCGGGCCCCCCATGTTACCCAGTCCGATGAATGCGATATTGGCCATTTCAGTCTCCTCTCCTGAAGCGTCAGCGATTGTCTGCCAAGATCATCTCGGCCGCCTTTTCGGCGATCATGATGGTCGGCGAATTGGTATTGCCGGAGGTGATCGTCGGCATGATCGAGGCGTCGGCAATGCGCAGACGACGCAGCGCACGCATTCTCAGCCGGGGATCGACCACGCTTTCCGGGTCTCCGCCCATGCGGCATGTGCTGACCGGATGGAAGATCGTCGTGCCGATGTCGCCGGCGGCCCGCGCCAGTTCCTCGTCCGTCTCGAAAGCCGGGCCAGGTTTGTACTCCTCGGGGCTGAAACGGGCGAAGGAGGGTTGGGCCGCGATCTTGCGGGTGAGGCGGATGGAGCGTACTGCGACCTCCTGGTCCGCCGCCGCCGACAGATAGTGCGGGCTGATGACCGGCTGTACGGTAAAGTCCGGGCTCTGCAGGTGGATCGAGCCCCTGCTCTCGGGCCTCAGATTGCAGACGCTCGCCGTGATCGCCGGGAAGGGGTGAACGGGGTCGCCGAATTTGTCGAGCGAAACCGGCTGCACATGGTATTGTAGGTCGGGCGTGTCCTTGTCCGGGCCTGAACGTGTGAAGATACCGAGCTGGCTCGGCGCCATGGCCATCGGACCCGATCGCTTGAGCAAATATTCGAGCCCGATCGACGCCTTGCCGAATAGGCTCGATGCCTTTTCGTTCAGCGTCGGGACTCCGGTTACCTTGTAGGTGAGGCGAAGCTGCAGATGGTCCTGGAGGTTCTCGCCGACGCCCTTGACCTCGGAGACGACATCGATGCCGGCGCGCTGCAGGACATCGCCCCGTCCGACGCCCGAAAGCTCGAGAATATGCGGTGAACCCACCGAGCCGGCCGAGAGAATGGTTTCGCGCCGGGCGTGGAAGGTCTTTGACATGCCGTCATGCCAGACTTCGACACCGGTGACCGCGCCGTCTTCGATCAGCAGACGTTTCGCCTGTGCCTTCGTCAGAACGGTCAGGTTGCCGCGCTTCAGCGCCGGTCGCAGGAAGGCCTTCGCGGTATTCCAGCGAATGCCGGAACGCTGGTTGACGTCGAAATAGCCAGAGCCTTCATTGTTGCCGCGGTTGAAGTCCGGGGTTTCAGGAATGCCGGCCTCCTTGGCGGCCTGCTGGAATGCCTCCAGCACCGCCCAGCGGACTCGCGCCTTCTCGACCCGCCACTCTCCTCCCGCGCCGTGCATGTCGTCGGCGCCGCGATAATGGTCCTCCGACTTGCGGAAGAGCGGCAGCACGTCGTCCCAACCCCAGCCCTCGCAACCCATCTGCCGCCAGAGATCGTAGTCACGGGCCTGGCCGCGCATATAGATCATTCCGTTGATGGAAGAGCATCCACCGAGCACCTTGCCGCGGGGATAGTTCAATGCACGCCCGTTCAGCCCGTCTTCCTTGGCGGTGGTGAAGCACCAGTCGGTTCGCGGGTTGTTGATGCAGTAGAGATAGCCGACGGGGATATGGACCCAGTGATAATTGTCGCTTCCTCCCGCTTCGAGAAGCAGGACACGGGTCGCTCGGTCGGTGGCCAGCCGGTTGGCAAGCACGCATCCGGCGCTTCCGGCGCCGACGACGATATAGTCAAAGGTTTCCATTGCCTACTCCGCAGGATACCGTTTCCCGGTCTGGGGAAACCGGGAACTGCCACTCGAAACGTTCTCAAAATACCGTCTGGCGGGTCGTTCGCTTGGGTTTCCGGCCTAGTGCCGATGCTCGAAACCGAGTTTGCGTCCGAGACGGGATGCGTAAAATTCCCCAACGATGCCGCGTCTGAACAACAATACGCAGACCATGAAAACAACGCCGGTGATAATGGTGACCGGGAATTCGGAGGTCGCCAGATAGTTTTCCAGCGTAACAATGAAGCCCGCGCCGAATATCGGTCCGATCAGGGTTCCGATACCTCCGAGCAGGGTCATAAGGATGACTTCGCCCGACATCTGCCAACCAACGTCAGTCAGCGTCGCCAACTGGAAGACCAACGCCTTGAGCCCGCCGGCAAGGCCGGTCAGCGCCGCCGACATCACGAATGCACCCAGTTTGTAACGGGCCACGGAATAACCGAGCGACGTGGCGCGCGCCTCATTTTCGCGGATTGACTTCAGGATCATTCCGAACGGCGAGTTGATGAAACGCCAGATGATCAGCATTCCGATGAGGAAGACGCCGAGCACGAAGAAATACATGTTCAGCGGCTGGTTGAGGTCGAGGATGCCGAACAGATGGCCGCGCGGCACCGACTGGATGCCATCCTCGCCGTGGGTGAATCCAGCCTGAAGGCAGAAGAAGAAGAACATCTGCGACAGCGCCAGCGTGATCATGGCGAAATAGATGCCCTGGCGGCGGATGGCGAAGAAGCCCATGACCAGACCGAGGAATGCTGCGCCTGCGACCCCGATCAGAATGCCGAATTCGGGGGGCAGACCCCATTCCTTGACTGCATGGGCAGTGAAATAGGCTGCGCCTCCGAAGAAGGCTGCATGCCCGAAGGACAGGAGCCCCGTATAGCCGAGAAGAAGATTGAAGGAGGCTGCGAAGAGCGCGAAGCACAGAAGCTTCATCACGAAGACCGGATACAGGAAGAACGGTGCAATCACGAGAAGGCCGAGACCTGCGGCCAGCAGTATTGCCCGGACAAACACGGTTCGTCCGGTTTCGGTGTTGAGCGGAGTGGTCACATTTGCCATGTCATGCATCCCGGCCGAAGAGGCCCGCCGGCCTGATGAGAAGAACGATCGCCATGATGACGAAAATCACGATATTCGATGCCTCGGGATAGAAGACCTTGGTGAGGCCTTCCGCGATGCCAAGCATATAGCCGGTGACGATCGCGCCCATGATCGAGCCCATGCCGCCGACGACGACGACCGCGAAGACGACGATGATGATATTGGAACCCATCAGCGGCGAGACCTGGTAGATCGGAGCAGCGAGCACGCCGGCAAAGGCCGCAAGGGCTACTCCGAGGCCGTAGGTGAGTGTCAGAAGGACGGGCACGTTGACCCCGAAGGCCTGAACGAGTGTCGAATTTTCGGTCGCCGCGCGCAGATAGGAGCCGAGCTTGGTCTTCTCGATCAGCAGCCAGGTGGCAAGGCATACGACCAGAGACACGATCACGACCCAGCCGCGATAGATGGGCAGGAACATGAAGCCGAGGTTGGTGCCGCCGGCAAGCGCCCCGGGCGTGGCATAGGGTTGGCCCGAGGAGCCGTAGAGATAGCGGAAAGTGCCCTCGATGGTCAGCGCAAGGCCAAAGGTGAAGAGCAGTCCGTAGAGCGGATCGAGGTCATAGAGACGCCGCAGGAAAAGGCGCTCTACCACGGCTCCGAGGGTACCGACGATCAGGGGCGCCAGCAGCAATGCCGGCCAGTAGCCGATCCCGACAAAGGTGAGGAGCAAATAGGCGACAAAGGCGCCCAGCATATATTGCGCGCCATGGGCAAAGTTGATCATCCGCAAAAGGCCGAAGATGATCGCGAGCCCGAGACTGAGGAGCGCATAGAAGGAGCCGTTGATGAGGCCGATGAGGAGCTGGCCGAAAAGTGCCTGGAGGGGAACGCCCAAGATCATGGTCATGACATCAGACCCCCAGAACCCGGTGGAGCATGTCCATTTGCTCCGGCAATTCGTCAACCTTGAAGTCCGCCACCATCTGGCCGTGCTCCATCAGATAGAAACGGTCGGCAATGCGACTTGCAAAACGGAAATTCTGTTCGACAAGCACGACGGTCATGCCTCGTTCCTTCAGTTTCTTCAGCACTTCGCCGATGCGCTGGACGATCACCGGCGCGAGACCTTCGGTCGGTTCGTCCAGAAGCAGCATGCGGACACCCGTGCGCAGGATGCGTGCGATCGCGAGCATTTGCTGCTCGCCGCCGGAAAGCCGGGTGCCCGGGCTGTTGCGCCGTTCGTGCAGATTGGGGAAGAGTTCGAAGATTTCGTCGAGTGTCATGCCACCTTTGGCCACGGCGGGCGGCAGCATGAGATTTTCGATGACCGTGAGGGTCGAAAAGATGCCGCGCTCCTCCGGCACGAAGCCGATGCCGCAATGGGCTGTCCGGTGCAGCGGAACCCGCATCATGTCGTTTCCGTCAAAGATGATCTTGCCTTTGCGGGAACGGACGATGCCGACGATAGTGCGCAGGGTCGTCGTCTTGCCGACGCCGTTGCGGCCGAGGATCGTGACGGTTTCGCCTTCCCTGACTGTCATGTCGACGCCGTGGAGGATATGGCTTTCGCCATACCAGGCGTGTAGTCCCTGAACTTCGAGAAGTGCCGTCATCTCAGGCCTCCTCCGTGCCCATATACGCCACGCGGACCCGAGGGTCGCTGCTGACCGTGTCGTAGTCGCCTGCGGCGAGGATCTCGCCGCGCTGGAGAACGGTGACGTGATGGCAGATGTCGGCGACGACCGACAGGTTATGCTCGACCATGAGGACCGCGCGGTCGCGGGCGACATCGCGGATCAGGTTCGCGATCACTCCGATATCCTCCTGGCCCATGCCGGCCATGGGCTCGTCGAGGAGCAGAACCTTCGGGTCGAGGGCAAGCGTGGTGGCAATTTCGAGCACGCGTTTGCGGCCGTAGGAAAGATCGGCGGCGATGGCATTGCGCTCCTTTGTCAGGCCGACGGTGTCAATCAGCGCATCCGCGCGTTCGTTCAGTGCTTCGAGCGCCGAGAGCGGGCGCCAGAATTGATGCGCCAGATTGTTGGGACGCTGGAGCGCGACGCGGACATTGTCGAGTACGGTCAAATGCGGGAACACAGCCGAGATCTGGAAGGATCGCACAAGGCCCATGCGCGCCACCTTGTCCGGCTGCGTATTGGTGATTTCGTTGCCAAGCAGCGTGATCTTGCCGCTTGTCGGTTGCAGAAATTTGGTCAACAGGTTGAAGACGGTGGTTTTGCCGGCGCCGTTCGGGCCGATCAGGGCATGGACGCTTGCATCGTGCACGTCGAGATCGACATTGCGCACGGCGGTGAAGCCACCGAAATCGCGACGGAGGCCGCGGGCGGACAAGACCACCCGCGGCTCCTTTCTTGCGTTATCCGAAGAGAGATTCATCATTTCCAACCAGTGGGTTGCTCACTTGACCAGATCGCAGCCGCTCTTGGCCGGGTCGATATAGGCTTCGGCACCCGGGATGGTGGCAAGTACATTGTAGTAATCCCAGGCTTCCTTGCTGTCCGCCGGCTTCTTCACCTCGAGCAGGTACATGTCGTGGATCATGCGGCCATTGGCGCCCACTGTGCCGCCGCGACCGAAGACGTCATCGACCGGCATTTCGTGCAGGGTCTTGGCTACGGCTTCCGTTTCGTCGGTTCCGGCCTTGTCGATAGCCTTCAGGTACTGCGTGACGGCAGAATAAGTGCCCGCATGGACCATGTTCGGCATCTTGCCGGTGCGCTCGAAGAAGCGCTTGCCGAATTTCTGGCTTTCCTCGTCGCGGTTCCAGTAGAAGCCTTCGGTCAGCGTCAGGCCCTGCGCGGCTTCAAGCCCGATGCCGTGAACTTCAGCGAGCGTGAACAGCAGAGCTGCGAGGCGCTGGCCACCCTGGGTGATCCCGAATTCTGCGGCCTGCTTGATGGCGTTTTGCGTATCCGCGCCGGCATTGGCCAGACCCACAACCTTGGCGCCCGAGGACTGCGCCTGCAGCAGGAAGGAGGAGAAATCGTTGGATGCGAGCGGATGGCGGACGGAGCCGACGATGGTACCGCCGTTTGCCTTGACGAAATCGGCGGTCTGCTGCTCGAGCGAATAGCCGAACGCATAGTCGGCGGTCAGGAAGAACCAGCTGTCGCCGCCCTGCTTCACGAGCGCGCCGCCGGTTCCGACAGCCAGTGCGTGGGTGTCATAGGCCCAGTGGAAGCCGTAGGGGCTGCACTGCTTGCCGGTGAGCTCGGTCGTCGCAGCGCCGGTGACGATATCGATCTTCTTCTTTTCCTTCGCGATCGCCTGGACGGCAAGCGCAACGGAAGACGTCGTCAGTTCCATGATCGCATCGACCTGCTCGGTGTCGTACCACTGGCGGGCGATGTTGGATGCGATGTCGGGTTTGTTCTGGTGGTCGGCATCGACGATCTCGACCGGAACGCCGAGCACCTTTCCGCCGTAGTCTTCAATCGCCATCTTGGCGGCTTCGACGGACGATTTGCCGCCGAAATCGGCATAGACGCCGGACTGGTCGTTCAGGATACCGATTTTTACCTTGTCGTCGGAAGCTCCGGCGGCGAGTACCGCGGTGCTGCTTGCCAACAGAATAGCCATGGACGCGATAAGATTCTTTCGCATTTGATCTCCTCCCAGAGTTTGGCAGATTGCGAATCTGTTCAAAATTGACCAGCCGCACTCCTCAAGCCGGCCGTTCGTGGGATATGATCTGAGAAATTGCCCCCTTAAGCAAGGGCGGTTATAGACTAAATGCAAACAGGGTCTGTTCGTTTCTGAACAGAGTGGGAATGGCCAATACGAACTTCACATGGGATGATCTGCAGTTCTTTCTGGCGGTCGCGCGCACGGGCCAATTGTCGACAGCGGCACGGCAGTTGAGGAGCAGCCACGCCACCGTATCCCGGCGCATCGACCGGCTGGAATTCGCACTCAAGGTCAAGTTGTTCGAGCGCAATCCGCGCGGTTATGTGCTGACCGGCATGGGCCAGCGGTTCATCGAGACAGCAGAGAAGATCGAGCAGGAAGCGGAACGGCTGCAGGCGGACCTTATCGAGGGTGCGACGGCACAGCGCGGCGTCCTGCGCCTGAGCGCCCCGGAAGGTTTCGCGAACTTCTTTTTCACCAACAAGCTTCCGGAATTCACACTGAAGCTCCCGAATATCTCGCTGGAACTCGTGACAATTCAGCAGATCATGGCGCTGTCGCGAAAGGAGGCGGACATTGCAGTGGTGCTCGATCCGCCGAAAGGCGGCCCGTATTTCACCGAAAAGCTCACCGACTACCGTCTGAAAATATACGCTACGCGCGACTATCTCGCCGAACATGGCGAGCCGAAGACACGTGAGGAGCTGCTTGAGCACGCATTCATCGGCTACGTTCAAGACATGATCTTCGCGCCAGGGCTCGACTATCTCGGCGATATTCACCCCCGCATCCGGCCTCATTTCCAGAGTTCGAGCATTTTCTCGCAGCTGACCGCAACGCGCAGCGGGCTCGGCCTCTGCGTGCTTCCGATCTTCATCGCCAAGGGCTATCCCGAATTGCAGGTCGTCCTGGAGGACGAGGTGGACCTCTGCCGCCACTATTGGATCGCCTGTCATCACGAGCTGCGTCAGGTGGCACGGATTCGCATGGTGATCGATTTTCTGCGCGATGTGGTCTCGGCCAATGCCGAGACCTTCAATGGACCGCCTGCGGAGACTCCGGTTGTGCCGATTGCCCGGTGAGCGCGGTCTCAGGCGTTGCGCAGGCGCCCTTGCATCAGATCGAGGACGGCGCGGGCGGCCTCCAGCACGTTCGTGCCGGGACCGAAGACGGCCGAAACGCCATGCTCGAGAAGGTAGTCGTAGTCCTGGCGGGGAATGACGCCGCCGACGACGACGATCACGTCCTTGGCGCCCTTGGCCTTCAATGCCTCGACGAGTTGCGGCGCCAGCGTCTTGTGACCGGCGGCGAGCGATGACATGCCGATCACCTGCACCTTTGACTTGACCGCGAGGTCGGCAGCTTCGTCCGGTGTCTGGAACAACGGACCGGCGAGCACATCGAAGCCGATATCGCCGAAAGCCGAGGCGATGATCTTGGCTCCACGGTCATGGCCGTCCTGGCCGAGCTTGGCGACCATGATCTTCGGTTTTCCGCCATATGATTTGGCGAACTCGCCAAGGCGGGCCGCAAGGTTCTGGTATTCCGGATCGTTGTCGTAGGCATCGCCATAGACATCGCTGACCACTTCCGGCACCGCAACGTGATCGCCGAACACGGCACGCATGGCATCGGAGATTTCGCCGACGGTGACGCGAGCACGGGCGGCCCCGACAGCCGCTTCGAGGAGGTTGCCCTTGCCGGAAGCGGCGACGTCGCGAAGGGCGGAAAGCGCTTTCTCGACTGCTGCACCATCGCGCTGGCGCTTGGTTTTGGCTAGGCGTTTGATCTGAGCGGCGCGAACGGCGGTGTTGTCGATTTCGAGGATATCGATCGGGTCCTCGTTTTCGAGGCGGTATTTGTTCACTCCGACGATCACTTCCTCGCCCTTGTCGACGGCGGCCTGGCGGCGGGTCGCGGCCTCCTCGATCAGGCGCTTGGGCAGGCCGGCATCGACGGCCTTGGTCATACCGCCCATGGCTTCCACTTCCTCGATCAGCGCCCAGGCCTTCTCCGCGAGTTCATTGGTCAGGCTCTCGACATAATAGGAACCGGCGAGCGGATCGACGACCTTCGTGACGCCGGTTTCGTGCTGCAGGATGAGCTGGGTATTGCGGGCGATGCGGGCCGAGAATTCTGTCGGCAGGGCAATGGCCTCGTCGAAGGAATTGGTGTGCAGCGACTGGGTTCCGCCAAGGGCTGCCGACATGGCTTCGAAGGCGGTGCGGATGATGTTGTTGTACGGGTCCTGCTCCTGAAGCGAGACACCCGATGTCTGACAGTGAGTTCTGAGCATCAGGGAGGACGCCTTCTTCGGCTCGAACTCCTGCATGATGCGGGTCCAGAGCAGGCGCGCGGCGCGGAGCTTTGCCGCTTCCATGAAAAAGTTCATGCCGATGGCGAAGAAGAAGGACAGGCGGCCGGCGAATTCGTCGACGTTCAGGCCCTTGGCAAGAGCGGCGCGGACATATTCGCGGCCGTCGGCGAGCGTGAAGGCGAGTTCCTGCACCAGCGTCGCACCCGCCTCCTGCATATGATAGCCGGAAATCGAGATGGAGTTGAACTTCGGCATCTCCTTGGCGGTGTACTCGATGATGTCGGCGATGATCCGCATCGAGGGTTCCGGCGGGTAGATGTAAGTGTTGCGGACCATGAACTCCTTGAGNNGGATGTCGTTCTGGATGGTCCCGGACAGCTTGGCGCGCGGCACGCCCTGTTCCTCGCCGGCGACGATGAAGTTCGCCAGAATCGGGATCACTGCGCCGTTCATCGTCATGGAGACCGACATTTCCTCGAGCGGAATGCCGTCGAACAGGATCTTCATGTCTTCGACGCTGTCGATCGCGACGCCCGCCTTGCCGACATCGCCGACGACGCGGGGATGGTCCGAGTCATAGCCGCGGTGCGTGGCAAGGTCGAAGGCGACCGACAGGCCCTTCTGCCCGGCGGCGAGGTTCTTGCGGTAGAAGGCGTTGGATTCCTCGGCGGTCGAGAAGCCGGCATATTGGCGGATGGTCCAGGGACGGCCGGCATACATGGTGGCACGCGGGCCGCGCACGAAAGGCGCAAAGCCCGGAAGCGTGTTCAGGTGGTCGATGCCGTCGAGGTCGGCAGCGGTATAGAGCGGCTTGACCGCGATGCCTTCCGGCGTGTCCCAGGTCAGGGTCTCGGGCGAGGCCTTGATCTCCCTTTCGGCAAGGGCTGCCCATTCGTTCAGTGTCTTGTCCTTGGACATGTCTCGAAACTCCTCGATTTCGCCGTCGTGGCCCTTGCAGACCGGCACGCTCCTTTGGGGCGCTTACTCGAATTCCATGATCAGTTCATCGACCGCGAGGCTCTGGCCGGCGACGACCGCCACGCGCTTGACCACGCTGCGCTTCTCCGCCTTCAGGATGTTTTCCATCTTCATGGCCTCGACGGTTGCAAGCGCCTGACCGGCCTCGACCTGATCGCTTTCCCTGACGGCCACTGCCGTAATCACACCCGGCATCGGGCAAAGCAGCATCTTCGACGTGTCGGGTGGCAGCTTTTCCGGCATCAGCCTGGCGAGTTCGGCGACCCGCGGCGAGCGTACGCGAACGATGACGTCCATGCCGCGCCACCGAAGCCGGATGCCGGCGCCGACGAGGTTGATCTTGACCCCGAGCGTCACGCCATCGACATGGAAATTGGCGTGGGCCTGGCCTGGCATCCAACCCCCGGTGACGGAAGAGGCCGCACCGTCGGCAAAGCGCGCGAAGGTTCCGTCAACCGAAGTATCGAGCGTGAGGGAAAACTCATGCCCGCCCAGCGTGACCACCCAGTCATGACCGACGATGCGGCGGTGATTGCCGATCGTGCCGGAAATCTGCACAGCGCGATCCTGAAGGATCTGGTTGATGAAAGCGCCGATCACCGCAAGCTTGCGGGCGGAATCGGCATCCGGCGTCACGCCGGAGAAGCCTTCGGGAAACTCCTCGGCGATGAAGGCCGTGGTGATCCGCCCTTCGCGGAAGCGTTCATGTTCCATCACTGCCGACAGGAAGGGCAGATTGTGGCCGATGCCTTCCACTTCGAAATTGTCGAGGGCATTGCTCATCGCATCCACGGCCTCGAGACGCGTGGGCGCCCAGGTGCAGAGCTTGGCGATCATCGGGTCGTAATACATCGAGATCTCGCCGCCTTCGAAGACGCCGGTATCGTTGCGGATAATGGAGCCGTCGTCCTGTTTGCCTTCCACCGGCGGGCGATAGCGTGTCAGCCGGCCGATCGAGGGCAGGAAGTTGCGGTAGGGGTCTTCGGCATAGAGGCGGCTTTCGATCGCCCAGCCGTTGAGCTTGACGTCCGACTGGCCAAAGGAAAGCTTCTCGCCGGAGGCGACGCGGATCATCTGCTCCACGAGGTCGAGGCCGGTGACGAGCTCGGTGACGGGATGTTCCACCTGCAGGCGGGTGTTCATTTCGAGGAAGTAGAACTTGTTCTCTTTGCCGTCGACGATGAATTCGACCGTGCCGGCGGAATGGTAACCCACGGCCTTTGCCAGAGCCACGGCCTGTTCTCCCATGGCCTTGCGGGTTGCTGCGTCGATGAAGGGGGAGGGGGCTTCCTCGATGACCTTCTGGTTGCGGCGCTGGATCGAGCATTCGCGTTCGCCGAGATAAAGCACGTTGCCGTGCTTGTCGCCGAGCACCTGGATTTCAATGTGACGCGGTTCGGTGACGAACTTTTCGATGAAGATGCGGTCGTCGCCGAACGAGTTCTTCGCTTCGTTCTTCGACGACTGGAAGCCTTCGCGGGCTTCCTCGGCGTTCCAGGCGATGCGCATGCCCTTGCCGCCGCCGCCGGCCGACGCCTTGATCATGACAGGATAGCCGATCTGGCCGGAGATATTCACCGCTTCGTCGGCATCCTCGATCAGGCCCATGTGGCCGGGCACGGTGGAAACGCCGGCTTCGGCTGCAAGCTTCTTCGAGGTGATCTTGTCGCCCATGGCCTGGATGGCGTTGACGGGCGGGCCGACGAAGGTGATGCCGGCATTGGCGAGCGCATCGGCGAAGACGGCGTTTTCCGACAGAAAGCCGTAGCCCGGATGGACGGCATCGGCACCCGTCTTGGCAATCGCCTCGAGGATCTTCTCGATGACGATGTAGGACTGGTTCGACGGCGCTGGGCCGATATGGACGGCCTCGTCGGCCATCTTGACATGCAGCGCGTCACGGTCGGCATCCGAATAGACGGCAACGGTCTTGATGCCCATCTTCTTGGCGGTCTTGATGACCCGGCAGGCGATTTCGCCACGGTTGGCGATCAGCAGTTTGGAGATCATGGCGTTCAGACTTCCATTGTGTCTTCGAAGGCTTGCGGGAAGTTCTTCCGCGCCAGACTTTCATTGATTTGCAGCAGCGCTTGATAGGAGGCAGGGTCGAACCCTTTTTCCGCCGGGATGATTTCGCGGCCGAACAGCCGGCAAAGGCGCCCGCCGTCCAGGTTGCCGCGCTCGAATGGCTCGGGCCCGAAATAATGCCAAAGGCTATGCAGGAAGGCTGCGTCCGCCAGGGCTTCGGTCTGGTCGCGGCTCGGATGGCGTGGCCACGCGGACAGGACGGTGACCTTGGGGTTCGCCCGCCGGATCGTGAACTGCCACTGGGTGCCGGTGAGGCCTGACGGAAAACCGCGATGCTTGGTCATTTCGGGGATCTTGGCCATCGGCTTCTCCTCAAGCCCCGGCGATCTTGTCTTGCGTCTTCGTGTCGAAGTCGGAGGCGTCGTGGCGTTCGTGCAGCTGTCCTGCCGGATCGCCCGATGTCCTGTTGACCATGCAGCCGCGTTTGACCGCCGCGCGCGCGGCGATTTCATTGGTCCAGCGCACAAGGTTCCTGTAGCTCGCGGCCTCCAGGAACGGGCCGGCATCACCATAGGCCTGGCCAAGGGCAAGCCTGCCGTACCATGGCCATATGGCCATGTCGGCGATCGAGTATTCCGAGCCTGCCATGAACTGATTGCGGACCAGATGCCGGTCAAGCACGTCAAGCTGACGTTTCACCTCCATGGCATAGCGATCGATCGCATATTTGATGTGCATCGGCGCATAAGCGTAGAAGTGGCCGAAACCGCCGCCGAGAAAGGGGGCCGAGCCCATCTGCCAGAACAGCCAGTTCATCGTTTCGGTGCGGGCCTTGTGTTCCTTCGGCAGGAAGGCGCCGAATTTTTCAGCGAGATAGAGCAGGATCGAACCGCTTTCGAAGACGCGGGTCGGTTCGGCCGTGGAGCGGTCCATCATCGCCGGGATCTTGGAGTTCGGATTGACCTCGACGAAGCCGGTGCCGAACTGGTCGCCATCGCCGATCCTGATCAGCCAGGCATCATATTCGGCGCCAGAATGGCCGGCGGCAAGCAGCTCCTCCAGCATGATCGTCACCTTCTGACCGTTTGGCGTGGCCAGCGAGTAGAGCTGCAGCGGGTGCTTGCCGACCGGCAGTTCCTTCTCGAACTGGGCGCCGGCGGTCGGGCGGTTGATGCTGGCGAACTCGCCGCCGTTGCCCTTGTCCCAGGTCCAGACCTTCGGGAGTTCGTAGCCGGCGGGCAAGTTGTTCTCGGGGGATTTCTCGGTCATGAAAATCTGTCCTTCCTCTCGCAAAGAGCGCTCTCGAATTGTCAGGCGCCACGGTCGCTATATAGGAGCTGATTGGTTCATTTCTTCTGGTTACAGCGGAATGGTGTCGTGCTTCTTCCAGTGCGTGCCGACCTGCTTGTTGCGCAGCGAAGCAAACGCGCGGGCGATGCGGCGGCGCGAGGAGTGCGGCATGATGACCTCGTCGATGAAGCCGCGTTCGGCCGCCTTGAACGGATTGGCGAAATTGACCTCGTATTCCTTCGTCCGCGCCGCGATCTTCTCGGCATCGCCCAGTTCGGAACGGTAGAGGATCTCTGTCGCGCCCTTGGCGCCCATGACGGCGATTTCGGCGGTCGGCCAGGCATAGTTGATATCGGCGCCGATGTGTTTGGAGGCCATGACGTCATAGGCGCCGCCATAAGCCTTGCGGGTGATGAGTGTGACCATGGGTACGGTCGCCTGGCTGTAGGCGAAGAGCAGCTTGGCGCCGTGCTTGATGACGCCGCCATATTCCTGCGCGGTGCCGGGCAGGAAGCCGGGAACGTCGACGAGCGTCAGGATCGGGATGTTGAAGGCGTCGCAGAAGCGCACGAAGCGGGCCGCCTTGCGCGAACTATCGATGTCGAGGCAGCCGGCGAGCACCATGGGCTGGTTGGCGACGACGCCGACCGTCTGGCCTTCGATGCGGATGAAGCCGGTGATGATGTTCTTGGCGAAGGCTTCCTGGATCTCGAAGAAATCGCCCTCGTCGGCGAGCGCGTAGATCAGCTCCTTCATGTCGTAGGGCTTGTTTGAGCTGTCCGGGATCAGCGTGTCGAGGCGGTTCTCGATGCGGGCCGGGTCGTCGTGGAAGGGCCGCACCGGCGGCTTTTCGCGATTGTTGAGCGGCAGGAAGTCGAACAGAAGGCGGACCTGTTCCAGCGCCTCGATGTCGTTCTCGTAGGCGCCGTCGGCGACCGAGGACTTTTTCGTATGGGTGCCGGCGCCGCCGAGTTCCTCGGCCGTGACGATCTCGTTGGTGACGGTCTTCACCACGTCCGGACCGGTGACGAACATGTAGGAGCTATCGCGCACCATGAAGATGAAGTCGGTCATGGCCGGCGAATAGACGGCACCACCGGCGCAGGGGCCCATGATCACGGAGATCTGCGGCACGACGCCGGAGGCGTCGACATTGCGCTTGAAGACGTCGGCATAGCCGGCGAGGGAGGCCACGCCCTCCTGGATGCGGGCGCCGCCGGAATCGTTGAGGCCGATGACCGGCGCGCCGTTCTTCAGCGCCATGTCCATGATCTTGCAGATCTTCTGGGCATGGGTCTCGGACAGCGAGCCGCCGAGCACGGTGAAGTCCTGCGAGAAGACATAGACCTGGCGGCCGTTGATGGTGCCCCAGCCGGTGACGACGCCGTCGCCGGCGACCTTCTGCTCGGCCATGCCGAAGTCGGTGCAGCGATGCGTTACGTACATGTCGTATTCTTCGAAGGAACCCTCGTCGAGCAGGACTTCGATGCGCTCGCGCGCCGTCAGCTTGCCCTT
>DPXQ01000125.1 GCA_003527225.1 Rhizobium sp.
ACGAGATCGCCAGCCATGCCTGCGGTCATTTCGACGGCAAGGACTGGTCCAAGGCGGACTGGCTCTCGGAATTCCAGACCTTCCGCGACGTCGTCACCAATGCCTGGAAGGCGAACGGGCTTGGCGACCGCGAACCGCAAGGCTGGGCGACCTTTGCCCGCACCGGCATTCGCGGCTTCCGTGCCCCCTATCTTTCCGCACCCGACAGCCTGGTTGCGGCGGAAAAGGCGTTCGGCCTTGTCTATGACGCAAGCCTCGTCACCAAGGGTGCCCTGCTGCCCGGCGACGACGGAGCGCTCATCCGCTTCGGCCTGCCGCTCATTCCCGAAGGCCCGCAGAACCGCCGGATCATTGGCATGGACTACAATCTCTTCGTCCGCCATTCCGCCGGCATGGACAATCCCTCGCGCTCCGTCGAGTTCGAGGAAAGGACCTATGCCGCCTTCAAGGCCGCCTTCGAGGCGCAATATGCCGGCGAGCGCTTGCCCCTGCAGCTCGGCTTCCATTTCGTCGAGATGAACGGCGGCGCCTACTGGCGGGCGATGGAGCGGCTGGTGACAGAAGTGTGCCACCGCGCCGACGTCGCCTGCGTCAGCTATTCGCAGGCGATCGACCTGCTCGCAGATCGGCCGGCAAGAACCCCCTCCTGATTCTCGGGGCGGGGAAGATTTTTAATCTCCCCTCAGAAATTGCCGTTTGCGATCAGCGCCATGCGCTAAAACGGCGGTGGCGGTTTTCCCCGCGGCCAGGGCCTCGCCTTATCCTGCAAGGGTCATCGGACGGGGCACCGGGTCGCGAACCGGCTTCCCCAGCTCTTCGAGGCCCGGTGCCGATGACGGTCGCAAAGGCCGGGTTCTGGCGGAAAGTAAGATGATCCCCGCAAGACCCGAAGGCAGCCGGCGCGATCGGGGCAGGCGGAAAGCCTGATACCATCCCCAACATCCACCCCGCCTGCCCTCCTCCCCAATGCAAAACCGCGCCGGAGTGATCCGGCGCGGCCAAAGGCGCATGTCTTTTTCTTTCGCCGATTCAGTCCGTCCCGAGGACCTCGCCGCGCTTGGCAAGATACTCCTGGTCGATCTCCGGCAGCGGCTCGTTGTCGATCGCCGATTCGAAGGCGCGCAGGCGCTTGTAGACCGACAGCAGTTCGACGATCGTCGGCCACGAATTCACCAGATATTGGAAAGAGGACGTTACCTGGCCGAAAGCGCCCGAAATCTGATTGAGCACGCCCAGTGTGATCGTGCCCGCCACAAACGACGGCACGAGGACGGCAACTGAATACACACTATTCAGGTTTATGTAGTAATATCGCGCGACGTTAAAGTAAGCATAGTGCATATATATGCGGAAATAATTCTTCCGGACATTTGCATAAAGCTCCGCCACCGTCATGGGCTGCGCACGGTTTGCATAATCCTCTCCATAGACGAGCTCTTTCCGATATGCGGCCTCCACGCGCTGGTTCCTGAACTCCAGGCCCGGCAAACGCACGCCAACGACGGCAAGAAGGACGGTTCCGAACAAGGCCCACGCGATCGCCGCCGATACGAGCGGATAGGGGATCGCGCCGACGAAGGGAAGTTCTGTTACGTGACTTGAGAGACGGATCAGGACCGGCATGAACGCGATGAGGGTCATCACAGAGTCGATCAAGCTGACGCCGAGAACCTCCATCGTTGAGGAGAACCGCATCGTGTCTTCCTGGACGCGCTGAGAGGCACCCTCGACGAATCGGAGTTTCGACCAATTGGCCATATAGTATTCGTTCATTGCGGTCCGCCACCGGAAGATCCAGTGGCTGACGAAGAACCTTGTTAATACGATTACAGTCACAGCAAGACTGGCAATGAGTAGGTAAACTCCGAACATCGACCAGAATTCCCATTGGGTCACCGGTCTCGATTTCGATACCGCAGCTTGGATCAAGTCGCCGAACGGACCATTCCAGGTGTTGATCGCGACGCTCACCTGAACCTGGAAATAGGTTACAAACAGCATGAGCGCAGAGCCGAGAATGGACCAATATTGCCACGGATGAGGGTTGACGATGAACCAAAAGGTACTGAACAAACCCACCACAACCACATAGTAGATGTAGAACCACAGAAACGCCGGGGACCAGAACATCGACACGCCGACGGGTGGTTCCGCCTCGATCGGAACAGGCGCCATGCCAAAAACTGCACCAAAGTCCTGGAAGAACAGATACCAACCGGCGATCGAAATCACCGACCAGATCACGGCCGAAAGGAAAAACAGTCTCGGATTGGGGAAAAACGATTTGAACACGGGGACAGCTGCTTTCTCGGCGGGGGACGGAAGGGCCTTTGAAACCCGGTCTTTGGCGCGAAACTAGGGCAGAAAAAAGTGGCCAGCAATGCCATCAACCGAATGTGACGAAATTGGCCTGCGCCAATTCACAGAATAGCGCTGTCCCGCGATACCCCTGTCATTTCAGGGCAGCCGTCGCAGCACTGGCAGGATGAGCCCCGCCGCGGCCAGAAGCACCAGCGCCGCGACCAGGCTCGGGACGGAAAAATTGCCAGTGCGCTGTGCAAGCCACCCCGCGACCAGCGGTCCGAGGATCTGGCCGATGCCGAAGGCGGCGGTCATGAAGGCGAGTGCCCGCCGCTGGCTTCTGGGCGAGAGCGCCCGCCCGAGCCTCAGGCCATAGGCCGTGATGATCATGAAGGTGGCGCCGAGCAGGGCCCCGCCGACCAGCGGGGCGGCCTTCGACGGCAATGCCACGGAGGCCAGCACCCCGGCGGCCTCGAGCAACAGTCCTGAGAGATAGGCACCACCGAGCCCGATGCGCAGCATCACCGGCCGCCAGAAGAAGAGCGAAGCCGCAGCCGCAAGGCCTGTGACGAACCAGGTAAGGAATTCAACCGTCGGCCCGGCATTGCCCATGCGCGCCATGGTGACGATGAAGGTCGCGGTCACCACATAGCCGAAGCCGAACAGGCCGTAGGAAAGCATCATCAGAATCACCGGGGGGTTCCAGACGATCGGCGGCTCGCGCGGGACCGTGGCGGCATGGAACGGCGAGCGCGGCAGGAGCCGTGCG